>JAFQKF010000017.1 GCA_017397105.1 Clostridia bacterium | reverse complement strand
CTCACTGTTTCATGATAACTCAAATGGTGTTCTCGCATATCCATTATAACACTTGTTTTGAATTCTGCACTATATTTTTGTTGTGTTGTTCCTTTCTTTGCCATAAAAATATGCACCTCCAAAAGTGTCTAACTTTTGGGGCGCATATCAAGTGTCTAACTTTTGGGGCGCATATCAAGTGTCTAACTTTTGGGGTGCATATCAAAGATTCACGGTGCATTTTTTACAGTTTAAATACGATACCAAGCACGGCTGCGCCTACAAACCAGAAAACGGGGTGGAGTTTTTTGAGCTTTTTGAACTGAAGCAAAACGAATATTGCTGCAAAAAGCAGGGTGGAGAAAAGATTGAATTCAAAGCCACCGTCAGCACCTGTGAAGATGGATTCTTTAATAAGGCTGATAACTGCGCAGGCAACAAGAGCTGTTACTGCAGGGCGTATGCCGTAAAAGGCATCGTTAACAATCTTGTTATTCCTGAAGGAAGCAAGAAATTTTGAAATAATGCAGATAATTATTATACTCGGCGCAACGAGAGCAAGAGTGGCGAGTATACCGCCGACGATTCCGCCCCATAATCCGTAGACTTGAGTACCTGTTGAATAACCAACGTATGTAGCCATATTTATTCCTACGGGGCCGGGTGTGGTTTCGCTTATGGCTATAATTGTGGTAAGCTTTTCCTGGGTGTACCAGCCGTATTTTTCGCCAAGCTCACTTAAAAACGGAATGGTTGCCGGTCCGCCGCCGATGGCGAATAAGCCAACCTTGAAGAATTCGAGGAAGAGAAGAAGGAAAATATTCATGCTTTAGCCCTCCTTGCTCTTATAATACCCGTAACCACGCCGATGAGTCCTGCAACGGCAATTACGGCAACCGAGGGGAGAGAGAAAGCCAGTGAAAGTGCAAGCACTGCAACGAAAATGATTATGCAAAGCACATCCGCAAAGCTTTTCTTTGCAAGGGTGATAACCGTATTTACAATGAGAGCGCACGCTGCAGCTCTGATTCCTGAAAGAGCGTGCTGTAAAATGGCGTTATCCATAAACGCTTCCAGCAAGGAAGCGATGGCAAGTATTATAACTATTGAGGGTGTAACCATACCGAGAGTAGCCACGATTCCGCCGATTATGCCCTTCTTTTTGTAGCCGACAAAGGTAGCGGTGTTTACTGCGATTATGCCGGGAGTGCACTGACCGATGGCGTAGTAGTCCATAATCTCATCTTCTGTTACCCAGTCACGCTTCGTTACAAGCTCGTGCTTGAGCATGGGGAGCATTGCAAGTCCGCCGCCGAAGGTGAGTCCGCCGATTTTGGCAAACGTAATGAAAAGTTGAAGCAGAATTTTCAAAGCAAACCTCCTGTAAGAAAAATTAATTCTATTTAATATAACATAAACAAATCAAATATACAAGTTGACAAAGCGGATTACTTAAATTAAAATTTGTACAGGAGGAATGATACCATGAGTATTAAAAAGATTTTATGTTTGCTTATCAGTTTTGCTGTGATTTCATCAGCATTGTCACCGATCGCAATGGCGGCTCAGAGTGATTATGCAGCAGGATTAAGCGGCTTTTTCACTGTTGCGGACGGAATAATTGAACTTGTAACAAGAACTCTCAAATCCTTTGACCGAAGAACGGTTTACGGTTATTTCACCGGTGTTGCCGATATCCCTGAGCTTGACAAGGGCTACGTGCCGCAGGGCTTCTGCTACGTAGAGAGCCTTGATGCTTATGCCGTTACCGCCTACGCATCAGGTGAGCCCTCAATTATTTCACTTGTGAATGCTTCAAACGGTGAGCGCATAAAAACCGTTTATCTCGGTTATGAGGACGGCACGCACAGTAAGGCACACGCAGGAGGAATTGCCGATATCGGCGATTCGCTTGTCGTAACAATAGGAGATTGCATCAACAGGGTAAAGCTTGCTGATATTGCTCAGTGCGGCGATTATTCAACGGTTGTTTTCAGCGGCTCAATCCGGACTGATCTCACCGCTTGCTCGTATGCCTGCTCTTATGGCAACAGACTGCTTGTAGGTGAATTCTATACCTACACAACGGATGCTTCATACACGCCGGCCCCTGCGCATTTCAATTACATTTCTCTTTTTGAGAGGAGCTATACTTACTGCGAGATGTTTGATATGTCCGACCTTGATGCCGCTTTTTCGGCAGAGAAGCCTCAGGCTGAGGCTGTGTTTGCAATGCCGAACAGTGTTCAGGGCATTGCTTTTGACGGTGAAACTCTTGCCACGGCGATTTCATACGGCAGGAATAACGATTCATACCTCAGATACTACAACGTGAAGAAAGCTCAGGTTAAAACAACCGAAGTTTACGGACAGAAAGTTGATTTGATAATCCTCGACCGCAGCTGCATCGAAAGCGAATCTACTCTGCCGCCTATGATTGAAGGCATTGATATGCGTAGCGGAAAGGTTACGGGAATATTTGAATCCGGAGCTCAGAAGTACAGCGATTCAAAGTTTATTGTAAGCAGAATTTGTGAATTTTAAAAAAATAACGGCCGCCCCAAAAGGGGCAGCCGTAAAATTAATTCTTATGAGAAGAAGCCCATAACAAGGTTGAAGATTGTTGAGAAACCTTTGATGATAAGCTTAAGGATAACGTTGAGATAAGTGAGGATTTGGTCGGTGGTTGAGGGCTTGTAGATTTCAAAATCAACCTCGGCTTCGTCGGTGTTGATTTCCTGCCATTCACCGTCATAATACTGCTCAACTGAGAAGTAAACCTTAAGCTCATATTCACCGACGCTGAGTCTTGCATCAAGTGTTTCGGTAACGTGAGTGTGAGATGTGTTCTTCTTGTTGTTTACATAGAAGTCATCTTCGTAAACTGAAGTGCCGTTTGCAGAGAAAATTTCATAGCTTACGGGGATGTAACGTGTGTCACCGTTGAGGATTTCAGTGCTGGTGCTTGCATCGCCTGTTGCGGTGATTGTGAATGTATCTTCAAACTTGATTTCGGAAGAGGAAAGAGCGATTTCGCAATCGTCGATTTCTGCCTCGTAAACGTTTCTGGAAGCGGTCTTTACGATAAGAGATGCGCTGTGCTCACCTTCAAGCTGAGTTTCAGGATTGAAAACGCCTCTTGCAATAATTGTGTAGGCAGTGTTCTTCTTGAGGTCTTCAAAAGTGCCGTCGGTCTGCCAGTTTTTGCCGTCGATTGTGAATTCAACGCCTTCAACCTCTTTTACAACGATTGTATCCATGGTGTAGGATACAAGCACGGGCTTTGCAGGCTTATCGGGGGAAGCAAGGCGGGTGGTAATTATTTCGCTTGCAACGGCAGCGCTTGCGCCGATGTTGGTGTTTGTTGCGCTGGCAGCAAATCTGACGTAAACCTGATATTTACCGCCGGGAGTAAGAGCTGTGAATGTGGGGGAATTCTGATAAGCGGAAAGAGTGTTGGTGTTCATATCCTTGATTGCGTATTCGCAACCGTCAACAGCCTTTACCTTAATCTGGCTGTCAGTAGCCTCAAGGATTACGGGTGCATCGGGATAGAACTTGAAAGCAGCGCTTGATGCGTAAGAATATTTGGTGGGGTCACCGCTCATGGTCTTACGGGCATAGATGATGTACTCCGAAGAAGTGCTTACAGAAGAAGTGGTGAAAACAACGGGATTTGTTGTGGCGGCTTCTTGGTTAGCCCAGTTAACAGCGCCTTTTTCACTTTCTTTGATGCAAACTACCTTGACGGTGTCAGCTGCAGTGTCAAATCCGTCAATTGCAAAAGCGATTGCAGAATCACTTCTGCTTACCATGGTGATGCTTTTAAGGGCGGTTGTGTCATCAGCAAAAGCGCAAACGCTCATGCAGGAAAGCACGAAAAGAAAAGCCATAAAAGCAGCGAGGGATTTTTTCATAACAGTCATTTCAATGTCCTCCGTTATAATTTTTGGAAAATTAATTCCGTTTACAATATCGGATTATATCACACCTCGGAGAATAATGGAATACTTTATTTAAAATTTTATACATTTTTAATTATATTTCAGGAGGTTTTAAACATTATGAGAAAAAGTGAAAGAGCAAAAGAGTTGTTTTTGAGCGGATATAATTGCTCTCAGGCGGTGTTTGCCGCTTTCAGCGATGAATTTTCAATTGACGAAAAGCAGGCGTTTATAATGGCGTCGGGCTTTGGCGGCGGCATGGGCAGACTCAGGGAGGTCTGCGGTGCATTCAGCGGAATAGTTATGGTTTTATCGCTTAAGTACGGTGATTACGAAGTGAGCGACCACGCAAAAAAAGCTGAGCTTTATGCCCGCATTCAGGAGCTTGCCGCTGCTTATGAAAGAGAAAACGGCTCTGTAATCTGCAAGGAATTGCTTGGTCAGGGGAAAAACGGAAGTGTTCCCGAGGCACGGACACAGCAGTATTATAAAAAGCGCCCGTGCGCAGAGCTTGTGGAGAGTGCGGCAAGATTGCTCGAGGAATATCTTGCTTCTCACTAAAGTTTTTAAATTTATCTGAAAATATATCTTGTATATCTTGCCTGCTTGTGATACTATATCTTTGATAGGCGAAAGCCGAAAATTTTAACACAAATCAAGGAGTGAATACTCATGAAATTACCTGTTGCGGTGCAGCTTTATTCCGTAAGGGATGAAATGGAGACCGATTTTGAAGGTACCGTAAGAAAAATGAAAGAACTGGGTTACGACGGTGTTGAATTCGCCGGCCTTTTCGGAAGAGAGCCTGAGAGCGTAAAGGCTTTGTGCGAGGAGATTGGAATTATTCCCATTTCCGCTCACGTTCCTTATTACGATATGCTTGAGAATCCCGAAAAAGTCATTGCCGATTACGTTACAATCGGATGCAAATATGTTGTTGTTCCCTATCTTACCGAGGAGTGCCGTCCCGGCACCGACGGCTTTGCCGCAACGGTTGAGGGTATCACCAGAATTGCAAAGGCAGCAAAGGAGCTCGGAGTTCAGCTTCTTTACCATAACCACGATTTTGAGTTTGTTAAGCTTGACAGTAAGTATGCGCTTGACGTTCTTTACGATACCGTTTCTGCTGACCTTCTTCAGACTGAGATTGACACCTGCTGGGTAAACGTTGCAGGCGAAAATCCCGCTGATTACATAAGAAAGTACACCGGCCGTTCGCCTGTTGTTCATCTTAAGGATTTCATCAAGGAAGAGGGTAAAGGCGGCAACCTTTACAAGCTTATCGGCATTGAGGAAGAAGAAGCTGAAGAGGAAAACAATGCATTCAGATTCCGCCCCGTAGGATACGGTATGCAGGATTTTGCAGAGATTCTTGCCGCTTGTGAGGAAGCAGGTTCAAAGTGGGTTGTAGTTGAGCAGGATGAGCCTTCAGAGGGCGAAACCCGTTTGCAGTCCGTTGAAATGAGCCGCGAATATCTTAAAACTCTCGGTTGGTAAAAGCATTATTAAAATTAAAGATAGTGAGGTAATTGCCATGGCAAACATACTTGACAGATTCAAGGAAGAAATAGCAGAAGAAAAAGTTATTGATACCGGTAAAAAGGTAAGAGTAGGCATTATAGGCACAGGCTGGATTGCTGAGGCTCATGTTAATGCTTATAAAAAGTGCCCCGATGTTGAAATCGTTGCTGCGGCTGACCTTGTTCCCGGCAAAGCAGAAGCTTTTTGTGCAGCTAACGGACTGGAAAACGTTGAATTATACCCCAGCCACAAGGAACTTATTGACTGCGCAGACGTTGACGCGGTAAGCGTTTGCACCTATAACGCAACTCATGCGGAATGTACTATTTATGCTCTTGACCACGGTGTAAGCGTTCTTCTTGAGAAGCCTATGTGCGTCACTCTTGAAGAAGCTGTGGAAATTTGCAGAGCTGAGAAGAGAAACAACGCTGTTCTTTCAATCGGCTTCCAGCCCCGCTTTGATGAAAACATGAAGATGCTTAAGAAAATCTGCCAGTCAGGCGAGCTTGGTAAGATTTATTATATTCAGACCGGCGGCGGCCGCCGCAGGGGAATTCCCACTCCTTACGGCACTTCCTTCATTCAGGAGGATACCGCAGGCATCGGCGCTCTCGGCGATATCGGCTGCTACTCACTTGATATGGTTCTTAATTCAATCGGCTATCCCAAGCCCCTTACCGTAACGGGCTACAAGTCCGATTTCTTCGGCAAGGACCCTTCATACGAGCATCATGACGTTTTCGGCGTTGATGACTTTGCGGCAGGCTTCATCCGCCTTGAGGGTGATATTATTCTTGACTTCAGAATTGCATGGGCCATGAATCTTGACACTCCCGGTGATACTATCATCATGGGCACAAAGGGCTCTGTAAGAGTTCCTTCAACCGAATGCTGGAACGGCAGTATCGGCGGTCCTCTTGTTATCTATCATGAGATTGCAGGCAATCAGGTTGAAACCATCATTGAAGAAAAGAAGAATCACGCTGATTGCTTCGATATCAAGATCCGCTCCTTCATCGATGCAGTCAAGGACGGCGGCGAGGCTCCCGTTCCCTGCAGCGAAATCCTTTACAATCAGGCTATTATCGACGGTATTGCCCGTTCTGCAAAGCTCGGCCGCGAAATCGAAATTGAAATTCCCGAAATTTAACGCCTGAGTAAAATGTTGATGTAAAAGCATACTGGTAATTACATAAGCTCCGATAAACGGTAAATTATCTGCCGTTTGTCGGAGCTTTTTCTTGCGAATGTGTTGTGGATTTGTAAATTTTTTCCTCAGCCGACATGCGGCAATTTGCTTTTTTCATTTGCCGTATTGAAATTGACACGGTTTATGTTATAATTATATCGGTAAAAGTTTTATTGAAAGGGGGCAAGGTTATGGGAGGTTCAGGGCGTTTTGCTGCGATTATTACTTTTTGCATTGTGTTTTTCTTTCAGGCAATTTTTGTTGAACTCGGGCTTAAGGATGAAATTGACGTAACCTTCCCTGAGCTCACCACTCAAAAGAAAACTGAGAACAGAACCTATGATATTGAATATTTAACCAAGTATACCACCACGGTGCCCACAACTGTTTTTGACGGAGATATCGCTTTTTCTGACGGAGCAACGGCAATTTCCTTTGGCGGAGCGGGCAACGACGTGATAAAGGCATCCTGTGCCACGGCGGACGGCGGCTTTGTTATATGCGGCAATATGAGTTCGCCGGTCAACTCTCTTAAAATTACTCCTGCCTCGGGCTGGACTTATCCGTTTGCTTTTGTGGTAAAGTTTGATTCTTCCGGCAGTGTACAATGGGCAAAAGGTATAGGCGGCAACGGTATGACTTCGTTTGAGGACGTAGCTCAGCTCAGCGACGGCTGTATAGTTGCGGTCGGCTATACGCAGGCAACAAATCTGATTGATTCTTCGGCAGAGCTTGGCGAGGTTTCCGTAATTGATGCGATTGCCTTTAAATTCACCTCAAGCGGCTCTGTTGCAAGGACGCTTGTGCTTCAGGGTAAGGGGTACGATTACTTTGACTGCATAGTAGCCTTGCCTGACGGCGGATTTGTTACGGGCGGAAACTCAACGTCATATGACGGTAATTACAGTTTCCTGCCGCAGACTCCGAGTGCAACGCTCATGGCTTATGCATCTGATTTCAGGGCTTTGTGGAATGATTATATGACCGGCACAACCGGCGCAAGATTTACCGATTTGTGTATTGATTCAAGCGGAAATCTGTTTGCGGTGTGTCTTACCAACAGCTCGGATTTGAGCTTTGCGGATTATCCTCAGCTGGGCCGCGGCAGTAACGACGTTCTTGTATGTAAGTATTCAACCGACGGTGAGTTTGTTTGGGGCTGCCCGGTATCAAGCAGCGGTGATGATCGGTTTGAAAACGTTGCACCGAACGGAACGGGCGGATGCTACGTTGCAGGATATTACAAAACAAAGAACGATTCGGGTGTTACGGACGGCACGCTTTCTGAATGCACCAACCATGGCGGCGTAGATGCGGCTGTAATCGAAATCGATTCAAACGGAAATCCTGACGATATCTATTCATACAGCGGATTTTATGACGATTATATAACGGATATAGTGCCTGTAGACGGCGGACTTGTGCTCAGCGGATATACCGAGTCAGGCAACAGAACGTTTTTACCCATAGGCAATCTCGGCGACCGGGATGCTTTCCTCTTGCAGGTGAAAAATGACGGCTCCGTTCTTAATCTGCAAAGCGCATCGGGAAGCGGTCAGGATTGTGCGTATTCAGTGTGTGTAAGCGATCAGCTCGGTGTTATTCTCAGCGGTACCACCTGTTCAACGGATGAATTTTTTGCTGACAGTACCGAGCCTCCCGTTGAATATTCCTACACCGCATTTGCGGCAAAATATGAATTGAAGTAAAGAATAGGTAATAAAAAAGAGAGGCTTGAAAAAGCCTCTCTTATATTTTTGTTAATCAGATTACTGTGAAAGCATCTGCGTTGTATGCGCAGAAAACGTTCGTCAAAGTATCGCTGTAAGCCTTTGCGGTGAATGATTTGCTGTCAGCAGCATCGGTGAGTCTGAGAATAACCTTTTCTGCAAGGTTGTCAGCAGTGGTTGTTGCGTTGAGGATATCAAATGCGGAATAAACGGCGCCGAAAACAAGTGTTGCCATAAGGTTGAAATTGTAGGAAGCGAATCTTGCTTTGTTTTCTGCGTCAGCCTTTACAGCTGTGCCGATATTCTTGATGTAAGCTTCGGTGTCGTAGTAATTCTCAACTGCAGCAACGTCGAAAACTTCGGAAATACCGCTGTATACGCTGGGGAAGTTGCCTGAAAGATAAATCATACCTTTTGCCTTTGCAAGCTCAACAAGAGTGGACTGAACAGCACTGTCGGTTGAGAAAAGAACAACGTCGGAGCCCATAATCTTTTTGTTGAGTTCAAGCTGAGCTACCTGCTCTCTGATAACAAGCTGAGCCTTTGAAATGCCTTCAGCGTTAGTGGGATCAACACAGTTTGTGTAAACAAACTCAATTCCCGCTCCTTCGCAAGCAGCCTTGAAAGCGCTTCTCTGTGAGTCAACAAGCTCGTTGCGTGTGTGACGCTCGAAGGAGAAGAATACAAAGTATTTTGCGCCCATGGAAGCTGCGGTCTTAACTGCATCGTTTGCAGCTGCTTCCCAGTCGCAGGTGAGAACAAGGTTTGCTGCATGAGCTACTGCGCTGAGCTTATCTTCGGGCTCGATTGCAATAGTGACAATATCGGGGTTAGCGGCTTTTGCCTTGCTGATTGCATAGTTTGTAAACTCGGTTGCTCTTGCGTAAACGATAGCGCCAACGGTTTCGTCTTTTGCAAGCTCTTCGGAAAGAGTGATGATGGGGCCGTCGCCTGCCTGAAGGATGCGGCTGTCAGAGTATTCCTTTACGATTACGTTGTCGGGATACTGAGCCTGAATGGACATTGCAGCTGCATAGTCCTCAGGGTACTGAGCTTCGGGAGCAACGAGGATTGCAACCTTTTTATCCGAGGGAACGATTTTTTCGCTGGGCTTACCCGTTTCTTTGTTGCCGGTGCAGGCAGCCAGTGAAAAAACAAGAGTGAAAGCGAGAACGAGGGCCAGAATTTTCTTAAACATAAAAATATCTCCTTTGTGATACGTTAATGCCAATTATAAACCATATTAGTGAATATTGCAAGATTAAGCGCTGATGTAGTTGTTAAATTTTAAAAACTAAAATGTAAACTTTTAAAGATTTTCTGCAGCTTTGCAGAGTTTTTCCTTCAAATCGTCGGGGCTGATGATTTTTATATCTTTGCTGTGGCAGACGAGCCAACCGATGTGGGAATAATCAAGCTGAGCGTCAATGCTTGCTCTGTATTCGTTTTCATATTTTCTTATGCTCAGCGAGCTGCCGAAAACAAAGCAAGCCTGGTCTATAAGACTTTCGGGAAGGGTGAAAGACAACAGGGTGCTGCATGTTTCAAAGAAAAGCGGATCACCTGAAAAGTAACCCCTTGCTTCTGCGGGGTCAGGCTCAGGGAAAACTCTTACAGCGTCAAGCTCTTCTGCATCTTCGATACGGGAAACGGGGATATAATAAAGCGAAGAATCCTTATCCTTTACTGAAAACAGAAGATGCTGACGTTTTCTGTAAGAAATAATCATTCTGGGGAAAACGTCAATTACAATATTGCTGAATTCATCGGAATAACGGCTCAGAGGGCGTTCCTTAAGAGTGAGTCTGACTGCGAAGTTTCTGTCTATGGCAAACTTTATAATAACGAGAGCCTGCAGGTTGGGTTTAGGTGTGGAAGGCGGGTCAATAAGCTTTTCCGTATCAAAAAGAATTCTTTTACGGTGCTGACTTCCGCCTCGCCTTATTTTTTCAATGAAATCGTGAAGGTTTTCTTCATCCGTATAATCGGACAGCGAGAGCGCAACAAACAAAGAATAATCTGAGATAAAACCGTCTGTGAAAGCAAAATAGTAACCCTTTTTTGGCTTCTTCACGCTGACGATACGGTTATTGAAGCGGTTGATGATTTCAATATCGGAGGTTATTGCTCTTCTGTCGGCTTTTATGCCGTAGCCTTCAAGCAAAACCGCAATTTCATCAATTGAAAGAATGTGGTATTCGTCAGAATTCTGCATTAAAATATCAAAAACACAAAGGATTCTGAATCTTGTATTATTCTCTGCCAATTTACTCACGCTCCTTCCGTCACGTTTTATTCGGTCAATAGGTCATTTTTTCGTTGATTTCCTTGATTGCGTTCTCATCAATTTTGAGGATGGTACGGTCATAGGTATAAATGCCGTTTACTTCAAACTCAACGTCGCTCACCTGAGTGTATACGGTAGCGCTCAGACCGTGCTTGATAAGCGGTATAATCTGAGAGGTGTGCAGGAATTTGTAGCCCGCCGTAAGTGATTTTTCGCTTGTGAACATTATATAGCCGAAGCTTTTTGCGAGATTCCAGACGTGCTTTTTGATGATTCTGCTGTATCCGCCGTATTCACTGAGGACGAAGGTGCGTCCTTTCCTGCCCGTAGGGGGAGTGACGGGGACAATATATCTGTGCATACTCTTGAGGTCGGGACCCTTCTGATCGTGCCAGCCGCTGGCGTGATCAACGATTCTTGAGGGATCGTATGCTTTTACTTTTTCTCCTATTTCTTTTGCATCAAACTGACCCCAGCCTTCGTTGAAGGGAACCCAGCATCCGATGCAGGGGAAATTGTAAAGGTTATCAATCATTTCAAACAGCTCTTCCTTGAACTGCTCTCTCCATTCGGGCTTTTCACGGCTGAATGCCTTGTATTTGTTATCCTTTACGTTGATGTTGAGGTTGGGGAGGAAGCCTGCGTAGAAGTTGCCTATATATTCGCCGCCGCTTACCATATCCTGCCATACAATCATGCCGAGGCGGTCGCAATGGTAATACCAGCGGTGAGGCTCAACCTTGATGTGCTTTCTGAGCATATTGAAGCCGAGGCGCTTCATTTCCTCGATGTCAAAAATAAGAGCTTCATCGCAGGGGGCGGTAAGACCGCCGTCAGGCCAGTAGCCCTGGTCAAGCAGACCTCTCTGGAAATAGGGTTTGTTGTTGAGGGCGAGTCTGGGGTGACCCTTTGAATCGGTTGTGATTGAGAATTTGCGCATTGCAAAGTAGCTTGAAACCTCATCACAGCCGCTTTCACTTTCAAGAGTAAGCTTTAAATCATATAAGAACGGGTTTTCGGGGCTCCAGAGCTTTGCATCGGGTACAGGGATTTCTGTAATCTCGGTGATTTCACCGTCAAAAACAACAGTATCACCGTCAAGCACCTTTGCGCTGAGCTTACCCTTGCCGTTGCACTTTACGTTAACGGATATAACTCCTTTGTCAATATAAGGAGTGAGCTTTACGGATTCGATTCTGCATTTGCTTACCGGCTCAAGCCATACGGTCTGCCAGATGCCCGAGGTGGAGGTGTACCAGAATCCTTTGGATTCAAGCACCTGCTTGCCTCTCTGCTGCCAGCCCTTGTCGGTAGGGTCGTATACCTTAACGACGAGTTCGTTTTCGCCGTCTTTTATAAGTGACGTTATATCAAGGGTGAACGGGCAGTATCCGCCTGTGTGGCTGCCTGCTGCTGTGTCGTTGACAAATACTTCGCACTGCCAGTCAACTGCGCCGAAATGAAGAAGAACGTCCTTGCCGTCAAAGCTTTCAGGCAGGGTGAACTTTCTGCGGTACCAGAGTAATTCGTTGGGATAAAGCTGCCTTACAACTCCTGAAAGCAGGGATTCAATGGCAAAAGGAACCGTTATCTTACCTTCGTATTCCGAAGGTGCGGCGGAATCCAGAGGGGTTACGGCGTAATCGTATTTACCGTTAAGGCAAAGCCAGTCATTTCGGACAAGCTGAGGTCTGGGGTATTCGCTTAAGGGACAATCGGTATTGATTGAGTCAGTCCAGCGGGATTTCATTGTAGTCATTGTGCGGGCTCCTTTCAATAATAAACTTTTTCAAGCTTCCAGTTTCCGTTTTCAAGAACAGCTGAGCAATCGATTTTATAATCCTTTTCATCCGAGTCGGTTACCTTTTTAAGGTAAGCGGTGAAGCTGCAGGAAGAGTCGGTTTTTTCAGAAACTGAAATTTCAAGCTCTGAACAGTCAAAAGTGAAGCTGCGTTTTTTGACGTTTGCTTTGGTGTTATAATGAAGTTTGCCTTCAATATCTTTATAATCCTTGCCCTTGAGCAGCTTCTTTGCGGCATCCTCGGCATAAACGGCATTGACTGCATCGGTTAAATCAGCGATGGTTTTTATTGTTGAGGAATCAACGGGAACGTAATTGCCTGAACCGTCTTTTACCGCATCGGAATCGGAAACGGGCAGGTGACCGTAGATGAAAACTTCCTCAACAAAAAAAAGATTTGATTTTACAAGGCCTGCCATTGTGGCATTGAAGCCTGCGCCTGTAAGCGTTGCAAGCTCCTGCTCGTTCAATTCTTCGGGGTTGATTACGGTTTTTCCCGAATCTGCGGCGTTGCAGGCACACAGGGAAAAAATAACGGAAAGTATAAGAAGAATACAAGCAGCTTTTTTCATAAAACCGCTCCTTTCAAAAAATGGTTGACGGGGGATCGTGGTATTAAATTTAATTATATAATATATTTATAAAATAGTCAATAAAAAGCATTTTGAGATAAGAGTCATCGCTTCCACACAACGTTCTGAGGTTTTCCTGCAAGAAATGCCTCAAGGTTGGATTTGAATACGGACATAAGTCTTTCTCTTGTTTCAAATCCTGCCCATGCAATGTGGGGTGTGATGTAGCAGTTTTTGCAATTGAAAAGGGGATTGTTTGCCTCGGGCGGCTCACTTCTTAAAACATCAAGCCCTGCGCCTGCAATCTGACCGTTATTGAGGGCATCGGCAAGCGCTTTTTCATCAATTACGGGTCCTCTTGACGTGTTAACAAGGAACGCGGTCTTTTTCATTTTTGACAAAAATTCGCTGTTTACAAGATTTTCTGTTGCAGGGGTGAGCGGAGTGTGTACGGTGATAAAATCGCTCTGCGTGATAAGCTCGTCAAGGGAAACAAAGCTTACACCTTCTCCTGCGGGGTGGGAGGTGTAAACGCATACGTTCATGCCGAAAGCTTCTGCAATTCTTGCTACTGTTTTGCCGATTTTACCGTAACCTATTATACCGAGAGTCTTGCCCTCAAGCTCTGTAAGAGGAGCTTTCTGGAAGCAGAAATCCTTGCAGGCGCTCCACTCGCCGTTCATTACCGCCTGAGAATGAAGGGCAACTCTGCTGCAATGCTCAAGTATGAATGCAAAGGTAAGCTGAGCCACGGCACCCGTGCTGTAAGAAGGAATGTTGCATACGGGGATATTCTTATCTGCGCAGTAATCGATGTCAACAACGTTATAGCCCGTACTGAGCAAGCCGATATACTTTAATTCGGGAAGATTTTCGAGAATATCACGGGGCAGCAGGGTTTTGTTGGTTATAACGATTTCACATCCCTTGCAGCGCTCAAGCGTGAGCTCTTTCGGCGTGCGGTCATAAACTTCATAATCGCAAAGAGCGCCGAGCCAATCCCACGATAAATCGCCGGGGTTAGTGGTATATCCGTCAAGAATAACAGCTTTCATAGTTTCCTCCGAAATGTTTTAATAGATAATTAATCTTACCATATATTATAAAAAAATAAAACAGATATATCAAGATAATTTATTATTTTGCTTGACCGATACTATAATTTATTATAAAATATATACTTAGATAAGTATGCGAAAAGTGAGGTTTTGCTGTTGTTGCGCAAGGGCAGTAAAAACAGAATAATTACAATATCGGGCCTTGTGCTGCTGGCATCGGGAATAGCTGTTGCTGTTCTGCTTTATTCGCTCAGGTACAGGGAGCTTTGGTACTGGTATGATTTTACAAGGACAGAGCTGGCTCTTCTTGAGCAGAAAATTGCCGCAATTCCTCAGCGGTGGCTCTTTATAGTAGCCGTATTGTTCTTGTTTTTCGTTAAATGTTTTATTCCGATTTACCTTACTTCCTCAGTGTGTTTTCTCACGGGTCTTGTGTTGCCGATGTATCTTGCAATCCCCGTAAATATTCTGGGTATGATTATAATGCTGAGTGTTAAGTATTATTGGGGATACCGTTTCGGAGCGGGCACCGCGAGGAAGATAATAGGTAAATCCGAACGGCTGAAAAATCTTATTGAGCACGACGGTAAAGGCAATCCGAGCCTGCTTGTTATGATACGGCTGATACCCGGATTTTCAATCAACACCGTTTCTTCTGTTTACGGTTCAATGAAATTCGGATACTGGAATTTTATAATTCTCTCAATCATCGGGTTTATGCCGAGGCTTATTTCTTTTACGTTCGTAGGCCGTAATGCCTATGACCCGCTGTCACCCGGTTTCCTTGTGCCCATTATGCTTCTTTGCTTTGCTACGGGCCTTACCTTGCTTTCAATCAACGGCATAATTCTGCTGGTTGAAAAAATAGTCAATAAAACCAAAAAAGACGTTAATAACGATCGAAAGGATGAAAATAAAAATGGCTGAAAATTTTAAAACCGTTGCTCAGACTCTTGAACTTCTTGAGGGAAATACTTATGATGAAACCTTTAAAATGCTCTATTCGCAGGATAACGTGAACGAGCAGAAGCTCAGATACAAGAGAGTTGCCGAATCCTTTGTTCAGCTTTACGGCGAGGCAGAGGAAGCAGGATTTTTCAGTTCTCCCGGCAGAACTGAAATCGGCGGCAATCATACAGACCATAATAAGGGCAGGGTGCTTGCTGCAAGCGTAAACCTTGATGCAATTGCTCTTGCGGCAAAGAATGACGAAAATATTGTAAGAGTTAAATCCGAAGGCTATAAAATGGACGTTGTTGACCTCAACGAGCTTGAACCCAAGGAGAATGAAATCGGCAGATCCGCTTCTCTTGTAAGAGGTGTTTGCGCTGAGTTTAAGCGCAGAGGCTACAACGTAGGCGGCTTCAACGCGGCAACGGCATCCCAGGTGCTTTCAGGCTCAGGCGTTTCATCCTCTGCCGCTTTTGAGGTGCTTGTAGGTACAATGCTTAACCATCTCTATAATGACGGTAAGGTTGATGCGGTTGAAATTGCCCAGATTGCTCAGAAGGCTGAGAATGAATTTTTCGGCAAACCCTGCGGACTTATGGATCAGACTGCCTGCTCAGTAGGAAGCTTTGTTGAGATTGATTTTGAAAACCCCGATGCTCCCGTTATTGAAAAGGTTGAGTTTGATTTTGCATCCTGCGGTCACAGCCTTTGCATAATAAATACCGGCGGCAGCCATTCCGACCTTACCGACGAATATGCAGCAGTAAGGGGAGAAATGGAAGCTGCGGCGGCATGTCTCGGCAAGTCCGTTCTCAGACAGACCGAGCTTGAAGATGTAGTGACTTCAATCCCTGCTATAAGGGAATCCTGCGGTGACAGAGCCGTGCTCAGAGCTCTTCATTTTCACGCTGACAATGCCCGTGTTCTCAAGGAAGCCGCAGCACTTCGCAACAATGATTTTGAAGCTTTCAAGGCTCTCATTATCGAAAGCGGAAATTCTTCTTATATGTATAATCAGAATGTTTATACCTGCTCAAATCCCGCTGCTCAGCCCGTAAGCCTCGGTCTTGCGCTTTGTGATATGATTCTTAAGGGCAAGGGTGCGTGGAGAGTTCACGGCGGCGGCTTTGCAGGCACTATTCAGGCGTTTGTTCCCAATAACATACTCGGCGAATTCAAGTCGGTTATGCAGAACGTTTTCGGTGAAAAATCCTGCTACGTTCTGAGCATAAGACCCGTTGGCGGAATAAGAGTTATCTGATTGGCAGGGATTATTATGAAATACGATTTATACAGCTTGCTTTTTGATTTGTGTTCATCAGGCGGAGTATCGGGCTGTGAGGATGATGCTGCGGAAAAAGCAGCAAAGTATCTTTCTCGCTTTGCCGAGGTCAGCCGTGATGCTTTAGGCAACGTTGTGGGTAAGATTGGCGGAGATTCTCCGTGCATTCTGCTTGATGCGCATATTGACAGAATCGGTCTTACCGTAACCTCGGTTGATTCAAACGGCTTTGTAAAGGCTGTAAAAAGAGGCGGCGTTGATGCGAGAACGGTCAGTGCAGGCGAGGTGACAATATGGGGAAGCCGTAAGGTTTTCGGTGTTGTCTCAAGCATTCCTCCTCACCTTTCCAAGGGGGATGATGCGTCGAAAGCTCCTGATTTAAGCGAAGTATGCATTGATACGGGTCTCGGCGAAGAGGCGCAGAATATTATCAGAGCAGGTGATACCGTAACCATCAACGGCGCACAGAGAAAATTGCTTGAAAATAAAGCGGTAAGCCCCTGTGTTGATGACAGAGCGGGTGTTGCTGCAATTCTGCGTTGCCTTGAAATTCTTGAGGAAAGAACAAAGAAAACCTGCGCACTCACGGTTGTCTTTTCCGTACAGGAAGAAACGAGCGGCTCAGGCGCAACAACGGCGGGATTTGCAAGCGGTGCAGATGAAGCGATAGCTGTTGACGTAGGCTTTGCAAGTGCCCCCGGAGTCAAGGATGAAGAATCAGGAAAGCTCGGCGGCGGCGCAATGATTGGCTTTGCCGCAACTCTTGATAATGCCATGAGCAAGAAGCTTGTAAGTCTTGCGAAAGAAAAGGATATCAAATGGCAAAGTGACGTAATGGGCGGCTCTACCTCTACGAATTCTGACAGTATTCAGGCCTGCGCAGGCGGCATAAAGTGCGCTTTGATTTCAATTCCCATAAGGAATATGCACACCTGCGTTGAAACTGTATGTATAGATGATATTGAAGCCACAGCTCAGCTTATGGCGGCATATATTCTTGAAAGGAGTGAGGGCAATGCGTGAAACAATAAAGGCTCTCTGCTCGCTTGACGGAATATCCGGAAGAGAGGACAGAGTAAGGGAGTATATCATTTCTCAGATTGAGGGAATAGCAGAATACTCCGTTGACCCTCTCGGTAATCTGCTTGTGTTCAAAAAGGGCAGAAAAACTCCGAAAAATAAGGTTATGCTTGATGCTCATATGGATGAGGTCGGATTTATTGTAACCTGCATATGTGAAAACGGATTGCTTAAATTTGCCAAGGTCGGCGGAATCAACAATAAAGTAATCGTGGGTAAAAACGTGCGTGTGGGCGAGGGAAAAATCCCCGGAGTTACAGGCATAGTGCCCATTCACCTTGTCGGTGCGGACAAGCGAAGGGAAATCCCTGAGGACGGTGAGCTTTATATTGATATAGGTGCTTCAAGCAGGGAAGAGGCGGAAAAGTACGTTTCTCCCGGTGATGAAGTTTGCTTTGACAGTGATTACGTTGAAATGAGCGAGAGCTTCATTAAAGCAAAAGCACTTGATGACAGAGCAGGATGCGCAATTCTGCTTGAGATAATCAGGAGCGAAAATGAGTACGACCTCTGGTTTTCCTTCAGCGTGCAGGAGGAGGTAGGACTCAGAGGCGCAGGCACGGCAGCTTATAATATCAAGCCCGACTATGCTCTTGTTGCCGAGACTACCACGGCGGCGGACCTTCCCTCGGTCAGCGAGGATAAAAAAGTATGCCTTCTCGGCAAAGGTGCAACCGTATCCTTTATGGATAATTCCACTGTTTACAATCATCAGCTTTTCAAAAGAGCATTTGAAATTGCAAAAGAAAAAGATATCAAAGCTCAGGTTAAAACTGCTGTTGCGGGCGGCAACAATGCAGGAGCGATTCATAAAACAGCAGGCGGCATAAAAACTCTTACTGTTTCGGTGCCGTGCCGCTATCTTCATTCCCCGAGTTGCGTTATAAATTATAACGATGCGGTTGAAAGTATGCGCCTTTTAAAAGCTCTTGCTGAGGATTTTGCCGATGCTTAAGCTTGCCGATAACATTACGTCATTTTTGTTTTTGCCGCAGGATGCTTATGCGGCAAGGATTCAGGCGCTTTTTAAAACCTACGGCTCTCAGTGTGCGTTTGCCCAATTCTGGACTCAGGCGGAAAATGCTGCCGTTTGCAGAGTTGACGGCGTGATGACTCTTTGCTGCAATGAAGATGCGGATTACGAAGAGCTTAAAGTGTTTGTTGAAACCGTCGGTTGTAAAACCCTTGTGTGCTCTTATGAGGTGTGCGCCAAACTCGGTTACACACCCTCAGCAAGTTCTCATATTGTGGAGTATAAGGGTGATATATGCGTCAATCCGTTTTGCGAAAATCCTGATTTAAAGCAAATGCATTCTCTGCTTTTGCAGTGCGGCTTTGCTATGGGTGATTACGGAAGCTTCCTTGCGGATTTTGCGGCAAGGCTCAATAAGGGGACGGCAAAAACCTCCGCAATAGTTTCAAACAGTATTGATGCCTGCGCATCAGCGCTGTTTATAGGTGAAAAAAGCGTGCTTCTCGGCGCGGTTGCCACCAATCCTGAAAAAAGAGGAAAAGGGCTTGCATCAGAGTTGGTTTCCTCACTTGCAGGGGAAATGAAAGCACAGGGTAAAAGAGTCTTCCTTTTTTGCAGGGAGGACAGTCTTTTGGGATTTTATAAAAAAATCGGTTTTGTTGCCTGCGGCAAATGGACCGAAGTAAATTTTGATTAAGTTAAGAAAGAAAACAGGAAGATATGTTTATTAATTACAGCGAAAAAATCAGGCAGGCGGCGCTTGAGGCTGAAAAGAAGTGCTCTGCAATGTTTGCACAGACGGATGAAATTACCGAATACAATCAGCAGAAGGTGCTTTCTGCGTTTATATCAAACGGAGTATGTGAAAGTGATTTTGCAGGCTCTACGGGCTATGCCTACGGCGACAGGGGCAGAGAGAAGCTTGACCGTATCTATGCCGAAATTTTAGGCGCAGAGGATGCGCTCGTGCGTCATTCCTTTACCTGCGGCACTCATACTCTCGGCGTTGCGCTTTACGGCGTTTTAAGACCGGGTGACACAATGCTGTGCGTAACCGGTTTGCCTTATGATACAATTCACGGTGTTATCGGTATAGGCGGTAAGGGCAAGGGTCAGGGCTCTCTTGCGGATTACGGCATTACATACGCTCAGGTTGACCTTGATGAAAACGGCAGACCGAATCTCCACGCAATCAGGGAAGCAGCGGCAAAAATTCAGCCCAGAATGGTTTATATACAGCGTTCAAGGGGATATTCTCTGCGTCCCAGCATCACTGTTAATGAGATTGCAAAAATCATCAAAGAGGTCAAGTCTGTTTGCAACTGCATCGTAATGGTTGATAACTGCTACGGTGAGTTTGTTGAAAAGATCGAACCCCCTCAGGTAGGAGCCGATATCATTGCAGGCTCGCTCATTAAAAATCCCGGCGGAGGCATTGCCAGAACGGGCGGATATATAGCAGGTAATAAGGACTTGATTGAGCTTTGCTCTTACAGAATGACAGTTCCCGGCCTCGGTAGTGAGGTTGGCGCAACTCTTTCTGAAAACAGAAATATGTATATGGGTATTTTCAGCGCTCCTCACGTTGTAGGTGAGGCTGTTAAAACTGCGGTGTTTACCGCTGCCTTGTTTGAGGGCTTCGGCTTTGCGGTTACTCCCAAGAGCGATGAATGCAGAGCTGATATAATTCAGGCGCTCTGCCTCGAAACACCCGAAAAGCTTATTGCTTTTTGTGAAGGAATGCAGTCCGGCGCTCCCGTTGATTCCTTTGTTGTGCCCGAGCCCTCGGATATGCCCGGCTATGACAGTAAGGTAATAATGGCGGCAGGTGCGTTCATAATGGGCGCATCCATTGAGCTTTCCGCCGACGCTCCGCTGAGAGAGCCCTTTGCCGTATGGATGCAGGGCGGACTCAACTACCACTCAGCAAAGGCGGGCGTTATGCTTGCGGCTGAACGTATGGTGAAAAAAGGACTGATATGATGAAATTTGACGGAATTACACCCGAGGCGCGTCTGCTGCTTTCGGAAAACAGATTCAGGGATTCCCGCGATTTTTATGAGGAAAACAAGCAGCGTATAAAAGATCTTGCAGTAACACCGATGCGCCAGATTGCGGCAATTTTATCGGAGCAGCTTGCGGCGCTTGACCCTTTTATGAATACGGTACCTACCAAGATGGTGTCCCGTGTAAGGCGTGATACACGGTATACGAAGGATCAGCACCTTTACCGTGAAAATCTATGGGTAATGTTTATGCGTGATAAGCATCAGTGGCAGCATTATCCCTGTATGTGGTTTGAATTTACACCAAGGAACTATTCGCTTGGAGTGGGGCTGTTTTATCAGACTCCGTCATTGCTTACCGTGTGGCGTGAGCTGATAAGGGAAAAGCCCGAAGAATTCAAAGCCGCTGCAGAGCTCTGTGAAAGAGTCGGCGCAGTAATAGACGGCGATGTGTATAAACGTCCCAAAGAGGGCTGCCCCGAAGGTCTTGAAAAATACTATAATTGCAAATCCGTATACTTTTCGTTCGCCTCGCTTGATTTAAAGGATCTCGAGGATGAAACGATAATTGAAATTCTCAAAGGCTGCTATGCGGCGTTTTCGCCCATGTACAGCTTTATGCTTGAAGTGTCGGACAGATTCTCTGCCCGTGGAGCGAGTGATGAATTCTGAATCAGGGAGGCGCTATGAATAAGAGAATAGCAGCCATAATTGCTTTTGTTCTTGCGGTGGCTACGGTTTCGGGTTGTTCAGTCAGAAAACAGACTGAGGAGCAGATAAAGCTGAATGCAGTGTCATCCTCAGCTGTGATTAAAAGCACAACGGAAAACACGATGCCTGTTACACACACCACGGTTGCCGAAACTGTCACTGAGCAGGAAACAACAACTCAGCCTGAAACTACTACCCAGCCCGAAACAACAACTCAGCCCGAAACTACAGCTGAGGATATGGGCTTGATTGAAAAGCTGACGCAGATAATTTCCGAGGTGACGGAAAAGACGCTCATCCAAAAGACCACAACCGAGCGCACCACTCAGCCCGTAACAAAAAGTATGCGTGTTTCGGGCTACTCAAAGCAGGAGATAATTGATTATTTTGTTCTTACGGCGCTGAGCAATGAGAGCGGAATCGATATCGGCAGGGTAGTGAAGTGGACTCACCGAATAGGCGTTTGTCTTATGGGTAATTACATAAACCGTGACGTTGAGCTTGTTGAAGCGCTTTGCAATACTCTTAATAAAATCAGCGGATTTCCCGGTATATATATAACGGACAATGCCGAAGAGGCGGATGTATTCATGATGTTTGCAGGCTCAGCTGAGCTTTCAAGAACGATCAGCGGCTTCGGTTTGCTGGATAACGGCTATTGCGGGCTTGTGTGGGATACCTCCTTTGCACTGTCAAAAGCAATTATCGGCATAGATTCGGGTATGATAAACCGAGGAAAAAGAGATTCCGTAATATGCGAGGAGTTTTTGCAGGCAATGGGTCTGCCAAATGATTCGGACAGGTATTGGGAGAGCGTTTTCAGAGAAAGCTCCGATTTGGCGGAATGGCCGAGTAATCTTGATTGGGGAATAGTTACCGTGCTGTATAACCCCGGCATCAAACCGGGTATGAATAAAAAGCAGGCAGCGGAAGTGGCTGAGCTTTTTGTTAAGGACGGAAAATGAATCTGAAAGGATGATATAAATGAGAATAATGTCAATCAATCTTCTTTGCGCAGGTAAAGAATCAAGATGGTGGGAAAACCGTGCAGAGAAAGTGGCAAAAATCGTAAAGGAAATCAATCCCGATTCGTTTGGCGTACAGGAGGCACATTATGACTGGATGTGCGCTCTTAGAGAACTGCTCCCCGAATACGAGAGTGTTGGCGTAGGCAGGGATGACGGTAAAAATAAGGGAGAGTTTTCAGCAGTATTTTTCAAGAAGGATAAGTTTGAAGCGTTGGAGAATGAAACCTTCTGGATTTCCGAAACTCCCGAAGTGCCCAGCAGAAGCTGGGACACCGCTTGCATCAGGGTCTGCACCTGGGTTAAGCTTATCAACAAGGAAACAAAAGAAGAGTTTATTCATCTCAACACCCATCTTGACCACGTAAGCGAGCTTGCCAGAATGAAGGGCGTAGAGCTTATAAAGAAAAAGGTTGCTGAGTTTGACGGTGTTCCCGTAGTATGCACGGGCGATTATAACTATGAGCAGGGTTGTGACTGCTACGTTGAAATGGTAAACGGCGAGCTTGGTGATGCCCGTATGCTTACTGATAACAGTGACAGCACCTTTACATTCCATGGCTTCATACCTGAGGAAATTCAGAGCATTATAGATTTTGTGTTTGTCAAAAAGAGCTCTTTCGAGGTTGAAAACTTCAAGGTTGTCGCCAAGATGGTTGACGGTGATTTCTATTCCGATCACTACGCAGTTTATGCGGATATAAAAATTGTATAATAAAATATAAATCGGTCTGCCTGATTCCTTCAGACAGACCGATAAGTATTTATCCGATTTTTTCGAGCAGAGCGGGGAATTCTTTTATATCGTCAATTATGTAATCGGGTGAAACCTCTTTTTCAAGCACCTCGCGGCTGAATGAGGTTGTCACCGCAACGCTTACCGCACCTGCCGCCTTAGCAGCTCTTATGCCGTTGAGTGAATCTTCAATAACCACGCATTCCGACGCCTCAACTCCGAGTGATTCGGCACCCTTGAGGAAAATGTCGGGGAATGGCTTCTGCCTTGTGACGTCGCTGCCTGTTACAAGAGCGTTGAAGAAATCGGGTGTGACACCAATCGCTCTGAGATTGTGTTCAACCTTTGTAAGGTCTGCTGCAGAGCATACCGCTGCTTTGAATTTTGATTTAACGTAATTTACCGTATCGAAAACGCCGTCATAAACAGCGTCAGGATGCTCCTTGAGAAGGTCTGCATAAATTGCATAAACTACCGTTTTCATCTCGGGCACAAAACTGACTCCGTATTTTTCGGCAGGGCCGCCGAGGTATTTTGTTTCACCTGCGCCTACGAAGGGGGTGAAATCCTCAGGCACTGCGTTTACACCAAACTGCTTGAGACCGATTATGGCGGCTTCAAGAATGATTGCTTCAGAATCAATAAGCACGCCGTCCATATCAAATAATACTGCTTTAATACTCATAATAACCCCTTATTCATCAATTATTGCAATAAATTATAGCACAGCACAAGGCATACTTCAACCGTAAACATTGATTTTATTTTTGCTGTGTGCTACAATGATTTCAATAAAAGCTAAGGAGAATTTTTATGTATTACAAAATAGAAAACGAGTTTTATACCGCATCTGTTGACGATATGGGTGCTCAGCTTCATTCCTTTTGCTCAAAGCAGGGCGAAGAATACCTCTGGCAGGGCAACCCTGATATATGGTACGGTCAGGCGCCTGTGCTTTTCCCTTTTATCGGTCAGCTTAAGAATGATAAATTCATCTATAACGGCAAAGAGTATTCCTGCCCCAAGCACGGCCTTGCAAGGAAGCTTCTTTTTAAAGTGAAAAGCATAGAGGATTCAAAGGTTGTTTTCTCCCTTGAGAGTGATGAAAATACCCTTAAGCAGTATCCTTTTGAATTTGAGCTTCTTATCGCTTATGAGCTTTGCGGCAGAAAGCTCAAGGCAACTCACACCGTAATCAATAAAACGGACGGTAAGATGTATTTTTCAATCGGTGCGCACCCAGGCTTTAATTGCGAAATCGGCGATGTTATTGAGTTTGAAAAGGCTGAGACTCTTGAAACTCAGCGCATAGATTCCGAAAATCTTATAATAGAGCAGAAATTCCCTGTGCTTGATGATTCCAAAGAAATCGTTATCACAAAGGAGCTTTTTGATAATGATGCGCTTATTCTTTCGGGAATTGAATCCGAAAAGCTCAGCATCGTGAGTAAAAATCTCGGCAGAAAGCTGGAGTTCGTTTTCGGCAAAGCACCTTACCTCGGAATCTGGGCAAAGCCTGCCGCACCCTATGTTTGCATTGAACCCTGGTACGGAGTAAACGATTCGCACGAGGATTACGGCGAGGTTTCAAATAAGGTTGGTATTCAGTCTCTTGAAGCGGGCGAAAGCTTTGAGTTTTCATGGACTGCAGAGGTTGTTTCACTTTAATAAAATAATCAAGCCCTGCCGTGAGGCAGGGCTTTACTGTTATCTTTTTAATGAGTCAATCATTGTAAACAGATTTATAAAGAAGCTTTTCGTGGTTTCTTCATCCGAGTTAAGACCTATTACGTTGCCGTGGTCACCCCTTGTGGTGGGGGCTACGTTCCATATGCCTTTTTCCATTTCATTTGAAACGGCAGGCATATCCACGTACGCTTCGTCAAACGGATATTTTGCCGAAACAACGCTTACAAGTCCGTCATTTTCCTGCCAGGATTCGTCAATAGCAATACCGCCCTTTGTTGTTCCGGTATAAGAGCCCATAGCAAGAGCAAAGGGAGAGAGAATGGGCAGGGTTGAAGAATCGGGAACCTGACCTTTGAGTAACGTTCCCTGCTTGGTTGTGCTGTAAGCGTAGGATAAATAGTAAATATCGTCCACTGTCTGTATTGTTTCGTTAAGCTTTGCTGCTCCGTCGGGGGAGAGGTCGTATGCGGCATGGTCGTTACCTGAGGCGGTTATTGCTTCAATCGCCTGTTCGGGGTCAACGCCGCTGATTCCGAACTGATCAAGCTTGAAATCGTAAACTCCGTCAGCAGGGTCTGCAACTCCTGCAACGGCAAAGCAAACGGTGGCAAGGAGCTCGGTTGTGTCTTCAATACCGACAAGACCGCCCACGGAATCAAGAACGCAGGTGAGCGATGAGCCGTTGTGAGGAGCGCAAAGGGTAGTAATGCTATGTACCCATTTGCCTTTTCCGCCTTCGAAAAGAGGGGAAACCTCGCCGCCTGAAAGCTCTCTTTCCGCTTCGCTTCCGTATTCGAGCAGCGATGCAAGCAATCTTACCGTTGCGCCGCCGAATGAATGACCGACAAGGTTGATTTTTATAAGCTGACCGCCGTTGATTCTTGTGCCCCAGCCCTCAACAAGAGGCTCTGTGTATTCTCTGCCGAAGCGCTCGTGGTTATGTTCTTTTGAGTGAGCTTCGCCGTAGTCAACGGTGGTGCCCGTGAGCTGAGCGTAAAGCTCGCAGGCTCTGTCCCATGCGCTGGAAACGGGGCCGACACTCGGAGCGTGCACTTCGTAGCCCTGCTCGGTCAGGTATTCGGTTAAGTTGCAGGCGGTTGCGCCCCAATACTGGGAAACGCCGTTGATTCCGTCGCCCTCGCCCCATCCGCCGAGGCCGTGAACGAGCACGTAGGAATACTTAACCTTGCCGCCGCAAAGCTCCCACCATGCTTCCATAATGCTGCCGTAGTAAGCAGGGATGCATATTGCCGCAGCAAGAATGCACATGGCGAGCACAGCGGCTATTATTTTTTTAAAAGGCTTTTTGTTTTTACCGTCAGGCATTTTTACATCGCTCTCCTTTTCAGAAAAATTCTCTTGTTCTTCAACGGTTGCAGGGGGCTGAACTTCGGTGTCGCATTCACCGTCATTTAAAAGGAAATCGGTTGATACTCCGAAAAGCTTGCTCATTGTAACTATTTTGTCAATATCGGGCAGAGCGCCGTTTGATTCCCATTTTGAAACAGACTGCCTGGATACTCCGAGCTTTTCCGCAAAAGCCTCCTGCGATAAACCGAGTTCTTTTCTGAGTTTCAGTATTTTATCTGCAAGGTTCATTTTATCCCTCCTGATAAAAGCATAACGAAATAAACGCCGTATATCAACCAACTGCGCTGTACATTTTTAAAAAACTGTGTAAAAAGAGGTTGGCAAGTTCTGTGTAAACCGCAGTTTACATGGCAAAATCAGCCTTTTTTACGGATAACAGCATCGGGTTCGCCTGCTTTTTTCATATACTGTATGAGCAATTTGCGCATCGAGTCTGCAACTGCGGTGTATTCTGAACACGTGATGAGGTTGTTTCTTTCATGAGGGTCTTTTTCAAGGTCATAAAGGAAATCCTCAGTGTAGCTTTCTGAAAAAGGAGCGTTCTGATTTTTGGATGTGACGCTGTATTTCCAACGCTTTGTGCGCACTGCGCGTCCCGTCTGACTTTCGGAAATCTGCAGGTAAACACTGTCAGAGGAACTGTTGCCTGCAAGGCTTGTGCCCATAAAATGCTCAGGCACGTCAACTCCCGCAACGTCAAGCACGGTAGCAGGCAGGTCTATAAGTGAAACCATAGAGTCACTTCTTCCGCCGTTTTTGAATGCACCGCCGCCGATTACAAGGGGCACACGGATGCTCGCATCGTGGCAGGAGCGTTTGTATTCCATGTTTCTTGTTCTGAAGTGGCAGCCGTGGTCGGAGGTGTAGATTATAACCGTATTGTCATAAATTCCCTTTCCCTTAAGTGCCTGAATGAGTCTGCCGAAATTATAATCAACAGAGTTACAACAGGCGAGGTAGGAGGGCATCTGTAATCTCCAGTCGCCTCCCGTGCCCTTGAGATCGCCGGGGATATCATAATTCTTGAATTTCTTTTTGAGTCCTTTCGGTGCTTCAAACCTCAAGCGGTCGTTCTGATGATGGGGCTCAATATGGGAAAGGAACATGAAGAAGGGCTTGTCCTGCGGTCTGTTGTCAAGATACTCCAGAGCATAGTCGGTGATTCTGTCTGCACGGTAGCCCTTGAAGTCAAGGCGGTTGCAGTTTTCGTCAAATATGTATCCGTTATATCCGTGTGAGGTGAATTCAAGCACATCGGAGGCGCGCCAGTATCTGTATCCTCCTCGCCTTTCCTTGGGAGTAGCCTTGGTTTTGAGGTTGTGTTCCTTGTCTGAGGCAAGGTGCCATTTGCCGAAATAGGCGGTGTCATAGCCTGCTTCGTTGAGGTAATGAGCAATTGTTTTGGTATCTGCAGGCAAGGCAATGTTGTTTTCATAGCAACCAATCTGGGTGGCATAAACTCCGCTTTGCAGGCACGCTCTTGCAGGTCCGCATACGGGCTGGCAGGTGAAGGCGTTTTCATAAAGCGTTGCATCCTGAGCGAAAGCATCAAGATTCGGAGTTACGGGCAGATGCTGACCGTAGCAGCCTGCGGTGTCAGCCCTTTGCTGATCGGAAAAATAAAAAACAATGTTGGGTCTGTTCATTGATTTTGCCTCCGTTCAAAATATCTTTGAATAATCAAAATCACCCTGCTAAACATAAGACGGGTGATTGTTTTGATTAAGGAATATACCGTTGTGGCAGGGTTGGGGGCTGTACTTTACAGCCTTGTGGAAATAATATACCGAGGGCATACGCACTGGACGATGACCGTTACGGGCGGAGCGGCTTTTCTGATTCTCTACATCCTCAATACCCGTGTTGAAATCGGGAGCCTTGCACTCAGATGTCTTGTCGGATGCATCGCCGTCACGTTGATTGAGCTTGCGGTTGGCTGCATAGTCAACCGCAAGCTTGGTTGGAACGTGTGGGATTACTCGGGAATGAAATATAATTTTCTCGGGCAGATTTGCCCTGCGTTTTCGCTGGCATGGTATGCAATGTGCTTCCCTGCATACTGGCTGAGTATGTTTTTGCAAAGCAGACTCAGTTAGCGGCTATATAGTTCTTTATTCCTTTTACGGTAGCTTCGGCAAGGGTACTCTGGGTGGAGCTCTTCTGGAGAAGCTCGCATTCTGTAATGTTGGAAACAAAGCCGTATTCAATGAGTATTGCGGGGCATTCCTCAACTCTTGTTACCTGGAACGGATAGAAATTCGCGCCTCTGCTGATGCCGCTCTTTGACGATGAATAGATATCGCCTTTATAAGCGTCTACTATGCTTTCGTGAACAGCCTTTGCCAGAGGTTGTGAATATGCCCTGTAGTAGTAGGCAGACGTTCCGTACGGGGTTGAGGATGAACTGGAATCGCAATGGATTGACAGGAATAAGTCGGGATTGCGGTTTCTTATCATTTCAACTCTTGCCTCGGGGCTTACGTAAGTATCCGACGTACGGGTCATTATTACGGTAGCGCCCTCGCTTTCAAGCAAAGACTGAATCTTCTTGGCTATTCCGAGATTGATATAGCTTTCATATCTCATTGAATAGTTTGAAGAAACGCTGCATATTGCGCCCGAATCGTTTCCGCCGTGACCGGGGTCAAGCATAATTGTATATCCGCTGAGAGTGGAGGAGGGCTTGCCGTTTACGGTTATTACAAGCTTATCACCCTCGTACTCCATGTGGAAGCCGTAGAATTTGCCCGAGTCTGCAAGCTTGAGTGAAAGGGTTGTGGTGGTGGCAGAACGGTTTGTATCCCACGAAGCGGAGGATATAGCGCCGCCCGTGTTGATTTTGCCCGTAGCGGAATCGGTGTAGCTGAAGGTGATGTCAAGCGACTGTGCATTTACTGATGAAACCGCATAGGGGCGGTTTGTTCCGTTGATAGTAACGGATTTATAGCTTTGTCCCTTCAACTCTGCGTTTACGGGGACTTTCCAGTTCATATCAAGAACTATTTCAAGCGAATTGCCGTTTTTACTGCTCTGAGAAACCGTGATTTTGTTATTGGGCATAACGTAGCCGCTTTTTACGGTTGAAAAACCGTCATAGACCTTTATGCCCGAAGAAAGAACGTAATAATGCTCCTTGGTTCCCTTGGTATCTGTGCAGTCCATTTCGCCTGTAACGTATCCGATAGTGCCTGAAAGCTGCGGAGTATAAAGGGGAACGGAAAGTGAACTCGTGGTTGAACCGGGGAAAACCTCGCAGTAATCTGTGTTGATAACGCATATTTTAGCGGTGCCGAGTCCGTAATTATTGGAATAGGAGTATTTTTCGCTTGAACTGCTGCTTTGTGAAGTGGTTTCGGTGGATTCTGAGGTGCTTTCGGAAGTCTGTTCAGAGCTGTTTTCGGAAAGCGAGGTGCTGTCCTGCTCGTTTTCGTTTGTTGAAAGCTCAGAGGTTTGCTCGGTTGTGGTTGTAGTTGTTGTCTCGGGGATTATGATGGGGGCAGGTTCAACTGCATTTACGGTAACCGATGCGCCCGTCATGGATTCGCTGAGTGAGCCGTAAGAAGCGGTGATTTTGATGCTGCCGAGCTTCTGTTTTTGCGTTGTTCCCTCAGGCAACGTGAAGCTTGCGTGGAAAGCAACGAAATCCGATTCCGAGTCAGGCGAGGTGCCTTCATCCTCGGCGACTGCTTCACCCTCGCTCATTTTAACTTTATCGCCGTTGAAAGATGCGTAAAGCGTAGCGCCGCTTTTGCCGATAGCTGTTACTTCAAGCTCCGTAGAGCCGGGCACGCTTATTGAATCCGTAGGGGAAACGGAGGAAAGAAGCTTTACTTTATAAGTTACTTCGTATACGTAAGTTTTATCCTTATGTTCAAATCTGAAGGTGTTTTTGCCTGCTTCAAGCTTGAATTCACTTGCAAAATCGCCGGATGCCGCACGCTCAAGGGATTTACCGTTGCAGGTGAGCGGATAAACGGGGCTGCTGGTACCCTTGAAGGTGATTCTGGACTGAGTTACGGTTATGGAGTTACTGCTGTAATTGCTGAGCTTGAACTCCTTATTTGAAGCTGATTCAACACCCTGGCAAATGAAATCTATAACAGTGAGAGCGACGGAGCTTTCAGCAGTGCGTATCTGGGAAAAAGGAGCAAAGGCTATCGCCGTGCAGCCGGGGGTTTCAAGCGACTGAGAAAACAGCGCCAGCACGTCGGAGGCCTTTGAATCACTCATGGAGTTGATTCCGTCAAGGCTGTGGCAAAGCCAGAAGTTGAGGGCTGCATCGCTGAAAAGCTGCCTTGCTTTTTCAAATTCCTTTCCGTTTTCATCCTCGGCTTTTTGTTCAACGAAGAGGAAGTCAGCTTGTCCTGCGGAGGCGATAGTGTTTAATGCAGGGCTGATTTCAGAAGTGACCGAGGGCTTTATGCCGATTGTTATACCGGGGTCAATTCTCCGAAGCTCATTAATGAGAGCAACGGTTTTGCTTTCAAAGTCCGTTGCGGCTTCGTCAAGATTTGCAAGGATGATAAAATCAAAGTTGTTCTCGGTCAACAGAGCCTGAGCATCGTCGGCGCCGGAAATAACACCGCTGTAAAGACCTCTTGAACGTGCGCTCTGAGCGAGAGGGGTGAGCCCGGAATTATTGTCAAGAGAAAAAATTACGGTGTTGAATCCGCTGCTTGAAACACTTTGCATCTCCTGCTCAGCAGTGAGCGGGGCACCGCAGGCTGAATCGAAAACTACCGCTCTTATTTCGGGGGGAGCAAAAGCCTTGCTTTTTGCAATAATCTGCTCCTGAGTAGTTTCGGTGGATGCGGCGTTGGGGTCAACCTTTACTTTGAAACGGTCTTTCATGAAGAAAACGCCTGCCGTTATGGCGGCAAACACAAGTATAACGCTGATGCACGCAATAATTAAATTCTTGTTCTTTGAACTCATATCAGTCTCCGTTGTAGAAATTTTTCACACCCTGAATTTCTTTATTCAGAACTTGGTTAGAGGGGTTAATGATATTGTTGCAGGAAAAAAGCACAATGCCGCTGTAGCTTCCGTGCGTTTTTATGTACATAACCTGCCTTAAAAGTATATCGGAATTGCTGAGCCACTCGCTTTTTCCGTTTCCTGCATAGGCATCCTGAGTGCCGCATTTGTAGGCGGCAAGCCCGCAGATAAGCTTTACGTTTTTGTGACGCTTGAGGGAATTCCATTCGTCTGCAGTTTCATCAAACGGGAATGACGAATTCTCAAACCCGTAATAAATCTGAGGGATTATCCAATCCGCATAGCCTTCATTTGCAAGCCACACCTTTACGTCCGCATAAAGCTGGTTGCGGTTTTTTTCAATATCCGCCGCAGGGCTGATTGAAAATATCTTGTTTTGCCCGTAGCTTTTGACAGCCGAATATGCGGCAAGAACAAAAGAGTTAATCGTGCTTATGCGCCATTGAGCAAGGGAGCTTTTTCCGCCTGCTGCGGTGTAGGCGTTGTACTGCTCAGAATCTATGGTGCTGTCGGTTGACGGGTAAAAATAATCGTCAATGTGAATTCCTGCCACGTCGTAGTTTGCGAGGATTTCTTTTATGCCGTCAAGCACAAGCTGCTGCGCTTTAAGGCTTGCGGGGTTATAATAAATGCCGTTTGAAAGAATGCAGACCTGAGATTCCTCGTTGCCTGCTTCATAAATCTTTCTGGCAGGGTTGTTTTTGCTGAGAGCTGTAATGTCCGCAGATGATGAAACTCTGAAAGGATTAATCCACGCATGCACCTCCAGACCGTAGCTTTTTGCGCTTTCAAGCATTATCTTGAAGGGGTCAAAGCCTATGGCTGCACCCTGAGTGCCTGCCACGTATTTTGAGGTCGGAAAGATATCGGACAGATAAAAAGCATCTGAAAAAGCTCTTGCGTGAAGAAAAACGGTGTTTATTCCGAAATCGGCAAGGGAAGAGAAAATGCTGTTTGCCTCGTTACGGTATTGTGCCGCGGATTTACCCTGCGCACTTGGGATTTCAAGATATGAAAGCCATACGCCCCTGATTTCTTCCTGAGAAACGGCGGCAGTAGTGGTTTGTTTTTTTGTGGTAGAAGTGGTTTTTGCGGCAGTAGTCTGATTCTTGGTGGTTACGGTTTTCTTTTCTGTGGTGGCGGTCGGCTTTTCCGTAGCTTTTGCCGATGTTTTTTGTGTAACGGATAGCGTCGCCTGAGAAGAGGATTTGTTGTATGAAGAGGATTCTTCACCGGCGCTTTCTTGCGAAATATCAACGTCGGATTGAGCGGTTAACGCAGTGGTATCCTCAGTGGTAAAGGCGTTGCCGTTTTGAACGGTTGAAAAATCAGCGCTCTCGCTCACGGTGCGGCCTGTGTTTTCTGATGTTGAGGCGCGGTTGTCAACTTTGAGTTGACAAGAGCACAGTAAAAAGCATAAAATAACTGTAAGAGAAACAAATCTTTTCATAATGTTAAAAGTGAGGTTGTTTAATATGTTATTCAAACTGTTGTGGCTTTATCTTGCCGTGGTTTCTGTGATAAGTGTCGTGCTTACCGTTTACGATAAGGCGGCTGCCAAGGCAGGCAGATGGAGAGTGCCGGAGGCAACGCTCATGACAGTAGGTCTTTTCGGCGGTGCGGCGGCGGAGTTTATTATGATGAAACTTATCCGCCACAAGACCAAGCATAAAAAGTTTATGATAGGTCTTCCGTTGGAGATTGTTTTACATATTGCTGTAGTTGCACTTATATTTTATCTTTTCTGAAAAAACGGGCGGCAGCGGATGCCGCCCGTTTTTATTGGTGATCAGAGATTTGCAAGGTCGTAGGGTGTTTTTTGATAAACGAAATAGTTGAGCCAATTGGTAAAGATGAGATTTCCTGCGCTTCTCCAGTTCATTACGGGAGTTTTTGACGGGTCGTCGTCAGGGAAATAATTGTAGGGTACCTTTATGGGCAAGCCTTTGTTTACGTCCCTGAAATATTCTTTTGCGAGAGTGTCACGGTCATATTCAAAATGGCCGGTTGAAAAGAACATTCTGCACTCCATGTCGGAAATAAGATGAATTCCCGAAAGGTCGGAGTATGAAATAATCTGAAGGTCTTTTACAAGGGCGATGTCACTGCGGTGAATCTCCGTATGACGTGAGTGGGGGATAAAGAATTCATCGTCAAGTCCGCGCATAAGGGGATGAAGATTATCAAGCGAGCGATGAGGGAAAACTCCGAATATCTTTTCGTCAAGGCCGTATTTGGGTATTCCGTAGTGGTGATAAAGTGCTGCCTGAGCACCCCAACAGATGTGGAAAACCGAGTAAACGTTCTTTTTGCTCCAATCAAGAATTTCACACAGTTCTTCCCAATAGTCAACCTCTTCAAAGGGCATCTGTTCAACAGGCGCACCCGTTACAATCATTCCGTCGTATCGGTTATCCTTTACATCGTCAAAAATGTTGTAGAACTTGAGCATATGTTCCTGAGAGGTGTTTTTTGATTTATGGGTTTTCACCTGCAGCAAATCAACGTCCACCTGCAAAGGGGAGTTGCTGAGCAGGCGAAGAATCTGCGTTTCTGTTTCAATTTTGGTGGGCATAAGGTTGAGCAGAAGAATGCGAAGCGGACGGATATCCTGAGTCATTGCTCTGTCTTCCGTCATGACAAATATATTCTCCGATTCAAGCGCTTTATGCGCAGGTAATTCATTTGATATCTTAATTGGCATAGGAAAATCTCCGTTTTCAGATTTTGATTTTTATTTTTCTGAGTGCGTGGCTTACGGGTACGGCGATGATGATGCCTACCGCAACTTCAATAACGGCATTTACGGTAAATGCCGCAAGAATGTAGTTTGTAAGACCGCCGAAAGTTATCTGGGAAATACCGAGCTGGCTTTCACCGTAAATGAGGTAAATGCCGCCCATAACGAGTATTGTGTTGCAAAGGCAGGTGGTGATTGCGGAAAGTATTGCGCCGACGTGCTTGCTTTTGATTTTCTTTGCAAGCAGCTCAAAAACAAGACCTGCAAGGAAACCTGCGAGAACTCTGGGGATAAGGGCTATAAGCGGATTCCTGAAAATGATGCCTTCAAGCGGAGAGGGGGGTGCCATAACTGCTTTGATGATGCAGGTGATTCCCCATACTGCGCCGAGGGTTGCGCCGCCTTTTGCGCCGAGAACGCAGGCGCCGATTATGACGGGGATGTGCAGAAGAGTGATACTCAGCGCTCCGTAGCTGATGTATCCGATGTAGGGCACAAAGGTCATAACGATGATGAGTGCGCTCAGGACTCCGAGCTGTGCAATGTTGAGGTTTTTCTTCATTGCTGATGATTTTGACATATTTTTTCCTCCTTGCTGCCGTTCCCTCACGGGGATACAGCGCATTTTTATATAAGCAAAACGTCAGCCGCCACCCTATAACGGGCTGCCGTTACTTATCAGAATTTGTTTTTGCCGTAAAGAATCTTAAGACCGTTAAGAATAAGATTGGCATCGTGAATCATTTCACGCTTGCAGTTTTTGATTATATCGGCTGAAAGACCGCCTGTTGCAATGATGCTTGCTACAGGGGAGTCAAGCTCGCTTTCTATGCGGTCACACATACCGTCTATCATTGATGCCGTGCCGTAAACAATGCCTGATTGCATGGCGTCGATTGTGTTTGTGCCGATTGCGCGGCGGGGAGTGTTGAGGCTTATTGCAGGCAGCTGGGATGCTGTTGAGGAAAGAGCCTCAAGCGAAATCCTGATACCGGGCGCAATGGTGCAGCCTCTGAATGCTCCGTTTTTATCAACAAGGCTTATTTTGGTTGCGGTGCCGAGGTCGACTATAAGGCAGGGAAGGGGGTAACACTTTGCGGCGGCGATTGCGGCCGCAACAAGGTCAGCACCTACCTGCGCAGGGTCGTCAATAAGGATGTTTACTCCCGTTTTGACTCCGGGGCCCAACACAAGGGGAGCTTTTTTGATGATTCTTGCCACGGCGTTGCAGATGCTCTGGGAAACCTCCGGCACAACGCAGCTTACTGCAGCGCCCTCAAAATCCTCGGGCAAAACGGAATAGAGTTTGATTATATTATAAAAATCAACGGCATATTGGTCGGCTGTTTTGCTTCTGTCTGTTGAAAGACGTGCAACAAACATGAGCTCATCTTCCTTGAAAGCGCCGATTGTAATGTTGGTGTTACCGATATCTATTGTAAGAAGCATCAAATCACCCCATCATAAAATTCTTTATATATTATATAACATATTAATATATTTTGCAATAAAAAGGTTGAATATAAAGTAAACAATGTTATATAATCAAATGAACAATGTTTGAAGAGTTGAACAATTCGGAATTGTGTAAAACGGAGGGTTGCCATGAAATGCAGCGTTTGCCCCAGAAATTGCGGGGTGGAAAGGGGAAATAATATCGGCTTTTGCTCGGTTGGTGATGAGTTTATGCTTGCCCGTGCCGCAAAGCACGAATGGGAGGAGCCGTGCATAAGCGGAGTTAACGGCTCGGGCACGGTGTTTTTCAGCGGATGCTCGTTAAGGTGTGCTTTTTGCCAGAATTACGAGGTCAGCCGTGCTTCTACGGGTGCTCAGGTAAGCGAGGATAAGCTTATGAGGATTTTTGATTCTCTTGTTGAGCAGGGGGTACATAATATAAATCTTGTAACACCTACCCATTATACAGAAAAGCTTGCCGCCGTGCTGAGTAAATACAAATCTCCCGTGCCGGTTGTGTGGAACAGCTCAGGCTACGAAAAGGTTGAAAGCCTTCAAATGCTTGAGGGTCTGGTGGACGTTTATCTGCCGGATATAAAGTTCTTTGATGCGGCAGTGTCGCAAAAATATGCAGGTGCATCCGATTATTTTGAGTATGCTTCAAAGGCTGTGCTTGAGATGTTCAGGCAGGTGGGCGCTCTTGAAACGGATGAAAACGGTATGGCAAAAAAAGGTGTGCTTATAAGGCATCTTGTGTTGCCCGGTAATGTTTCACAGAGCTTTAAAATCCTTGAGTGGATTAGCGAAAATCTGCCCGAAGATACCGCGATAAGCCTTATGAGTCAGTATGTTCCATATGCGAAAGCAAAAGAAATGCCTCCGCTTGACAGAAGACTTTCTTCAAGAGAATACTCAATGGTTAAGCAAAAGGCACTTAATCTGGGGCTTGAGAATGTGTTTTTTCAGCAAAAAAATTCCGCAAGTGAGGATTATATTCCGCAATTTAATCTTGAAGGTCTTGACCTGTGAGAAAATCAATGCTAAACTAAATTGATAAAATATGAAAGGATGTTTTTAAAATGTCAAAAGCAAACGGTTTCTTTGGCGAATTCAAGAAGTTCATTATGAGAGGCAACGTTATTGACCTTGCAGTCGGCGTTATTGTAGGCGGCGCTTTCCAGGCAATCGTAAAGTCTCTTGTTGACGATGTTGTTATGCCCGTAATCAGCCTTGCAACAAAGGGCATCAACTTTGCTGATTTGTTCATCGCTCTTGACGGTAACGAGTATGCAACTCTTGCCGCTGCTCAGGAAGCGGGCGCAGCAACTCTTAATTATGGCAACTTCATCAGCGCAGTTCTTAATTTCATTATTATGGCATTCGTTGTATTCCTTCTTGTTAAGGGCATCAACACAATTGCTGACAAAACAAAGAAGAAGGAAGAAGCAGCTCCCGAAGAGCCCACCACCAAGGCTTGCCCCTTCTGCAAGAGCGAAATTGCTGTTGATGCAGTTAAGTGCCCCCACTGCACATCTGAAATCCCTGCTGAATAATCAGATTTTTGAAAGATTTTGTTTGGTATGAAAAAAATAGGTTTTATCGGCACAGGCAACCTTGCCTGTGCCATACTTAAAGGTGTTATAGAGTCAAAACTCGCAGCACCGGAGGACGTATATATTTACGATATTAACAGCGAAAAAACCAAGCAGCTCAAGGCTTTGTACGGTGTCAACGTGCTTGCTGACGAGTGTGAAACCGCCGCAGAGTGCGATGCGGTTTTGTGCGCCGTAAAGCCTAAGGATATGACCGCTTTGCTCGCAAAAATCGCTCCGAAGGTAAGGATGAATTCAACCCTTGTTATTTCAACTGCGGCAGGGTTTGAGCTCGCAGCAGTCAGCTCTGCACTCGGTGAGGGTGCAAGGGCTGTGCGCATTATGCCCAACATCAACGCCTCAAGCGCTTCTTCAATGACCGCTTACTGCGCCTGCGCTTCGGTGACGGCTCAGGACGTTGAATTTGTTGAAAAATTCTGCTCAGCATTCGGTAAGGTTATTTCGCTTGAGGAGAGGCTGTTTTCCGCTTTTACGGCGGTTGCAGGCTCGGCTCCCGCATTTGTTTATGATTTTATCGACAGTCTGGCATTTTCAGCAGTCAAGCACGGAATCCCCAGGCAGGCGGCGCTTGAAATTGCGGCGCAGACCGTGCTCGGCAGCGCAAAGACGGTGCTCGAAAGTGAATTGCATCCCCGTGAGCTTGTGGACAGAGTATGTTCGCCCGGCGGAACTACCGTTGAGGGTGTTGCTGCGCTCGATAAGGCAGGCTTCGCAGATGCTGTTATTTCTGCCGTTGACGCAACTGTAAAAAAAGATATTGAAATGAAAAAGCAGGTGAAAGCATGAAGATTATGCTCCTCAGCTCACTGATTAAAGTTTTTTCAGATGAACAGCCCGTAGCTTCCGAAGTCACGGGCTTTTCCGTTTTGAAAAACGAAAGGGCATCTTTTCAGATTGCCGTTTTCAGTGAAGATGAAAAAGAAACAGAGGTTAAAATTGAAGGTTTTGGAGATTCTTTCAGCATCTTTAAAGTGCGTGAAGTGCCCGTAGGGCTTGCGTGCTTTGACGATGCGGATGATTATTTCCTGAGAAAAGATTCGGGAATGTATCCGGACTGTCTTGAGCCCGTATGCGGCACGGTTAAAATTGATGCAGGCAAGTGGCAGAGTATCTGGATAGAGCTTAACCCTGACGGCAAGCTTGATGCAGGTGATTATAAGCTTGATATCTCACTTGTGTCAAGCGGTAAAGTGCTTGGCAGTAAAGAGCTTTGTGTTGAAATTATAAACGTCTCTTTGCCGAAGCAGGAGCTTATTTATACAAACTGGTATCACTGTGACGGACTTCTTAATTACTATGATATTGAAGCCATGAGTGAGGATTTCTGGCAGGTAAACAGAAGCTTTATCAAAACTGCTGTTGACCACGGTATGAACATGATTCTTACTCCGCTCTTCACTCCGCCTCTTGATACCGCGGTGGGCGGCGAACGCAGAACTGTTCAGCTTGTTGGCGTTAAACGCCGCGGAGCCAAGTATTTTTTTGATTTCAGAAATCTTAAAAAGTGGATTGATTTATGCCTTGAATGCTCGGTGGAGTATTTTGAAATGTCGCATCTTTTTACCCAGTGGGGTGCCAAACACGCTCCCAAGATTGTTGCGGCAGACAGAAAGGGAAGACTCAAAAAGATTTTCGGCTGGAAAACAAGAACGCACAGCCGTGATTATATAAATTTCTTGAGACAGTTTGCTGCAGCCCTTACCCGTTTCCTTGAAAAAGAGGGGGTTGCAGACCGTTGCTTCTTCCATATTTCTGATGAGCCGGGTATGGGCGATTTGCCTGTTTACCGTAAGAGGGCGGAGCTTATCAATGAGATTTTTAAAGGTTATCCCGTGATTGATGCCCTTTCAAAGTTTGAGTTTTATAAAACGGGTTGCGTTAAGCTGCCTATTCCTGCGGAAAATCACATAGAGGACTTTTACGGCAGGGTTGACGAATTGTGGACTTATTATTGCTGCGGTCAGTGCAGAGAATACGTTTCCAACAGATTCATGGCTATGCCTTCCCAGCGCACCAGAGTTATCGGCTGCCAGCTTTATAAGTACGACGTAAAGGGATTTCTGCAGTGGGGCTATAATTTCTATAATTCCAGCCATTCAAAAAAGGAGATTAACCCCTATGAGGTCACCGATGCCGGCGGTTCTTTCCCTGCGGGAGATTCGTTTGTTGTTTATCCGTCAGCGGATAAAACGGCATTGCCTTCATTAAGACTTAAGGTTTTTTATGATGCGTTGCAGGATTTGCGTGCGCTGAAGCTTCTCGAAAGCCTTGCAGGCAGGGAGAAAACTCTTGCTGTTCTTGAAGACGGACTTGAAACCCCGCTCGATTTTTCAAACTATCCCAGAAACGATGCGTGGCAGCTCGGTTTGCGTGAAAGGATAAACAGCGAAATTAAAAAACACATATAAAAATAAGCCTTGGATTCCTTAAGCGGAGTCCAAGGCTTTTGGTTATTTACCGTATTTTTCGGAGTAAACGAAGGGGATTCGTTCACCGTTTACAATGTGAAAGCAATTCTGACCGAGGGAGAAAATCGGGCGGTCGCTTTTGAGGGAGTCCGAATAAACCGTTATAACCTGAGCGTCGGGATAAATCTCACGGAAACGGCGTACCTTTTCTTCACCCTTGCAGTTAAGGCCTATAACGGCGCTGTTTTTGGGGCTGTGCTTTGTGCAGATAAGGCAGTCGATGCCTATACGCTTTGCAATATCTTCAAGCAGAAAATCCGGGCTTGCGCTTATTACAACGGTGAAACGCTCGCGGTTTTCTTTCCTTGCCCATTCAAAAACGTCCTTTTCGTGCTTGTCCCAGAATTTTTTTCTTGCTTTATCGAGCGGTATAAAATGAACAAAAGAAAAGAAGATTCTTTTTACTTTTGTAAGGTTATAAATCTTCAAAACAAGCAACAGACCGCCGATAAACTGATAAGGCCAGAGAAGTATTATCCAGGGGTAACGAAGCATACAGTAAAACCAGAAGAGAGAGCCTGTATCAAACGGCACCATGGTTTTATCAAAATCGTAAATATCTACCTGCATACGCACTCCTTAAAACCTGACGGTGATTTCATGCTTGCCCACGCCGGTTTTCACCTTGAGAATACCTGCTTCGGAATTCTCAAAAGATTCAAAGGTGTATTCTCCGTCTGTGATGATTTCTTTGAAGGGCTTGTGAATGAAGATTTCTGTAGGAACCTCAAATTCCTTATCCTGATTATAGGTGAGAGTGAAGGAATCCTGTGCTCTGTCGGTGCGGTAGCTTTCAATGATTCCGCTTACCGCAACGGGAGTTGTTCTGAGAAGGCTCTGCATGATAACGGAATCGAGCATATCCTCAGTGTATGCCCAATATGTCTGACCCCAGTGGTAGGAATCAAACTTATCAAGCAGGAAATTTATGTGCTTAAGCCAGTCAGTGCCTTCATTGCCGCCGCTTCCGCCCCATTCACCTACAAGAACGGGTACGCCAAGGCGCTTTTGAGTTCTTCTGTGTTCATCAAATATAGCGCCTGTTCTTGAATTGCTGGCGTATTTATAATCGGGTGTATCAACCATAAGGTCGTATCCGTGAGGGGCAAAGCAAAGCTGACTCTCACGTTTGCCGTTTACGGTTACGGCAGGGGTGGAGCAGGGGATGCTGAGGTTGGAATAGTAGCAGTTTTCCATTATGATTATGCCCTTGTCGGTAACCTCACGGATTCCTGCGGCTGCTTTGTTGAGAAACGGAGAATAATATTTGGTGTCAAATTCCTTTATAAGCTCTGCACCGCCGTTGGATACGATTTGCTGGAAAAACTCCGCATCGTCAAACTGGTCGAGCACCTTATGGCGTGTTTCAGCTTTTAATGCATCCTTGATTAACTGAATTCTGTTAACCCTTTTATCGAACATACCTGCTTTGACAACGCTTGCAATAAGACGCCTGAAAACCTTACCGCCGGGAGTGCCGGGGAAGGGCTCGTTCATAATATCGAAGCCGAAAAGTGCAGGGCTGTCCTTGAAGCGCTCGGCAACGTGCTTCCACATATTTATGTAATATTCCTGAATAGGCTTGCCGCAGCAGATATCGTTTGCCCAGAAGTGGTCAAAGCAGCGATGGATTGCTCTGCCCCAGAAGTAGCCCTCGGCCCATACGAGCTTGGTAGGCTGGAATTTGTACCCGTCGGTAACGCAGGCCCACATGGGAGCGCCGTCAGCAGGGGTGTCAACCGCGCCGCCGTATAAATCCTGATGCATATCAAGGAAATAATATAAGCCGTGTTTTTCGCAAAGCTTTGTAACTTTTTCAACCCTGTCAAGGTATTCTTCGTCATATTTGTTGGGCTCGGGCTCAACACCGTCCCAGGTAAGGCCTATTCTCAAAAGATTGCAGCCGCAGTTTTTCAGGCGGATAATAAGCTCTTCGTCAAAGTTGAGCTCATAGATTTTTTTGGTAACTTCCTTGTTGGGGTAACCTTTATCACAGAGATTCACGCCGTTGAAAATACGCTGCCTGCCCTGAGAGTCAACAAAAATTTCGTCTTTGGTAAAAATTCTTTCCATGGCGAATTCCTTTCAAAAAATATATTGTCAGTTTTCTTAAACGATATTAATCTGGCACATTTTCATTGTGTCCAGCGCCGCACGGTGAGTTTCGGGCGTAACACCTGCACAGCATGAGGGATCAACGGAGATTTCCTTTTCGGGAAAATGAGCCTTGAGAAGCAACGCATTTGAAACAACGCATATATCCGTGCAAAGGCCGATGAGCTCAACCTCAAAATCCTCGCCCTGAGCCATGTCGGCTACAATCGAGGGTAAATCGATGCTGCCAAACGTGATTTTTTCAACTGCCGTATAATTCTTTTTGCTCAGAGCGGCGGCGATTTCGCTGTTGACAGCCCAACCGTCGGTGCCTTTGATGCAGTGGGGAACGGGCAGCTTTTTGCCTTCTGCGCTTTCAAGATAGTTTTCAAAATGCGTGTCGTACGTTACAAGAATTTCAGCGTCGCTGCTTTCAATTTTATTCACTGCGTTTTTTACAATATCCTGAGCTTCGGGAGTGCCGAGGGCACCGTCAATAAAATCATTTTGCATATCAACAACCACAAGGAACTTTTTCATATTATCCCTCCTTAAAAAATCAAGCTTAAATATTATGATATCATATTATTTGATTATGTGCAATATAAAAAACTCCCGAGCGGTAAAACCCGGGAGTCTTGATACTGTTAGTTTTTCTTGGGGATTTCAAAGCCATGCTTGAGGAGAAGAGCGTTGATTCTGTCAACGGGGTCAAGCAGCTTGCTTACGGAAAGGTCGTGGTTAAGATTGTCCACAATATAAGCGCAGTACTTGGAAAGGTCAACCTCGCAGTACCATTCTCTTTCGAGAAGCTCGGGCATTCTGTAAATAAGGTTGGTGGTAAATACCTTATTGAACATTCCGTTTGCGTAAGCCTTGTCAAACTCTTCAAAGCCGTTGCAGAAAAGACCGAAAGCGGTACAGATGAAAATTCTGTTTGCTTTGAGTTCTTTAAGCTTGGTGGCAACTTCAATCATGGAGTCACCCGAAGAAATCATATCGTCAACAATGATAACGTCCTTTCCCTCAACGTTGGTGCCGAGGAATTCGTGAGCGATGATGGGATTTCTGCCCTTGACGATTTTTGAATAGTCGCGGCGTTTGTAGAACATACCGAGTTCAACGCCGAGAACTGTTGCATAATAGATACAACGGTGCATACCGCCTTCGTCAGGGGAGATAATCATAAGCTTATCCTTGCTTATCTTGAGATCGTCAACGGTTTTTACAAGAGCCTTGATCATCTGATAAACAGGCTGAACGTTTTCAAAGCCGTGGTGAGGAATTGCGTTCTGAACTCTTGCGTCGTGAGCATCAAAAGTGATGATATTGTCAACGCCGAGGCCTTCGCAAAGCTCTTTGAGGAAATCGGCAGCGTCAAGGGATTCTCTGCCGGTTCTCTTATGCTGCCTGCCTTCATAAAGCATGGGCATAATAACGGTGATTCTTCTTGCTTTACCTGCGATAGCGCTGATTGCACGCTTGAGGTTTGAATAATGATCGTCGGGGCTCATGGGGATATCCTTGTGGCCGTACATTTCATAGGTTACGCCGTGGTTGAAGCAGTCACAAACAATATAGATATCATATCCTCTTACGCTCTGTGAAATAACGCACTTTCCTTCGCCTGTACCGAAACGGAAGAATTTTGCATTAATAAGATAAGAATCCTTGTGATAACCGTGGAAAAGTATATTATCTTTATGCTCGTTTTCTCTTGCTGTTCTCCAATCAACAAGATATTTGTCAATCTTTTCTCCGAGTTCTTCACAGCCGGGGAGAACAATAAGACCGAGCTTACCTACAGGCAATGAGTTGAAATCGTTGTTTTCAGGCATAGCAGAAATCCTCCGTTTTTTAAAATTTTCGGGCAAGATACCCTTTGCTCAACTCTATTCTACAATATTTTGAGCTTTTTGTGAAGCCTTTTTCTACATTTTGCGCTTAGAAAATACAGTGCATTTATGCGCTTTTCTTTGTTGACTTTAGCTAAAAAGAAAATTAATTATTGTTTACGTGGATGTCAAGCTGATTGAAGGGTATTGAAATCTTTTCGCTGTCGAAGGCGAGCTTCACCTGCTCCTGCATATAGTAGAATGCGTCCCAGTAGTTGCTGCTGTCGCACCAGGCAAGGCAAACGATATTGATTGAGCTTGCGGCGTGTTCTTTTACGGCGATAATCGGAGCAGGATCCTTGAGGATAAGGTCACAGCTGTCAACAACCTTTGAAATAACCTTTTTGGCTTTAGTGAAATCCTCGTTGTAAGATATGGAATAAATAAGGTCGAGCCTTCTGCGGTTTTCGGCGTTGTAGTTGATAAGGTTGCTTGAGGTGATGTGCGAATTCGGAACGATTACCCTTTTATTGTCAACGGTAATAAGCACGGTATACATCATCTTGATTTCAAGCACCTTACCGTTTACGTTTTCAAGTTCTATATAATCGCCGCTTTTGAAGGGCTTGTTCATAAGAATGGTAATTCCGCTTGCAAACTGGCTTACGCTGTTCTGCAGACCGAGGCCTGCCGTAACGCCTGCGGCGCCGATTGCGGCGATGAATGAGTTTATGTTTACTCCGAGAGTGGACATTGCCGAAAGGATGAACGCAAACTTCAGCAGCAGGGTAAGAATTGTTTTTACAAATCCGTGTATGGAGGGATCAACGCCTTTTGCCCTCAGACCTTTTACAACAAGTTTTCCGATAAGGTTGGAAACCCAGAATCCGAACACAACTATCGCAACGGCGGCAAGAATTGTCGGGATTTTTTCAATTACAAGGTCAAGAAGTCCTTTATAATCTTTTTCTTCGAGAAGAGTAAGAACGCTCATTGGATAAAATTTCACGGTAAATCCTCCTTGATTTAATGTTTTTATGCAGTTTATTGTATACATTTTGATGTGATTGTGCAAGAGAAAAACAAAAAATTTAAAAGCAAATTGCTTGAAAAACAACGCTTCGGACGGTTGTTATGTACTTGATTAAAATATTTAGTGTTGACAAAAGGGCACATTTACAATATAATATTAACGCTGATATAAGGGAAAAAGCCCCTTTTGTCGGTACATACGTTTAAAAGGTGCGCCGATGTGGCGAAATTGGCAGACGCAAGGGACTTAAAATCCCTCGGTGGCAACACCGTGTCGGTTCGAGTCCGACCATCGGCACCAAAGTGCTCCGACTTGCGTATTAGGAGCATTTTTAAAACAGAATGACGAATATGACGAGGTAATCTCCTGCAAGAGAGAGCAATTGTTGACCTCCGAATATTTGTCATTCTTTTTTTGCCTTTTTTCAGGGCAAAACCAACAAATTTTGTTTGAACTATTTGTAACTAATCAACAAAGATTTTTCAAATTTCGTTCTTTTTTACAAAAAACGGTTTGGCTCAATAGTGAATTTGCACAAAAAGATTTTTGGGAGTAAATAAAAAATGTAGTCCTTCTACAAGTTGGAAAACTCTAATTATTGTGCACATTGCACAACCAAAGATGTACTTTATTGTGCAATATGACTTGACAAATCTGTAAAAGATGCTATAATTTAGCCATAGTAAAATTTGAATGAAAGAAGGAAAAAGAATTATGATCACAACTAACGAAATGTACAACCAGATCGAAAAGAAACTCATCAAGCAGATCTCTGATTCAAAGAAGTTTTCTTGGAGCACCATTAAGGCTGCAATTACTCTCGAAGGTCTCCTTTCCCTCGGCAACCAGAATACTATTTATTGATTATTACGGATAACCGATGAAAAAACAAAGCGAACAGCCGCAGAAATGCGGCTGTTCGCTTTTTATGCAATGTAAAGAAAACCAACCCTTTTGCATATTATGTACTAAAAATTTCAGGAGGGCGGCTATGAATTGTTGTGTGACGGAGTTAAGATGCAAAGAGGTTATCAACAGAGAAACGGGTAACAGAATCGGACCTGTGTGTGATATAGAGGTTGATGCTTCATGCGGCAGGGTGTCTGCGCTTATCGTTTACGGTAGACCTAAGTTTTTCGGGCTTTTCGGAAGAAGAGAGGATATACGCATCTGCTGGGAGGATGTGGAAGTAATCGGTGATGAAACCGTGCTTGTAAGGCACAGCGAGTGCTGTACCCCTGCGCCGAGAAGACGCGGGAGAGGAATTTGAATGTCGTATTGCGCCGAAAATGAATGAATTTACTTGACAGAAAGCTTATAAATGTTTTATTATTAATAAGTTAATAAACCCGTAAAACAACGGTTGTAAATATGGAGGAAATTATGAAGAAACTGCTTTTGGGAAACGAAGCGGTTGCAAGAGGTCTTTACGAAGCTGGCTGCAGGGTTGTTTCAAGCTACCCCGGCACCCCCAGCACTGAAGTTACCGAATATGCCGCTAAGTATGATGAAATTTACAGCGAGTGGGCTCCCAATGAAAAGGTTGCAATGGAAGTTGCATACGGTGCAAGCGTAGCAGGCGCAAGAGCATTCTGTGCAATGAAGCACGTTGGTCTTAACGTTGCGGCAGACCCTCTTTTTACCGCTTCATATACAGGTGTAAACGCAGGTCTTGTAATTCTTGTTGCTGATGACCCCGGTATGCATTCGTCGCAGAATGAGCAGGATTCAAGGCATTATGCAATGGCATCCAAGATTATGATGCTTGAGCCTGCAGATTCAGAGGAATGTCTTAAATATACAAAGCTTGCATTCGAGCTTTCTGAGAGATTTGATACTCCCGTTATTATCAGAGAAACTACAAGAGTTGCTCATTCAAGAAGTGTTGCTCCTCTTGCAGACAGAGTTGATAACGGTCTTAAAGAGTATACAAAGAATCCTCAGAAGTACGTTATGGCTCCTGCAAACGCAAAGGGCAAGCACGTTGTTGTTGAAAACAGAATAGTTGAGCAGACCGCTTTTGCTGAAAAGGAAGCTGTTGAAATCGGACTTAACAGTGTTGAATACAACAGTAAGAAAATCGGCGTTATTTCCGCCGGTATCTGCTACGATTACGCTAAGGAAGCTCTCGGCGATAAAGCCTCTTACCTCAAACTCGGCTGCGTATATCCTCTTCCTGTTGAGCTTATCAGGAGTTTTGCGGCTGAATGTGAAACAGTATACGTTCTCGAAGAGCTTGACGATTTTATTGAAACTCATTGCCTCAAAAACGGCATTCAGGTTAAGGGTAAGGCTGAGTTCAGCCTTCTCGGCGAATATTCACAGAGCCTTATCGCAAAGGTTATTCTCGGCGAAGAGAAGCCCTGCATCAAGGCGGATGTTGACGTTCCTGCAAGACCTCCCGTGCTTTGCGCAGGCTGCCCACACAGAGGACTTTTCTATGCGCTTAAAACAAGCGGTGTTGCAACCGTAACAGGCGATATCGGCTGCTATACTCTCGGCGGCTCAAAGCCTCTCGGAATGATTGATACCGTGCTTTGCATGGGCGCTTCAATCTCCTCGCTTCACGGCAGAAACAAGGCAAATCCCGATGCCGCAAACAAGAGCGTTGCAGTTATCGGCGATTCCACCTTTATTCATTCGGGTATCACAGGCCTTGTAAATATTGCTTACAACCAGAGCAACTCCGTAAGCATTATTCTTGATAACAGTATCACCGGTATGACCGGCCATCAGCACAACCCCACCACCGGATACACAATCAAGGGTGATCCCACTGCTGCAGTAAGCCTTGAAAAGCTTTGCGAAGCAGTCGGCATAAACAACGTTTTTGTTTGTGACCCTTATGATATTGAGCAGACCCGTCAGGCAGTGAAGAGTGCGCTTGATTGCAACGGCCCTGCTGTTGTTATTTCTCGCCGTCCCTGCGCTTTGCTCAAAACGGTTAAGCATAATCCTCCTCTCTGGGTTGATGCGGAAAAGTGCCGCTCCTGCAAGATGTGCATGAGAATCGGCTGCCCCGCAATCAGCATGAAAGACGGCAAGGCTTGCATTGATGCAACTCAGTGCGTTGGCTGTAACGTATGCAGTCAGCTTTGCAAGTTTGATGCCATAGTTTAAGAAAGGGGAGAGAAAGATGAATAAATCCGTTATGATAGTCGGTGTCGGCGGCCAGGGTACGTTGCTTGCCAGCCGAATCCTCGGCAGTGCGCTTCTCAGCAGCGGCTTCAACGTTAAGCTTTCTGAGGTTCACGGTATGAGCCAGCGTGGCGGCTCCGTTGTTACATATGTAAAATACGGCGAAAATATAGCCTCTCCCGTAATTGAAAAGGGAGAAGCTGATATCATTCTTGCTTTTGAACAGCTTGAGGCTGCAAGATGGCTTGAATATATGAAGCCCGACGGTAAGGTTGTTGTAAATACTCAGCAGATTGACCCCATGTCAGTTGTTATAGGGGACAGTGTTTATCCTGAGGGTGTAATAGATTCCGTAAGAGCAGCAGGAGCTGACGTGCTTGAGATAGATGCGCTTCCTCTTGCTCAGCAGGCAGGCTCTGCAAAGGCTGTAAACGTTGTTCTTATAGGCGCAATGGCAAAATTTACCGATATTCCCAAGGAAGTATGGCTTGAGGCAGTAAAAGAGTGCGTTCCTGCAAAGTTTATGGAACTCAATCTCAATGCATTTGAACTCGGCTATTCCTACGGCGGCTGATATAATAACTGCGGCACCGGTCTTTATGACGGTGCCGCATTATGTTTTGTAAAAGGAGCGGAATTTATGGATTTTGCAACGGGTATTGTTTTTGTTCTTGTTACAACCTTTGCTCTCAGCTACGGCTGGGGTATGAGAGGTTTGCTGGTAGGCGGAGAGAAGGGTGCAATGGTGCCCGGTGCCATGCTTGGTATTATGCTTGCGTGGTTCAGCGGTTCTGAGGTTGTAAGGGAGAATTATTGGTTTCTTACAGCGGCGGGGCTTATGGCTATGACCTTCGGCGGCACCGAAACTTACGGCGAAACCATAGGAATGACCCTTCACCGTGAGAGGGAAACGTATAATCCCGTTAAAGGATACGGCGGTCTTGCGCTTAAGGGTGCGCTCTGGTTTTCCGTTGCGGCAGGTTTTGTAGGAATGACTTTTGGCGCAATGACGGGTGAAATCTATAAATGGTATGATATAGTTGCACTTTTTGTTGCTATGCCTTTATTGCAGGAAATCGGTTACCGTATTTTCAATACTCCTTACGATAAGCAGGCGAAGAAATTTCCTAAGATTTTCTTTTCACTTACAAGACGTGAGGAGTGGGGCAGGAATGTATTTGTTCTGCTTGAGATTGCCGTGCTTGCCGCCGTGCGTGGGGACTGGCTTACTCTGATTATGGCTGCGGCAGGAGCGATAAGCGGAGCAATAGGCTGGATTGTTGCAATGAGATTTTACGTGCTGAGTGCATATCCGATGAAAAATTCAAAATGGTTTTTCGGAATACTTTCAAAGAAAAAGCTCATTGAGGGCTGGAAAACTATGGAGTTCACCCTCGGCGCATTCGGCGGTCTCGGAATTTCTCTGTGCTGGTGGATTTGTTTCGGTATGGTAGAGGAAAGAACGGCTGTTATTGAGCGCAACGGCGGTGTGTGGAGCGCTTTCGGTGAATCCGATATTATTGGCAGCGTTGCCGTAACGGCGTGTATGGTGATGCTGCTCGCAATGAATATATGGCAATATTATAAGTATTATAAAAAACAGAAAGTTAATACGTTTATCTACGATTTGCTCGAAAGACCGCTTTATTGCAATATCCCTCTGGCGCTTGTGATGCTCGGCAGTGCATTTTCGGCAAGGATTATGTCTTTCTTTATGCTCTTCTTTGCAATGGCGCTCAAGTGTGCTTATGACAGATTTGTGAATTTTAAAACGGTTAGAATCTGGCAGGCGGTGCTTACTCTTTGCTCTGTTGCAGTGTTCGTGGGAGATATTCTGCTTGGCGGTTACAGTATCTTTGCAACGTGGTTTGTGTGCACGGTGCCTTATCTTGCTCTTGATTTGGTGCATTTCTTCCGCCCCGAATCCTTAGCGGTGATGAAAGAACGCAAGGCAAAAGGGGAGAGTGCACTGCGTATTTTCGGAATTGTGTTTATATGGTTCACTGTGCAGATAATAGTGCTTAATATTATAGGATTAAAACTTTTTTGAATTACCCCTTTACTTTCTGACTTTTGAGTGATAAAATATTAAAGTACGAAACCTAAGGAGGATAACAATGAATTCCAAAATTAAGAGCGAAAATAACGATTTTTTGTTTGAAGCTATCCTTCAGCTTCGCACTATTGAAGAATGCTATGATTTCTTTGAGGATCTTTGCACCGTTACCGAAATCAAAAGTATTTCTCAGAGAATCGTTGTTGCCAAGATGCTGCGTGACAAAAGAGTTTACAGCGAAATCGTTGCCAAAACCGGCGCAAGCACTGCTACCATCAGCCGTGTAAACCGCTCTCTTCAGTATGGCTGCAACGGATATGAAGCCATCTTTGAAAGAGTGGAAGAAAAGAAGAAAAACGAAGCAGAATAATGGCATACGATATTTTTTCAGAGTTTTACGATGAACTCACCGAAAATGCCCAATACGAGAAGCGTGCAGATTATTTTTGCAGGCTTCTTTCTATGTGTGGCTGTAATGGCGGAATATTGCTCGATTTAGCCTGCGGCACGGGTACAATGAGTGTTCTTATGGCACAGAAGGGCTTTGACGTTATAGGTGTTGATTCAAGCACGGGTATGCTCTCTCAGGCGCAGGAGAAGGCGTTTGAGTGCGGCAAGAGTATACTTTTCCTTTGCCAGGAAATGCAGGATATTGACCTTTACGGTACGGTTGACTGCGCAATCAGCGTGCTTGACAGTCTTAATCACCTTGACGGTGAGCGTGAGCTTCGCCAAACGTTTGAAAAGGTTTCGCTTTTTATGAACAGCGGCGGAGTGTTTGTTTTTGATATGAATACAATTTATAAGCACCGTGAGGTGCTTGCAGATAATGCCTATATTTATGATTGCGGCGATTTATTCTGCGCATGGCAGAATGAGTACGACCCTGACGATAACAGCGTAGGTATTACGCTTGATTTCTTTATTCAGGATGAGGATGATGCATGGATTCGTTCGCAGGAGCAGTTCTGTGAGCAGGCGTATGAATTATCCGATATAGAGAATTGGCTTGAAGAAGCAGGCTTTGTAGTTAAGGGAATCTATGACGATTTAACTCTTGACCCTGTCAAAGAGGATACGCAAAGGGCGGTTTTTGTGGCCTGCAAGAAGTAATAATAAGGAGAAAACTATGGGAAAGCTTGTAAGAATGATATCTGAGGACGGAACTCTCACCGTTATGGCGGCGGATACTACCGATATCGTAGCCAGAGCGGAGCAGATTCATAAAACAACGGCGGTAACCTCGGCGGCACTCGGCAGACTTCTGACTGCTGCCTGCTTTATGGGCATTGTGCTTAAAGGTAAAGATAATTCCGTAACCGTAAGACTCAACGGCTCAGGCCCTGCGGGCTCTGTTATTGCCGCTTCTGACAGTTACGGCAACGTAAGAGGTTATATTTCCGACCCTACCGTTGAACTTCCTCTTAATGAAAAAGGAAAGCTTGACGTTGCGGGCGCAGTAGGCAAAGAGGGAACACTTACCGTTATGAAGGATCTGGGTCTCAAGGAGCCTTATATCGGCCAGGTGCCGATTGTTTCGGGCGAAATTGCCGAGGATATAACGAGTTATTACGCAATCAGTGAGCAGACTCCTACTGTCTGCGCACTCGGCGTGCTTGTTGATACCGATTTAACAATTAAAAGAGCAGGCGGATTTATCATTCAGCTTCTTCCTACCGCTATGGATGATACGATAGATAAGGTAGAAGAATGTATTCAGAATATCGAAAGCGTAACCGCAATGCTTGAAAGGGGCATGACTCCCGAGGAAATCTGCCGCCACGTGCTTAAAGGCTTTGAACTTGAGGTGCTTGATGAGGAAGAGCCCGTTTATCTCTGCAACTGCTCAAGAGAGAGGGTGGAGAAGGCTCTTATCAGCACGGGACGTGAGGAGCTTGAGGAGATGGCTCAGGATGCCACAACTCAGGTAACATGCCATTTCTGTGACAAGAAGTATGAGTTCACTTCTGAGCAGATTTTAGCCCTTGCAAAAAATAATTAAAAAAAATTAAAAAAATTTGAAAAAAAGTATTGACATTTGAATCGGAATGTAGTAAAGTAATACCCGTCGCTGATGCAGCGACACCGGTTTGGGAGCATAGCTCAGCTGGGAGAGCACCTGCCTTACAAGCAGGGGGTCACAGGTTCGAGCCCTGTTGTTCCCACCAAACGGTCCGGTAGTTCAGTTGGTTAGAACGCCAGCCTGTCACGCTGGAGGTCGACGGTTCGAGCCCGTTCCGGATCGCCAAAATGGCTTGAAGAAATTCAAGCCATTTCATATGCCTTTGTAGCTCAGT
>JAFQKF010000016.1 GCA_017397105.1 Clostridia bacterium | reverse complement strand
CTCACTGTTTCATGATAACTCAAATGGTGTTCTCGCATATCCATTATAACACTTGTTTTGAATTCTGCACTATATTTTTGTTGTGTTGTTCCTTTCTTTGCCATAAAAATATGCACCTCCAAAAGTGTCTAACTTTTGGGGTGCACATCAGTTTTCGCTTGCGGTGTTCTCTTTATATTTAATTATGACTTTTTCTTTGATGCAGCTCTCTGAATAGCCTTAACGATTTCAACAAACGGAATTACAAGGAATGCAAGACCGATGGAAATGCCGTAAGCGAGAGGATCAAGGTGAGTGAAATCAAACATTTCAGCAAGTACGGGGATCTCGATGATTGCGGTTGTAAGAGCGAGTGAAGCAACCATTGCACCGTAAAGAACGATGTTGTGTGACTTCTGACCGAATACCATACCGAGAACAGAACCTCTCTGAGAGCGCATATTAAATGAATGGAAGATTTCGCACATGGACATTGTAAGGAATGCCATTGTCATGCCTTCCTTGCAGTCAGCGATGTTTGTAAACTGCCAGTGACCGGTTTCAAGGAATTCGCCGATGAAGAATGCAGCAAGAGTAAGAATGGTAACAAGAGCGCCCTGATAGAAAACGTCAAATCCCATACCGCCGGCGAAGACGCCTTCCTTGCTGTTTCTGGGTTTGCGCTGCATGATGTCTCTTTCGGGTCTTTCAAGACCAAGAGCAAGAGCAGGAATACTGTCAGTAACAAGGTTGATGAAAAGAAGATGAACGGGCTTGAGAATTGTGAAATTAAGAATTGTTGCGGTGAAGATTGAAAGAACCTCGGAAAGGTTGGAGCCAAGAAGGAACTGGATAGCCTTTCTGATGTTGTCATAAATTCTTCTGCCTTCTGAAACAGCGGCAACGATTGTTGCGAAGTTATCGTCAGCAAGAACCATGTCGGCAACGTTCTTTGTAACGTCTGTACCGGTAATACCCATGCCAACGCCGATGTCAGCACTCTTGATTGAAGGAGCGTCGTTAACACCGTCACCGGTCATAGCGGTAATCATGCCCTTAGCACGCCATGCGTTAACGATTCTTGTTTTGTGCTCGGGCTGTACACGTGCGTATACTCTGAACTCGGTAACTCTTTGAGCAAATTCAGCTTCACTGATTTCATCAAGCTGAGCGCCTGTGATAGCGCGTGAAGGATCGTCGATAATGCTAAGCTGAGTAGCAATAGCAACTGCTGTATCCTTATGATCACCTGTAATCATGATGGGGGTAATGCCTGCGGAACGGCATTCCTCAATAGCTGCTTTTACTTCGGGACGGGCGGGGTCGATCATGCCTGTAAGGCCAACGAAAACGAGGTCGTTTTCAAGTGCTTCGGGAGCATAATCGGCAGGTGCCGCATCATATTTTCTGAGAGAAATAGCAAGAACTCTGAGGGCCTGGTCAGCCATTCTCTTGTTGTTTGCAAGGATTTCGTTCTTGATTTCATCGGTAAAGGGAACGATTTCGCCGTTGATGAGAGCAGACTTGCAAAGGTTAAGGATAACGTCGGGAGCACCCTTGGTGTACTGAACGATACCGTCAGCGGTCTGATGAACAGTAGACATCATCTTTCTGCCGGAATCAAAGGGAGCTTCACCGATTCTGGGAGCGGAAGCAACAAGATCGTTCTTGTTAAATCCAAGTGCATTTGCATAGTTAACAAGAGCAGCCTCGGTAGGCTCGCCTGTAACTTCGCCTGCATCATCAATTGAAGCGTCGCAGCAAAGAGCCATAGCCTTAGCGATAAGCTCTTCATTGTCGCCGTAATGGTCAACAACAGTCATCTTGTTCTGAGTAAGAGTGCCTGTTTTGTCAGAGCAGATAACCTGAGCACAGCCGAGCGTTTCAACAGCGGTGAGCTTTCTGATAATTGCATTTTTCTTTGACATGTTGGTAACACCGATTGAAAGAACGATGGTAACAACAGCAACAAGACCTTCAGGGATAGCTGCAACAGCAAGGGAAACAGCAACCATGAAGCTGTCAAGAATCTTTGCAACCTCAGGCATAGCACCAGTCTGGATATAGGAAACAACCATCTGATAAGCGAAAAGAACAACACAGATGCCGAGAACTAACTTGGTAAGAATCTTTGAAAGCTGAGCAAGCTTGATCTGAAGGGGAGTCTGACCCTCTTCCGCCTGAGCGATAGCGTCAGCAATCTTACCCATTTCAGTATCCATGGCAGTGCCGACTACAACAGCCTTACCGCGTCCGTAAACAACGGTTGAGCCCATGTAAGCCATGTTCTTTCTGTCGCCAAGGGGAACTTCGCCCTTATCGCCGCCATTAAGAATAGCGATGATTTTGTCAACAGGAACTGATTCACCGGTAAGTGCAGCTTCTTCAATCTTCATGCTTGCACTTTCAAATATACGGCAGTCTGCGGGAACGGCATCGCCTGCTTCAAGAATAACAACGTCGCCGATTACAAGATCTTCGCTTCTTACGGAAACAAGTTTACCGTCGCGAAGAACTTTTGAGGTAGCTGCAGACATTTCCTGCAAGGCTTCAATTGCAGCTTCTGCCTTGCTTTCCTGCACAACGCCGAGAACAGTGTTGATAACAACAACTACAAGGATAATAACGGTATCGGTGGGGAATACAAAGTGGAAGCTGCCACCCTCAAACCATTCTGTTACGGCGGAAATAACAGCAGCAACAATAAGAATGATAATCATGGGGTCAGACAGCTGCTCCATAACTCTCTGGAGCATAGTCTTCTTCTTACCCTCAGCAAGCTTGTTTTTACCGTACTTTTCAAGACGTTCGCTTGCCTGAGAAGAAGTCAAACCGTTTTCTGAGCTTTCGACATTTTTAAATACATTGCCGATTTCTTCAAGATAGTGTTTCAATTGTTTGCCTCCTTAAAAATTTATGGCCATTAAACCTTAGCCAAATTTGGTAGATATTATACCATAATTGTGACATAAATGGAATACTTTTTCTAAATTTTTTCTAATTAATTATTTACAACTTTTGTTGATAAAATAACTGTTTTTTGTAATTTCCAACATTCATCCAAAAGTTTATGCTGCCGATAAAACAAGGTATTGACAAACCGATTCTAATGCGTTAGAATGGGTTTTACTAATGCATTAGAACAACAAACGGAGGATTATTATGTCAACACCTAAGATTTTTGAAAGCGAATACCGTTTCTGCCTTATTCTCTGGGAATGTGAGCCGATTGCAAGCGGCGAGCTTTCGAAGCTTTGCGCCGAAAAACTCGGCTGGTCGAAAACAACAACATACACAGTGATAAAGCGTCTTTGCGACAGAGGAGTAATTAAAAATGAAAATACGATTGTATCTTCTCTTGTCTCCAAGGAAGAAGCGCAGAGGTCAGAAATTGATGAGCTTGTTGAAAAGCGTTTTGATGGTTCCTTACCGTCTTTTATTGCCGCTTTTGTAAACAGCAAGCGACTTACGCAAGAGGAGATAGCCGAAATCAAAAAAATAATTGATAGTTAAGGGGGATAAATAATGTATGATGTGCTTGATTTTGTAATTGATAAAACAAGTGACCTTGCATCGCTGTTTTCTGAAATCTTTTTGAACTTAATAAATATGAGTATTTCAGCATCGTGGCTTATACTTATCATCATTTTGATTCGCCTGATTTTCAGAAGAATTCCAAAATCCGCGGTATGTTTTCTGTGGATTTTAGCGGCATCGAGGCTTGTGATTCCGTTTAGTTTTGAAAGCGTTTTAAGCCTAATACCGAGCGAAAAAACAATTAGTATGGAAACGGTTAAAAGCAACAAATTTGTAGTTTCTTCCGGCATAAGCGCAGTCGATACAACGGTAAATGACTATATGGGGGATATTTATTACGAGGGAGTTACCTTTGCCAGTAACTTCAAACAAATCGCTCTGTCGTTTGCAACGGTAATATGGCTGATTGTTATGAGCGCACTAATAATATTTACCGTTGTATCGTTTATCAAAACGAAAAGAAGAATATTTTCAGCGGTGAGAATCAAAGACAATTTTTATTATTGTGACGGTATTTCTTCACCGTTTGTATTCGGAACATTAAAACCCAAGATTTATTTACCATTTAATATTTGTGAATCCGATATTGAATATGTAGTTGCGCACGAATCAGCACATATCAAACGGCTTGATTATCTTACCAGACCGCTGTGGTTTTTAATTCTCTGTATACACTGGTTTAATCCTTTGGCATGGGTTGCATACGTCTGCTTTTGCCGTGATACGGAATTGGCGTGTGATGAAAAAGCGATTAAAGATTATTCTGAAGGTCAATTAAAGGAATATTCCAAAGCTTTGTTGAGATGCAGCACAAAAGACAGATTGCTGATAAGCCCCGTAGCTTTCGGTGAGATTGGTCTTAAGGAGCGCATAATTAATATAAAAAAATACAAAAAACCCGCTGTCTGGGTATCCGTGCTTTGCGCAGTAACCGTTATAATTGTAGCAGTATTTTTCATGACAAATCCCGCGGGAGTTCCGCTCGGGGCAATCGAATCCGGCGGGGCAATCGAAACAAACGCACATACTGTAACCGTGAGTAACGCAAGAGGTTCGGCGGTGTTTACCGACAAAAACGCAATAGATTTTATTTTGGGGGAAGCGGACAATATAAAGATAAGCAAAACCGAAATCTCTGATATACGGGTTACCGATACCGAATCATACGAAAATATATTGAAAGTTTCTTATAACAGCTATGATTCTCTGCTTTATACCGAATATTTATTTTCTTCCGATTTTTCTTATGTATGGCGTCAGGATTCGGTTAAGCCAACCAAAAGATACAGAGTAAAGAGGCCACAGGAGGCGCAAAAATTCTTTAATGAGTGCGTGGGATATAATTGTACCTTTTCACCCAATGCAGCCATTTATGAGAATGAAAGTCTTGATCAGATAATCAATGAACACGCTCTTTTTCCTGTAACAGTATCTGATAACTGGGATTTCAATGTGGCTCTCAGTGATAATTATAAAGTAAGAATTGAAGATGCAGAAAAAATCAGCCTCACAACTGATAATTTTGATGCTTTGTTCAACAACGAATTGAAGGTTTACGGTTTAAGTATTAAGAAGCTGCGCAGAGATAATTACCGTGCGTGGAGATTGACAGACCACGACGGTCAGATGCAATATCTTTTCATGGAGCAAACGGATTCAGAAATGTATTTCGCAGTTATTCCGCTAAACGGCAAATCAGACACTCCGGCAACCGTTGCCTATATGTATTCACTAAAGAATAAAAACTCCGTAAGCGATGAAACTTTAAACAAGGCGATATATGATGCAATAATCGAGCATAACTCAAAATATAAAACCTATGATGATTTTGCAACGTGCGCCTTTACTGTAATCGCCACCGAAGAGCAAGATGAAGAGCTTACCGTTTACGCCTCTGCAATGTATACCGAATACCGCTATCCCGGAGTAATTAAACTACCCGGAGAAGAGGAGTATCCCTTTGACACAAGCGGATGCCATACGTATATTGCGCTGACATTCCGAATTCTTCCAAACGGAAACCTTCTGTTAAAGGAATACTGGGAGCCCAGAGATGGCTCATACTACGCCAACGATATAAGGCGAAAATTTCCGGTTGCCGTTGATTTTTCGCTACAGGATATTGTGAAAGAGCATATGGAAGCCTGTGATAAACGGGCTTATGAGTATTTTGAAATAACGGAAAGTGATTTTACTTTACAAGAATCGCCGCCGGCAACAACCGTTTCAACAAGCGGATAATTAAGAAATGCCCTGTAAAGCATTCAAGCTTTACAGGGCATAAAGTTGTTTAATTATCAGAACAAATCCGCAATAATGTACTTGAAGTTAAATGAAGAAGGAACACTTGCAGGGAACGCTTCCTCGTCAGCACCAAGAGCCTTGGAGATGAATACGGGGATATCAACATTGTTGATTGTATCGCCTTCAGCAATGAAATCATCGGTGCCGTAAACACAAACAGGAACGTTGGCAGCGCTGTGTGAACCCTGAGTATAGGAGTACTTGCCGTCTTTATAAACGATTCCGCCGGTTTCATGGTCAGCGGTAACGATAACGATTGTGTTGCCGTCTGCCTTTGCATAATCAACAGCAGCCTTAACGGTATTGTCAAACTCAAGCATTGCTTCCGTCATCTTTGCGGCGTCGTTGCTGTGTGAATGCTTATCAATATGAGCACCCTCAACCATGAGGAAGAAACCGTTTTTATCGTCAAGTCTGTCAATAGCTTCAACAGTAAGCTCTGAAAGGGTGGGGCAGTTGTCGTCATTTTCGCGAGCCCAGAGATCTGTGTTGAACTGACCGATGCTCTTTACACCGTCAGGAAGAGCTTCAAGCTCATCGGAATTGGTGATAAGAGTATACTCGGTATCCTTTACTGTTTCTGCGGTAATGTTGCCTGAAGAAGCAGTCCAGATAAGGTCAATACCTGATTCAACGTGCTGCATTGAAAGGTCGAGCGACATTCCTCTTTCAACAGAGTGAGAGGAGAATGCTGAAGGGGTTGCACCGTCATCGGAGTCGCTGGTAACAACGCCGGTCATAAGACCTTTTTCCATTGCAAATTCACAAAGATTCTTGGGTGAAGAACCGATAGCAAGGGGGTTGTAAAGATAAACGCCGATTGCGCCGTTATACGTTCTTACGCCTGTGGCAAGAGCCGTACCTGCAGCAGCTGAATCGGTAACTGCATTGGTAAGCGAACGTGTTTTTGCAAAACCGTAGTACTCGAACCCGTCTTCGATAAAGAGCTTATCGGTACCCGATTCCTGCTTGCACATTTTCCAATGATCGTATCCCATACCGTCGCCGATAAGGTAAATCACGTTCTTTGCGGGTGCAACGTCGCCTTCCCACTCGCCAACCACGGCAATGCCGAAAATTCCCCAGAGAAGAGAAAGAACGGTAAGAAGCGATAAAACTTTTTTGATTGATACGTTGTTCATATTATATCTCCTTTTTAAAATATTGACTATTTAATAACCGAGCAGATCCAATTGCGGATATATTCGTACACTTCTGCACGGTTTATTTCGTTGAGTATTTCATGGCGTGCATCGTCAAAAAGCTTAAGAGTTGCATTGCATCCTGCATTTTTGATGTCACTGTATACCTGTTCAACTCCCTTGCCGTAATTACCGACAGGGTCAGCCGTACCTGCAACAAGAAGAATCGGAGTTGTTTTGGAAAGGGATGAATACCAGTCCTTTTGCGAAACCCTGTTAAGTACCGTAAACATATCTTTGAAGCCTGAAACCGTAAACAGGAAGCCGCAATAATTACTGGCGATGTAATAGTTTACAATTTCTTCGTCACGGGTAAGCCAGTCAAATGAAGTGCGGTTATTTTCAATTTTGCTGTTATAAGTACCGAAGGCTATTTTGTCAATCAGTTTGCTGCGATAGCGCTCGCCTTTTAATTTTGCGACAGCCTGAGTAAGCTTGAGCCCCAAAGGTGCAGCCGGATTTTTACCGCTTGTTCCGCAGAAAATATAGGCCGAAATATCTGAATCGTCAGCATAGCGTGAAGCGTATTCTCTTGCAACAAAGGAACCCATGCTGTGACCGAAGAAAACAAAAGGCTTTCCCTGATTCTCATTTTTTGCTATCTGGGTAAGAGTACGAGCATCCTCAACAAAAGAATCCCATCCGTTTTCACTGCCGAAAAAGCCGAGATCACTGTCTGACTTAACGGATTTACCGTGACCCAAATGGTCGTTACAATAAACTGCAAAGCCGTTTTCCGTGAGATACCGTGCAAAATCCGCATATCTGTCACCGATTTCAGCCATACCGTGAGTAATCTGAAAAACACCTTTAATCTGTTCAGGAGTATCAGGCAACCAGCTGCGCGCATGGATATTACATAATCCGCTTTTTGAGGGGTAAGAATATTCACGCTTTACCATATATTTCATCCTTTCATATCAAAAAATAAGGAAAATACTTAAAATGTGCTAAATATTATATCACAAGTAATTTTGATTTTTAAGTAATAAAAATGCACAAAACTTAAAATCAAAATTATGCACATTGTCAATTACAAAAATTTAAAAACAAAGACACACATTTTTACTGACGATGATTTTAGCGCAACCGGATGCATATAAATAGATGAAAACTAAAATTAATGCCAAAAGGTCTTGATTTTTTTATTTTGATTATGTATAATCTTTAAGCACATCGGGGTGTGGCGAAGTTTGGTATCGCGCTTGGTTCGGGACCAAGAGGCCATGGGTTCAAGTCCCGTCACTCCGACCAGATTGAGTATTCATAAGGGATTAGCCTGTGAATACTCATTTTTTATTTATAATTCATCGTAATAAACATCAAGGAGGTTACCATGAATATTTTACAGACGGTTGTTTCTTACCTTGCAATAGCTGCTGCTTTTATCTCTTCCCTTTTCTCATGGGGAGATCCCGAATTAATCCCTTACACAAATGATTATGTGATTCCCGACAGTATTCCGGAATATCAGGTGATTTACACTCAGGAAAAATCCGCATGGGAAGCAAAATGGATCTGGGATAAAGAGAATCTTACCGAGAAGAACGTCTGGATGTGCTTTAACAAAAAGATTAACATAGATAATGTTCCTGAAGAACTGATTGCCGATATTTCGGCTGATTCAAAATATTGGCTTTACATAAACGGCGAAACAGTTGTTTTTGAAGGAAACGTAAAACGCGGTCCTGATAAAAACAGCGGATATTATGACAGCATAGATATTTCGCCTTATCTTAAAGAGGGTGAAAATACAATTTGCGCTCTTGTGTGGTTCTGGGATAATGAAACCAGCTATTCCTACAGCGGAAGCGGTCAGGGCGGATTTTTGTTTGAAGCCGTTAATGACAGCATCAGCATTATTTCCGATAAAAGCTGGAAGGTAAAAAGGAACAACGCTTATATCGACAGTGCCCTTTATCCTCCCAATTACAGGCTTGCTGAATACAGTGTTTATTATGACGCAAGAAAAGGCGGCGAGGAATGGATATATGAGGGTTATGACGTTTCATCCTGGGAAAACGCAACCGAATACGCAAAAGGCGGCGAGGGTGTTTACGGCAAACTTTATCCGAGGGGAATACCTTTTCTGAAAGATTACGGGCTTAAAGATTATGAAAATTCCAAGGATTATGAAAATCACAAAGTAACCAAGCTTTTTGGCGAAAAAATCACCGTTGATATCCCGTATAATGCACAGATTACTCCTTACCTTAAAGTGATAGCGCCCGCAGGCAAAAAAATCCGAATCACAACGGAAAACACCTTAATCGGTGCTGTTTCGACCACCTATAAAACCAAAGAAGGTGAGCAGGAATTTGAAGCTTTGGGTTGGGTAAACGGCGAGCATATCACTTATAAAATTCCGAGAGGAGTTACCGTTGTTTCTCTTATGTACCGTGAAACAGGCTACAACAGCTCATTTTGCGGCAACTTCACTTGTGATGATGAATTCCTGAATTCTCTGTGGCAAAAATCCCTGCGTACACTGTACGTTACCATGCGTGACAATTTTATGGATTGCCCTGACAGAGAAAGAGCTCAGTGGTGGGGCGACGTCACAAGCGAAATGATAATGACAATGTACTCCATGGACAGCAACTCCTACCTGCTGTATCAGAAAGGTGTGGAGGCTATGCTTTCTCACGTTGATGACACGAAGGTGCTTCAGACCGTTGTACCGATAAACGGCGACTATTTTGAGCTTCCCGTTCAACAGCTTGCAGGAATTACAGGTTTTCTCACTTACTACGAGTACACGGGCGATAAGGCCTTTATAGAAAAGGTTTACGATGCTTCACTTGATTATCTTAAGCTTTGGGAAACAGACGAGAATAATCTTGTAGTTCATCGCAGCGGCTCGTGGGATTGGGCAGACTGGGGCAGTAAAGCTGATATGACAGCTATTGAAAACGCTTGGGTTTATTATGCTCTTTGTGCCACAGAGGAAATGGCGAATATTATCGGTGAAGACGAAGACCTCCCGTTCATCACTCAAAGAAAAGATACAATCGCAAAGGGTTATGAGGCTCTCTGGACTGAAAACGGCTTCAGAAGCGGCGACGTCAGGAAACCCGATGACAGAGCAAACGCTCTTGCAGTTTTATCCGGGCTTGCCGAAGAAGATAAATACAGCACCATTGCAAATATACTCCGAACAACAAAAAATTCGAGTCCGTACATGGAGTACTATGTTCTTGAGGCTCTTTGTAAAATGGGCGAATATGAAGCTGCAAAAGGCAGAATTAAATCCCGTTATGAGGATATGATGGGCGAGGATTACTCTACTTTGTGGGAATTCTGGGATTCATGGCGCGGCACAATGAACCATGCATGGAGCGGAGGACCTCTTGTTATAATGAGCAAACACTTTGCGGGCATAACACCAGTTGAAGCAGGTTATGAAAAGGTAAAAATCAATCCTCAATACTCGCTGTCGGATAAAATGGACTGTACCGTTCCGAGTGTAAAAGGATTAATCACTCTGAATTACGAAAAAGTTTCCGGTGAGTATATAATCAACCTTACTCTTCCGCAAGATATGAGAGCTGTTTTATATGTGCCGGATAATGCCGTTGTAAATATAAACTCAGAGCTTTATTATCGGAACGGCGGTTATGCAAACGATGATATGGCAAAAAATGTTGAAATAATACTTACTGCTCCCGATTCAAAATAAGTGATTTTATGTTAAGGTGATATTATGAAAGAATTACATATGATTTGTAACGCTCATATTGACCCCGTATGGCTCTGGCAAAGACCTGAGGGCATTGCTGAAGCAATATCTACCTTTCGTGTTGCGGCGGATTTCTGCGAAGAAGTTGACGGGTTTATTTTCAACCACAATGAATCCGTGCTTTATGAATGGGTTGAAGAGAATGAGCCCGAGCTTTTCAAAAGAATCCGCAAGCTTGTGAAAGAGGGAAAATGGCGCATAATGGGCGGTTGGTACCTTCAGCCCGACTGCGTTATGCCGAGCGGCGAATCCTTTATCCGTCAGATTGAAACAGGCACAGAGTATTTCAAAGAAAAGTTTGGTGTAAAACCTCTTACGGCTGTCAATTTCGATCCGTTCGGCCACTCAAGGGGACTTGTTCAGATTCTGAAAAAATGCGGATATGAATCATACGTTTTCATGCGCCCGTCGTGGATAGAATGCGAGCAGGATTTTATATGGAAAGGTTTTGACGGCAGCGAAATCGTTGCCCATAAAATGAACGGCGGTTACAACTCGGGCAAGGGAAAAGTGCAGAATAAAATTAACAGTGCGCTTGAAAGAGAATACGGTGATGACGGCATTAACGCTGCGTTCTGGGGCATCGGAAATCACGGCGGCGGCCCATCCGGAGAGGATATCATAACAATTTCGGATTATATGAGAAGCCATCCTGAAAACGGACTCAGGCATTCATGGTGCGAGAACTACTTTGATCGCATTGATAAATCAAAATTAAAGACTTTTGAATCCTCTCTCAACTATACCATGGTCGGATGCTATACTTCCATGGCACGCATCAAGCAAGCGCACAGACGTCTTGAAAACGATATAGCTACTTGTGAAAAAATGCTTGCACTTAGCGGCATTGATTATGATAAAGGCGAATTCAAAAAGGCCGTAAAATCCTTACTATTCTGTGAGTTTCATGATATTCTGCCGGGTTCAAGCGTTAAATCGGTAGAGGCTGATTGCCTTCGCCAGTTTTCATACGGCAGTGAGATTATTGACAGGTTCAAATCGAAGGCGTTTTTCAAGCTCTGCCATGGTCAGCCCAAAGCAAAAAACGGCGAAATTCCCGTACTTGTTTTTAACCCTCATCCGTACAGAATCACTCAGAATATTGAGGTGGAATTCCAGCTGCAGGATCAGAACTGGAACGATAACGAAGTAACAATCGTTACCGTGCGTGATGCAAAAGGCAACTACTTGCCGTCACAGAACGAAAAAGAGGCTTGTTGCTTCAGCCTTGACTGGCGCAAAAGAGTCTGCTTCAGAGCGGAACTTGAGCCGATGAGCATCAACAGATTTGATTGCGAGCTTCACGTTGAAAACTATCCTAAACGTAAGATTGAAGAATGCGAACAGGATGCTGAACACTTTATATTTGAAAATTCAGATATGAAGGTGCTTATCAGCAAAAAAACAGGTTTAATTGATAAATACTGCGTAAATGGTACGGATATGCTCAAGGCACACTCCTGTAAAATTACAGCTTACAAAGATAACGAAGACCCGTGGGGCATGAGGGTTGACGGATTTAACGAAAAAGCGGGAGAGTTTACTCTGCTCTGCGATGAAAAAGCGAATGCTTTCAACGGATATCCCGAGGAAACTCTTGAAAACGTAAGAATAATTGAAAACGGCGCTGTAAGACTCAAAATCCAGGCTGTTTTCGGTTATTCCGATTCATTTGCCGTTGTAACATACACATTACCCAAAATCGGCAGCTACATCGATATATCAATAAAAATGCTTTCTAATGACAGTAACAGGTTTTATAAGCTTTCCTTTAATACCGTGTTTGATTCACCGAAATTCTGCGGTCAGACCGCATTCGGCACAGAAGAACTAAGAACGCAGGGTAAAGAAGCGGTTTATCAGAAATGGTGCGGAGTTTTTGAAAACGGTAACGGCATTGCCGTCCTTAACAAAGGAACCTACGGCGGAAGCGTTGACAGAGGCATTTTAAACATCTCATTGCTCAGAACACCTGTTTATTCCGCACATCCTATCGGTGACAGACCGCTTACCGATTCTGACCGTACACATGACAGAATTGATATTGGCGAGCGTGAATTCAGTTACAGATTAACAGCCGATGTCAAACATCTTGACGCACAGGCAGAAACTTTAAATCAGCCGTGCATGGCTCTTTCGTTCTTCCCTTCGGGAGCGGGAGAAGCGACAAATACTGCTGTTGAGTTGAGTAACGCCGATATCATACTCAGCAGATATGCTTCGTCGGAAAACGGATTGTTAATACGCCTGTATAATTCAACAAACAGCACTCAGGAAACACAGTTAAACATTCTCGGTAAAAGCTTTACGGTCAGCTTTTCGGCATTTGAGGTTAAAACCTTTAACTTTGACGGTGAAGAACTTTCTCAAGCAGAAATGATTTAACACAGTAACGGTACGCAAATCGCGTGCCGTTTTTGTTTTTACTGTTTCAAACTGTTTCAAATTTTATTTTGACAATAAAATCAACGGGTGCTATACTCTATAATGTAATTTGAAGAAGGGAGTGTTTTTTCTGGATAAAAAAAAGCTTTATATTTTAACCTACGATCACGGAGGCTTTGTTCTTTGGGGCGACAGAGTAAAACCCCGTCTCAGGGATTTGGCTGTCTGGATGGAAAAATATCCCGATCTCAGAATCGGTCTTGATTATGAAAGTTTTACTTTTGATGAGTTTATGCGTCAGGATCCCGAAACAGTCCGTATGATAGCCGAACTGCTGGAGAAGTATCCCGACCGTTTCGGACTGGGTGCAACCACCTACGGTCAGCCTTTATCTTTGTTTATCTCGGAAGAATCCAACGTACGCCAGCTCACTTACGCAGTAAGGACAAATCTTAAATACTTTGGCAAAACGCCTTCTGTGTATGCTATTTCCGAATTTGCATTGAACAACCAGACACCCCAGCTTATATCTCAGTGCGGCTACGAGGCTGCTATTCTCCGCTCCCACGTTATGGGATACGGATACACAAAAACCTTTGATTCTCCGTGGGGTCGTTGGATAGGAAAGGATTTGACCGAAATACCCGCTGTTCCAACTTATCACAATCAGGGCAGGGGCTTTAACTGCACAACCGTTGATAACTGGATTCTTTCACGCTGGCCTGTTGATTCGGATCTTTATTCGCTTGAAAATTTTGAAAAAATGTTTTCTGACTATGAGCCGCTCCTCGCTTCAAGATACGATGACCTTACTCAGCCAATTGAAGAAATAACCGCACACACTCAGAAAGTTGATAATTATGAATATATCCTGCTTGAGGATATACCTGAGATTTTCGGTGAAGCCACAGACGAACTGAAAACCGCAGATAATGATTTCCACGCCCAGATGCCGTGGGGATACTGCGGAAACGAGATTTTCAACGGTTGCCGTCAGGGTGAAGTTGATGCACTGCAGGGCGAAAAGCTTAATGCTTTTTCCGTAATGCTCGGCGGCGATTCGCTTGAGTCCACCTCCGAGGAAGCGTGGAAATACATACTTGCTGCTCAGCATCACGATGTTACAATCTGCGGTCTGCTTGATTTGTCACGCAGATTTATTCCTGAATCTCTCAGACTTTCCGATAAAGTTAAAACAGAATCCTTTTCCGCTCTTTCGGCAAAATTCGCAAGCAGCAACGGCGAATCGCTTCTGGTTGTCAATCCTCATTCATTTGATATTGATGAATGGCTTGAAGTTCCCGTTGATTATTCATGCTGCGCTTATGATGCAGACTCCGAGCTCGAATGCGAGAACACCGTCTGCAACGGAAAAAGTATTCTTCGTGTTCATGTCTGTCTGTCACCACTTACCGTAAAGCGTTATGAAATCAGAAAAACCGCTCACGAGTCCGAGAGCGATTTCTGTTACCACTCTGAAAACGGCGTGCTTACAACACCGTTATATAAGGTTAAATTTACTGAAAAAGGTATTGCCTATATTGACTGCATTGCAGACTCTCAGCGCATTTATGACAATGAGGACGGCGCACTTTTCACAGCGTTTATTGAGGACAAGGAATGTGCATCATCAGGCAAATGGCGCTTTGATATTACCGCCCATTCCGCAAAAGCAGTTCAGGAAGGTATGATAGGAAGCATTCCCTACCGTTTTGAAATGAGCTTCGCAGGTAAGCGCGCAAGAATTGACTGCAAAGCACGATTTGAAATGCACGGCGAGCACGTCGGCAGAACCGACATCACTCAGGGCAGACCCGTTCCGCTTACCCGTAACGGTCATCACCACGAGGATAAACTCTGTTTTGTTATGAACCTCTGCCTTGATAAAAACAGAAGAATGGTAAGAGATCTTCCGTTCGCTGTTTCGGATTGGAACGGTGCATTGCTCAAGCCTGAAGAATATTGGTATCCTGATGACAGAATTCTTATTGATACCGAAGTTTCTCAGGAAGAATCCTTCAACTCCACCACGTATATGCAGGGCATTTACTGGATCGGACTTCGTGACACCGAAAAAGGAATTGCAGTTTTCAATAAAGGCTGCATGGGCAGTGCAATCAGCGGAAATACGGTTCGTATTCCTCTTTTATATTCGAATCTTTATATGTGCGGCACTCGCATACTTGACGGTGTTTTTGAAGACGAATTTGCGTTAATGCCTTTTAATTCTTCCGTAAGTGATATTGATATTCATAAGGCTTCCATGGCTTATAACTATCCTCCTGTTGCAGGAGTGGCAGCAAAAGGCAACGGCAGCTTATGTGAATTCTCCGCAGCAAGTCTAAATACAAAGGGGTCTGACGTAATCCTCACCGCTCTTTACCCTGAAAACTCAGCTGTTCTTGCAAGATTCTGCAACTTCTCAGATAACCCTGCAAGCATTGAGTTTACGCCATCTGTCGGTCGTGTAACCGCTCAGACCGATTTGCTCGGAAACGAAACCGAAAAAGTAACGGGTAACGAATTGTCTTTCAGACCGTGGGAAATCAAAACAGTTATGATTGAGGAGGTTTAATCATTATGAAGGGTTTCACATTTAATGTTAAAACGTTTGTTTCTACATTATTAATTGTTGTTCTTGCTTTTATTACAGCAGGCAATGCACAAAGAGGAGTTAAAGACCCCGTTGATGCTAACGAAGTAAGAATTATGTCCTTTAACATCAGATATTCCGAATTCGTTAAAAGAATCGGCGCCGTACCCAAGCAGATAGGGGAGTATATGCCCGATTCTGTAGGTTTACAGGAATGCACCTATGATTGGTACAACACCTTGCAGGTGCTTTTACCTGAGTATGGAATTGTAGCCCTCGGCAGAGATACCGGAGATATCAGCGAAAACTGCGGCGAAATGTCTGCAATTCTTTACAGAGCAGATAAATACAAGCTTGCAGACAGCGGACATTTCTGGATTTCCGAAACACCAGATAAAATCTCCAACGGCTGGGACGGAGCCTGCAACAGAATCTGCACCTGGGTAATACTTGAAAACATTGAAACAGGCAAGCAGTATGCCCATGTTAACTGCCACCTTGACCACGTTGGTGATACCGCCAGAGCAGAAGGTGCAAAGCTTGTTGCTCAGAAAGTGCTGAGTTTTGATATGCCTACCGTTTTAACAGGCGATTTTAACTTCAGTAAAGGTTGTGATGAGTACAACTCCGTCATAGCACTCGGACTTAAGGATTCTCAGGATATTGCCACCGAAACCATGGACGGAAAAACGTACCACGGCTATAATGGAGGTACAAGCGGCAAACCGATTGATTATGTTTTTGTAAACAGCAAAATCACATCAGTCAGCAAGTATCAGATTATCAGGGATAAAATCAATTTCTCATATGTGTCAGACCATTATCCCGTTTATGCAGATATGGTGATTGAGTAATGCTTGCATAACATATAGTCTTAAAAGAGAGAAGTCAGCCTTGTCTGGCCTCTCTCTTTTTGTATAATCAGCTCTGATTTTTTTTAAAGCTTTGGGTAATATATCTCACAAAAGGCGTTATCGCAGCATATCCGCTCAGGTTTTGTATGTTTTTGTCATATTCACCGTCATATATATACTGTAATTAGTATGCAGCACTTGACATTGCATCAAGATATGGTATAATAGTATTGGTAAAAATTTGCCTTTCGGAGGTATTTTAATGGCAACCAAGAAAGAATACGGAAACGAAAGCATTGTTCAGCTTAAAAATGAGGACAGAGTAAGAAAAAGACCTGCCGTTATTTTCGGTTCGGACGGTCTTGAGGGCTGTGAACATTCAGTTTTTGAAATCATTTCAAACTCAATAGATGAAGCTCGTGAGGGATTCGGTAACACAATTGTTGTTACTCGTTTTTCTGACCATTCCGTTGAAGTGCAGGACTTTGGCCGCGGTATACCCGTTGATTATAACCCCAAGGAAAAGAAATACAACTGGGAGCTTGTTTTCTGCGATTTATACGCCGGCGGTAAATACGATACCAACGAAGGCGGAAGTTATGAGTTCTCACTCGGTCTCAACGGTCTCGGCCTCTGTGCCACTCAGTATGCATCTGAATATATGGAGGCAGAAATTCATACCGGCGGCTTCAAGTACCTTCTCAACTTCAAAAAAGGTAAACCCTCCGGTAAGATGATTAAAGAGGAATATCACAAAAAGGATACCGGTTCAAGAATCAAATGGCGTCCTGACCTTAACGTATTTACAGATATCGATATCCCTTTGGAATATTTCCTTGATACGATTAAACGTCAGGCAATCGTCAATGCAAATATTAAGTTTATCTTTAAAAATCAGACCGGCAAATCCTCTTTTGATACTTATGAATTCTGCTATGAAAACGGTATAGCCGATTACGTAAACGAAATTGCAGGTGAAGGCGCACTCACGGGTGTTCAGCTGTGGAAAACCGAAAGAGTCGGCAGAGACAGAGAAGATCAGAAAGATTATAAATTAAAAATCAACGCTGCTCTTGCGTTTTCAAACAAAGCACAGCTTAAGGAGTATTACCACAACTCAAGCTGGCTTGAGCACGGCGGAGCTCCCGAAAAAGCTGTCAAAAACTCTTTTGTTTCGCAGATAAATCAGTATCTTAAAGCAAACGGTAAACTCCTCAAAACCGATTCTCCCGTTAATATGCAGGATATTGAGGATTGTCTTATCCTTGTTGTTTCTTCATTTTCAACTCAGACTTCCTATGAAAATCAGACCAAAAAAGCAATAACCAATAAATTCATTCAGGAAGCAATGACCGAATTCTTCAAAAGACAGCTTGAAATCTATTTTATCGAAAATAAAATGGAGGCTGACAAAATCTGTGACCAGCTTCTTATCAATATGAGAAGCCGCGTAAAAGCGGAAAAAACAAGAATCGGTATGAAGGAATCGCTCATTCAGAATGTCAGCAACCTCACAAACCGTATTCAGAAATTTGTTGACTGCAGAAGTAAAGACGTAAACGAACGTGAGCTTTTCATCGTTGAGGGTGACTCTGCATTGGGCGCCTGTAAACAGTCAAGAAATTCCGAATTCCAGGCTATAATGCCCGTAAGAGGTAAGATACTCAACTGCCTTAAGTCTGAGTATGACAGAATCTTCAAGAGCGACGTTATTACGGATCTTATTAAGGTTATCGGATGCGGCGTTGAAGTTCCTGCCAAGAAAAAATCGGGCAAGGATATGTTTTCGTTTAACATCGATATGCTCAGATGGAATAAAATTATAATCTGCACCGACGCCGACGTTGACGGGTTCCATATCAGAACTCTTATTCTCACTATGATTTACAGGCTTATGCCTAAGCTCATTGATGAAGGCAAGGTATTCATTGCTGAATCACCTCTTTATGAAATCACGAGCGGCGATGAAACCTGGTTTGCCTATACAGAAAAGGAAAAAAATGACGTTCTTGCTGAAATAGGCAATAAAAAATATACCATTCAGCGCTCAAAGGGTCTTGGTGAGAACGACCCTGAAATGATGTCACTTACCACCATGAATCCCACAACAAGAAGATTAATCAAAATTGACCCCACTTACGCTCAGGAAACTGCTGAAAAGTTTGACCTTCTTCTTGGTGACAATCTCAGCGGAAGAAAGGATTACATCAGCGAAAACGGTCATCTCTACATTGATTTGACCGACGTTTCATGATTTACAAAACGGAGTTGATCAAATGGCAAAAAAATCAAAAAAAGATACTTCTTCCTCTCTCAGACAGCTTGATAATAAAACGCATATTTTCGGAGCGGGAGAAGTTGCAAATCAGAATATAGTTGATGCGCTCGAAGTCAATTTTATGCCCTACGCAATGAGCGTAATCATGTCAAGAGCTATTCCCGAAATTGACGGTTTCAAGCCCTCTCACCGCAAAATCCTTTATATGATGTATAAGATGGGTCTGCTCAGCGGTCCCAGAGCTAAATCCGCCAAAATTGTCGGTCAGGTAATGCAGCTAAACCCTCACGGTGATGCCGCCATCTATGATACAATGGTGCGTCTTTCAAAAGGCTACGAGGCTCTTCTTCATCCTTACGTTGACTCAAAGGGCAACTTCGGTAAAGCCTTTTCAAGGGATATGATGTGGGCTGCTTCACGATATACGGAAGCAAAGCTTGAAAAAATCTGTACCGAATTTTTCGTTGATATCGATAAAGATACCGTTGATATGGTTGATAATTTCGATAACACAATGAAAGAACCCGCTCTTTTGCCCGTAAACTTCCCGAGTGTGCTCGTAAATGCTAACACAGGTATTGCGGCAGGTATGGCAAGCTCCATCTGTTCTTTCAACCTTGAAGAAGTATGCAAAACAACAATTGAGCTTATCAAAAACCCGAAGCATGACGTTATCGAAACTCTGCTTGCTCCCGATTTTTCAGGTGGTGGCCTTCTTGTGTATGACAGAAACGCTCTTGAGGAAATTTACCGCACGGGCAGGGGAGGCTTCAAGGTCAGAGCCAGATATACTGTTGATAAACCCAACAGTTGCATTGAAATAACCGAAATACCGCCCACAACCACCTGTGAGGCGATTATTGATAAAATCATAGAAAAGGTCAAGGCCGGCTCGATAAAGGAAATCAGCGATATCAGGGACGAAACTGACCTTGGCGGTCTTAAAATCACAATTGACGTTAAGCGCGGCACAGACTGTGACAAGCTTATGAAAAAGCTTTTTGATTCCACACCGCTTCAGGATACTTTCTCATGTAATTTCAACGTGCTCGTCAACGGCAAGCCCTCTGTTTACGGAGTCAAGGAGCTTCTTAATGAATGGATTGATTTCAGAAGTAACTGTGTTACAAGAAGAACGGCATTCGATTTAAAGCGTGCCAAGGACAGACTCCATTTGCTTAAAGGTCTTGAAAAAATTCTTCTCGACATTGATAAGGCTATCAAGATCATCCGTAATACAGACGAAGAAAGTGACGTTATTCCCAACCTCATGATAGGCTTCGGTATTGATAAAATCCAGGCTGAATACGTTGCCGAAATCAAATTGCGTCACCTTAACAGAGAGTATATTCTCAAACGCCTGCAGGATATCGAAAAACTCGAAACAGCCATTAAAGATCTGGAGGATATTCTTTCTACACCCAAGCGAATCAAGCAGATTATCGTTTTTGAGCTCAAAGAGGTAATCAAAAAATACGCAAAGCCCAGAAGGACGGAGATTTATTATCCGTCCGATGAAGACGACGAGCCTGTTGTTGAAGAATTACCGGATTATCCTGTTAATCTCTTCTTCACCAAAGAGGGATACTTCAAGAAAATCACTCCTCTTTCGCTGAGAATGGGCGGTGAACACAAATTCAAAGAAGGTGACTTCATTGCTCAGAGCTTTGAATCCACCAACAACAAAGAGCTTCTGTTCTTCACAAACAAGTGTCAGGTTTACAAAACAAAAGCAAATGCTTTCGCTGATACCAAAGCAAGCTCGATGGGTGAATTTGTCGCCTCAAAGCTTGAAATGGAGGAAGGAGAAATTCCTGTATTCCTGGTTGTAACTGACGATAAGTACGCCGGTAACGTCTTGTTCTTCTTTGAAAACGGCAAGGCTGCCAAGGTTGAGCTTTCTGCCTACAGCACTAAAACAAACAGAAAGAAGCTCATCAAAGCTTATTCGGATAAATCACCGCTTGCTGCCGCAGTTCAGCTTGAGCAGGATAAAGAGTTAGTTGTTATCTCCTCGGCAGGAAGACATCTTCTTATTAATACAGCGGTTATAAACTCCAAAACCACAAAAGATACAATAGGTGTTGGTGTTATGACTCTTAAAAAAGGTCAGCGAGTCCTTACTGTGCGTGATTACGTTCAGGGCGAATTCGCCAAGCCATACCGTTATAAATCAAAGAATCTTCCTGCTGCGGGTGCTCTTCTGAGCGCTGAGGACAGCGGCGAACAGCTTGTTCTTGAATAAAACAGTGTTTTTTGTGATTAAAATACAAATATTTTAAAAAAATGCTTGCATTTATCAAACGGTTGTGTTAAACTTCTACAAGTACAATTAATCTTTTTGGAGGTCATTACTAATGAGTTGGTATGAAATAGTAATCGGTATCGTTCTTATTCTTGTTTCCCTCGCAAGCGTTTGTCTTGTGCTTTTGCAGGAGAGCCGTTCAGCCGGTCTTTCCGGTGCTATCGCAGGCGGCGCAGAAACTTTCCTTGGCAAGAACAAGGGTAAGTCAGTTGAAGAAAAGCTTGTTAAGTTCACAAAGATTTGCACCATCCTCTTCTTTGTTCTCGCTCTTCTCTCAACTCTCGTTGTTCTCTTTTTCTAATATCTGTTAAAAATCAAGGCGGTCATAAGACCGCCTTTTTTTATTCTCCGAATTTCCTTTTGAGTTTCTCAAGAGCCTTTTTTTCGATTCTTGAAACGTAAGAACGGGAAATATTAAGAAGCTTTGCAACTTCACGCTGTGTCAGCGGGCAATCACCGTCAAGGCCGTAACGCAGATAAATTATTTCTCTTTCTCTTTCATCCTCTATTTCCGCAACGTACTTCCTGAGCTTCTCTATTTTGATTTTTAAATCAATATCGTCCGCAACCGTATCCTCAGTGCATATAATATCCATCAGTGTTAAGGGATTTCCCTCACTGTCCGTTTCAATAGGCTCGCTTATCGAAACATCCTGTCCGCTTTTTTTACGGCTTCTGAAAAACATTAGTATCTCATTTTCAACACACTTTGCCGCATAAGTTGCAAGACGCACGTTTTTATTGCTGTCAAAAGAATTTACAGCTTTTATCAGCCCGATTGTACCAATTGAAATCAAATCATCCTGTTCTGAATATGTAGAATAATACTTCTTGATTATGTGAGCTACCAACCTCAGATTATGCTCAATAAGTTTATCTCTTGCTTTAACGTCGCCGTTTTTCTTGAAAGCGTTCAGAAGTTCCTTTTCCTGAGCTGACGAAAGCGGGGGAGGGAACGAATTCTGATTCTGCAAATGCAGTGCAAAGAATAAAAAACCGCTTGACAATAACTCCATTAACAACGTAAACATACTCTCACTCCTTTCTTCAATCATATGCTTACCAATAAAACATAATACATAATATTTTATTAATATAATAAAGCTTGAAAAGACATAATTAATGTTGTATAATTATAGAAAATAATGGGAAAGGTTGACTGAAAATGAGTAACATCAAACTCGGCGCACAGCTTTACACTCTCAGGGATTATATCAAAACATATGAAGACTGTGAGGAAACCTTTAAGTTTCTTAACAGCATCGGTATCAACGTTATTCAGATTTCCGGTATCGGTCCCATTGAGCCTGAAAAGGTAGCATATCTTGTTGACAAGTATAATATGGACGTCTGCTGCACCCACACAAGCTTTGACCGTATGAGAGAAGATCTTGATGCAGTTATGAAAGAGCACGAAATGCTTCACTGCGACACTCTCGGAATAGGCGGTATGCCGCAGCAGTACAGAGAAAACGCTGAAAGTATCGCAGAATTTATTAAAATCACTTCGGAAATCGGCAAGAGAATGCACGCTAACGGTATGCAGTTTGCTTACCATAATCATTCTTTTGAATTTGAAAAGCTTGATAACGGCAGAAGAATTATGGATACTCTCATTGAAGATACAAAACCTGAAGAATTCAGCTTTATTGCAGACACCTACTGGATGCAGTACGGCGGTGTAAATCCCTGCGATTACATTGAAAAAATTGCTAATCGCATGAAGGTCTGCCATTTCAAAGATTATAAAATGGTAAATAATACTCCCACTTTTGCAGAAATCGGCACCGGTAATCTCAACCTTGATGCAATTTATAACACCTGCAAGAGTTCCGGCGTAAAATATATTGTGATTGAGCAGGATTTGTGTGAAATCGATCCCCGCGATTCCATGGCAATAAGCTATAAGAATCTTGTAGATATAGCCGCAAGGAACAACTGATTTTTTTCGGAGAAAATTTATGGAAAAAACATATACTCAGGAAGAATATTCTGCTTTGCTTGCCAAAAACCGCGCACTTACCGAAGATTGTATACAGCTTATCAAGCTTTACCGTGATGCGGTCAATGAAATTTCATCGCTCGCCGCTAAAAGACTTGAATCTGTTGAGCGCCGCCTTGATTCAATAGACGTAAAGCTTTCTGCAGTTTGCAGTGCAGTAAATGTAAACGTTGAATCACAAACCCGTTCCCTCGCTCATAACAGTGAACTTTTGCAGGAAATCACATGCGCCTCTTTTGCAAAAGCAGCTGATAGAGCAAGTAACGCAATGTCAAAAGCTGAAGATTTTTCCCGCAGCTTTTCTGACAGTATCGGCGCAATCAAAAAAGATTTGCTCAGTGAAATCAAAGAAATACATGATGACATTGATAATCTTCGCGCTTCGGTAAATTAACAGTTGTTTTCATTTTAATTATATTTTCGCCTGTTGTGTTAAAAATACACTTTAGAAACATCGCATTTTGAACGGGAGGTCTATAAATGAGTAAGAAAAACACCAAAGCCGCCAAGCCAAGAAGCAAAGCTTTTATGGCGTTGCTTGCTGTTGCGTGCGCCGCTTTCCTTACTGTTGTTTTTGTAGGTGGATACGTGTTATTTAACGTGCTTTCATCCACACACGACGAGGTTGTAATCAACCTTGAAGAATACAAAAAGAACCAGAACCAGACTTCTTTTGTTTACGCTTACGATGATGAAGGTAAAACGGTTGAGCTTGCAAGCCTACACGGTGAAGAGAACCGCGTTTGGGTTGAACTTGACGATATATCTCCCAATCTTCTTGACGCATTTGTCGCTATTGAGGATATCAGATTTTATAAACACAGTGGCGTTGACTGGAAACGAACAATAGGTGTTGTAGTTAAATTCGGATTCAGCCAGGGCGGTTCAACAATCACTCAGCAGCTGATCAAAAATATAACTAACGAAAAAGACGTTACCTTTGTCAGAAAGTTCAACGAAATCGTTTCTGCGCTCAATCTTGAAAACTACTATGACAAACCAACCATTCTTGAAGCATACCTTAATACACTCTATCTCGGTAACGGTTGCTACGGCGTAAAAACCGCAAGTGAAACCTACTTCGGTAAAGATGTCAGTGAACTCAATCTTGCAGAAGCGGCAACAATCGCCTGTATCACCAAAGCTCCGTACACTTACAATCCGCTTGTTAATCCTGAAAAGAGTAAGGAGAGGCAGGAGCATTGCCTTGAAATCATGCTTGAAGAAGGAATGATTTCACAGCAGGAATATGATGAAGCAATCAACTATGAGCTCATCTTGACCAACAGTGATAAATACGTTCCCGATGAAGAAGAGGAAGTAAAAGAAACGGAAGAGGAAACCGAAATCTGGGGCTATTACGTTGACTACGTTATCGAATGCGTTATTGACGATTTAATGGAGCAGTACGGCTACACAAGAAGCCAGGCTTCGGATAAAATCTATTACGGCGGTCTGAGAATCTACGCTGCGGTTGATCTTGATATCCAGGAAGATCTTGAATATGTTTTCGAGAACAGAAAAGGCTTTGCAAACGATGAAATTCAGGGCGCAATGACCGTTATGGATTATTCAGGACGAATAGTAGGTATTGTAGGCGGAGCCGGTGAAATTGAACGTAACCGTGATTGGAACCGTGCATCTGATACGTTCCGTCAGCCCGGTTCAACAATCAAGCCGATTTCAACCTATGCACCCTTACTTGATTTGAACAAGATCACATGGTCATCGCATACTCTTGACTACGCCTTTGCTTACCGCGGTGAAATGTGGCCTCACAACGTTGATAAAACCTACGGTTCAGGTAACAATGTAACAACTCAGAAAGCTGTTCAGGAGTCTATGAACACTGTCCCCGCAAGGCTTATCAACAACACCCTGACTCCCGCTATGTCACTTAAATATTTAAAAGAGCATTTTATGCTTTCACAGATTGACGATGATAACGATATTAACCTGGGACCTCTTGCTACAGGTTCGCTCACGAATGGCGCAAACACCGTCGAAATGGCGGCGGCTTATGCCACCTTCGGTAACGGCGGCAAGTATTACGAGCCCTACAGTTATTACAAAGTAACCAACAGTCAGGGAACTGAGGTGCTGCTTGATAATACTCAAAAAATCGGCATTCAGGTTATAAGCGAGGAGGCTTCAGACATTATGTGTGAAATCCTCCAGACTGTCAGAACAAGCTATTACGGCACTGCCTCCAATGTCCGCAGATTCCAGATTATGGCTAAAACTGGTACCACCTCTGATGATAAGGACAGATGGTTCTGCGCAGGTACTCCCTATTACGTTGGTGCTGTCTGGTACGGTTACGATAAACCCAAATCAATCAACGCTTCAATCAACCCCGCAGGCACAATTTTCTTTAATGTATTCGACCGTATCCACAAAGGACTTGATGATGACATCAAATTCCCGAAGAGCGGAAAAACCGTGCAGAAAAAATACTGTACTTCAACAGGCAATCTTGCAGGTTCTCACTGTTCTTCATCAACCGGATGGTTCAGCCTTACCAACCTTCCCAAGACCTGCACTCGCTGCACCTCTCGCCCCTCCGGCGGAAATAGTGAGGTCAGCAGTCTTGTAGACGGAGCAGTCGACAACATCAACAATATAATCAACGAGTTTCTCGATTAAAACTACGCTGCGGAGCTCCCATCTGTAAATTTGGAGTTCCGCAGTTTTTATAAGGCAGGGGATATAATTGATAATTATGGCGGTAGACTACGGTGATGTAAGAACAGGCATTTCTGTTTGCGATAAATTTGAAATGCTCGCTTCTCCCGTTTGTGTTATAACCGAAGAGAATGAAGATAAATTAATCTCAAAAATTTGTGAGCTTTCACAGCAGCACCGTGTTGAAAGATTCGTAGTCGGGTTACCAAAGAATATGGATTCATCCGAAGGCGAAAGAGCGGTTAAATGCAAAGAATTTGCCGCAAAGCTTGAAGAAGCAACCGAAATCAAGGTTGTTATGCGAGATGAACGGCTTACTACCGTAAGCGCTCACAACGTTCTTAATACGACTAATGTACGCGGCAAAAAGCGAAAGGCGGTTGTTGATGCCGTTGCAGCTGTTATGATTCTTCAGGAATATCTTGATTACAGAAGACTTAACCCTCAGGCAGATTAATATTAAGGTTACCGTACGCATATCTTTATTTTGATAATACGGATATGGACGGTGCGCAAAATGAAGCTTATTGCAACTAAAAAAGCAAAACATAAAATCACCTTGGTTTTAACTCTGTCAGCAGCTTTCATTATCAGTTACTTATTTGCGTTCTTTTATGCTAAAACCGCAACGGACACCTATTCGAAGGTGTTTTCTTCAGATATCTGCGTTGTTATAGATGCAGGTCACGGCGGTTTTGATTCCGGCACCGTCGGCGCTGACGGAATAACGTTAGAAAAAGATATCAATCTCGACATTGCAAACAGAGTTAACGCCATGTTGACTGCTTTCGGAATAAATACCGTAACTGTGAGAGAAGTTGATAAATCCGTAGAAAGCGATTCAACGCTCAAGCATAAAAGCGCTAAAATTTCTGATATTAAAAATCGGCTTGCTCTTGCTGAGTCAACAGACAACTCTGTTCTGTTAAGCATTCATCAGAATCATTACAGTGACCCTGATATAAACGGAGCTCAGGTTTTCTATTCATCAAATAACCCTTCAAGCGCCGTTCTCGCTCAACAGATTCAAGACAGTATTGTAAACCTTGTTCAACCCGAGAATAAACGTTCTATAAAAGAAAGTACAAGCAGTATTTATATACTTGATAAAGCATCCGTACCTGCCGTTATGGTGGAATGCGGTTTTTTATCCAACTACAATGAACTGCAACAGTTGAAAAGCAAAGATTATCGAAAGAAAATCGCTTTTTCCATAGTAATCGGCGTTTTGGAATACCTGAAACAAACGGAGGAAGTTTAATGGCTTCAAAGATTAAATCAATTTACATTTGCAGCGAATGCGGCTATGAAAGTGCCAAATGGTACGGATGTTGCCCGGGGTGTTCTCAGTGGAACACCATGAATGAAGAAATAAGAAACACTGCCGCAAAAGCATATACTGCCATGCACGGCGGTGAAATTGCAATTGCCCAGACAATTGATGAAATAAGTGCCGATGATTCCATAAGATACAAAACGGGTCTTGCTGAGTTTGACAGAGTCCTCGGCGGCGGAATAGTTAAGGGCTCGCTTGTTCTTTTAAGCGGCGACCCCGGTATTGGTAAGTCAACCATTCTTTTGCAGATTTGCAAGCGCCTTGGCGAAGAATTAAAAGTTCTTTACGTCACGGGGGAGGAATCTGCTCAGCAAATCAAACTTCGCGCCAAAAGACTTGGAGTATCAACCCCGAATCTGCTCGTAATGTGCGAAAACAACGTCCAGAGCATAACCGAATATGTCAGAGCAAACAAGCCTGATATTCTTATCGTTGACTCAATTCAGACTATGAATATCACGGAAATCAGCTCTTCTGCAGGAAGCGTAACTCAGGTCAGAGAAGCTACTGCAGCCTTTATGCGCTGCGCAAAAGCACTTAATATTCCTACAATAATTGTAGGTCACGTCAATAAGGATGGTAACATTGCAGGTCCTAAGGTGCTTGAGCACATCGTTGACTGCGTTCTTTATTTTGAAGGCGAAAGACACCTTGCTTACAGAATTCTCAGAGCCGTTAAAAACAGATACGGTTCAACCAATGAAATTGGTGTTTTTGAAATGATCGACACCGGTCTGAAGGAAGTTGAAAACCCTTCGTTGATGCTTATTTCAGGTAAGCCAAAAAACACTTCAGGAACTTGCGTTGCCTGTGTTATGGAGGGAAGCAGACCAATCCTTGCAGAGGTTCAGGGTCTTGTTTCATCATCTAATTTCGGAAATCCGCGCAGGATGTCAAACGGCTTTGACTATAATCGTATGGCAATGCTCCTTGCAGTGCTTGAAAAGCGTGCCGGTTATTTTTTCAGCAATTGTGATGCTTACGTCAATATAGTCGGAGGTCTTAAACTTGATGAGCCTGCAACAGACCTTGCTGTTGCACTTGCTTTGATTTCAAGCCTCAAAGATACCCCTATCAACGACGAAACTATTGCATTCGGTGAAATTGGTCTTGGCGGAGAATTAAGGGCAATCTCTTGCTGTGAGCAAAGAATCAAGGAAGCTGAAAGGCTCGGATTCAAGCGTTGTATTATTCCTCGCCATAACTTCAGAACAATTTCCGATAATTTCACTGGAGATATTGAAATCGTAGGCGCAAGAAACGTAAATGAAGCATTCAATGCCGCAACGTAAATCTATGAAGTATATTGAAAAACCTAATTTACCGCAAACCTGTGTCCGGCTTGCCGCAATCAGCGCATCAGCAGGGGAGGCTACAAAAAAATTAAATGAGCTGGGAATCATCACAATAAAAATCCCGTTGCTTGCTACTTTACCGCAAGGTATAGCAAGCCATGCAGATTTACAGCTGCTACACCTTAAAGAGAACGAATTCATCACCTGTAACGAACAATTGTTCGATTCTCTGAAAATTGAAAAAAAACCGGTAATTAAAGCAATCAACGCTCCAACTCATGCTTATCCCAATGACGTACCGCTCAACGCGGCCATTGTCGGCAATTATATAATCTGTAATCCGGTCACAGTTTCCAAATCAGTTCTTGAATTTGCCGCCGACAACGGACATACCATAATTCCCGTAAGCCAAGGTTATTCCAAATGCTCAGTATGTATTCTTAATGAATCGGCTATAATAACAGACGATATCAGCATTTACAGAGCCGCTCAGAATTTTCTGAGCGACGTAACATACATTGAAAAAAATTCTATCGTCCTCAAAGGATATAATTACGGCTTTATAGGTGGATGCAGCGGTAAGCTCAGCAAAAACAAAATCGCTTTTAACGGTGAGCTCAGCAGTCACAACGATTGCAATAAGATAGTTGATGCCTTGCAAAGAAACAAGTTGGAAGCTATCGAATTAAAAAGCGGAGTGTTGGAAGATATCGGCTCAATACTCCCGATACTCGAAGAATAAGCTTATTATCATTTATAATAGAATAAACGGCATTTTTACTGAAATCACTCCCCTAAATTATACAAAACTTTTATTTTGTATAATTTTTTATTTGATTTTTTTGCAGGGTTATGATATACTACAAATACCATACCCTGCATTTTTTTGTTTTATCAAATTTATTCAACGGAGCTTATTATTATGAGAAAAGAAGAATTTGTTACTCTGCCTCTGCCCGTACAGGATTATTTAAACTATCTCCTTGGCGTAAAGAATAAATCAGAGCTTACTGTGCTTGAGTATGCATCGGACTTAAGGCTCTTTTCACGTTTTTGCGCAAGAAGGCACAATCCTTCTTTAAATACACTCCCCTTTGATGAAACTGAAATTTTTTCACTTGATATTGTTTTTTTTGCAAAGCTCAGACTTACGGATGCTTATGCGTTTTTGAGTTATTGTAAAGATGAACGCAAAGATGAAGCTTCAGCGCGCGCACGAAAAGTCACATCAATAAAGCGTTTCTATAAATATCTCGAAACACAGGCTCTTATTAATGACAGCCCTATGAAGAATCTTGAATCGCCAAAACTGAAAAAATCCTTACCCAGATATCTCACTCTCGAGCAAGCAACAACTCTTCTTGCAAGCGTTGACGGCAAAAACAGAGAGCGCGATTATTGTATTCTTACTCTGTTTTTAAATTGCGGTATGCGTCTTTCCGAGCTTGTTTCAATCAATCTTTCTGATTTTACTGATTCCGGAACACTGGTTGTTACCGGTAAAGGCAATAAAGAAAGAACGGTTTATATCAACGCATCCTGTGCTGCTGCAATAAATGCTTATCTCAGAGTGCGTCCTGTTGACGGTGTTGCTGACAAGGAAGCGCTTTTTCTCAGCTCCCATAAAAAAAGAATCAGCCCCAAAACCGTACAACACCTTGTAAATACTTATCTTGAAAAAGCCGGACTCAGCGGTTACGGTTTTTCCACCCATAAATTAAGGCATACAGCTGCAACTCTCATGTATCAGCACGGCGGTGTTGACGTGCTTTTACTCAAAGAAATCCTCGGTCACGAAAACCTCTCAACAACCGAAATATATACCCACATAGTCAGCGATCAGCTGCGCGCCGCTATTGATTCTAATCCGCTCAACGCTTTAGCTTCGCCTGAAGATGACTCATCTGAAAAACGATGAAAAAACGCTGCAGAAGGATGCTCCTATTAACGCTGAAGCCATCATCATTATTAAATATACCCCATGTTTGAGCAAATACAGCCTTGTTTCCTCTTTTCGCAGAGGATTTGACAAAACGCCTTCTCTGCATACGCTGAGTGAAAATCCGCAGCTTTCGTTGCAGGAAACAATAAGTGTAAGATTTGCTATACTTTGAGCCGGAACAACGAGCAACATTGAATATCCAAGCCCTTGTAATGCGTATTCGCTGTACAGATAGCCGCAGAAGAATCCAAGCCCTATTCCTTTAATAAACGGCAGCAAACAAACTAATGGGCTTCCGATTGAGCTGAATCCGAGAAACAATGATATTATCAGCATCACCCCTTCCGCAAGCATTGAATAACAAAGATTTTGCAAAAAACTTTGCTCGCATCTGAGTTTTTTATAAGCGTCTGCTATGTAAATCAGGTCATCCCCTACCGTATCAAACCCTGCATTTTTGATCAGCACAGCACCTGCCAACATACCTGCAGCAAAAGACGCAGCAAGCAAAAACAGCCTGAGATTGCCCTTCATTTGCTCAAAGGTTTTACTGCTCATGACAAAGTATTTATTCTTCTTCCTGTTAGCGGAGATTTTGTTTCTTCTGATCTTTTTCTTGTCCATAATTTTTTCTCCCTTCCTTTCAATCAATTTTATGTGTTTAACCGGTGAATAATTACTGTCCGATAACAAAAAGAGAGGTAAAACGCTGATTGCGTTTTACCTCTGAATTTTTATATATTATTTTGTGCCGAAAATTCTGTCACCAGCATCGCCGAGACCTGGAACGATATAACCATGCTCGTTAAGGCGTTCATCTTTAGCTGCTACGTAGATATCTATATCAGGATGAGCTTTGGATAAAGCGTCAAGACCTTCAGGTGCAGCAATAAGACCCATGAACTTGATTGATTTCGGATTTCTCTTTTTAATCTGAGTAACCGCATCAATTGCTGAACCGCCTGTTGCAAGCATCGGATCAAGAACAATAACTTCTCTCTCCTCAATATCGGAAGGAAGCTTGCAGTAATACTCAACGGGCATGAGCGTATCAGGGTCACGGTAAAGGCCAATGTGACCGACTCTTGCTGAAGGAACAAGCGCAAGCACACCGTCAACCATTCCGAGTCCTGCCCTGAGAATGGGAACGAACGCAAGCTTTTTACCGGCGAGAACCTTGGATTTTGCCAAAGCAACGGGAGTCTGAGTGTTAACTTCCTTAAGAGGAAGGTCTCTTGTTGCCTCATAACACATAAGCATCGCGATTTCACTTACAAGCTCACGGAATTCCTTAGAAGCTGTTTTTTCATCTCTGAGGTGTGAAATTTTGTGCTGAATAAGCGGATGATCAATAACTACTATCTTACCCATGAAAAATCCTCCTTACCTGTTTTCGATAGCCATAACCATATCAATGCGTTTCTGGTGACGTTCATCACCGCTGAAAGGAGTGTTGAGGAAAATGTCAACCAGTTCAACGCCCTTTTCATTACTTACAACTCTGCCGCCGAGGCAAAGAATGTTTGCATTGTTATGAAGTCTTGTCATTTCAACAGAGAACTTGTCCGAACAGCAGGCGGCTCGCACTCCCTTTACCTTATTTGCTGCCATGGAGATGCCAATGCCTGTTCCGCAAAAGAGCAAGCCAAGTTCACATTCGCCGCTTACAACGGCGTTGGCTGTTTTCTCTGCAAAAACGGGATAATCAACAGAATCGGCGGAATAAGTACCAAAATCCTTATACTCAATTCCTTTTTCTTCAAGGTACTTGAGAACAGCCAGTTTAAGTTCAAAGCCGCCGTGGTCACAACCTACTGCAATCATTTTAAATTCTCCTTTTTCTTTTTTAATTCACGCTCTGCCTGAGGCGGTCTTATATAAACCGGTGCAAGAATCTCAGGCGATTTGTAAACATCATCCTGAGAAAGAGATGACAGCACCGCACCGTATGCTCTTTGAAACCTGAGCATTCCGCAAGCAAGCGAGCATGACGGAAGCTTTTGAGCGAACGAATCATAGCACAGCTGTGCCCCGTCACCCACAAGAATAATGTCAGAATCGTACATTGATAACATACCGAACAACTCATCAATCGGTATTGCCATATCCTCTGTCAGACGCTTAATTGATTTATTTGAAATCTCAAAAATTGCCGTATACACCTGAGAGCATCTTGCATCCATTGCGCAACACACTATACCGTTAAAATCAGTGAGATTATACGCCATAGCTTCAAGAGTTGAAACACCTGCACAGGGCTTTTTATCAGGCTGAGCAAGTCCTTTAATCGCCGACACACCGATTCTTATTCCCGTAAATGAACCGGGTCCCGTTGTAACACAAAAAGCATCAATATCATTGATATTGAGTTTTGCATTGTTAAGTGATGATTCAATCATGGGCATTAGAGTTTCGCTATGTGTAAGCCCTACGTTAACAAAGGATTCGGAAATTAATCTGTCATCCTCTGTTATGGCAACGCTCGCTGATTTTGCCGAGCTGTCAACAGCCAATATCTTCAAAACTCTCACCTCTGCCTATGTTGATTATTCTCTCATTTTCGTTTTCTGTTTTTTCAATGGAAACTCTTATACAATTCTCAGGTAAAACCGACTCGATATTCTCACTCCACTCAATTATAAGGATACTCTGAGTATCAATATAATCAAAATAACCGGTCGAATACAAATCATCCCATCCGTTAATTCTGTACATATCAAAATGATACAGTGTCTTTTCACCCCTGTATTCGTTAACAAGGGAAAAGGTGGGACTGCTGACAATATCAGGATTAATTCCAATCCCCTGCACCACCCCTCGGACAAAAGAGGTTTTACCTGCGCCGAGATCACCGAACATCGCCACGATATCGCCTTCTTTAAGTACCGCGCCGAGACGCTCACCGATGACTGCTGTTGAATTAACACTGTCAGTTTTATAAACCGCCATTTGTTTTCCTCATCTTTCTGATGCCATTATGATAATTATAACACAAATACTGTAAATATCAATCATTTTTACTTGAATTAATCTGCAAATACATATATAATTGTTTTATTATTAATGATAAAGGCGGTGGTAAAACTGAGAGAGAAATCCGCATTTAAATATTTTTTCAGAGAAACAGATTGGATACTTTACCTGATGTGTGTTGCTGCATCGGTTTTCGGTGCCTTCATGGTATACAGCGCCACCTACCATTCACTCGATGAAGGCGAATTTATGGTGCGTGACTGCATTTCAACAGTTCTTGGCTCAGCCATGGGTATCGTTATCTGCCTTGTTGTTTCATATATTGACTATGAATTCATGATGCGGCTTTCCGTCGCAATAGGCACTGTCTGTTTACTGCTGATGTTTTCGCTATTTATTTGGGGCGAGGCACCGTCAAACCGTAGCGACGCAATTTGCTGGCTCAGATTCGGAAGCCTCAGTTTCCAGCCGTCAGAGCTTGTAAAAATCGGTTTTATCATAACGTTTTCAACTCACCTTGATGCTGTCAAACAGGATATAAATTCACTCAAAAACATCCTGCTTGTTTGCCTTCACGGAGCAATTCCTACAGGTCTTGTTGTTATTACAGGCGACGTCGGCTCAGCACTTGTTTTTGCGGTAATATTTGTTGGGCTTATGTTTCTTTCAGGCGTAAACCTCAGATACTTCGCTGTTGCAATAGTTGCCGGAATTATTGCCCTGCCGGTTTTGTGGGTTACGTTTTTCAGTGAATACCAGAAACAGCGTTTTCTTGCAATTTATTACCCTGAAGCTCTTTCTGAATCTGTTTATGATAAAATCATCTATCAGCAGGAGCGTGGCGTAAACGCCATAGGCTCCGGAATGTTTTTTGGAGACGGTTATCTCAACGGCACCTATACTCAGAGCGGTGGCGTACCCGTCAGCGAAAGCGATATGATTTTTTCCGTTATCGGCGAAGAATTGGGATTCATAGGCTGCATGGCAGCCCTCGCCGTTATTGCTGTTATAATATTCAGAATGATTTCCAACGGTAAAAAGTCACGTAACTTTTCGGGATACCTTCTTTGCTCGGGCATCGCTCTTATGCTTGGCTCACAGGCGGTTATCAACATCGGTATGTGCCTGAAGCTGCTCCCCTGTATCGGCATCACCTTGCCGTTTTTGAGCAGCGGCGGCTCATCAATACTTTGTATATATATTGGAATCGGTGTCGCGCTGAGTGTTTACAGATACAATGCCAACCGTGACCCTGTAAGCTTCAGAGTACGGAATATCAGCACACCATTTAAAGAAACATAAAAACACGGGAAACTTGAAATCAATCAAGTTTCCCGTGTTTATTATTTATCAGCCCTTGTGGTTTGCGGTTGTTTTAAGAACAACGTCGTGATAGCCGCCTTCAACAATGCTTGTTGAAGAAACAACTGTAAGCTTAGCGTTTTGCTGAAGCTCTTCAATGGTAAGCACACCGCAGTTGCACATGGTGGACTTTACTTTATAAAGGCTCTTTGCAACGTTATCACTGAGAGGACCTGCATAGGTAACGTAGGAATCAACGCCTTCTTCAAAGCTGAGTTTTGCCTTGCCGCCAAGGTCATATCTCTGCCAGTTTCTTGCTCTGTTGGAGCCTTCACCCCAATATTCCTTAACGTAAGCACCGTTTACCATAAGCTTTGTTGTGGGGCTTTCGTCAAAACGTGCAAAATATCTGCCAAGCATAAGGAAATCAGCGCCCATAGCAAGAGCGAGAGTCATGTGATAGTCGTGAACGATACCACCGTCTGAGCAGATAGGAACGTAGATACCGGTTTCCTTGTAGTACTCATCTCTTGCAGCAGCAACTTCAATAAGTGCGGTAGCCTGACCTCTGCCGATACCCTTTGTTTCTCTGGTAATGCAGATTGAACCGCCGCCGATACCAACCTTAACGAAATCTGCGCCGCTCTTTGCAAGGAAAAGGAAACCGTCACGGTCTACAACGTTGCCAGCGCCAACTTTAACCTTGTCACCGTACTTTTCACGGATAAATTCAAGGGTCTGCTTCTGCCAGCAGGTATAACCCTCAGAAGAGTCGATGCAAAGCACGTCTGCGCCTGCTTCAACAAGAGCTGGAACTCTCTTCTCATAGTCAAGGGTATTGATACCTGCGCCAACCATATAGCGCTTATTGGAATCAAGGAGCTCCTGAGGATTATCCTTATGCTGAGAATAGTCCTTACGGAAAACAAAATAAAGAAGATGACCGTTTTTATCAACAATGGGAAGGGAATTGAGCTTATTCTCCCAGATAATATCATTAGCTTCCTTGAGTGATGTTGTTTCAGGGGCGCAGATAAGTTTATCAAGAGGAGTCATAAACTCTGAAACCTTGAGGTCGAGGGACATACGGCTTACTCTGTAATCACGGCCGGTAACAACGCCGCAAAGCTTACCTGTAGCAGTACCGTCATCGGTAACAGCCATTGTGTTGTGACCCTTTTCTTCAAGGAGCTCAAGCACATCAGCAAGAGTTGAATCGGGGCGAAGATTGCTGTCACTGATAACAAATCCTGCTTTATAGGACTTAACCTTAGCAACCATAGCAGCCTCGTCTTCAATTGACTGAGAGCCGTAAATAAAGGACATTCCGCCCTCTTTTGCAAGAGCGATAGCCATTGTATCGTTGGATACAGACTGCATTATAGCAGAAATCATGGGAATATTGAGGCTGATGGGGCACTCTTCTTCACCCTTACGGTACTTAACAAGAGGGGTTTTAAGGCTGACATTTGCAGGAATATGCACCTTATCTGTATAGCCGGGAATAAGAAGATATTCGCTGAAAGTTCTTGAAGGTTCTTGACAATAAATAGCCATAGCAATCATTCACTCCTTATTTAAAATATTTTACTGCCGAGTCAAACATACCGATACGGTAGTTACCGTCAACATTAATGTACAAACCGTTATCATATCTTTCTGAATGGCCCATTTTACCGAATACTCTGCCGTCGGGTGAAGTGATACCTTCAATAGCAAAGCAGGAATCATTGGGGTTGAAACGGATATCTGATGTAGGATTACCGCTGAGGTCAACGTACTGAGTTGCAATCTGACCGTTAGCGGCAAGCTTTTCAATCAGCTCATCGCTTGCAAGGAAGCGACCCTCGCCGTGAGAAATGGGAACATTGTAAACGTCACCAACCAGAGTATTCATAAGCCAGGGGGACTTATTGGAAGCGATTCTTGTTCTTACAATACGGGACTGATGGCGGCCGATTGTGTTATAGGTAAGAGTGGGGCAAGTATCATCGGTATCGATAATCTCGCCAAAGGGAACAAGACCAAGCTTAATAAGTGCCTGGAAGCCATTGCAGATACCTGCCATAAGACCGTCACGGTTCTTAAGGAGCTCATGAACGCCGTCTTTTACAGCTGCATTGCGGAAGAAAGCAGTTATGAATTTACCTGAACCGTCGGGTTCATCACCGCCGGAGAATCCACCGGGGATGAATACCATCTGAGCCTGCTCAAGACGCTTTGCAAAATACTCAACAGACTGTGAAATACCTGAAGATGTGAGGTTGTTGATAACGATAATCTCAGGCTCTGCGCCGGCAGCGGAAAGTGCCTTTGCGGTATCAAATTCACAGTTGGTACCGGGGAAAACAGGAATAAGAACTCTGGGCTTTGCAACCTTAACAGCAGGTGAACTCCATGAATCAGCCTTATACTCAAATGCGGGGATATCCTCCCTGCCCTGCTTGATGTTGCAGGTGTATATGGGCTCAAGCTTGTTCTCATAGATTCCTTCAAGCTCACCAAGAGAAACAGCGGCACCGTTAAGGGTGATTTCTGTTTCTTCTGTAGTGTAACCGAGAAGAGTTCCGATTTCCTCGTTATCGTTCAGTTCAAGAATGAACGAGCCATATGAATAGCCAAATATATCATTTACTGAAATTTCATTATTATAAGCGAAGCCCACACCGTTACCGAAGCACATCTTCATAATTGCTTCAGCAGCGCCGCCGAAAGTGGGAGTATATGCAGCAGCAACCTTGCCGTCACGCATAAGCTTTGTAACAGTTGCAAAGATTTCCTTTACACTTTCAACAACGGGAAGACCGTTTTCGTCAATTTCAGGCTTAAGCCATACAACCTTATGGCCTGCACTCTTGAATTCGGGAGTAACGATATTATTGTTATTCTCGGTTGTAACAGCGAAGGAAACAAGAGTGGGAGGAACGTCAATGTTCTCAAAAGTACCGCTCATTGAGTCTTTGCCGCCGATAGCTGCAATGCCGTACTGCATCTGAGCCTTGAAAGCACCGAGAAGCGCTGAAAGAGGCTTACCCCAACGTTTCGGGTCTGCCTTGGGCTTTTCAAAATACTCCTGGAACGTAAGGTAAACATCCTTGAAATCCGCACCTGCAGCAATAAGCTTACATACAGATTCAACCACAGCAAGATAAGCTGAGTGATAGGGACTCTTTTCAGAAATATAAGGATTGAAGCCCCATGCCATGAGAGAGCAAGTATCTGTATGCTGTTTTTCAACAGAAACCTTGTTTACCATAGCCTGAGAGGGAGTCATCTGATACTTACCGCCGAAGGGCATAATTACAGTACCTGCACCGATTGTGGAGTCAAAGCGCTCAGAAAGACCTCTCTTTGAGCAAACGTTGAGATCGTCAGCAAGTGCCTTATACTCAGCAACAAAATCGTCACTGACTTCCTTGGCAAAAGCCTCAGGCTTTGCAGGAGCAATATCAATGTGCTTCTCAGCACCGTTTGAATTAAGGAATTCTCTTGAAATGTCAACGATATATTTACCGTTCCACTTCATTCTGAGTCTGGGCTCAGCCTTTACAACAGCAACAACCGTTGCCTCAAGGTTTTCCGAAGATGCAAGCTCCATAAATTTGGGAGCATCCTCAGCGGCAACAACAACAGCCATTCTCTCCTGAGATTCACTGATTGCAAGCTCTGTGCCGTCAAGACCTTCATACTTCTTGGGGACTGCATTAAGGTCGATTTCAAGACCGTCTGCAAGCTCACCGATTGCAACGGATACGCCGCCTGCACCAAAGTCATTGCAACGCTTGATAAGACGGGAAGCTTCGCTGTTTCTGAAAAGACGCTGAAGCTTTCTCTCTTCAGGTGCGTTACCCTTCTGAACCTCCGCACCGCAGGACTCAAGAGATTCAAGAGTGTGGGATTTCGAAGAACCTGTTGCACCGCCGCAACCGTCACGGCCTGTTCTGCCGCCGAGAAGGATTACGATATCTCCATCCTCAGGGCATTCTCTGCGTACGTTTGCTGCAGGAGCAGCACCGATAACAGCACCGATTTCCATTCTCTTTGCAACGTAGCCGTCATGGTAAAGCTCGTCAACCTGACCGGTTGCAAGACCGATCTGATTGCCGTATGAGCTGTAGCCGGCGGCAGCAGTAGTAACAAGCTTTCTCTGAGGAAGCTTACCCTGAATCGTTTCGCTTACAGGCTTAAGAGGATTTGCGGCGCCTGTAACACGCATTGCCGAATAAACGTAAGCTCTGCCCGAAAGAGGATCTCGGATTGCGCCGCCTATGCAGGTAGCAGCACCGCCGAAAGGTTCAATTTCGGTAGGATGGTTATGGGTTTCATTCTTGAAGAGAAGAAGCCAATCCTGTTCTTCACCTTCAACGTTAACCTTAATCTTAACAGTACAAGCGTTGATTTCTTCAGATTCATCAAGATTCTCAAGCTTGCCCTGCTTTCTGAGAACCTTAGCGGCAAGAGTGCCGATATCCATAAGATTGATAGGCTTCGTTCTGCCTATTGAGCGTCTGGCTTCAAGATATTCTTCATAAGCCTTCGCAAGAAGCTCGTCCTCAAACTCAACACTGTCAATAACAGTGAGGAATGTTGTGTGACGGCAATGGTCAGACCAATAAGTATCAATCATTCTGATTTCAGTAATCGTGGGATCACGCTGTTCGCTGATAAAATACTGCTGGCAGAATTTAATATCCCCCAAGTCCATTGCAAGGCCGTACTTGCTTACAAAATCAGCAAGACCTGCTTCATCAAGCTTGCAGAAGCCTTCAAGAGTTTCAACAGTTGTGGGAATATCGTATACAGCGGCAAGAGTTTCAAATCTGTCAAGTGAAGCTTCACGGCTCTCAACAGGGTTAATGACGTACTTCTTGATAGCGTTAAGCTGCTCGGCGGAAATGTCGCCGTAAAGAACGTAAATTCTTGCTGTTCTTACGAGAGGACGTTCACCCTGAGAAATAATCTGGATGCACTGTGAAGCAGAATCAGCTCTCTGGTCAAACTGACCCGGAAGATACTCAACAGCAAAAACAGTTGCGTCCTCTGCGCCCTCAAGCTCAGCGGTTGCATTGTCAAGCTGAGGCTCTGAGAAAACAGTTTTTATCGAATAATCAAACAACTCGGGAGTAATATTCTCAACATCGTAACGGTTGAGAAGTCTTAAATTCTCGAGAGTTTCTATCTGAAGCAACGACTTAATGTCATTTGCAAGAGTTGTTGCTTCATGAGCAAGTCCCTCTTTCTTTTCTACATATACTCTGTAAACCACGGGTTATGCCTCCTTTGCGGCGTCAAGCGCACGTTTTCCAATATCCTTACGGAAATATGCATTATCAAAGCTGACAAAATCAGTTTGTTCATATGAAGCTGCAACAGCGTCCTTAAGAGTATCACCGATTGCAGTAATACCGAGAACTCTGCCGCCGTCGGTAAGAAGCTTACCGTCAGCAAGCTTTGCGCCGGCTATATAAAGCTCAGCACTGAATCTGTCATCAACCTTAATCTCAAATCCCTTGTTATACTTTTCGGGATATCCGTCGGATGCCATAATAACACAGCAAGCGTTTTTATTGCTGAATTTAACCTCAACTTCGTCAAGTCTTTCTTCATTTACAGCCTTCATAATCTCAAAGAGATCACTTTCAAGCAAAGGAAGAACAACCTGAGTTTCAGGGTCGCCAAAACGGCAGTTATATTCGATCACCTTAGGACCGTTAGGAGTAAGCATAAGTCCGAAATACAGGCAACCTTTATATTTTCTGCCCTCACTGTTCATAGCGTTGATTGTGGGGATGAAAATCTCCTTCATGCATCTTTCAGCTATTTCATCAGTGTAATAGGGATTGGGAGCAACGGTACCCATACCACCTGTGTTAAGACCCTCATCGTTATCGTGAGCACGCTTATGGTCCATAGAAGAAACCATGGGAACAAGAGTTTTACCGTCAGTAAATGAAAGCACGGAAACCTCAGGGCCTGTAAGGAATTCTTCAATAACTATATTATTTCCGCTTGCGCCGAAAATCTTATCCTCCATAATTGTGCGTACTGCCTGCTTAGCCTCATCACGGGTCTGAGCAATAAGAACGCCTTTGCCGAGAGCAAGACCGTCAGCTTTGATAACTGTGGGGATGGGAGCGGTTTCAAGATAAGCAAGAGCGCTCTCCATATCAGAAAAAACTTCATACTCTGCGGTGGGGATTCCGTATTTCTTCATAAGATTCTTCGAAAAGACCTTACTGCCTTCAAGAATTGCGGCATTCTTTGCAGGACCGAAGCAAGGAATTCCCTTTGCTTCAAGAGCGTCCACTGCACCGAGAACGAGCGGATCATCAGGTGCAACAACCGCAAAATCAATTTTATTTTCAACTGCAAAATCTACAATTGCATCAATATCCTTTGCACCGATGTTGACGCAAACCGCATCCTGTGCAATACCGCCGTTGCCGGGCAAAGCGTATATTGTTTCAATTTCACTGTTTTTCTTAAGTGATTTAATTATGGCGTGCTCTCTTCCGCCGCCTCCGACTACAACAATTTTCATCGGTTTACCTCCGTAGAATTAGTGGTGGAACAGGCGCATACCTGTAAATGCCATTGCCATGCCGTATTTGTTGCAGGCTTCGATAACGTTATCATCTCTTACGGAGCCGCCGGGCTGAGCAACATAGCTTACGCCGCTCTGAGCTGCACGCTCAATATTATCACCAAAGGGAAAGAAAGCATCACTGCCGAGCGAAACACCCTTGATTGTTGCAAGATAGGCCTTCTGCTCTTCCTTGGTAAAGGGTTCGGGACGAACAGCAAAATACTGCTGCCATACGTTATCACCGATAACGTCTTCAAAATTATCGGAGCAATAGATATCAATGCAGTTATCTCTTTCGGGCTTGCCGAGAGTGGGAGCAAACTCAAGACCGAGTACCTTCGGATGCTGACGGATATGCCAGAAATCAGCCTTGTTGCCTGCAAGTCTTGTGCAGAGAATTCTTGACTGCTGACCTGCACCAACGCCGATTGCCTGACCGTCATAAGCATAGCATACGGAGTTTGACTGAGTGTACTTAAGGGTGATAAGAGAGATAATGAGATCACGCTTAGCAGAATCAGGGATATCCTTATTATCGGTAACAATGTTCTCAAGAAGAGAATTATCAATCTTGAACTCGTTTCTGCCCTGCTCAAAAGTAATACCGAATACCTGCTTACGCTCAATGGGATCAGGAACGTATGAAGGATCAATCTTAACTATGTTATAGTTGCCCTTACGCTTGGAAGCAAGAATCTCAAGAGCTTCGGGAGTGTAGCCGGGAGCAATGATACCGTCAGATACTTCATGCTTGATGATGCTTGCTGTTACGGCATCACAGGTATCGCTCAGAGCAATCCAGTCACCGAAAGAAGACATTCTGTCAGTTCCTCTTGCTCTTGCGTATGCGCATGCAAGAGGCGAATCGTCAAGGCCCTCAATATCTTCAACAAAGCAAGCCTTTTTAAGTGTATCGCTGAGAGGAAGACCTACGGAAGCGGATGTGGGGCTTACGTGCTTGAATGAGGTTGCCGCAGGCATACCGAGAGCATCTTTAATTTCCTTTACAAGCTGCCAGCTGTTAAGAGCATCAAGGAAATTGATATAACCGGGCTTACCGCAAAGAATTTCGATGGGAAGCTCTGCTGCATTTTCCATAAAAATTCTGGCAGGCTTCTGATTGGGGTTACATCCGTATTTAAGCTGGAATTCATTCATTTTAAAAATCCTCCTCAGTTATTCTTATTAATCATTCTGTTCTCAACGCTGTTGGTTGCAAGGTCAACGTAACGGACGTAAAGTGAGATTTTGTTGTTCTCATTAAGAGAATTCCATATTTCATTTGTGAACTCGTCAATATCGTCAGCAATTGCAACACGCTCAGGTTCATTAGTAAAAGTGGGAATGGGGTTGCCGTCACAATTATAGGTGTGAATAAAATGACCGAGACCTGCAAGAGGTGCATAGTTGAAAGTATAACGGTTGCAGGCTGTACCCTTTTCATCAGCACTCTTGAGAATGCTCATCTTATAAGTGAAATCATTATCGCCAAAGGTAAGCATACCGCTGATTCTGGGGGTAAAATTGGGAGCGTCAGGCTCAAAGCAACGTGTTTCAAGAGCAGCTTCAAATGATTTGCCATCCTTGATAAAATCATAAACGGTATCAGTCTGGTCACCGTTTGTTACTATGAGGTTGTTACCGATAACTCTTACGGGAGAGTAAATGATAAGTGAAGGGTCGTCAACCTTTGATGCGTCAAAAGGATGAATAACTACTTCATCGCCGTTCTCAATAAAAACTCTGTTTCTGCTGTTTTCACTTCTGCCCATAATAAAATATGCAAAAACAGCCTTTTTACCGTCAGCTGATTTGCCGATAATAATTCCTCTGCCGGGATAAGTGTTAACACAAAGCAAATCGCTTACCTTTGCAATATCATAAATACCCACTTTTATATTCTCCTTATTTCACAAGATTTTTAGAAACTTTTTCAACCGCACGGGGAAGAATTCTCCATTCCGCCTGTTCCATGACACGCCTTTGCAACGTTTCTGCCGTGTCATCCTTGCGGATGTTAACGGCTTTCTGCATTATGATTTCTCCGCCGTCAGGAATTTCGTTAACAAAATGAACTGTTGCACCCGTTACCTTTACTCCGTAAGAAAGAGCGGCTTCGTGAACTTTCAAGCCGTAAAAACCGCTTCCGCAAAAAGACGGAATAAGTGAGGGGTGAACGTTGATTATTCTTTTGGGATAGCGGGACGTAAAGCTCTCGCTGAGAATACTCATAAATCCGGCAAGCACTATAAGGTCTATGCCGTTGTCATCAAGTAAGGTAATAATACCTTTTTCAAATTCCTCCTGAGAACCTCCAAGCTGTTTTTTTGAAACAACCTCACTTTTGATGCCTGCCTTTGCGGCACGCTCAAGAGCATAGGCTGAAGGATTGCTTGAAACAACAAGAACAATCTCACCGCTTTTTATAATACCACTGCTCTGCGCATCAATGAGCGCCTGAAGATTTGTTCCGCCACCCGATACAAGAACAGCAATTTTAGCCTTATTCATAGGGCTTTCTCCTTTATCACTCAATGATAACCTTTTCATCAGACTTGATGATTTCGCCCATTACGTATGCATCAATACCGTTTGCCTGAAGAACCTCAACAGCCTTATCAGCATCCTCTGCATTAACAACAACGCTCATGCCGACACCCATGTTGAAGGTGTTGAACATATCACGCTCATCAATGTTGCCGGTCTTGGCAATGAGATCGAATATAGGAAGAATTCTGATATCACTCTTCTTAATCTTAGCGCCGAAGCCGTCAGGAATGCTTCTCGGAATATTCTCATAGAAGCCGCCACCTGTGATGTGAGAAACAGCCTTAACGGTAACTTCCTCAATAAGAGCAAGAATGGGCTTAACGTAGATTTTGGTGGGAGTAAGAAGAGTTTCGCCGATTGACTTACCCCCAAGCTCTGCAACAGGAGATTTAATATCACTGTTTTCTACGTCAAATACCTTTCTGACGAGTGAAAAACCGTTGGAATGCACGCCGCTTGAAGGAAGAGCAATAACTGCGTCGCCTTCTTTAATCTTGCTGTTGTCAAGAACCTTTGACTTGTCAACAACACCTACTGAGAATCCTGCAAGGTCGTATTCATCAACAGGATAGAAGCCGGGCATTTCAGCAGTTTCGCCGCCGATAAGTGAGCAACCCGACTGAACACAACCCTCAGCAACACCTGCAACTATCTGAGCAATTTTCTCAGGATAGTTTTTGCCGCATGCGATATAATCGAGGAAAAAGAGAGGCTTTGCGCCGCAGCAAATGATATCGTTTACGCACATTGCAACACAGTCAATACCTACTGTATCGTGCTTGTCCATAAGAAAAGCAAGTTTAAGCTTTGTTCCAACGCCATCAGTTCCGCTTACAAGAACAGGCTTTGTAATACCAGTCATATCAAGCTCAAAAAGTCCGCCGAAACCGCCGATGTCTGAAAGAGCTCCGCCCGAAAGAGTACGGGCAATGTGGGTTTTCATAAGCTCAACCGCTTTGTATCCAGCAGTAATATCAACGCCTGCTGCTGCGTAGCTGTCTGATTTAGAGTTAGTATGCATAATTCTTTATTCCTTTCCGTTCCAACAATATGTACAAAGTTTTTCAGGGCCTATGCCGATAGCCTCAATGAGACCTTCGAGTGACTGGAACTCAAGCGTATCAAGCTTAAGCTTTTCGCAAAGCGATGCTCTGAGTTTTTTGCCTCTTTCGGTTTCACTGTCGCAGTATTCATCAAAGTGTTTTTCGCCCTCAATACCCTCAAGTTCGAGAATAGTGCGTCTCGCAATGAGTTCAAGCTCTGAAGTTGCTCTTGAGAAATTGAGATACTTACAGCTGAACATAATGGGAGGACAAGCGGAGCGCATATGGACTTTGACGGCGCCGTTATTGTAAAGGAATTCAACAGTTTCTTTAAGCTGAGTTCCTCTTACGATACTATCGTCAACAAAGAGAAGTTTTTTGCCGTCGATGAGGTCCGAAACAGGAATCATCTTCATTTTTGCAACCATGCTTCTTACGTTCTGATTGCTTGGCATAAAGCTTCTCGGCCACGTAGGAGTGTACTTGATAAACGGACGTGCAAACGGAACGTGACTCTCGTTTGCATATCCTATTGCGTGAGGCAAACCGGAATCCGGCACACCGCAAACGTAATCTATATCTTGCGCAACGCCTTTTTTACGGTCTGTTTTAGCCATAATTTCACCGTTGCGGTAACGCATAACCTCAACATTGACGCCCTCATAATGAGAGTTGGGATATCCGTAATAACTCCAGAGGAAAGTGCAGATGCGACATTTACTGTTATCAGCAGGGTTAAGAACGGTGATACCGTCGCTTGTGATAAGGTCAATCTCGCCGCAACCGAGTTCGTGATACTGAGTGTATCCGAGCTTTTCAAAAGCAAACGATTCAAAAGATACACAGTAGCCTTTGTTATCTTTTTTACCGACGATAACGGGCAGTCTGCCAACCTTGTCTCGTGCAGTAATGAGTTCACATTTATCTGTTAAAATGAGGATTGTAATAGAGCCGTCAATCTTTTCCTGAGCGAATCTGATACCCTCAACAAAGCTGCTCTTCTGGTCAATAAGCGCCGCAACCAACTCAGAGGTGTTGATTCTGCCGCCGCCCATGGCTCCGAAATGACCTGTTGAATTGCCGATAATTTCATCGGACAACTCCTTTATGTTATTGATAATTCCGATAGTGCTTATTGCGTATGCACCGTGATGTGAACGGATAAGAATCGGCTGAGGATCTGTATCGCTGATACAACCGATGCAAATGTTTCCCTTCATCTCGGCTACTTCGTGTTCAAACTTTGTTCGAAACGGAGTATTTTCTATGTTATGGATATATCTGTCAAATCCTTTTTCTTCTGAATAAGATGCTATGCCGCCTCTGAGCGTACCTAAATGTGAATGATAGTCAACGCCAAAAAACACATCCAGAACGCAATCTTCTTTAGAAACGGCACCAAAAAAACCGCCCAAATGAATGCACCTCCGTGATATTTTGCTAAAAAGGCATAAAAAGTTTTTTCTCAAGTAACACGCGCAGCGGAGTTAACAAAAATCAACTCCGCTGCCGTTTATTACAATTTAAGCAAAGAAAAGGTCGGAAAGAGTCATAGGATCGATATACTTACCATCCTTATAAACTCTCATGTTACCTGAAGCAATTTCGTCGATAAGAATTACTTCGTCACCGCTGTAACCGTACTCAAACTTGATATCATAAAGAACAAGTCCTTTTTCAAGAAGGTCATCAGCAACAATCTTTGTTATTTTCTGGGTCATAGCCTTAACAGCGTCATACTGCTCAGCAGACATAACGCCAAGGTCTACAAGAGCATCCTTGGTAACGAGAGGATCACCTCTGTCATCATCCTTAAAGGTCATTTCAACGTATGAAGGAAGGTCTGCACCCTCTTCAATATAATCGCCGTAGCGGCGGATAAAACTGCCTACCGCCTTGTTTCTGCAGATTACTTCAAGACCCTTACCGAAAACTTTGGCAGGGAGAACCTCCATGGTGGTATCTTCAAGATTGCAGTCAACGTAATGAGTCTTTATACCGGCAGCGTTGATCTTCTCAAAGAAATACTTTGACATTCTGAGGTTAACGTTACCAACACCCTCGATGCTGAGACCTACGGTGTTTGCACCGGGATCAAAAACACCGTCAGCGCCGGTGCAGTCATCCTTGAACTTGAGGAGATAGTTGCCGTTCTCAAGCGCAAAAACATCCTTGGTTTTGCCAACATAAACAGTTTTAAGTACAGACATGTGAATTCCTCCAATATATAAAATTAAATTATTTTGCAAATCTTTCGCTGATTTCTTTATCCTTTGCCAGAACCTTGGCTCTTGCAGCCTCGCGGGAAGCATCAAGCTTCTGAGCGAGTTCATCATCGGATACTGCAATAATCTGCAGAGCAAGAAGAGCAGCGTTTGCCGCACCGTCAATTGCTACGGTTGCAACGGGAATACCTGCAGGCATCTGAACGGTTGAAAGAAGCGCATCCAAGCCATCAAGAGTTGATGCTTTTACAGGAATGCCAATGACAGGCAGTGTCGTATTAGCAGCAATCGCACCTGCAAGATGTGCTGCCTTACCGGCTGCTGCAATTATAGCACCAAAGCCGTTTTTACGGGCGTTGAGTGAAAACTCACGGGACTGCTCAGGAGTTCTGTGAGCAGAATAAACGTGAACCTCATAAGGTACCGCATATTCATCAAGAACATCAATTGCCTTCTGAACAACGGGAAGGTCACTGTCACTTCCCATAATAATGCCGATTTTTTTCACAATCCGCTCCCCTTTCGCATTTATGCATAATTTACAGCCAATAGTTTATTTATTTAAAAATAACACTATATGTAGTTTAACACACTGTTATTTATTAGTCAATAAAACTAATAATAAAAGCTATTGAAAAATTTCTTCTCAATAGCTTGGTAAGTTTGTTTAATTTGACATATTGCGCGGTTATCTGCAATACTTCATGATATAGCTTTCAATGCTGCGGGAAATGATTTCAATAGCGGTTTCTCTTCCCTTAACAACGTCTACAGCCGTATCCTTATCCTCAAGCATCTTATAAACAGAGAAGAAATGGCACATTTCATCAAATACGTGGTGCGGCAATTCTGAGATATCTGTAAAAGAGTTGTAGGTAGGGTCGTTAAAGGGAATGCAAATAATCTTTTCATCAAGCTTGCCCTGATCCATCATGGTGATAACACCAATGGGGTAGCAACGTACAAGCGACATAGGCTCAATCGACTGGCTGCAAACAACCATAACGTCAAGCGGGTCATCATCCTCGCCGTAAGTTCTGGGGATAAAACCGTAGTTTGCGGGATAATGGGTAGCGGTATATAAAATTCTGTCAAGAATAATAAGACCTGTTTCTTTATCAAGCTCATACTTCTTTTTACTGCCTCTGGAGATTTCAATGCAAACTATAAAATCTTCGGGAGTTATTCTTTTGGGGCTGATATCATGCCAAATGTTTCCCATAACCAAAACTCCAATCAAATTAATTTTCTTTTATTTTACAAAGAATAAGCCGCTGTGTCAATAGAAAATTAAAACACAGCGGCCTAAAACTTTTGCTCAGTTCAACGTATAACGCTAAAAATGCCAGAAACAGTCAAAACCGCCAGAAAAGCAAAGAAAAAATAAAACAGAATTCTTGTAAAGTTAATACGCGAAAAACTGATTTTACGATAGTTTTTCAAAGCTTCAATATCATCCTCACACAATTCGGCAGTCAAATAAATTTTATAATTTTCAGCCGCAGAATATGATGATACCTCAAATTGTTTACCGTCTCCTTTGTGAAAATCCTGTGCGTTTTTCACCAAAAACGCCTCATCATCCCACTTCTTTCTTCTCAGATTTCTGTAATTGTATTCTGAGAGAACAGCGTACATCATACCGTTCCTAACATTTACTCTTTTAAAATAAAGAATGCATCCGCAGCTGATTCCAGTCACCTTATAGCCTTTGCGATACATTTCATTAAGAAACGCAGTTAAAGCTTCCATACGCAACAAAGCGAACGGAAAAAATTTTACTACTGTATTATGATTGTTATCCATACCGTTTATCCGTTATTGAATATACCAACCATTCTCTCAAACGCCTCTGCAATTGTATGTGCCGTTTCAGGACCGAGAGAATTTGTTTCATGGTAATGATTCCTGCCGAAGCGGTCATCCGTGCGTGAAAGATAAGGCTGAGTTGTATTAAGAAGAAAATCGTTCGGAGGTAAAGCATAACCGGTCATATCATTGGTTACGCCAAAAATAATAAGATTCTCATTACCGCAGATTTCAGCGAGAGTTTTAGGATTAAAGCGTTCACCCATGCCTGTTGCGGATGTCTGCTCAGTGCTGTATCCGCCGGAGTAAACAAGCTCGGTAAATATTTCTCCGGGCTGTGTAAGAATCTCAACGCCGCCTATGCTCATATAAGTCATCTCGCTGAGCAAAGCAATTCCCAGACCTTTATCAGACGGATATTTAAGGCTGTCAATGACGTGAAGCACATCCATAAAAGCAAGAACGGTATTACTCAACGGAAGATAAAACGGCTGGCAAACAAGCTTGATTTCAGGCGTAAGCTGAATGTCGTTTTTAATCTCAAACGCTTTGTGCGCAAGGAATCTTCCACCCTGAATCATTCTTTCATATTTATCCTCAGCAAAATCTCCGAGGTCAGCTGCGCCGATTGCACCTACGCTGAAAAGAACATTGGTCTCCTTAATTTTATTGATCTCTTTTCTCAATTCGCCCGGGTAATCAGCGCTTATCATCGAATTTTTACTGCCTAACGTATTGGGATGAGCCGAAAAATTAAGATACCAGGTTTCACGGCTGCCGTCATCAGGGACAAACCTCAAGCGTGTAAACACATCATTGGGAAAAATCGGTTCACGCCAATCGTTGACAGCCTCAGGCACACGGATATTACCGTGATAAAGCTTGCCGGTCTTGCGTTTATTATATGCATCAATGCAGGCGAATTTTATCGCACCCTTTACAAGAAGCATATAATTTTTATCTTTACCCGATTTCGGAAGCATACCCCAATAACCAACAGTATCAACTCCCGCATGAGTGTGAGTACAGCTGATCGTTATATGCTTACATCCGCTTTTCTCGCAAAAGCCAGAAAGTGACTGACGAATATCACGGACGTCATAGCCTGTAAGCCCTACAAGATCGGCGCTCACAAGAAGCATTCCGTTTCCGTCACAGCAGTCAATCCACATAGCGTTTACGGTAAGAGGGTCAATTACACCCTTAATCCTGTTGCCGATATTGTAACCTGCAAGCCAGTAGGCTTTTTTATCAATATCCTCAGGCATAACGGTAACAGACGAAAAACCGCAGTTAAAACGATCGGTTGACGGATTTTTCATTTTAATGCACGGTGCATCAGGAATTTCGGGTGCTGACGAGTGCTTTGAACTAAACTTATTTGCGCTGCGTTTAACAATGGCTGTTACCGACTTTGATGCTAAATCAAGAATATTCATCATCAAACCTCACTTATCAATTATCATCTTTTTTAGGCGGTATAATGGGGCCGTCAAACCTGTAAATGCTCTGTTTTTCAATATCAATCGCAGGCATCACAATAGGCGGAATTCCTGCGTTAGCAGTAACGGTTGTTATAAGAGCACGGGCATAAGGAAAAAGCTCTTTATATGTTTCATGGTGAATTTTTTCCTTTGCCACTCCGTCCTCAAAGGTAAAAATGCCCTCCATTACAACCTTTATTCTGAATTTTTCAGAATGCTCTTTCGCAGATGCACTGAGCGTAATTTCGCCCTTGCAAGTATTAGTGCGTGAATAGTTGACGTTGTATGAATATTTATGTTCAATTTCGAGCTTTGTTCCGTTTTCAACAGTATTAACCAAAGTAATTTCCTTTGCACGGTAAGCTTTAAGGTTTACAGTTTTCATAAAACACACCCTTTCTTAAAATAATTTTAGCATATCATGCGCCAAATATCAACATTTATTGAAATCTGCAGTTTTCCGTGCTATAATTTTTAAAAAAAGTGAGAAAGGGTGATACCTATAATTATAAGACCGATTACCCCTCCCGATGCGGCACAGCATAATATGGTTGCATCGCAGTCATTCATTTGCAGAATCAAGCCAGAGGAACTTAACCAATTTCCGACAACACCGGTTATCGGCGCCTTTGCCGACGATAATTCAACCCTCATCGCTCAGCTCGAAATAAACGCCATGCAATCAAGATTCTGCGGAAATTCACTCAAATGCGTCGGTGTTGGCGGCGTTGCGACAAAGCCCGAATTCAGACGAACAGGCGCAGTCAGAAAGCTTTTCGACCATCTTTTTGAGCAGGATTGGGACATAAGCGCTCTTTATCCTTTTTCTTCCTCATATTACAGGAAATTCGGATATGAAACGTCCGGACTCGGATTAAGAGCAAGCACGGATTTCACAGAGCTTTCACATATAGAAAGAAGCTCCAGCGTTGAACTTTTTGACGGTTCTCAGCTGGACACGTTGCTTGAATTATATAACAAAACTTTCAAGAACTATAATCTCTCTTTCATCCGCGCGGACAGCAAACATTTTGCAGACAAGCCTTATGAAACAACAAATTACACATATATGTGGAAGAATACCGAAGGTGAATACAAATCCTTTGCCACATACCATGTAGACAGGGAAAAAAGCTGCGTAACCGTAAATGAGATCGGTTTTACAGACAGAGAATCAATGCTCGGCATTCTTGGGTTTTTAAGATGCTATGACGGAAATCAAAGGACAATTTCTTTCACAAATCTCCCCATTGACAGCCCGTTAATCAACGTTTTCGGCAACCTGAACAGAGTGACTATGGGCTGCTACAACGTGGGTGCCATACGTGTCATTAACGTCGAAAACGTTCTCAAGGCAAAGCTCTGGCCTGAAGAACACGGCTCATTCATACTCAGATGCAACGATACGGTTTCAAGAAACAATAAAACTTTTGAGGTTGAATACCAAAACGGCAAATGCTCTGTAACAATCACCGACAAGTTGCCTGACGTTGTCCTCGAGCCTTACGCCGCTTCAAAAATTCTGCTCACCGGATTTGACGGAAGAGAGGATAACCTTTCGTTCGTAGAAGGTGCCGAATTTAAAAGCAACTGCAACGATTTTATCAAAGCATTCAAACCTTTGGGTGCTTTCTTTACAGGCGGATTCTGAATCAAACAACCCCGACTTATGAGGTAATCCCTTCATAAGCCGGGGCAAATTTTTATCCAAAAACTTCTTCGGCTGTTTCCTTGTCAATACCCATATCAAAAAGAAGCGAAGAAAGAATATATTTATCTCTTATATCCCTGGTAAACAAAAACGCAGAAGCCGTTTCTCCTTCGGTTAAGCCTATATCACAAACACTGACGGGTGCACCGATTTCTTCAAGCAAATCAATCAGCAAAGCGGTATCAGGAAGCTCTTCATTAATTATTCCGATGATTTTATCCCAGTTCTTTTCAATCACTTCAAATCGTTGAAGATGCTTTTGTTGGTTGTATCTGTCCTCTTTAATCTGAGAATCGATCATAGCCTGAGCGCCTCTGCCAAGGAAACTCCTGAGCGCTTCGAAATGGTCTTCAGCAGAAAAAGCTTCAGCACGTTTCAGTGCCTTGTTTCGGTCAGGAATAACGGATTTGATTCTGTCATAAACCTTCAGAGCAAGAACCGTACCTATTGCGCACTGAATCCCGTGAAAATCCATAGGTGTTGAAAACTCAAGAGCCCTCATATCCCAGATATGTGAAAAGTAGTGTTCCACACCCGATGCGGGTCGGCTGATGCCTGCATAATTCATGGCAATGCCTGAGATTATCATACCTTCCATTATATTGCGTACGGTATCCTCATCACGGTTCTTTATGTATTTTGCGCTTTCAACGCATTTTTTCAGCGCATAGCGTACAATTGAGGCAACCTCCTCGCAGTAATATTCACCGGTAACAAGATTTCCTATGCGCCATTCACATATACTTATGTACTTTGCCAGCATATCGCCAAAGCCGGAACAAATCATTTTAACAGGCGCACTGCAAAGTATATCAAGATCGCCTATTATAACCTCAGGGCACTTACTGTCAAGCGATATCTTAAGACCGTCACGAATCATAGAGGACGTTGCGGAAGCGTAACCGTCCATTGACGGAGCGGTTGCCACAATGATATACGGTTTATCAGCTGTTGCAGAAAGCAACTTACATATATCATTTATAACACCCGAGCCAACGCCGATGATAATATCACATTCGTTTGAATAATGCATAAATGCCGCACCGACAGCACGCTCATCCGGTTCAAAATGTTTATAAGGGTAAACGTAATCAATATAACGTATTCCGCCCTCAATGAGCAGATTTTTAACTGCCTCCCCTGCCGCAGATTCCGTGTTTATGTCTGATACAACATAGGCACAGGATGCTTCAAAATCTCTGATAAATCCGCAAATTTTCTGCAAAGCATTCTTCTCGATAACTGCAGCTTTCAAGGTATTTTTATGCATCTTGCCGCAGTTACATATATATTCATTTCTTGAAAGCAAAGCTTCAAGGCTGTATTTTTCACACATTGGCTGCATCCTTCTTTTCATCACATTTATTATTAAAGAAATCAAGCATTGCATCAATCGTCTTACACGCAGGTTCACTGTCGGGATACAAAACACTGAAAACGTGTTCAAGATGTTTTCCGTCTGTTTTATCCCAATACATATACTCAACATCCGCACCGATTTTCTTCAAATCCTCATACGCTCTGCGCGTCTGAGTTTTAGCAAGAAAATCACCCGAACTGGTTACAAGGAAATACGGAGGCAGCTGCGCATATTTAAGCAAATCTCCAAAATTCATATAACTGCCCCAGAGCTGCGATTTATAATCCTTGCCAAGGCACGAACGTGTATATACACCAATCGGAAAAGGTACATCCATGTAGGCGACAGGGGAAACAAGGCCCGCACAGTCAAAATGAAGGGAATTAGATTCAACAGAAAAAATGCGTTGAAGCTCCTCAGACTCATTGATAACCGAAGCAAACCCCGCAAGCTGACCGCCTGCCGAATCACCTGTAATCATCACCCTTGAACGGTCGCAAGGATAACAATCCATTAATGAATCAATCTTTTTAAGAGCAGCAAAAACATCCTGAATCTGCTGAGCAACGGTAACCGTGGGCACAAGGCGGTAGCTTATTGAAAAAACAACATAGCCTCTTCGTGCGATATGCAGATTATAATTCTTGTTAAGTTCTTTATCCCCGTACATCCAGCCACCGCCGTGAACGTCAATCACAACCGGCAAAAAGGCCTTGTCAGATACCTCAGGATAATAAACGTCAAGAAGATGGTAACGGTTCCCGTCATCAACATACGGAATATTGCAATCTTCAATCAAATCATCCGGAAACTTCTGCTTTGCAAGGCGTTTATTGTCACCTTTTTCCGTATTCTTCCACAGTAAATTAAAAACAGTAAATCTGTTCATACCGCACCTCCCTGCATTATATTTACATTATAACTCACTAAAAAAAATCTGCAACATAAATTTGTTCTTTTTATCCTGAAACAACAAAACAGGCCGTGATATTCACAGCCTGTAAATTTTCATAATTCAATTTTTAAAATTTTCAGCCCGCAGCCGTTAAACCGTTTTTTAACATTATCTGTTATTAACTTCGGGCGTTGAATTCAATTATTTATCGGTTTTTCCGATTGAAAATCATCTTTTGCCCGACTTATCAGTTACGGTTTCCTTTTACGGCTGCGAGCCCGAGAACTGCTGAGTACATCGGTACCGCCTCCTTTAATTTCAGATATTTATTTTTTAGACTGAGTTTAGGAATCTCTCTGAAAAAACCGAAAACAAACGCTAAACTTTTTAACAGTTAATTCTTCTTTGAATTATATTCTTTACTGCAAGCTTTTGTTTACAATTTTTACTTTTATTTTTCCGGTTATTTCAGGAGTTTTTTATTTCCGTCCCCTGTCTTCGTTTATACAATAACATACTTTTTAGTGATTGTCAATAGTTTTTTTCAACAATTTTATAAATTTATGTATTTTTTCACTTATATTTATTTGCTATTGACTAAAAAGCGATTTGGGGTTAAAATAAACAGGTAATAAAATTGACCGAAAGGAATATAATTAAAATGAGCGAAGAATACACTCCTGACATAGTAAGCATTGTTGATGAAGACGGCAAAGAACACGTTTTTGAAGAGCTTGACAGAATAGAAACCGACAACGGCAAATTCGTTGCTCTTCTCCCCTTATATGATGATGCTCAGGCAATGCTTGAAGAAGCAGGCGAGCTTATCATTCTCAGTGTTGAGGAAATCAACGGAGAAACTTATCTTGAACCCATTGAAGATGATGAAGTGTTCAATGAAATCGGTAAAATCTTTGAAGAAAGACTTTCTGAATTCTTTGAGTTTGACGAAGAATAACAAGTAATTATTTACACCCTGCCTTGTGCGAGAAATGCGGTTTCATTGTAACCCAACACGTAATAAAAGGGAGCCGGACTCCGGCGGCGGATTGCAGACCTCCCGCTTTACAGCGGACGAAGGGAGCGTGAAAACGCTGGGAGGCACCCACCTGCAGAGAGCAGGTTACGACAAACCGCATCGGCTTGGCGGGGCTTATTATTGAAAAAATCACGGAGGTAATTAAATTGCGCAAGCTTGTTGAAGCTGATATTCTCGATATCCTTCCCTGCGAGGACGGATTTATATATCTTTCAAGAGAAACACTCACCGGCGGCAACGTTGCCGGCGTTATTCACAGATACAGCCGCAGTGATGACAGACTTTCACAGGCTACCATCACCGATTACATAGAAGTGAAGTTCGGCCCTGACGGTCAGGTAATCGCCAAAGAGCTTGTTGATTTTATAACGTGCAAAACCGCCACTTTATATGATGGCGCAACCTTAGCTGTTTATCCCGACGGTAGCTATAAAATCGTCAGAAACGGTAAGCTTACCGACGTTGACGAGCTTATTTATCTTTCCGCCCCCGCCTGTTCACCTGCCGTTACAGGCAGAGATGCCTGGTTTGCTGTGCCGGACGTAAACGCTGTTATCAATTACTCTCTTGAGCACGGGCGTGTTGATTTGAGAATCGGCGGTCCTGCAACAAAGGCATTCTGCCACCCTGTTGATTTAAAAATCTACTCTAACAAGCTTTATATCTGCAACGAATATTCCTATAAAATCCGTTGCATAAAGCTCGACAGTTATACTGTTGAGGATTACCGTACTTTTAACGAAGAGGTTAAATGCTTCTTCCGCTCAGGCGAAAATGAATACGTACAGCTCAAATCGGGTATATATCTCCTTTAATCAAAAAAAATCAGGGTCTGCTTAAAAAGCAGGCCCTGTTTTTATTGCTTATGTTGTATTCTCAGGTGCTTAAACTACGCCCGAAAACAGATGAATTATAACTCAACGGGGAGCTCGGTTTCCGTAATAACGTGTGAGAAGAAGAACTGCTCTCTCTCCTTTGAATTAATAACCGTTACAGGCTTAATCTGATTAAGAACAACACCCTTGCTGCGGAGCATTTCTCTGTAATCCCAGTAAGTTTTTTCCTTAAGGAAAAGAACTTCAGGTCTGTTGAGCATACCCCAGCGTCTGTACTTGTAATACTTCTCGTTAACTTCCTTAAGCTGCTCATCAAGGATATCAATACAAGCCTGTCTTTCTTCTTCAGTGAAAGCTTTGTCAGCCTCAGCAAGCATACAGTATCTGGGAGGGTTGGTTGAATAGTCACCATAGAAACTGAAGCCCTTGAACTCAGCGCCTACAGCCTTTGCGGTTTCAACCGCTGCAAAGTCAACCATCTGGGTTGTGGTCTTTTCGTTGGCAATATTCATGCTGAGGTTACGTCTGTAACGCAGCTGAATTTTAGGAGTATTGTTGTGCATACCGGTTACGGTAACAACGTCTTCAATTCTGTATCTGTAAAGGCCTGAGAAGTTGGAAACTATCATTTCATAATTCTTGCCAACCTCAAGATCGGAGATAAGAAGAGGCTTAGCATTGTCTTCAGCATCCTCAGCACCGTCTTCAACAGGAAGGAATTCAAAGAAGATGCAGTGAGGAAGAAGCACGCCGTCATCAACGTTAAGCTCTGTAGGCATGGAGAAGAAGCCTTCCGCAGCAGCGTAACCCATGTTGTGAAGAGGAAGATCACCTACGTACTTACGAAGCTTATCAACGTAAACAAGAAGGTTGGAGCTCATCATGCCGTAACCCCAGCAAAGCCTGGGCCAGATTCTGGGAGCTATGGGAGTATCAAATCCCTTCTCAAACTCTGCTCTGAGCTCAGCCGCTCTTGAAGGATTGGGCTTGAATTTCTTTGAATAAGCCTTGCGAAGTTCGGGAGTAATCTTAACCTCGGGGCTGATAATACCTTTTTCAATATCGTTGCAGAGTAATTCCCAGTTATCCACAAGATAATCGAACATAGTGGTAAGAAGAGTTACAACGATTGAGCCAAGATAGCTAACCTTTCTGTTTTCAAGCGCAAAACGCAGCTGAAGGTATGAGGTATCAAGAAGTTCTTCATGCTCAGGGTAAAGAAGAGAGTTGGGAGAAGTGCAGAAGAAAGGTGTAATGGGTCTGAGATACCTGAGAGGAATCTGACCTGCACCGTTGCACATCTTACCGTCATCAAGCTTGTGGCCGGAAAGAACAAGAACAAGCGGGCCCATCTGGGGAGGCATCTTTATACCCTTATTCTTCTTAAGCCAATGATAAGCAGTAGCAACGGAGCATGAAAAACCGATGCACTGCATGTTCCACAAATCCTTGATGCTCTTAGGAAGAATCTTGGGCTTACCTACGCTGCCCGATGAAGAACAGTAACGGATATTGGGACCCGTGAACATAAGATTTTTCTCTTTATTCTGAAGCATCCTTTCAACGTAGGGTTCATAATCGGCATATGTAGTGATCGGAACCTTATTCTGAAAATCTTCAATTGAGTGAATATCCTTAAAATTAAACTTTTTGCCAAGCTCACAGTTTTTATTTCTTTTGATAATCTTTTTAAGAGTACTGTTCTGAGCTTTCATGGGGTTCTTAGTGAAATGATTGATTTCGATAAGCGAAACGTCGCCTAACCAAACGCCAATGTCTGAAAAATTCATTTCCTGTTCACTCCTATTTAAATAAAATTCAATGTATTATAACACAATTCTCATGCAATAGTCAAGTTTCTGCCGTTTTTAGCACAAATTTAGTAAAATTTTAAGATTTGAAATTGACCGCATATCTGTCGGAATTCATGCACTTTTAAACTTATTATCAAAATATTATACTTTAGCAAGTATCAACTCCGTAACAAGTACTGCGGCGCATGAAAAAGCTGCAACCTTGACAAGACTCTTTTCAAAACACGCAAACACCATGGCAACCGCAAAGCCAATAAATGCCGACAGACCGTATGACGTTGAATAAAAAATTGCCGGTATTGTCATAACACTCAACACCGCATAAGGTACGTAATGCAAAAACGAAAGAACAAATCTGTTTGTAATCTGCTTTTTAACAAGCACCATAGGTAACATTCTGATAAGATACGTAACCACTGCACTTACAAGCAGATAAATACCGAAACTATAATTATTCATTTGTTTCGCCCTCCTTATTTTTCGTGTCAATCGGAGCGACAACTGCAAAAACAGCGCTTGCAACCACACTGCAGATTATAATTACAAAGCCCTGAGAAACACTGTTAAGAACAGGAATATATCTGAATGCACAACTGAGCGCTACAGCAAGAAGAACACACAGCGCAACAGGGCGGCTTTTTTTGGTTTCAGGTACAATAATCGCAATAAACATACCGTAAATAGCAAGACCAAGCGAGGATATCACGACCTGAGGCAAAATGTTGCCGGCTACTGCACCGATAACCGTACCTGCACTCCAACCAAAATACGGAGTGATTATAAGACCGTACATATAAGCCTTGCAGAGACTTCCCTTCTGTGAGGAAGAAACGGCGAACACTTCATCAGTGTTTACAAATGAAATCACAAGCCTGTCCAGCATATTAAATTTTTTATCAATCTTCTGCGAAAGCGAAAGTGACATAAGAGAATAGCGAAGATTAATAACAAATTGAGCTACTGCAAGTTCAATAAGAGTTCCTCCACCTGCAATAACAGGAACTGCGGCAAGCTGACCGGCAGAAGTAACGTTGGTCATTGAAATCAGTAAAGATTGCACCACACTCATTCCGCTTTCAACAGCAAAAATACCGAAAGCAAAAGCTACCGCAAAGTAACCAAAGCAAATCGGCAATCCGTCAGATATTCCTTTTTTGAATTTCACTGCATTTTCTGTCATAAAGAATCACCGGCTTTTGCAAAATAACAGATAATAAAATAGCACAAAATAGCAGCAAAATCAACAAAAACCGTAAAAATATTTTGTTCATAATAAACATCAAAGGCGTCCAAAGACACTACATCTTTGAGACGCCTTAAATCATTTATCAGAGGCTGTTTATATATGCAGAGCAACCCGATGCGGCAACAGCACCGTCAGAAGCAGCAGTAACAATCTGTCTGATTGTTTTTGTTCTCGTATCACCTGCTGCAAAAATGCCTTCAGCACTTGTTCTGCAATCTTCGCCGGCAATAATATAGCCGTTTGCATCAAGATCGATAACACCTTCAAAAATACCGTTATCAGGCGAAAGACCTATTGCAACGAAAACGCAATCAGTTGCAAACGTTTCTTCTGCCTGAGTGGTTGCATTTTTAAGAACAATGCTTTCAACCTTACTTTCCCCGTCAATCCTTACGGGAACATAAGACATAAGCTTAACTATATTCTCCCTTGAGTTCACGGAATTTACAAGATGCTTTTCCGCTCTGAATTCATCGCGTCTGTGAACAAGATAAACCTTTGAGCAAATATTGGAAAGATAAAGAGCATCTTCAAGAGCGGTGTTACCGCCGCCTACAACAACAGCTGTTTTGCCTTTGAAGAACGAGCCGTCACAAAAAGCGCAGTAAGAAACTCCCAATCCCGAAAGCCTCTCCTCACCGTCGCAGCCGAGCTTGCGTCTTTTGGCACCGTTTGCAATAATAACAGTTTTTGCTTCATACTTGTTATCGGCGGTTACAACTGTTTTGAAAGCTGAGTTATCTTCAATTCTTTCAACGTTTTCAAAATTGAGCACGGCGCCAAGGTCGGTCGCCTGCTCATACATATTCTGCGAAAGTTCCCAGCCCGAAATCTTTTTAACACAAGGATAGTTTTCAACCTCAGGCGTAGTGGTCATCTGACCGCCGTACATTGCAGATTCGAGAATCATACAGTCAAGACCTGCACGTGCCGCATAAATAGCCGCACTGAGCCCCGCAGGACCCGCTCCGATAATTATAACATCAAACATATTCACACCTCAAATATCAATAATCATATAGCTGTTTTCATTACCGAGTGACAGCGCTTTCAGAGTCGTATATTCAACACCGTTCACGGTACTCTCCGCTCCCTGATGGTAATGACCCATATACACGTGGCTTACGTTTTCGCTGTCTGCAATGATACTGTTTACGGCAACCGCATTTCTGATAAGATGATGATGCTCTACCGAATAATCAAGGCATTGATGAACAAACACCGTGCAATCCAAAGATTTATCAGAAAGCAAACCTGTGAACCACTCAAGCTGCTGAGGGGGTATATAAGAGTTTGTCCAATCATTATGCGGCGGTTGGTATTCACTACCGTCATCACTATAGCTTGCATCAAGCATGATAAGACGCTTACCGTTGCCTGCGTCTATACACAAGGGAGAGAGTTCAAATCCTGATTTTTGCGCAAAGTCTTCCTTTGAAAAAATCTCACAATCATGATTACCTCTTATCAGAACTCTGCGCACGGGATAACCGTCGAAAAGCTTGGCAACATTTCTTATATTAATCTCATTTTGCTCTGCATTCTCTTCATAATGCATCAGATCTCCGAGGCAAATAACAAGTTCCACTCCGCTTGCCCTGAAATCCTCAAGCATATCAGTGATTTTTCCAAGGGACAGAGTAGGGAGCCGACCGTCTTCCAAATCAAAGGTACAGACGTGTGAATCGGCAAACAATCCTATTTTCAAAATATCACCCCAATAAATAATAACACAACTTTTAAAATATGGCAACTGTAATAACGCAACTAAAATCACAATAAAATATAACAAAAACCACGGAGGCAAAATATGAAAAACGAAAAAGCGCATACATACAGTATTTGGGGAATAATTTTCACTTCTCTTGTAGGAACACTTCTTCATTTCACATATTCTCTTTCAGGCCAATCGCAAACAGTTGCTCTGTTTTCTGCCGTAAACGAAAGCACATGGGAGCATAACAAGCTGATATTCTTTCCTTTTCTGATTTTTACTGTTATAGAATACTTCGTGTACGGTAAGAATTCCAAGAATTTTTTTGCAGCAAAGCTTATCGGTGTTGCGGCAGGTATGTTTACTGTCGCAAGCGTATTCTACACCTATAGCGGAATTTTAGGCACCAACTATGCAATAGTAAATATTTTGATTTTTATTCTTGGCGTAATTGTCGCTTATTACGTATCTTACAAAATCATTGAAGCTGAAACACTTTTGAGCAATTCATTCTTACAGGTTATCAGCATTGCGGCTTTTATAGCTATATGCGCAGCATATTTTATTTTCACCTTCAACACGCCTGAAATCGGCATTTTCAAAGACCCCGTCACAGGTAGCTATGGCATATAAAAAAGCGGCAGGAGTCCCCTGCCGCTTAAAATTTTACCTTATTTCAAAATCACTGTCCGTCTTTAACAAATCGGGATTGTCTGTGATGCAGCTTCTTTTATAACCTTCTTTACTGTTAAAGTAGTAAACGTCGCCGCCGTCATTACCGTTTATTGTTTCAAAGTGGTCCTCATTCCATATAAGCGCCGCTCCGTTATCGCAGGCAACGCCTGAAAGAGACTGAGTTTTTACAGCGTCATTAAACACCTGCCAATACTCACTTTCATAATGAGGAGAATGACAAAACGGCAACAAACCTATGCAATCAACAAACATAAATGAATGATCCTCAGCGCAGTCATCGTAGCCTCTGTCAAACCAGCACATTGAACCGCTGCTGTATCCCGAAAGCACCGTACCGTTTTTATAAGCTTCCTTAAGATATTTATCAGCCTTTGTCTGAGTCCATATATCCATAAGGAACTTAAGGTTTCCGCCGCCTGCATAAACAATATCCGCTGAGAGAATCTGAGAAGCTATTTCTTCCTCGGTAAGAGTTTTATCCGTAAGAAGCAGAATTGAATATTCACATCCGAAATGCCTGAACATTTCTTCAATAGCTTCGTCCCCGTTTATATCGTCAAATCCCGCAGTAGGTAAAAACAGAACCTTGGGATTTTTCTTTCCGCTCAGTTCAACAATTCGCTGAGCGATAGGATAAACCTCACCGTCAGAATAGCATCCGCCGCCAACACAAACAATCTTACCCATTTTTTCTTCCGCGGCAGACCGTACGTAAGCACAGTCTGCCTTACCTTATCATTTAATATTTACATCCGAAAACAAGCTTTCAGGTATATATCCCATTGTACAGGAACCGTCATCAAAAGTCAATCTGACAAAGTAACCGTTTTCAGTGCGAACACCTGTCAACAGAGTTTTATCACTTATCATCTCAACAGTTTCGGGGTCAGTAACAACTTTGTCGGCAGTCAGCTCAGGAACATCTCTTTCAACGTTAACGCCGAAATGGCATCCGGAAAATTCAAGTGAACTCTTCATGCCGTAGAACAAAGCATCTTCAACCTTATCAGAGAAAAGCTCTGCCTTTACAATCTGTTTTTCAGACTTGAAATATTCTGAAAGTCCTTCATTTTCCAAATAAGCAACGGTATTGCTCATAGAAGGATAAACAGGAATACTCATCACCCAAAAATCATGAAGCCAGAGTGCAGACCCCCTGTCTTCAAACACTTTGGAGCTCACCGCTTCAACAGAAATTGTTGCGCCTTCCAAGCCGAAATCCTCAGTAACTTCCGAATAAGCATACTCTCTGTCAGTTACCGCAAACATTATAAAACCGACAGGTGTTTCGGTTGTGTTCCTGCATATAGGCATACGGTCTGCTTTGATATCGGTAACAACCTCATTCATCATTTCATACAAATCAATTTTGTTCAAAACACTCATTCTGTCAAGCTTGGGAGATACAAGAGCAACAGCGTATCCTGACGTATAAATTTCACCGTTGTTTGCAGGGTCAAGCTTTTCAATAACGGCATCCTTATAGTTTTCGCTCTGAGTAAGCTTTACAAGCTTTGATGCGGTTGAATATTTTACTGCGTTGTAGCATCTTACAACCCTGCTTTTATTTTTGAGAGTATACTCAATCACAATATTGGAATCATAGCATTTTTCGTTAATATCCGTTACGCCGTAAGGCTCTTTATAGCCGCCCGTTTCGTTAATTTCTTCATTAACCTGACGTACAAGCTCTATATCTTCCTTACTGTCAAAGCCGGCTATAAGTGAATCACTGCTGCCAAAGAACATAAGGTCGGTAAAGTATGTTTCTTCGGTCATTTCGCTGCCTTCGTAATAGAAGGAGTCCCGCACACTGTTTGTAAACGGAGCTGCATAAACGTCACCTACACCGGTTGTAACGGCAACGCTTTCAATATCATCGGCATCCGGAACTGAAGTAAAGCCAGCCGAAAGAGGACTTGCAAATAAAACGCATACTGCAGCCAGAACCGCAGCTTCTATACCAAGCATCCAGCTCTTTTTAAGAATTTTTTTTGCAGAACGGAGAACACAGGCATGAATTACAATCCACACCACAGCAAGCAGCAGAACACTGAATACGGCAATCACGCTCTTTTGGTTGTTTGTAAATCCTTCGTAATCAAGTATTTCAAATACAAGAGTGTAGATAACAAGAGACAAGGACACAACTGCAATCTGAGTGAGAGGTAAGCACATTCCAAGGAATCCCGCTTTCTCTGCCTTTCTTCTCCTGAACGAAACTACCGCCGCTGCATAAAGAACTGCGCATATAACCGCCCAGAAGATAACGGGAAGGAAATCGGGAGCAACCCATTCTTCCGTTGACAGATGCATAAGGTAACTTTTACCGTTTACGCTGAAAGTAAACGGATTGCCGAACGGGAAACTATTGAACGCTGACGCTCTGTGATATCCGCTGTCATCACCGGTAACCCAGTAAGTAAACAGATAGGGCGAACCGTAAACAAAGTTGTTGAAAAGAGTTTCAACAAACTTGGAAAATGCGGTAATTATTGCAGCTATGGATACGGTATATACCATACCTTCAACCACAGAACCGACAAAATTAAGTATAAATGCAGTAAGGGTAAAAATAAGCATCGCACTTACAAATGAAGATAATGAACAGTAAATAACCGCCAATATAAGCTCCTTTGTAAAACCGAAAAGCCATATGTTGCCTGCAAAAGCAACAAGATAAGGAATCAGCGAAGCCGCTATCAGCATTACAGCGCCCGCAAGATACTTTGCAGTAAAAAGAGAGCTTCTTGTGATAGGAAGGCTGTAATATACGTTAACGGATTTTTTGGAGCAGATAAATTTAAAAATCATTACCGCAAGCAATGCAGCAATAAGCATAAGGCTCAGGTATGCAAAATACACGCCGTCACTCAGAGCACCCCTTGAAATAACGTAAGTGAAGCCCTTTAAATAGCTTTCTGCGCCGGCTGCCGAAGCGTTGATATTATTAGGGTCCATCTGATTGATATAATTCTGATAAACCTCATAGAATCCTCTGAGTGAAAAGTATACCGACACTATAACCGAATAAATCAGAGGGATAAAAAAGCACTTTTTAAGAGAGCTTTTAAAGGTATAAAGGAAAGGATTAGCCGAAGATTTCTTTGAAGTCATAATCTGAACCCTCCATTTCTGCAAGGAATATCTCTTCAAGCGAGAGCGGATATTTTTCAACGAGTAAGGGCTTCATTGCATTGAGCTTGTGCTCAGCTTCATCAAAATTACCCTCAACAACAAAGGTGATTATTTTTCCGTCCTTCTTGAAATTCTTGTGGTTAATTGCAATAAAATCAGCCTGTGTTTTTTCATCTTCAAACACCACACGGAACTTCGCACGGCTTGCGCTTATATCATCAACGTTGCAATCCATAACAAGCTTTTTGCCGCCTATAAGAGCAATACGGTCACAGATACCTGCAAGCTCGTGCAGGTTGTGAGAAGATACTATAACACTGCATTCACGCTCTGCCATGTATTCCATAACCATATTATTCATAAGGTTACGCTTTGAAGGGTCAAGACCGTCAAAGCTTTCATCAAGCAGAAGAATTTTCGGATTTGTGCTCATACCGAGTACAAGCTCACCCTGCCTCTGCATTCCTTTGGAAAAGCTGTTTATTCTTGCTTTTTTATCAAGACCGAAAACGTTTATAAGCTTATCAAAGGTTTCAAATGAAAAGTCCTTGTAATATCCCGAATAAAACTTGGCCATGTCGTAAAGCGATGCATAAGGCTCAAAATAAAGGTCATCAGGCACGTAGAAGATTTTTGCCTTTTGCCTTGCACTGTCAAACACATTTTCTCCGTCAACAAGCACTTCGCCGCCATCAGGTCTGTAAACACCTGCAACAGTTTTTAATACGGTTGTTTTACCTGCACCGTTGTAACCAACAAGGCCGTAAACAGATGCCTTATCAACCTTAAACGACAGATTTTCAACCGCCGTAAAATCGCCGAATTTTTTAGTTACGGATTTCAACTCAATCATTACCTGATTCCCCCTTATACAGTTGATTTACAAGTTCAATTATTTCTTCTTTCTGTATCCCCCTGGATATAGCGGATTTTACTGCGTCCGTTATATCCCTGTAAACGACCTGCTTAAGCCCGTCATTGGCAAGTGCATCATCGTTTACGAAGCATCCCGTACCCGAGACGGAATAAATTACCCCCGCCGTTTCAAGTTCGGAAAATGCTTTTTTGACGGTATTGACGTTTATTCCCGTTTCACTTGCAATTGATCTTATAGACGGCAGCTTTTCATGCGGACTGAGTGTGCCGAGCCTTATAAGAGTCATCAGTTCATTTTTTATCTGCTCGTAAACGGGAACTCTGCTTCGTTTGTCAATAATTATCACGCAATCCCCCCTTGTGTGTCATAACTGTGCTATCTGTGATATCACACCTATATAATATCACAAACAAATCAAATGTCAATAGAAAAAACGGATTTTCACAAAAAATTTGTAAAAATCCGTTTTGTATACAGTTAAATTATTTTATACATTATAAATAATGCATTATTGAGCGTTTGAATCATCACCGGTGTTTTCTGCCTGAACAGATTCATCCTCGGGTTCAATCCGAACAGTTTCTTCTCTCAAAGAATCAGAAGTGTCGGAATTCTCCTGTTCAGCTTCATCGTCGGGAACATAACTGTCATCAGTCATAATTTTCATAAACTCATCGCCTTCAATCTTTTCAACGGCAATAAGTCTTTGAGCAACTTTTTCAAGCTTATCCCTGTGCTCGGTAAGAATCTTTTCAGTTCTTGCATAAGCCTCATTGATGATACGTTCAATTTCTGCATCGATTTCAGCAGCGACGCTCTCTGAATAATCCCTGGTTCTTCCGTAGTCTTTTCCCAGGAAAACTTCACCGTTGCCTGAACCGAATGCAATGGGACCGAGCTTTTCACTCATACCGTACTTTGTAACCATCTTGCGTGCAATATCGGTTGCTCTTTCGATATCATTGGATGCGCCTGTTGAAACGTCGCCGAGAATAATAGCTTCAGCCACACGGCCGCCAAGTAAGCCCACAAGACTGTCAAGCATCTTATTCTTTGATGAATAAGTTTTATCCTCCGTAGGTCTGTAAAGCGTAAATCCGCCTGCAAGGCCACGGGGAATAATGGAAATCTGCTGAACGGGGTCCTCGTTTTCAAGATAAAAGCTTGCAACAGCGTGACCTGCTTCGTGATAAGCGGTAAGCTTCTTTTCCTGATCAGTCATCTTATGGGATTTCTTTTCCGTACCGACAAGCACCTTAATCGTAGCTTCATCAACCTCGGCCATGGTAATTGCCTTTTTATCGCGTCGTGCAGCAAGAAGTGCCGCTTCATTGAGGAGATTTTCAAGGTCAGCACCTGTGAATCCGACGGTAGAATGCGAAATAGCCTTCAAATCAACGTCGGGAGCAAGGGGCTTGTTTCTTGCATGGACTTTAAGAATCTCTGTTCTGCCCTTTGCGTCGGGATAATTGACGGTTACCTGACGGTCAAATCTGCCGGGACGCAAAAGCGCCGGGTCGAGGATATCAGGTCTGTTTGTTGCAGCGATGATAATAACACCCTCGTTTGCACCGAAGCCGTCCATTTCAACAAGCAGCTGGTTAAGGGTCTGTTCTCTTTCATCATGGCCGCCGCCCATGCCCGCACCTCTGTGACGGCCTACAGCATCAATTTCATCAATGAAAATGATTGATGGCGAACTTTTCTTTGCCTGGTCAAAAAGGTCTCTTACTCTTGAAGCGCCCACACCGACATACATCTCAACAAAATCAGAACCTGAAATTGAAAAGAAAGGTACGCCTGCTTCACCTGCAACAGCCCTTGCAATAAGAGTTTTACCTGTACCGGGAGGGCCGACAAGCAAAACGCCCTTGGGAATTCTGGCGCCGAGTTTATCAAACTTCTCGGGAGATCTAAGAAATTCTACAATTTCCTGCAGTTCTTCTTTTTCTTCATCAGCACCCGCAACATCAGCAAAGGTTGTTTTTCTTTTTTCGTCCTTTACCTGCTTGACTCTTGCTTTGCCGAAGCTCATAGTTCGGTTGTTCTCATTGGTCATAGTAGCGTTCATTCGCTTAAACATAAAGAGGGTAAGAACAACAAGCACAAGCACCATTAAAGCTGTGGGAAGAATGGTTATAATCCATTCGTTTGTTGTGCCCGAAATGTAATCCGCTTTAATCTTACTGTCAGCATTGGCAGGGTCAGAATTGTATTCGATAACATGGTCATGAATATCTTCAACAAAAAGGCTGACACTCGGCACGTTGTAGGTTTTTGCCGTCTTGCTGTCCTGCGTGTAATACACAAGCTCACCGCTGCTCAGATTAAGGCTATACTGTGTAACCTCGTTCTCCTCAAACAACTCAACTATCTCATAATACTCTGTTTTCTCTGCCTTCTGCGTAGTCATATAATACGAAATACCGAATATTATAAAGGCAGGTATGAGAATGTAAGGCAGAACAGAAAGAATGCTTCTCGGATTAAAAGAAGGCTTTCGTCCGTTGGTTTTATTGCTCACTTGTAATAATCACTCCTTCATTTATCTTTCCCTATTTATTTCTCGTAAACTTCCCTTTTGAGAATTCCTATATAAGGAAGATTTCTGTATTTTTCAGCATAGTCAAGACCGTAGCCGACTACAAACTCATTTACGATTTCAGTGCCTACATAATCAGGTTTTACGGGAGTAACTCTTGCCGCAGGCTTATCAAGCAAAGTACAAATCTTAATACTTGCAGGATTTCTTGACTTCAGGAGTTCAATAATATAATTGAGGGTTCTGCCTGAATCAAGAATATCTTCAATAATAAGAACGTCATAGCCCTTGATATCAATATCAAGGTCCTTGATGATTTTAACAACACCGGTGGATTTTGCCTGATCACCGTAACTCGAAACAGCCATAAAATCAATAACGCAGGGTATCTTGATTTCTCTCATGATATCAGTCATAAATACAACCGCACCCTTAAGAATGCTGACAAGCAAAAGATTTTTGCCCTCATAATCGGCTGTTATACGGGCACCAAGCTCTGCATTGATTTCTTTAATTCTTTCCTCGCTGATAAGTACACTCTGAATATCGTTAATCATAATTAATAAGCCCTCCTGATTATTATTCTCATTATCTTTTCAGTTTCTGCCGTAACCGCACATCTTTCATCGACCCCAACCCTTTCAACGGCCAGGATCCCGCTACCGTCAACAACAATCAGAAGTCCTGAGCGTTTTTCTGGTTCAATTGACATTTCGTTGAATAATTTTTTTAAAGTTTTGGAGCATCCTCTGCCCGCAGGGGAAACTCTGTCCCCTTCACGGCGGTTGCGAAAAACAACACTGCCATTTATTTTATCATAATCGATACGATATTCTAATATTTCTATATCGCTATTTTGTAACGAATCTATGTCATTTTTGTTAATTATGGAAATTTGAACAATCGCATCTCCGAAGCGAAATTCTTCATCAGTAAAAGGAATTTCGATTTCCTCCCCATTTTCAAATACAGGAAAATCAAGAATTCCTTTACGAACTCTTACATAGCTTCCGCCTGAAATCTGCCGCTTGCCCTGAGTTTTAAGAACATCACAGATATCACACAAAGTCTTACTGTCAATACGCTGTGAGGTTTTTTCAAAAATCGCCGCCGCAACGGCACGCTTTTTAACAGCTATATGTGCACTGTCAAGCACTGACGCATCAAATCCGTTTGTAACTCTGCTTTTCTCAAGTAATTCCGCCGCAAGGCATGAAAGCAAATCCTCATCTTCATTGAGTGAGTCAATGCATCTCTGAGCCGATTCCTCAAATGAAGGATTAATCTGCCTCAGACATTCCACAGCACCGTGACGGATTTTATTCCTTGCATAAACAGTTTCAAAATTTGTCTTATCGGTAACAAATTCAATAGAGTTTTCCTCACAGAAGCGTTCAATCTCCGCCCTTGAGCAATCGATAAGAGGACGTACTATGTTCCCTCTCTCAACCGGTGTGGAGCACAGACCGCGAAGCCCTGTTCCCCTTGTAAAATTGAAAAGAAACGTTTCCGCACGGTCATTAAGGTTGTGAGCGGTAGCTGTAATTCTGCCCTGCCCGAGCGAAGCAAAAAAATCATAACGGATTCTCCTGCCGCATTCTTCAATGCTCTCGCCGCTCTCTTTCGCCAGCGCCCCAACGTCGGCACGCAGCACTTCAAGCCTGACTCCAAGCTTTTCGCACTGTTCACGAACGAAAGCCTCGTCACGGTCAGCATCATCACCCCTGAGGCCATGATTAACGTGAGCAGCACTGATTTCAAGCTTAAGCTCATCCCTGAGCATCAGCAACGAATAAAGCAAAGCCATCGAATCCGCTCCGCCCGATAAAGCAACCGTAACGTGGCTGCCCTCAGGAAGCAATTTATATTTTTCAACCGTTCGCCTTACCTTACATATCATCTCTGAGTTTCTCCTGAGCAATAAAGAGAGTATGCTCTGCATCCCATATGAATTCTACCGTACCCGTTTCACCGTGTCTGTTTTTGGCGATAATGACCTCAACAGTCTTAGGCTTTGAATCATCCTGCTCAGGTGCATCCTTATCGTCTTCTTTTTCGTTTTTATAGTAATCGGGACGGTAGAGCATCATAACGATATCGGCATCCTGCTCGATTGAGCCCGATTCACGCAACTCCGAAAGCTGAGGCTTATGGCTTTTACCTCTGCCCTCTGTACCTCTGTTAAGCTGAGCACAGCAAATGATAGGAATATTGAGTTCCTTAGCCATCATCTTGAGGTTTCTTGTAATCTCGCTGACTTCCTGAGTTCTGTTCTCAGACCTTTTACCGGAGGTGATGAGGCCGAGGTAGTCAATAATAACGCATTCAACTCCGCCGAGTTTTCTTGTTTTCGCCTTCATCTCGGTAACGGTAATGCTTGAAGTATCGTCAAAATAAAGCTCACAGTCATTAAGAGCAACCGCCGCCTGAATAAGTCTGTTCCATTCATCGGTTGAAATGTTACCGTTTCTCATCTTCATGCTGGAAACTCTTGCTTCGGTAGCAAGAACTCTCTGAGCAAGCTGCTCCTTTGTCATTTCAAGCGAGAAGAAAAGCACGCGTCTTTTACCAACCGCCGACACGTTTCTGGCAAGGTTAAGCGCAAAGCTGGTTTTACCCATAGCAGGTCTTGCGCCTACAAGAATGAGGTCCGAACGGTTAAGGCCGGTAAGAACACGGTCAAGATCTGCATAGCCGGTTGTGTAGCCCTTGAACTTATCCTTATCCTCGCCCGTAATGTTGCGCAGGTGCTCAAAAACGTCATTAACAATAACGTCGCCGATTTTTGAAGGTGCATCAACAGCTCTGCCCTGACGGATGTTATATATTTTCTGCTCCGCACTGTCAAGAAGAACGTCCGCACTTTCTTCCTGAGCAGAAGCGCTCTCAATAGTTTCTCTCGAAGCTTCAATCAGAGCACGGATATAGTACTTTTCCCTGACGATTTTTGAATATGTATCAACGTTGGAGGTGGAAGGCACCATCTCCGCAAGGCGCGCAAGATAATCTCTGCCGCTTGCATTGTCATACACACCCTCGGTAACAAGCTGATCAAGAATAACCAACGGATCCAGCTTGCCCTTTGTTTCAGCCATAAGCATGGCATTGAAAATCGCCCTGTGCTGAGGAATATAGAAATAATCCGTACGCACGTAAATAGAAACGTTGGACAGACACGAGGGCTCTTTGAGAATACATCCGAGAACCGCCTGCTCAGCCTCCTGACTGTAAGGCATTTCAATGCTTTCCAGATTCATTAATTCTCTGTTTGCCATAATAATTCTCCGTTTAAATTATGCGGTAACAAGAATGAAAAGCTTGGCTGTAACACCTTGAGGGAATTTAACCTCGATTTCATATGTCCCGCAGGTTTTGATATCCTCTGCCGAAATCTTATGCCTGTCAACCTTAAAGCCGAAATCAGCATTAATTCTTTCAGCAATATCTTTAGTTGTAACAGAGCCGAAAAGTTTGCCGTTTGCTCCTGCCTTTGCGGTAATTTTAACGGTCTTACCCGAAATTTCAGCTGCGGCTTTTTTTGAATTTTCAAGCTCAACGGCAAGGTGATGCTTCTGAGCATCCTCTCTGTTTTTAAGCTCACTCATCGCCTGAGTATTAGCCTCAAGCGCAAGCTTGCGAGGAAAAAGGAAGTTTCTTGCATATCCGTCAGAAACGGAAACAAGCTCGCCCTTTTTGCCGAGTGATTTAACATCCTGTGTAAGTACAACTTTCATTTTATATCGCTCCTTTTGATAATTACTGATTTAAAAATTCATCCACGGTTGCTTTAAGCTTTTCAACAGCCTCATCAAGACTGATTTCCTTAAGCTGAGCCGCCGCCATCGTACGGTGACCTCCGCCGCCCAAAGCTTCCATAATAATCTGAACGTTGACTGCCCCGAGCGAGCGTGCCGAAATACAAACGGTATCACCGGACACGTACAGCACAAACGAAGCATCTACTTCGCTCACGTTGAGCAATTCATCTGCCGCTTGTGAGCAGATTATTCTTATATCCTCAGACTCAAATCTTGCACAGGCAATTGCACTGCGGTTATATTTATCAGCTGAGGAAACAACGTCATTACGAAGTTTGTTTACCTGCATTGACGTTGAGAAAAGTTTTCGGACACTTACGGTATCCGCCGATTTTTCCCTGAGAAATGCGGCTGCTTCAAAAGTACGCACGCCGCAACCGAGAACAAAATTCTTTGTATCAAGCATAATGCCTGAAAGCAAGGCCTCAGCGGTAAGCTTGGTTATATTCGGCTCGGGGTCTATGTATTCGAGCAACTCGGTAACCATTTCAGAGGCTGAGGATGCGTTGGGGTCAAGGTGAAAAACAACGGCATTGTCAATAGCATCGGTGGATTTACGGTGATGGTCAATAACGAAAACCGTTGATGCCTTTTTGTAAACCTCGGGGAATTCTACAAAGTTTTTAATATGAGTATCAACAACCACGAGCAGCGTCTTTTTACTTATAAGCCTGAGGGCTGTTTGTTCGTCAATGATTGCTTCCTTTAGAAAATCATCTGCATATATGCGATCAAGAAGGCTTGAACTGAGCGTTTTGGCGGTATCAGTAACGATATAAGACGCAACACCGAGTGCTTCCGCCGCACAGCAAATACCCACAGCTGCGCCAATAACATCAAGGTCGGGCCATTTGTGACCCATGACTATAACTTCGTCGCTTGCCTCTATAAACTCCGCAAGTGCCGAGCCGATAACCCTCGCCTGCACCTTGCCTCGTTTTTCAACACTTCTGGAAACACCGCCGAAGAAATCGTAGCTGTCATCCTTATTGACAACAGCAGCCTGGTCGCCGCCGCGGTCAAGCGCCATTTCAAGTGCTTTCTTCGCTCTGCGTTCGCATTGCAGAAACGTTTCGCCGTCCGACATTCCGACAGAAATAGTGGCAGAAATATCAAGATTCTTATATTTGATACCACGCACACTGTCAAGTACAGGAAACTTGGTTTCAATCATTTTATCGGCATCTCTGCGCTGAGCAACAATCATAAAGCGGGAATCGGAAAGTCTTTTAAGAATGCAAGGATATTCGCCCGCCCAGTTTTCGATGACGCCGTCAACCATGCTGCGGAATTCAGCCCTCTCGCTTTCACGCAAATCGTAACCCGAAGCGTCAATGTTATCAACTTCCAAAAAAGCAACAACCGGTCTGCTCAGTTCAAACTCTCTTTCGGTATTTTTAAGCTGAGTGTTATCAACAAAATAAAGAACGTACCTCTCCTGACCCTCGGAAATATATGAGTTTGTGAAAACGGAATAATCACGCTCGTTAATCCGCACCGCAGTTTCATGGGAGTTTATGATTTCCGAAAACTCTCTGCCTGCAATATAGGTCTGCACAGAATCAGAAAGAGTCTGCTTGGAATGAACAACACGGTTGAGGAACTTCTCACTCACCCAGAGTATCGCCCCTTCTGAGTCGCACACGGCAACAGGCACGGGAAAAGAATTGAGCACTTTTGCATCGGTAAAATCCATTTTTCTGTAAAGACGTTTTGCAAAAATTGTAAAACGCTTTGCATTGACTCTGCTTCTGATAAGGAAAACTGTAAAAAGCACTAAAGCAACAGCCAGTTCAACTGCCGCAAGCACCGGAGAATATCGGGCTGTAACAGCAGCAAACACGGCAACGGCTGCAAATGCGGCAACAGCGGTAAGACTGTCATGCCAGATGCTTTTCATTTTCACTTATCACACCTCCATAATCATGGGAAGAACAATGGGGCTGCGTTTTGTTTTATCATAAACATATCGAAGAACAGCATCCCTTGTTTTTCCTTTTATAGCATTAAGGTCCACAATATTGTGGTCACAGCAATTATAGATTGCTTTTGCGGCGGCATTCTTTGCGCCGTCAATAATTTCCTCTGAATTCTTGGAATAGATAAATCCTCTCGTTACAACCTCGGGGCCTGTAATCAGCTCACCGGACTCATAATCTATAACAGCGGAAATTATTATTATTCCGTCCTCAGCAAGGTGTTTTCTGTCCTTAAGAACAACGTTTCCTATATCACCTACGCCGTAGCCGTCAACAAGAACCTTATCTGCAGGCACGCTCGCGCCCTGCTTAAGTGTATCTTTTGTGATTTCAATTACGTTACCGTTATCGGCAATAAAGATATTCTTTTTATCAACCCCTACACTTTCAGCAAGCATGGCGTGCTTCTGCAGGTGCTTTTGCTCACCGTGAACGGGAACAAAGAATTTCGGGTTTACGATTCCGAGCATTATTTTAAGCTCTTCCTGGCAAGCATGACCCGAAACGTGAACGTCGTACATTTTTTCGTACACAACCTCAGCGCCAAGCTTCATAAGCTCATTGACAACCTTGCTTACGGTTTTTTCGTTACCGGGAATGGGCGTTGCGGAAATAATAACGTAATCGTTGGGGCAGATTTCAACCTTTCTGTGGTCTGAAAAAGCCATTCTTGAAAGAGCGGACATCGGCTCACCCTGACTGCCGGTTGTTATAATAACAAGCTCTTCAGGTGCGAATTTATTGATAAGATCGCTCTTTATCATAACGTTATCGGGTATATCAAGGTATCCGAGTTCAGATGCTATTGCCACAACGTTCTCAAGACTTCTGCCAAACAAAGCAACCTTGCGTTTGAGCGCCTTTGCAACGTTTATAATCTGCTGAACTCTGTGAATGTTAGAGGCAAAGGTTGCAACAAGGATTCTTCTGTTACCGGCTTTTCTGAAAAGAGTTTCAAACGATTCACCGACTTTTTTCTCGCTCTCGGTAAATCCGGGACGCTCCGCATTGGTAGAATCCGAAAGCAGGCACATTACCCCTTCTTTGCCGAGCTGTGAAAGCCTTGCAAGGTCAATCATTTCACCGTCGATTGGGGTACTGTCAATCTTGAAGTCACCCGTCTGGATTATAACACCCTCCCTGCACCTGATTGCAAATGCAAGAGCATCGGGTATCGAGTGGTTTACGTGAATAAGCTCCACCTTGAATTCACCGAGGTCTATAACGTCACCCGGTGCTGCAACGTTGAGCTGAACACTGTTGAGCAGATTGTGCTCCCTGAGCTTACCTTCGATAAGCCCGATCGTAAGCTTTGTGCTGTATACGGGAATTCTTACTTTTTTAAGCAAATACGCAAGTCCGCCGATATGATCCTCGTGGCCGTGAGTGATGAAAATGCCCTTGATTTTCTGAGCGTTGCGCTCAACGTAATCAAAATCGGGAATTACAAGGTCAACGCCGAACATATCCTGATCCGGGAAGGAAAGACCGCAGTCAACAATAATCATTTCATTGTTGTACTCATAGACAGTCATATTCTTACCGATTTCATTAAGACCGCCAAGGAAAGCAATTTTAACAGGCGAGCTTTTTTTACCCTGCTTTGAGCCGTTTGCAGACGGACCGTTTTTCTTTTTACGGTTAGAAAACTGGTTATGCTTTTTTGCGGGCTTGTTTGCCTGCTTACCTGCAAACTTGGAAGCTCCTTTGTTCTCCTTCTTGAAATTTTTAGTATTATTTTTTTGCATATTATCTCCTTAGAATAATGTTTTACGGGCTCAGAAGCAATTGCCCGAATTTAAATATTAATTAACTTTACGTTATTTTTTATGTAAATACCGGAACGGGAGTTTCGCTCCCATCCCAAGGTATAATTTTACTTTAATTCGTTCAAACTGTCAAGCATTATAAAATAAATATATATTATATTAAATAATTATAATTAACATTTATTCGGCAGACAATGTTGAAAGCAGCTCTTCAAATCCGTCAAAAAGCTCCTTGGCATACTCCGAGGATACAGATTCCGCAAACACCCTGAATTTGCCGCCTCCGGCCGTCGGCACAATAAGCAGGCTTCCGTTCTCACGTACAAGCTTTATCCCCTCTTTTTTGTTACTGATTCTTATTGCGTCATCAGGAAACATGGCAACAAGCCTTGAAGGATTAACTGCGCTCTCTATTGTTTTTCTGATATAGTGACGGTCAGGCAATTCTTTGACAAGTTCTTCAAGAGTTTTATTTCTGTTTTTTATAATCGATAACACCTTAAAAGCCGTAAAAAGTCCGTCACGCACAAAGCACTGATTACCGCCAAGCTTTCTCGCCTCACCGTCAGCACAATCGGCGGGAGAACTAAGGTAACGGAGTACTCTACAATTATATGCATCGGCAAGCCTGTCAAGAAGCTCCGGTGCATCGTAAGCAACGGCTATGTCGTTACCTTTTTTCATTTCATCAATGCAACAGATTACCAACAGCGTATCGCTGTCAACCACGTTTTCTTTCATCTGCGCACTTACGTTACAGCCTGATTCTGATATATTGAATACAGGGCCTCCTGAGGTATCAAGGCCGAGAATTGACGCAACTTCATTCGCCGTTTCTTCAACCGCTGCATTCACGCTTTGCATCTGAGCTTTTACTCCTTCAAGACCGTTAGGAGCAGTATCAAGCAGTTCCTGCCTGTAAATCATTTTAACTGCACTCATGTGCATACATTCGCCGACCTCTTCATCCTTAACATAACGGAATTCACTGCGCGACATCTTCGCTTCAATTTCACGCTCAAAATATCCCGTTAAGGGAAGGCCGCCCTCAGAGCAGATTTTCAGGCTACGCTCCTCTCCGCTTTTAATAAAAATACCGCAGTCAAGTCCGCAGCACGCCGTAAAGAAATTCATCTGAGCTTCGAAACAAGCGCCAAAATCCCATACGCCGGCACCCGTAGAAAGCAAGCCCGCTTTTACGGCAAGGCTTAGCGGCTCCGATGCCTTCAATCCGTCAAATCCGACACCTGCTTTTATCTTTCGCCTTGTACTTCCGACCGCTTCTCCAAGCTTCAGACAAGTTTCCGCAGAAAGATACGCAGCCGAATTTTCGCACACGCAACCGTCACTTAGCATTTCACCCTTTATGCTTCCGTACTTTACGTTGGTGTTGACGCAGGCCGATTCAGATATCACCTTGCCGGGCCATACAAGGCAATTAGGGCTTATGCTCGCATTCTCGCCAACTACGCTCCCGGCCCCTACAACGCTCCCTTCAAACATAGAAACGCCTCTTTTTATCGATGCTCCCTGGCACACAAGTGCTCCCGTAAGACTTACTTCAGATGCAATGCAGGTGTTTTCAAGAACAACAGAGTGACGGACACGACAGTTTGAGTCAACAAAAGCGCCGTCGTCTATCACTGCATAAGGACCGATGACGCACCCTTTGGAAATTTCAACGTTTCTGCCGATAAATACGGGTTCAACAATGCTGTAATCTCCCCTTTTCAGCTTTTCCGGAGAAAAAATCCCTTTTGAAACAGATTGAAATTCAAGGTTAACCTTACCGTCAAAAATATCCCTTTGGCATTGAAGATACGCTTCTATATTACCGATATCACACCAATATCCGTCTGCGCAAATGCATCCGATTTCTGTTGATTTTTGCATCATAAGCGGAAAAATATCCTTAGAAAAGTCAAGGAATTTCCCCTTCTCAATCATATCCAGGCATTCAGGTTCAAGTATATAAATCCCCGTATTTACCAGGCCGCTCACCGCCTGCGACCACGATGGCTTTTCAACAAATCCGCTCACCCTGCCGTTTGAATCAGTCATAATAACACCGTATTCACGCGGATCGTTCACCTTAGCTGCAACAATTGAAACAAGCACTCCCGACTCTTTATGAATACGCATAAGCTCGGAAAGATTGAAATCGCATATCGCATCACCGCTTATGACAAGAAACGTTTCACCCCAACCGTCCGCTGCATTTCTTACGCTGCCCGCCGTACCAAGCGGCTCATCCTCTCTTGCAAAGCTCAGCTTCATTGACGAGAATCCGTTTTCGAAATGATGTTCAATGTTGTCTGCAAGGTAGCCGAGAGTAATACAGGCTTCATCAAACCCGTTGTTTTTCAGCAAAGTAAGAATGTGCTCAATTACAGGCTTACCGCTAAGACGCGCCATAGGCTTCGGCACGGTGCACGTAAGAGGCCTCAGTCTTTTACCCGAACCGCCTGCCATAATTACCGCTTTCATGCAATCAATCCTTTTTTTGAAAATTTTAAAAATAGTATTGACTGTGCAGCTTAAAATAATCAGTCTTTCACTTGTTTTATGATAAAACCGGTGATATAATTAAAAAAACAAATTTTTTCAAGAGGTAATCCTTTATTATGAAAACTGTTGAAATCTTTACCGACGGCGCTTGCTCGGGCAATCCCGGCCCCGGCGGCTGGGGAGCAATTCTCAGATACGGCGAGCATGAACTGGAGCTCAGCGGCGGCGAACCGATGACCACCAACAACCGTATGGAGCTTTCCGCCCTTATTGCCGCCCTTGGTAAACTCAAAGAAAAATGCTCGCTTGTTATTTATACTGATTCAAAATATCTTGCAGATGCCTTTAATCAGGGTTGGATATGGAACTGGATTAAAAAAGGCTGGAAAAAGGCCGATAAATCCCCGGTTCTCAACGTTGAACTGTGGCAGGAATTGCTTCGACTGCTTGACGGTCATAAATATGAATTCATCTGGGTCAAGGGGCACGCAGGTCACCCCGAGAACGAACGCTGTGATTCGCTCGCAACCGCATATGCCGCAAAATTCAATAAATAGTCTTTCTGTTTTAACAGCCTGTCATATTTCCTCCCGACTGCTCATATCAATTTACAAAAGAATGAGCATACGGAGGAATTTTTTATGGCAGCAGACACAAGTATATACCAGGATATTGCAACAAGAACGGGCGGCGATATTTACATAGGAGTAGTAGGCCCCGTAAGAACCGGAAAATCAACGTTCATCAAGCGTTTTATGGACAAATCGGTTATACCGAATATTGATGACGTTCACCGCAGAGAAAGAACAACCGATGAGCTGCCCCAATCTTCCGCAGGAAGAACAATTATGACCACAGAGCCGAAGTTTATTCCCGAGGAAGCGGTGCAGATCACCCTTGCCAACGAGGCAAAATTCAAGGTAAGAATGATTGATTGCGTTGGCTATATTGTACCCAGCGCCCTCGGTTACATAGAAAACGATACCCCCAGAATGGTTAAAACACCATGGTTTGATGAAGAAATACCGTTTAATATGGCGGCAGAAATAGGCACAAAAAAGGTTATAACGGAACACTCAACCATCGGCCTTGTTGTAACAACAGACGGTTCAATCAGCGAAATACCGAGATCTGAATATGAGCAGGCTGAGGAAAGAGTGATTAACGAGTTAAAAGCTATCAATAAGCCGTTTGTCGTGCTTCTTAATTGCGTTGAGCCCGAAAGTATCGCAGCAATCAATCTCGCTTCATCGCTTACAGCCAAATACGCCGTGCCCGTCATTGCAGCAAACTGCGCAAAGCTCAGCACTCAGGAGATAAATTCAATTCTTTCAGGGATTCTTCTCGAGTTTCCGATAAAAGAAATCGCAGTGGATTTGCCGACCTGGCTGAGTTCTCTCCCCTGCAAGCACTGGCTCAGGAGCAAGATTTTCGGCGAAATAAGCTCCCGTGCCGCAACCATTCACCACGTTAGAGAAATAACGCAGTTTACCCTTGATATAAGCGAAAGTGAGCACGTAAGAAGCGCCCGTGTAGAAAGTATGTGCCTTAGCGAAGGCAGCGCGAGAGTATCCGTGAATCTTGACCCTGAGCTGTTCTTCAGAGTGCTTGCTGAGCAGACGGGAACAAAAGCATCAAACGAGCAGGAGCTTCTCAAAGAAATGGCGGAGCTTACGGGAATCAGAAAAAAATTTGACAGAATTCAAAGTGCGCTTGAAGAGGTCGAAGCAACCGGCTACGGAATTGTAATGCCGTCCATTGAAGAGCTCTCGCTCGAAGAACCGGAAATAATGAAACAAGGCGGCAGATACGGCGTTCGTCTGCGAGCATCCGCACCGTCAATCCATATGATGCGCGCCGATATTCAGACAGAGGTTGCACCGATTGTAGGCTCCGAATCGCAATCCGAGGAATTAATCCTTTATCTTCTCAAGGAATTTGAGGAAAGCCCCGCAAAAATCTGGGAATCCAATATCTTCGGAAAATCTCTGCATGAGCTTGTAAACGAAGGGCTTCACAATAAGCTTTACAGAATGCCTTCCGATGCAAGAATGAAGCTTCAGGAAACTCTTGAAAAGGTTATCAATGAGGGTTGCAGCGGACTTATCTGCATAATTTTATAAAAAATACCCGCCGTGAGCCTGAAAACTCACGGCGGGTACAAATTTTTAATTATGATTACTGCTTGATAATATATACGTAAATAATGGAATCTTCATCAGAATAGGAAACACCAATTTCATATCCCCTGCCGTTTTTTGCACAGTAGAAGTGTTCATCGGCACCGTTATCACGTCTGTCTGTATATCCTCTTTCTTCTTTAACAAGGTCAACATAATTTGCGAAATCTTCTTCGGTTGCCTTTGCGTAGAATTCATAATATACACGGTTTTCTTCCTGATTGAAATACTCCTCTGTTATTTCCTCAAACTCATATCTTGGAAGCAGAACGTATTTCATATCAAGAGCAAGCTGGGATTCAATGCCGGTTGCACCCTCTGCGGCGGTTACTCTCTGGCTTTCTCTGCCTTTCTTTTCAGCAGTGCAGCTTGCAAAAGAAACAACGGTAAGAACAGCAAAAACAAGAGCAAAAACTTTTTTAAACATGAAAAAACCTCCGTAATTTTACTTGATAGAAAAAAGGCGGCGTGCATTATCTGCCGTAATTTCAGCAAGACGCTGAGCATCGGTTCCTCTGACATTGGCAATTACCTCAAGAACATCCGGGATGTAAGAAGAATCGTTGCGCTTTCCTCTGTTTGGAACAGGGGTCATGTAAGGGCAATCGGTTTCAACAAGAAGTCTGTCCTCAGGCACGTATGCCGCAACCTCAACAGGCTTACGTGCATTTTTAAAAGTCACAGCTCCGCCAAGGCCGATATACATACCGAGCTTTACTGTTTCACGCGCAAGCTCAACACTACCCGAAAAACAGTGCACCACGCCCTTAGGTCTGTGCTTTTTGAGAATCGTCATAACGTCCTCGTGAGCCTCTCTGTCATGCACAATTACAGGCATATCAAGCTCTTTTGCCAATAAAACCTGCTTTTCAAAAGCTTCAATCTGAACGTCCCTCGGTGAAAAATCGTAATGATAATCAAGCCCGATTTCACCAACGGCAACACACTTTTCACTCATGCAAAGCTTTTTAAGCATGGGAATAAAATCCTTTGTACATTCCGCAGTTTCATGAGGATGAATACCGCAGGCGGCATAGATATAATCAAAGTCATCAGCGAGCTCAAGGCAGACAAGAGAAGATGCAATATCACTTGCGCAGTTAACGATATTTGAAACGCCTTTTTCTTTCATTGAGGAAAGGAGCTCATATCTGTCCTCATCAAAAGCCTTACTGTCATAATGAGCATGACTGTCAAAAATACCGCTTATCATCTTACCTTTGAGCCCTCCGGTACGCCGTCAACGAAAATAACCTTAACGTCGTCTTCACCGGCATCGGCAGCAAGAATCATGCCGTTGCTTTCAACTCCGCAAAGCACAGCGGGCTTGAGATTGGAAACAACAATAACTTTTTTGTCTATAAGATCTTCAGGCTTATACCACTTTGCTATACCCGACGCAACGGTTCTGGGCTTACCGGTACCGTCATCAAGAGTAAGTTTGAGCAGCTTCTTTGCCTTTTTGATAGGCTCGCACTGAGCAACTCTTGCAACTCTTAAATCAACCTTGGCAAAATCGTCAATACCAATCTTTGCAACGCCTTCAATCTCAGCCTTGTTCTGAGCTTTTGCGTGCCTTGCATCAATTTCAGCCTGAATTTCAGCAAGCATCTTTTCACTGTCAATTCTTGCGAAAAGAGGAGTTGCTTCGCCAACCCTTGAGCCAACAGGGATTGCACCGAAGGTTTCAAGGCTTTCATATGAAGTTATATCGCAGTTAATCTGCTCAAGGATTTTTGCGCCCGTTTCGGGAATATAAGGCGTAAGCTCAACAGCAAGGAATCTGATGCATTCGGTAAGGTTATAAAGAACGGTAGCAAGCCTTTCCCTTTTGGTTTCATCCTTGGCAAGAGCCCAGGGCATAGTTTCATCAATGTATTTATTGCATCTCTTTGCAAAGTTAAGTACGGTATTTACTGCATCGCTGATTTTGAATTCATCCATGGATGCGGCAATTGCATCTACGCTGTCAAGAGCGCACTTTTTAAGCTCATCATCAAACTCACCCTCGCAGGTGTTGCAGATAAGCTCACCGCCGAAATACTTATTTACCATAGCAACTGTTCTGTTGATAAGGTTACCGAAAGTATTGGCAAGGTCGGAATTATAGCGTTCAATAAGAGTGGTGTAAGTGAGAGAACCGTCCTGCGCATGAGGCATTTCGGAAAGAAGGTAATATCTTACCGCATCAACGCCGAATCTTGCAACAAGATCATCGGCATAAATAACGTTACCCTTGGATTTTGACATCTTGTCATCGCCGATAAGAAGCCAGGGATGGCCGTACACCTTCTGAGGCAGAGGCTCACCGAGAGCCATAAGCATGATGGGCCAATAAATTGTGTGGAATCTGATAATATCCTTACCGATAATGTGAACGTTTGCAGGCCAGTACTTCTTATAATTCTCACCGCTGCCGTCAGGGTCATAACCGAGAGCGGTAATATAGTTTGAAAGAGCGTCAAGCCATACGTAAACTACGTGCTTATCATCAAAATCAACGGGAATACCCCATTTGAAGGACGTTCTTGAAACGCACAAATCCTGAAGGCCGGGCTTTATGAAGTTATTGAGCATCTCTTTCTTGCGGCTTTCGGGATAAATGAAATCGGGATGAGTTTCAATATAATCCTCAAGCTGCTTCTGGTACTTTGAAAGCTTAAGGAAATAGCATTCCTCGCTTGCGTTTGTAACCTCTCTGCCGCAATCCGGGCATTTACCGTCAACAAGCTGAGCGCTTGTGAAAAAGCTCTCACAGGGAACACAATAAAGGCCCTCATACGAGCCCTTGTAAATATCGCCCTGCTCATAAAGCTTTTTGAATATCTTCTGAACAGCCTTCTCGTGGTAATCATCGGTTGTTCTGATAAACTTATCGTAAGTAGTGTTGAGCAAATCGCAGATACCTCTTATCTGAGCTGCTTCAGCATCAACAAACTGCTTGGGAGTGATGCCTGCATCCTTTGCTTTAAGCTCGATTTTCTGACCGTGCTCATCAGTACCGGTAAGGAAGAAAACATCATAACCCTGCATTCGCTTGAATCTGGCAATGGCATCGGTCAATACAATTTCATAAGAATTGCCGATGTGGGGCTTGCCGGACGTGTAAACAATTGCAGTTGTAATATAATAGGGTTTTTTGCTCATGTGTATTCCTCCTAAAGCATATTATTTTATTATTATAACACTTTTAAGGCAAATTTCAAGATAGTTGCTTAAAAAAGCGGAGGTTATGTGAAATGAAAAAGTTTTTAACCGTTTTTATTATACTTATTGCGTGTATATCACTGACTTCATGCACCGTTCAGCAGGAAGTAAACGCAGACACACTGACTGCAAGGATTTGCAAATCAGGCGTGTATTCACCGCTCGCTGCAGAGAACATTTTCAACGGTAAATCGGGGTACAGGTTTCTAAAGACAGAAGCAGGCAACGAGCTGATTCTGCGTTTTGAAGCTGCCGATAACACACTTCAAGTGCTTGTCGGGGCAGGAATAACCCTCTCATGCGAAAGCACCGTTACGGGCACGCAAAAGGCGGATTTCATAAATCTTTCAAAATCAATTATTGAAAACTTCACCGAAGAAAACGGCGATGATATAACCGAAAATCTTAACATCGCAAAATGTGATTTTGAGAAGGACAATTTTATTTTTTACGAAACTCAGAATTACCGTTTTTCATTTATAACAACAAAAATCGGAGCCGACTTTTTTGCACAAAGCAAAAAGGCGGTCCCCGATTCATCCGTTATTCAAAGTCTGAGCGAAACTCAGCCGTTTAAAACTTCATAAGCAAGAGCGGGGTTATCGGACATAAGACAATCCGCACCGATATCCTTAAGAAGCTCCATATCCTCAGCATCGTTAATGGTCCAATACTGAACGGCTATGTTGTTGCGATGAGCATAATTGATTACCCTGCTGTTATCAAGGCTGATTATAAAGCTGAAGCCCATAGGAATCTGAAGTGCTTCATATTTAAAGAAGCCTTCGGAAGGTTCAATTCCGAACGCACACATAAAATAATAAAGAATTACTTCGGGAATTCCTGCAGAACGAAGCATATCAGGATAATTCTTATCAACGTAATTTGTTACGTCCATATTGAACGTACCGAAAACTACGTTATCGAGAAGGTCTCTTTCGCTGATGATGCGGTAAAGCTCGTCAGCCGCTCTGAATCCGTTTTCACCTGCATCTTTAATTTCAATAATGTAATCAAAGCTGCCGTTGCTTTCAAGATAATCAAGCACGTCCTCAAGAAGAACCGCTCTCAAATCATCAGGAATTTCATCACCGGTAAGACCTCTGTAAGGATAGTTACCGTCAACATCTTCAAAATTCTCACCAAAGTTCAGTTCTCTGAGCTGAGCGTATGTTTTGGTTGAAGGAGCAACGTTTTCCTCACCGAAATGAGCAACGGCATTTGTAGTTCTGTCAAGAGTTGAATCGTGCAGAAGAATGAGCTTGCCGTCAGAGGTGATGTGCAAATCAAACTCATAAATATCAACGTTGAAATCTTCGCTTTCAATGCAATTTTTAAATGCGGCAAGGGTATTCTCGGGAGCAATATCACCGCCCGAACGGTGAGCGGAAACAAGAGTTTTACCGTCAACGGAAATATGAGGATTTGTAACCTTTGAATAATCCGCCTCTTTTCCCGGTAAGGTACGGCAGATTACGCCTGCAGCAGTCAAAAGAAGAGCAACCGCCAGCACAATACTGATAACAGCCTTTAAAATTTTAAACAAAACTTTCATAATAACCTCATTAATTAAAAATCTACGGCTGTTTCAGTATACTGCATGAAACAGCCGCAATAAAATCAGTTAATTTCGCTTATAAGAACGGGTCTGCCTTCAGCGGCGGACTTCTTTGCTGCAAGAGCAATAAGGATAGCGTTAAGACCGTCCGTGCCTGTTGCGGGAACGGGCTTGTCCTCAAGCACTGCGCTTACAAAGCAGAGCATTTCATCCCTGAAGGACTGCATATATCTCTCAAGGAAGAAATAAAGAGGCTTGTCAGCTACAACACCGTCTTCACCCATATATACAACGTTGGTTGGAGTATCATTTGAAGCCATGGCTGCACCCTTGCTGCCGAAAACTTCTACTCTCTGGTCATAGCCGTAAGCAGCACGGCGGCTGTTATCAATAACACCGATAGCACCGTTGGCAAACTTAAGGCTGATAACTGCTGTATCAACGTCACCGGCTTCACCGATTGCAGGGTCAACAAGACAGGTAGCGTTGGCGTAAACCTCGGTTACCTCACTGCCGGCCATAAAGCAAGCCATATCAAAATCATGGATGGTCATATCAATGAACATACCGCCGCTTACTGCTGCATATTCTGCTGAGGGCGGAGCGGGATCTCTTGAGGTTATCTTAACGATATGAACGTCGCCGATTTTACCGTCGTTAACCATTGATCTGATGTTTGCAAAGTTATGGTCAAATCTGCGGTTAAAGCCTACCTGAAGCTTAACGCCTGCTTTCTTGACAGCCTCAATAACTGCCTCAACCTTTGCAGGGGTAAGATCAACGGGCTTCTCACAGAAAATGTGCTTACCTGCTGCAGCTGCTTCAATAGCAATGTCTGCATGAGTGTCGGTCGATGAGCAAACAAGAACTGCTTCAACCTCGGGATCTGCAAGCATTTCCTTATAATCTGCGTATACCTTGGGGATTGAGAGCTCGTCCGCAACCTTCTTGGCGTTTTCGGTATAAACGTCTGTAATACCGACAACACAAGCGGTGGGAACGTTGTAGCAAATAGATTTTGCATGAAGGGAGCCGATTCTGCCGGCGCCGATGATGCCTACTTTAAGCTGAGCCATATCAAAAATCCTTTCATTTTTAATTTATCAATTAATTTTAGCACAGCCTTTGACGAAATTCAACACAAATCACATTATTTTTCCTTAAGATATTTTTCTCTTGTGGCAATTCCGCCTCTTATATGACGCTGAGCCTTATTGATATCTAAAATTTTCTTCACCTGTGCGTACAGTAACGGATTTTGTTTTTTCAATCTCTGCGTTACGTCAGTATGTACAGTGGATTTTGAAATGCCGAATTTTTTTGCAGCATTTCTTACGGTAGCGTGGTTTTCAATGATATATTGAGCAATTTCAACTGCCCTTTCTTCTACAATACCCTTCAAGCGGATAACCTCCCGTGTGAGAATAACAGAATGATACTGTTTCAAAATATGCTCTCACACGGGAAAATATTACTTATTGAAAAAGCGTTTTTCCGTCATCGCACAAAGCGCGTGATAAACAGGAAGAGTCAACTCCTGGATTTTATAAGTTTCTGTTTCGGGAAGTTTTATGCAAACCGTACTGTCCTCACTTAGTTTGCTTTCATTTTGTCCTGTTATTGAAATACTTTTAATTCCCGTTGCATTCGCCGCCGCAACAGCTTTAACAACGTTATCCGAATTGCCTGACGTGCTCAGCGCAACAAGGACGTCGGGACTGTTTTTTGAATAAGCATAGACCTGCTGAGCAAAAACCGTATCGGCTCCAACGTCATTCATATAGGCCGTCATAAGCGCCGCCTGTGCACAAAGTGAAATTGCAGGCAGACCTCCCTGAAGCGCATCAGCTATAACCGTACCGTTTCTTACAGTATCAAAACGGCTCTTTTCATCACTGTCAAGCGGCCTTTGAAGCAAGAAACCTTTCATAAGCTCACCGACGATGTGATCGGCATCTGCCGCGCTTCCGCCGTTACCGCAGGCAAGGAGCTTACCTCCATTGACATAGGTTTCTTCAATTATCTCATAAGCGGCCCATATATCTGCCTTAACACACTCAAGCACGGGGTAGCGTTCTATAAGACTGTCAAGAATTTCTTTCATCCTCACACATCCTTTCATAGCCTGAAGCGGCTATTCCGAGAGCGGCATAATCTCCGATACTGTCGCCAAGCTCTGCCGCAACTATCTCACAGCATCCGTAAGAAAGCGAAAGCGCTTCCTCCTCAAGGGTGCGGTACATACTTTCTCTGAGCAGATGACCGCTTCTTTCATAGATACTGCCTATCACTATTTTTTCGGGGTTAAGTATATCGATTATAATTGCAAGACCTTTTCCGAGTTTTTCGCCGCACTTGCGGTATATTCCGAGCGCAAATTCGTCGCCGTCATCAGCGGCAATTGCCAGAGTTTTCGCCGTTATAGATTCTATCTCTTCAGCGTTTTCAAAAAGAACTGATTTTTTGCCTTCTTCAATATATTGCAACGCCGCCTGACGTGCTGTTCTCGCAATTCCTCCGCCGCTGCAAAAGCCCTCAAACGAACCTGCCTTTGAATAGCCGACAGGTCCGTCATTTTCAATGCGTATATGACCTACCTCGCCTGCCATATCGTTTGTGCCGCTGTAAAGCTTGCCGTCAAGAATAAGACCTGCGCCCATTCCCGTGCCGAACGTAAGAAAAACCATATTTTCGCATCCCCTGCCGGCGCCGTATTTCCACTCCGCCAAAGCGCAGGCATTTGCATCATTCTGCAAAAAAACAGGAAAGCCGAAATGACTACCGATCATATGAGTAACAGGCACTTCATCCCAATCGGGAAGGTTCGGCGGGCGCTTTATAATTCCGTTTTTACTGTCCAACGGCCCTCCGCAGCTTATACCCGCTGCAAGCACGTCAGACACTTTAACATTACTCTCTGCAAGAACATTTTCAACTGCATTAATTATATTTGAAATTATATACTTATAACCTCTGGGTTGCTCGGTAGCAAAGGCTTTTTTGCGAATGATTTTTACCGGATCACTCTGAGCAAGTATTACCGCACACTTTGTACCGCCTATATCAATGCCCAAATAATATTTAATACCAACACCCCCGATTTTTGTTCTGTAAATTTAATTATAAGCCATATGCCGATACAAAACAAGCATATTTTTTGCAAACGGGATAAAATAAGCATATAACTGCGAAAGGATGTTTTTATGCTTATCACCCTTATAAGAGCAACCATAATTTATGCCATAACCATTTGTTCCGTCCGCTTTATGGGAAAAAGGCAAATCGGTGAACTTCAGCCTTCGGAGCTTGTCACAACAATTCTTATTTCCGAAATAGCCACAATACCCATTCAGGATAATTCCTTGCCGATAATTAATTCAGTTGCGGTTCTGCTTGTAATAGTTAGCTTTGAAATAATCAGCTCCGTCATATGTATGAAATCTTATAAATGCCGCCGTGTGCTTGACGGAAACCCCGTTGTGATTATCCGTGACGGTGTTATTGACCAGACTCAGATGAAAAGACTGAGAATCACCACAGACGATCTGCTGTGTGCAATGCGTCAAAAGGATGTATTCTGTATAGAGGATATAGCTTACGCGGTTTTTGAAACAAACGGCAAGCTGAGTATAATGACTCAGGCAGAAGCAACTCCGGTAACACCGGCAGATTTGCAAATAAAAGTTAAAAAGCGGAGTTTTCCGATAACCGTTGTGTGTGACGGTTGCTTCTGCGCCGACGGTATAAAAGAAGCAGAAACAAGCGAAAAAGAAATAATGAAGAAAATCAAAAACAAAAAGCTGATGCTCGAAAGCATCCTGCTGATGACTATTGACACCGCAGGAGAAGCTCAGATAATTATTAAGGAGTAAAAATGAAAAGATTCTATTTATCGCTATTGATGATTGTTGGTGTTATGATTACGGCATTATGGATTCATTACTCAATCGGCAGTAACACGCAGGCATTAATAAGTTCACTCGACAATCTTTACGAAATAGCCTCATACGCCGATGAGGACACTCTTGCTGAAGAAACACAGCTTCTTGCAAATCAATGGCGCAAAAGCAAAAAGTTCTTAAAATGCGTAACTTCAAATACACATATAGAAGCCGCACAAAGATGCATTGACTTATTGCTGATTTACACTTCAGAAGCCAACCGCTCCGCATACAGACAAGCGTGTTTTGATGCTAAAGATTCCATTGCCACCATAAAAGATAACGAAATAATCAAAAAGGAAAATATTTTTTAAAGCAAACTTCTCTATTCACAAATAATTTACAATCAATTCTGTATACAAGCGCAAGTATACAGCCTAAAGCTATATACAATATATAGTATTGTTTTTAATCCGTGGTACGATATATGGAAATCACACAAAGAAGATATATTGATTTTTGCAAAGTGATATGCTAAAATATAATCACACTCAGGTGAATGAAAGAGAAAGGAGACAAGGTGATGTCAGTTGAGTTAATGGTGTGGGCAGGTCTGCTTGCTTTGTTCATTATTGTTGAAGCTTTAACCGCCCAGCTGGTTACAATCTGGTTTGCAGCAGGTTCGCTTGCAGCGCTTATTGCGCACTTATGCGGTGCCAAGCTCTGGCTTGAAATTGTACTGTTTATTGTTGTATCTGCTGTTGCTCTTATTGCCACCCGCCCGCTGGTTAAAAAATTCACACACAGCAAGATTCAGCCTACAAATGCGGACCGATGTATCGGCTCAGAAGCTGTTGTAACCGAAGATATCAACAATATCGAAGGAACAGGCTGTGTCGTTATTGACGGTATTACCTGGTCTGCACGTTCGGAAAACGGCGAAATCATCCCAAAGGGCGAAAGAGTGGTTATCAAGGAAATCAAGGGCGTAAGGGTCGTTGTTTCCGTTGTTACCGCTAACGTATGATTAAATAATTGACGGAGGTATTTGTTATGACAATATTTATTGTTCTGGCTATCATTGTAGTTATTGCTCTTGCGGTACTTGTTGCAAACATCAAGGTTGTAGCTCAGTCTACCGCTTACGTTATTGAAAGACTCGGAACATACAGCACAACCTGGCAGACGGGTCTTCACATCAAAATACCTTTTATTGAAAGAATTGCAAAGCGTGTTTCTCTTAAAGAAAGAGTTGTGGACTTTCCTCCCCAGCCCGTTATCACAAAGGATAACGTTACCATGCAGATAGACACGGTCGTTTTCTTCCAGATTACAGACCCTAAGCTTTACACATACGGTGTTGAAAACCCCATTTCAGCTATTGAAAATCTCACCGCTACCACTCTTCGTAATATTATTGGTGACCTTGAGCTTGACAGCACCCTCACCTCCCGTGACACCATCAACGCCAAAATCAGAGTTATTCTTGACGAGGCAACCGATGCATGGGGCATCAAGGTAAACAGAGTTGAGCTTAAAAACATCATTCCTCCCAAGGAAATTCAGGACGCTATGGAAAAGCAGATGAAGGCTGAACGTCAGCGCCGTGAAGCAATCCTCAACGCTGAGGGTGAAAAAGCAAGCAAGGTGCTTGTTGCGGAAGGTCACAAGGAAAGCCAGATTCTTGCAGCTGAAGGCGAAAAGCAGGCAGCAATCCTGCGTGCAGAGGCTATCAAAGAATCAAAAATCCGCGAAGCTGAGGGTGAAGCTGAAGCTATTCTCAAGGTTGAGCAGGCAAGAGCAAAGGCAATTGCTCTTATCAACGAATCCGATCCCAAATCAGGCTATCTTACCTTAAAGAGCCTTGAAGCCTTTGAAACTGCCGCTGACGGCAAGGCTACAAAGATCATTATCCCCAGCGAAATCCAGTCAATAGCAGGCCTTGCTTCAGGCATAAAAGAAGCAGTTATGAACGATTAACAAAAAGATAAAGAGAGCCGTCTCACCAAGGTGAGGCGGCTCATTTTTTGCTTTGATTATTTGATTATGCGGCAATCGCCGTGAATGGGAGGAAGAGCATGGGGACGTACAATCTGACCGCCCGATTCAAACGAATCAATTGCAGCAAAGATATATTCCATTGTGGCAAGGGCATCTCTGCCGCTTGCACGGATATGCTCTTTGGGAACACCGTTTGTAATATCCTCAAGGAAAGCGTGAATTCTGATGGGGAAGGTTGCACCGAAATCAGTAACTCCCGTATTGTGAACAACAGGTTCCTTATCAAGCTCCCAGTAGGTAATCTGCTCAACGCAGTTTTCAATGCAGAAGGTACCGCTTGTGCCTGCAAGCTCAAAGCTCCACCATCCGCCGAGGCCGAAATGCGCATCACCTCTCTGTGAAAGAAGATAGCCTACGCAGCCGTTCTGGAATTTCATGTGAATGCTCTGAATTGAAAGCATCAGGTCGCCGCCCTGTCTGCGGGGACCGGGCTTATCCATAAATGCCTGAATGTGGGTAACGTCGCCGCAGAAATGGCGCATAACAGAGAAAGGATGGGTAAGGAACGCTTTAGCATGGGAATAGGGAAGCTGCCAACGGGAGTTTTTATCAATATCCGAAGGTACAATAACGCTTCCGTTAAATCCAACCTTATTTATGCAATAAATCTGCTCGCCGATTTTTCCGTCAGCAATATACTGCCTTGCTATATCTGCAGGTTCTGAGAAGAAATGATTAAGATTGCAGCCGAGATATACGTTCTTTTTGGTAGCATAATCAACCATTTCTCTGGCTTCGATTATATTATTTGAGATAGGCTTTTCGGTTAAAACGTTCTTACCTGCATCAAGAGCTTCCATTACGGGTTCATAATGCCAGCTTCCGTTTTCAAGACCGCTGGTGGTAACGTCAACTATATCAAGCTCGGGGAAAGCTGCAAGCATTTCCTTAAGGCTGTAAAATGCAGGAACAGAAAATTCTTCTGCAGCTTCATCGGCTCTTTCTTTGATAAGGTCGCAAACCGCAACAAGCTCTGCGAGTTCATCTGCAACATATGCTCTGCAATGTGTACGGCCGATACCGCCCATACCTACTACACCGACTTTTAAAGGTGAATTAGCCATAATCAAAATCCTTTCATATTTATTCTGTTATTGAAGACACCTGAATAACGGCGCCGTTTTCTTTAATGGACTGAATAGCTGCGTGGATAACTCTTGAAGCTTCAAGACCTTCCTTGCCGCTTCCGTCAATTTCCTCAGGCCTTGCGCCTGCCTCAACCTGACGGACAAAGGTATGTATTCTGTCCTTAAAAGTATCGTAAAAGCCTGCAAATCCGTCAAAAACAGGGTTGGTGTAAACCTCTTTGACCCAGGAATCCGCAGGATAAAGCACAGCCTCGCGCCACATATCCTCAAAGATAAATCTGCCGTCAACACCCGCCACTTCGCAACGCTCCATGGGATGACCGCGCTTGATATCATAAGAGCTTGTCAGGTGACCTACCGCTCCGCACTCAAAGCGCATATTGATTGAAGAAGTTGAATAAATGTCCCTTCCGCTTGCTTTCATAGCAAAGCAGGAAACTTCTTTTACCGGACCGCAGAAATACTGCATAATGTTTACGGAATGAGGGTTAAGCGCTTTAAGATGATAGAAAACAGAATCAAGCGGCATGAATTTGCCAATCCAAAGTGCCATGTTGCAAAACAGGAGCTCACCGATTCTGCCGTCATCCTGCCACTTTTTTGCCTGCCTTGCAGCAGGTGTAAAGCGGTGATTAAGGTCAATTCCGTAGCATCTGCCAAGCCTTTCGGCAGTATCAACCATAAGCTTTGCATCCTTGAGAGAGTTGCTTATAGGCTTTTCGCCAAGAACGTGGCAGCCCGCCTCAAGAGCCTGAAGAGTAGGCTCACAATGGTCACTTGAATACTCATATCCGCCGGTTGCAACCGAACAGATGTCAGGCTTGAGAGCATCAAGCATCTGCTGTGCATCAAGGAAATACGGGACACCGTATTTTTCACCTGCTTTTTTTGCACGCTCCGGATTTTTATCGCAAACTCCTACAAGCTCAGCACACTCACACTGAGTGTAAGCGGTTGCGTGATTATTACCGATAGGACCCATGCCTATAACACAGGTTCTTTGCATAGTATCGCCTTACTTTCTTTAATCTTCAACGCCCATTTCAGCAAGCTTTGCCTGAAGCTTTTTTGCAGCTTCGGGGTCACCGATATGGAGAGAATCGTACGCTTCCTGTGAGGACTCAAAGGGTCTGCCGAATCCGTTCCAGTCAAGGTTTGTGTACATGGGATTGGTTCTGCCGGTTTCAGCCTCACGCTTTTTGATATGTGCTTCCATTCTTGCTTTAAGGAATTCAACAACCTCGGGTTCCTTATCGGCAATATTGTTGAGTTCCTGAGGGTCATCAATAAGATTGTAAAGCTCAATCTCAGGTTTAAAGTGGAAGTCCGGCTCAAGAGCAACCATAAGCTTCCATTCGGGAGTTCTCCAGCCGTGCTTGCGCATCCACGTAGCCTCGGTAATATAGAACTCACTCTCCTGCTTAACACCCTCTCCCGTAACAGCCTTGGTCATATCTCTGCCGTCGAATTCAATGCCGCTGTCAATACCGCAAAGGGAAAGAATAGTGGGCATTACGTCCTTAATCTGGCAGATATCAGCTACTCTTCCGCAATAAGGGAAGCCTGAATATCTGAATGCAAAGGGTACGGTCAGAACGTTATCATAAATTGAATGATGGTCAAAATAACAATCGTGATCGTAAAGAGTTTCGCCATGGTCAGAGGTGAAAATAACGATAGTATCATCCTCAACGCCGAGAGCTCTGAGTCTTTCAAGAACCTGATTAATGCAAGCATCCATGTAAGCAACGCAACCGTCATACTGTGCGATTATGTACTCAGCATCCGTGCATCCCTCAGGGAACCAGGAAAGGAAATAATCTCTGAAAGGCTTGAATTCATATACGGGCTTAAGGGATTTATTATTGGGATCAAACTCGTCATCCGCATAGAACAAACGGTCAAAGGGCTTGGGTGCATAATAAGGAGAATGAGGGTCCATATGACGCATGAACATAAGCCAGGGTTTATCCTGCTTCACAAGACGGTCAAGCTCAGGAATTGCCTTGTCATTAAGATTTGCCGCCTTATTAGGTTCCCAATCGCCGTATGAAATATAATTGTCAAATCCTCTTGAACCTGCGTTGCCGTTAAATCCTATGCAGGTTGATGTGTAACCGTGCTTGCGGAGAACTTCAGGAAGCGTTTCAATGGAATCAATAAGATCACCCTTGTGGCGAAGAGCAACACAATCCGTGCCGAAGCAATCAAGACCCGTAAGCATCGACGCATAACCGGGAGTTGTGGGAATGGAAGGGCTGAACATATTTTCAAACACTATTCCGCCCTCATCAATGTATTTATCAATATGAGGTGTGGTAAGCCTGTCGTAACCGTAAAGGCTCATATGGTCACTGCGCAGGCTGTCAATACCAAACATAAGAATATTAGGTTTCTTTGACATATTATCTCTCCTTATATCAAATTATCGTGCATTAAGCATCTTGAGGCAAGCGTTCATATATCCGTAGCTCTCGGAAGCAATCGCAACAGCATCGGCAAGGCTCTGTTCATCGCCTATAACTTCAAGGCATACGGGGCCGTCGTATCCCGCCTCTGTCATGGCCTTGAAATATCCGAGCAGGTCTATATCACCTCTGCCGCACGCCTGAAGCTCCGGAATTCCGGGGCTGGGACCTTCACCCTTACAGTCACGGATATGGATGTGCTTCATTGCGCTGATAACCTTCGGGAGCTCAATCGCAGGATTTTCCCCTGCCCTGTGAATATGGCTGGGATCCATATCAACACCAAGGCCTTTGGAATTGACCTCAGCAAGCATTCGCAGGGTTGTTGCCGTATCGTGAACCGCGGCGCCAACATGAGCCTTGCAGCAAAGTGTTACACCGAAGCTGAGTGCATCCTCAGCAACAACTCTTAATATTTCAACGGTTTCCTTGAACGATTCTTCATCACCGGAAGTGCCGCCTGAGCCGATGTTTGCAACGGGAATTCCAAGCTCGGCACAAGCCTCGAAAGCAACAAGAAGCCTTTCTCTGTCACGGGTAGCAACCTCAGTTGAAAGGAAGGGAAGATTAAGATCGTTTGTAATGGCAAGAAGCTCCTGCTTCTGATTTTTCCAATCAGCAAGGCGAAGATGCTCACACATGCCTTCAATTGCGGAGATTTCTACGCCGTCATATCCGCAACGCTTGATTGCCTGAGCCGCTTCACGGAAGCTGACACCTTTGAACAAAACACTGTTTACGCCTAATTTAATCATTTTTATTACACCTCACAACAGCACTTGGCTGCAATTTCTTCTTTATTTTAATATAATAATTTTAAATATTCAATAATCAATAATACCTAAATATTGTTAAATTCTTTGTTCAAATAACCTATATAAAAAGGCAGCAACCGTTTTTTCGGTTACTGCCTTGTCATTTATTCTGTTTGAATGAGATTTTATACAGTATATTCCATGTAAACTTCGCCCTCAAGACTCTTCCATTCAAAATGTGAATTTTCATAAATCATATATGAATGGTGAGAGTTTTCTTTCGGAATCGAAACCGAACCGGGATTAAGATAAACAAACTCTTCTTTTTCAACGCAGACCGGAACATGGGTATGGCCGCAAAGGAGAATATCGCCCTTGGAAAGAGACGGCGGATTCTGCGGCCCGTACTTATGCCCGTGGGTAAGATACATGAGTCTGCCATTCAAATCAATCACTGCATAATCCGCAAGAACAGGAAAACTCAGCACCATCTGGTCAACCTCTGTATCACAATTACCCCTGACGCAAAGTATCTTATCCGCCAGAGGATTAAGCATCTCGATAACTTTTTTGGGATTGTATCCCTGCGGCAAATCGTTTCGGGGTCCGTGATAAAGTATGTCTCCGAGCAAAACAAGCCTGTCAGCCTTTTCTGACTTAAATGCACTGAGAAGCTTCTCACAATAATGCGCAGAGCCGTGAATATCCGATGCAATTAAATATCTCATATGTACCTCTGTATCACTCGCTTTTCTGAGCTTCAAGATATGCCAGCACAGCCTCAGCAAGCTGCATATCATAAGGAGTTGTTATTTTGAAATTATAAAATTCGCCCGTTACTATGTGAATCGGTATATCCTGCACAAAGCATACCTTCGTTGTTTCGGTAAGGGTCTTGCGTGTTTCAGGGTCGAGAGTTTCAAAGGCATTCATAAGAGCCCTTATCTTAAAGCCCTGAGGGCTCTGACCGGCAAAAAGGCAGCTTCTGTCAGGCATACCTGTAACCTTCTTTTTATCAGAAGAATGAATTATGGTATCGTTTACGGGGATTACGGTGTTGCAGGCATCGCAAAATTCCATTTCAGCAATAACGTCGTTGATTATTCTTTTGCTTGCAAAGGGTCTTACCGCATCATGAATAAGAACTATATCGTTATCGCCGACTTCGTTGTTTGCAGCTATACTGTTGAGAATATTGAGCAAAGTACCCTCACGGTCAACTCCTCCCTGACAAATATGCACACGGGAATCGTTGCCGATGAATTCGGAAATCTGACTCAGGGCAAGATCGTACCAATCTCCGTTGGCACCTACCCAGAGCTCTTCCACCCTCTCATCAGCAAGCATTGCTTCAATGCTCCTTATAAAAATGGGCTTGCCCGAAAGCATGAGGAATTGCTTGGGCACAGGCGAATTGAGCCTTGTTCCCGAGCCCCCTGCAAGTATTGCACAGTAAACCTTTCCGAGCTTACTCATAAAATTCTCCTTACTTACATTTTTTCTTATCCAATAATCGGTTTATACTGATTTTCTGAATCAGGTCAAAAGGATACGAGAACGGCTTAAGCGACAGAATCAATGTTACGGCAACAGAAATAAGAACATTGATAACCGCAACGTATTTCATATCCTTGAAATATTCCCACCAACCGAGTTCAGTCCAGCAAAGGTAGAGAAAACGGTGAAGAATATACACCGCAAGCGTTCTTGAACCGAAACGGGTGAAAATATTCTTTTTGCGGGGAACAACCGCAAGGAATGCGGCACTCAGAATAAACGCAAACAGATAAAAGCTCAGGCGGAATACCCAACGCAGCGCATAAGGGAAATCCTGCAGACCGTTAACCTTTGCATATGGGTAGTTACAGGTGATTATTCCGTCATAAAAGCAATTGTTAAAGAACCAGAAGAATACAGCACACGCAACAAGAGCAACCACCGCCGCTATGCGTACCTTCTTATTGAAAAGCTTTGTAATGAGCTCGGGTGTGCAGAAATAACCCGCCATAAAGAACGGAAAATGAACAAAAACGCGTGAAATTGCAAGGATATTAAATGCGCTCTGATCATATCCGATTATAAGACCGATTATAATTGATGCCGTAAGCAGCACTTCAGGTCTGAATTTCTCGAAAAACGGAAGGATAAGGTACCACACTCCGAGACACTGTAAAAACCACAGGGATGACCTTGCACTGAGAAGGCTGGGACTTATTGACTTATCAAGCACCAGCACCTCAAATACACTTATGGCAATCTGTGAAAAAATATAAAGCATAAAATACGAGAAGGTACGCTGTACCTTAAGCCCGCCGCCGGGCTGAATATAACGCTTTGCAAAGAATCCCGAAATAAATATCAGGCACGGCATATGCATGGAATTGATAAACTTCCATACAACGTAGGTGCTCTCGCTACCGGATTTGAACGGGGAAATGACGTGAGCAAGAACAACAAGAAAAATAAGAATAAACTTTGCGTTGTCGTAAAAATAGAGTCTGCCCTTGCTGTCACAGTATTTACTTTGCTGATTCAGGGTATTTTCCTGACCCATTTTCATCCTCCATTCAACTTAATATCCTAAGTAGTCCTTTCTCTTGTCAAGGAACATCTTTTCAATCTCTTCCTCTGACATTTCTCCGTATTTACCGAGAGTATAGCTGAAAATATAGTGGTGTGATTTTCTGGTAGTTTCGGGGGGCATTTTCATGTAATCGCCGAAATGGCACACAAGGTAATCCTCCCAATGGGACATTGTGGGTAACTGCATTCCCTCAAACTCCAGGTTTACGGGTTCACCCCAGTACTCCTTGGGGAAGCGCTCCTGCTCATAGGTATAAATACTTGCAGGCAGACAAACCCAGCTTGAAGTTTCGTTTACGTCGTATTTCTTTGCCCAACGCTCCCAGTTATACTTAAGGAACCATCTGGGAACAAAACGAAGAATTGAGCAGGCAATATATCTCTTGATTTTTGCCTTGCTTGAAAAATCGAAAAGCGGGAAAGGTCTTGCTTTTTCAAGCATGCATGAGCGCCAGAATTTGCACTTGCGTTCATGTTCTCTGCGAAGCGCCTCATCATCGGGACTGCCTTCAAGAGCAAGTATATCAAGGAAAACCGCACCTTTTCTGAAGAAAGTGGTGAAATCGGTTCCTCTTATTTCAATTCGGTTATGGCAGAAAGGAACACAGTCCTTATCAAGATAGTATTCCTCAGGCAATTCCTTCTGGCAGACCTTTATGAACTTATCGTAATCAGGCCTGGGCATGGTGATATCAATATCGTCATCCCACGGAATAAAGCCCTTATGACGCACACCGCCGAGAATTGAACCGCCTGCGAGGTAATAAGTAAGATTGTACTTTTTGCAGATGCGGTCAAGCTCAAGCAGAAGCATAAGAACAAGAAGCTGAATCTTACGGGTATCAGAAGATGCAACCTCTACAACCTTACGCTTATTCTGACGCTGTTTGCTCTTAAGATAAAGCTTACGCTTAATGAGTGTTTTAGCAAAGAACGGAGCGCAAATCGCCTTTTCGAGCGGACTCTTGAAATCCCACGGACTGTTAAGCCAATCATGGAATTTAATGGCTCTGCGTACAAAGAAATGGTTTTTGAACTTAAGAGTACGCTGATTGAGGGAGAGGAAATTCCTCAAAGAATTCCTAACACCGACGTACGAAGAATTCTCCCCTGCCGAATACAGCCTTGTATCGGGCTTTGTTTCATTATTATACAGCGTATTGAGCAGATAAAGGGAATTGGAAAGAGCATAGCGAAGGTATTTATCCCCTGCAATACCGAGCGCTTTTATAACCTCATCGGCCGATGCGCCGCTCTGCGCGAGCATTGCCTGAATCTCAAATCCGGTATAAATGCCTTTCTTTACTCCGGCAACGGCCTGCTCATAGGTCATACCCTTGCGTGTGCAGGGAGCAATGACATTGAGAAAATGTAACCTTGTTTCAATATCATACATCTTATAAGTTGCGGCAATACCGATTGTATTGAAGAGCTCAACGATTTCTTCCTTTTTCATTGAGCAATAGAGCATTGCGCCGAATAAATCGGCAGGCACTGCGCCTTCAAAAAGGAGTTCTCTGAGCTGAGAAGCGCATTTTTCCTTATCTTTACCGTGCTTTACCAAATCATCGGTAATCTTTGCGGAAAGGGCCGAAGAAGCATCAACTCTTGCTTCAAACTCGCTCTCTGCCCTTGAGAGAGCCTCTTCCCATTTATCAACAATAACCGCACGCATGTCCGCATCAAGATTGAGGCGTGCTTTTTCTCTGTATTCTTCCCTTGTCTGCTGCTCCATATACTTATCAAGAAGCTTATAGATTGATAAAACATCTGCAGCGTTTACACTTTCAAAAGGCAGAGAACTTCCGCTGTAATCGGCATCGCACGCAAGAAGCGCAGGAATGCCTGCGGTTACGGATTCAAGCACCGTCTGAGGCATATGCTCATAGTGGGCATAGGTGATGCTGACACCTGCCTGCCTGAGCGCTCTGAGAGGCTTGAGTACCTTTCTTTCAATTGTGAAAACATCGGAAAGTCCGCTCTGCTCAACGTATTTCATAAGAGCATCGGAGGATGCGTTGATTTTGACGGAATTCATCAGAATCATATGCATCGTTGCATCGGGATACTTTTCATGAAGCATTCCGAAAGCAGCAATTATATTTTTAGTATTTCTTCCCGAGAAAGAAGAGAAGAAAGCGATATCTCTGTTAGCAACGGTTGAAGGCGAAACCTCACTTGTATCATAGGGGAAATAAAAGGGAATGATTTCGCACGCTTTTGCACCGAGTCCTTTAAAAAGAGCCTCGTCCTTATCGCAGGGAGTTATAACCGCATCACAGCCTGCAACGGTATTATTATACATGGTAACAAGATTGTGTGCGCCTGCCGACAAAGGCTGAACAGGTGACTGGCTCTGATAGAACACAACACATCTGCCCAATGATTTTGCAGCAAGATAGCACTGATACATTCTCTTGGTAAAAGTGCCCCAGAGAACTACGGTTTTTGCAGGTATCGCACCGAGAACTCTCAAAAACGAAACAGATGAAGGCATACCGTCGTTTTCAAGGTTACTGAGCACATGACGTTCAACGTCATCCGCCGTGATATAATCATCACCTGCAGGCTGGTCAAAAGTGACGTGATGAACACGGTAACCGCGCTTTGAAAGTCCGTTCATAAGCGATGCAAGCGACTGAACGGAAGCAGTACCGTTTGCTGACTGTGAAAAGAAAACAACGGTTTTATCGTCATATTTACTTATTCTTGCACAGGTATTGTCATTTAAAGACACCGGCATATATATCGTCCTTTCACGGCATAAGCCGATTAATTTTTAATCCTGAGGTAAGCCCCTTCCGCAATCTCAAAGGGACACCTGAATTTAAAATTCATCATCGGGTGCGGCGCGCTTTCGATGCGCTCTCCCTCTTCGTTGCAAAGCTCTTCAACCTTTACATCAAAGGGTTTTTTACCTTTTTCCATAACCTCAAGCACGTCACCCTCAAAAAAGCGGTTGCGCTGGCTTCCGAATAAGAATCCGTCCTTGCAGCCGAGTACGGTTGCCGCAACGCTCCACTCACGGTTGTAGCCTCTGAAGGTTACGTTGGCATCATCGGCAGGGTCACCGAAAAAGAATCCCGTACAATAATCACGGTAGCTGATTTTATAAGTTTCATCAACTATCCATTTTTCGGGCTTATAATCCGGCGAAAAACCCGATTCAACGAACCCGTCAACTGCCGCACGGTACGCATTTACAGCAACGGTTGCATAATAAGCCGACTTCGCTCTGCCCTCAATTTTGAAGCTGTCCACCCCTGCCGCATAAAGCTCGGGAATGTGCTCAATCATGCTCATATCACGGGAATTGAGAATATATGTACCCTGCGGGTCATCCTCAATGGGGAAATACTGACCCGGACGCTTCTCCTCACACAGAGCATATTTCCATCTGCAGGGCTGAGCGCAATCACCCCTGTTGGAATCCCTGCCCGTCATGTAATTTGACAAAAGGCATCTGCCGGAGAACGAAACGCACATGGCGCCGTGAACAAAGCATTCAATTTCAAGCTCTTTGGGTGTTTTTGCACGGATTTCGGCAATCTCTTCAAGAGAAATCTCACGGGCAGTAACAATTCTGCTTGCGCCCATGTTATAAAATTCATTTGCCGCAGCATAATTTGTAATTCCTGCCTGAGTAGATATATGAATATCCACGTTAGGCGCATACTTTTTTACCGCCTGCAAAACGCCGATATCAGTAACAATAAGCGCATCCACGCCTGCCTCGGCAACATTTTCAATAAACTGCGGTAAAACAGCAATCTCACTGTTTCTCGGCACAGTGTTGCAGGTAAGATACACCTTAACGCCCTTTGAGTGGGCATAGGCACAGGCATCAGCCAATTCAACTGCATTGAAATTAGCAGGAGCACTTCTCATGCCGAACATTGTCGAACCGAGGTATACGGCATCGGCGCCGTATTCGACGGCAGCCTCAAGCCTTTCTCTGTCCCCCGCAGGAGCAAGCACCTCGGGGGCTTTTTTTATCTGTGACATATTTTCACCGTAACGGCAAAGCCGTTCCTTAACAATCAAAAATTAAAACGGTCAGTTATTTGCCCTGAGCACCTTAAGGGTATTTGCATCGTGCTCAGCGTTGGTACGGGCAAGATAAATCTCACCTGAATTATCGTGACAGAAATAGAAATAATCGGTATCTTCGGGATAAAGCGCCGCTTCAATAGCAGCAATACCGGGATTGCAGATAGGTCCTGCAGGCAAGCCGATTATCGAATGAGTATCATACGCAACGGAATAAATATTAGCTTCATTAACTGAAACATTGGGAGCGACGTAAGTTTTGATATAGTTATTGGTAGCATCACAGCCGAGAGTAGGATAAGAAACCGAATAGTCAAGTCTGTTGTGCAAAACAGAAGAAACGAGAGGCATCTGCTCCTCATCGGCAGCCTCACGCTGAACAATGGATGCAAGGATAAGAACTTCATCCATTGTCATACCGAGTTCATTTGCTCTGGCTGTGTATTCCTCTGTCCATCTGTTATTGAAGCCGTTGAGGAATTTTCTGATAACAGCATTTGCATCCATGGTTTCATAGAATTCATAGGTATCCGGGAAGAAATATCCCTCAAGCGCAAACACTCTGTTGGTATTCATGGGGATATTTTTGATGAAGCTGTAATCAAAATCAGCACCCTCAAGAGCGGCTATGAGCTGATCCTTATTGCAGATACCGAAATTCTCGATTTTATCAAACATCTGATAGATTGTCCAACCTTCAGGGAAAACAACGTTGACCGTATCTGCGGCAACCTGAATCTGCTGAAATTCATGAATATAACCCTCAAGGCCGAGATTTGACGGCACGTAATAAACACCGCTGAGAAAAACGGGAGGCTCGTCATCTTCATCGGCAAAAATAACCTGAGTAAGATTGTAGAAAAACTTACAGAAAAGCTTCTGCTTTACAAGTCCGTTATCGGAAAGGATATCGATAATCTGATCGGCATCGGCATTATTAGGAATAGTAATGCTTACAGATTCCTCGCTTCTGTTAAGCGCAAAAACGTCATTGATGCAGGAAATTGCAACGCATGAAACGATTACCGCACACAAAACAACGGCACTGCAGAATGCAATAAGAGCTTTGTTGGTGGAAAGATTTTTGAAACCGTTTCCAAAATCAGGGGCTTTCTTGCGGGGTTTCTTCTGAGTTTCCTGCTTCAGCTGAGATTCTTCAGGCTTTTTCTTTCTCGGAGTAAAATAGATGCCCGAGGTCTGCGATGAAGTAACGGGCTCAACGGGCGCAATCATCTCAGAATCATCAAAATGAACCTCAAACTTTTTCTTTGCAGGTGCAGGAGGTGCACTCGGAGCCGCAGGAGTATTGATGGGACCCAAATCAAAGCTCTTGGGTTTATTCTGCTCCTGGGACTTGGCAGGCTCAAAGCTCATACCGTCAGCAGGACCGAGACCGAAAAAATCAAACGGACCGTTACCTGAATTTTTATTGTCCATCACGTAAGCCTCCTTTCAATTTAACAAAGCTTACTAAAATTTCTGTATTTTTCATCCGTAAGCAGTGCTTGCACACTGCAATCGAATTCATCAACCGCAAGTTTTTCAACCACGAAGCTTTCATAGCAAAGCCCGACGGTTTTAACACCTGTGCGGCTTATATATCTGTCATAAAAACCTTTTCCGAAGCCGATACGAAAACCGCTTGAATCATACGCCAGAGCAGGCACTGCACAAAGCGCATCCTCAAAACAGTCAACAAGACCCGAAGGGTCAGCCTCGGGGGCAGGAATACCGTAGGCATCAGGCAAAAGCGCGCCGATGCTTTCAGCGATGTAAAAATCCATTTCACCGTTTCCGCGGCAAACAGGAAAAGCTACTCTTTTCCCGTCTTCAAAGGCTCGGTTTATAATACCGTGAGTATCAACCTCAATATCTGTTGAATAGTAAATCAAAAGAGTTTTGCAGGATTTGTAACAGTCCAGCGCAAGAAAGGCCTGCGTAATCAGCCGATCACGCTCAGCTTTTTCTTCGCCCGTCATATCAATGCGCATCTGCCTGAATCTGCGCCTCAACTCCTGCTTGGCTTTCTTTATGCTTTCGGGCATTGGAGCGTACCTCTTAACGCATCGGACTTCTGCCTGCCGCAGACAGCAGCTACGATTTCAAGCCCGAAATCAACAGCACTTCCCATGCCTTTTGCCGTGATGATATTACCGTCGGTACAAACAAAGCTCTGAGCAACCTCACAGCCCTTGAGCTCCTGCTCGAAGCCGGGGAAGCAAACAGCCTTTTTGCCCTCAAGCAAACCGAGATGACCGAAAACCGAAGGAGCGGCACAGATTGCACAAAGAAGCTTTGAATTATCTGCACAGTATTTAACCGCATCAATAACAAATTTATCGTTTTCAAGGTTAACGGTGCCAGGCATTCCTCCGGGAATAACAACACCTTCAAGCGAATCTTCAAGCACGGTTTCACAAGCGGCCATATCGCAGATAATTTTAATACCGTGAGAGCCGCAGATAACGTCAGAACCGACCCCTGCGGTTTTAACCTCGATACCTGCCCTGCGCATTACATCAAGAGTTGCAATCGCTTCAACCTCTTCGGTACCGTCTGCCATAAACAAATAAAACATAAATTCCTCCTATCCGAGCGTGAGCCCGAAATACGCACTGTTGATTTCTTTGGCCGCAAGCTCAGCCTCAGCACTTACGGGCATGAGCATTGCATTTTTAATAATCTCGGTTTTATCCGCACTGAGCGGAAAGTCGAGCGGTAAATCAAATATAAAATTCTCCGCACTGCTTTCGTCAAGAATAAGCTTTGCAAGAGCGGGAAAAGAACCTTTTGAAACACAGCATTCATAAACGAAGCACTCCGAATTGCCGTTATCTCTGAAAAACGCATAGCCGCTCAACGGATTGCCGTTATAAACACATTTGCCTCCCGTGAGTCCGTTTTCGCCTGCCGCATATTCAACCGCACTTCCGTTCCACAAGAAGGCATCACCACGGGTAATACGGGAATTTCTGAAATCGCCCAAAAGAAGATAATTGGGTTCAACACTCTGAGCCTGCCTGTCAGAAATAATCCGCAGATACTTTCTCTCAATGGAAAGTCTTTTCTTTTCAAAAGCTGTTACAAAGCCGCATTTGGAATAATAATTGAACAGACTCTCTTCGCCCGGAACAAGGCATATAAAATCGGCGTTACGGTCCTTGGCAATCTCATGCGCTCTTTCAATCAAAGAACTCATTATTCCCCTACCCCTGTAGCTTTCCGAAGTACAGGCGGCATATATATACATTGAGGGGTACATGACGGAATTAATTCTGAGATCGCCCTCAAGCAGAAAAAGCTGCGATACCACCGTGCCCTGATCTCTGTATACAACGGTGTTGCCGGGAATAAATCTGCGGGTCATGAAATTATTGATATATTCATCCGAGTCACCAAAAGATTCTTTCCATAAAGCGGAAAGCACGGCAATATCGGATTTTTTGGCAAAGTCAATCATATCCCGACCTCATTCATTAATAATGGAATTTATGTAAGCAAAAACCTCGTCTGATATATCTTCTATAGTTCTCGTTTCACTGCCGTTTGCGCAAAGAATGCGCTTCCAGCCGAGTTTATCGCATGAATACTCCGCCGCCTGCCTGCAAGCTGCAAGGTAATCCGTATTCTTCTCGTGAATATCCTTTTTGCTCTCATCGCCGTTATATCTTGAAGTCATCAGCTTCTGCGACGCTTCAACGGGCATATCGAGGTAAACAACGGCGTCAGGTGCAGGAATTCCGAGCTTACCGTATTCAAAATCTTCAAGCCACTCAAGGTAAGAATCACGTTCATCTTCACCGAGTTTGGTAATCTGATGATATGCGTTGGAGGTTGTGTATCTGTCCGCAAGAATAATGCCGCCTGCGCAGTACGTCTCTTTCCAAAAGCAATGATAGCTTACGTATCTGTCAACAGCATAAAAGGAAGAAGCGGCATAAGCGTTAACAGCATCGGGACTGTTACCGAATCTGCCTGCAAGATACATCTTGACAAGCTCACACGAAGGGTCGTCATAATTGGGTAGTTTTATTTGCGTAACGCAGACGCCCTGCGCCTCAAGACGCTGCTTGAGCAAAGAAAGCTGAGTTGATTTTCCGCTGCCGTCAAGGCCTTCAATTACTATAAGCTTACCTTTCATATATCCTCCGAGCGCATAATAGCCTAATATAATTTCATCATATTATATCAAATATTTATTTAATATGCAAGTAGTAAAACACATATTGTTAATCATCAAAAAACCGCACCGAGCTGCCACAGAAAATCACTCTGCGGCAGCCGTTAAAGCAATTATCCTCTTGAGGTATTTTAACCTGCAAAGCCCGTATATTACATCAAAATTTAAAAAATAATTAATTATCAGAAATATATGGGCTGAAGCTGTCTTCCGTCGAGCGCACTGAGTATGGCATCATAGGTCTTTGTGAAATCCGCCACAACACTCCTTGGCTTTTTGACGCTGTCATCCTGTGCCATAGGGACAAAATATACGTTTCTGTTGTTAAGCAGCTTACCCACGTTAACAGCGGCATTCGACAGTGCATCGTTAGTGGATAAAGCAAGCAGAAGCGGCCTGTCATTCCTGAGATGCGCCTTTGCCGCAAGGGTAACAGAAGTATCCACAACGCCGTTTGCGAGCTTTGCCGCCGTGTTACCCGTGCAAGGCTCAATCACAAGTATATCAAGCATTTTTTCAGGACCGATAGGCTCAGCTTGAGTAATCGTGTGTATTATTTCACGCGAACAGATATCCTCAATTCTTTTTCGGAAATCCTCTGCTCTGCCGAATCTTGTATCAGTTGAATAAGCGGTCTGCGACATAATCGGAACAACGTTGATGCCTTCGGAAATCAGATACTCCATTTGCCCTATAGCTTTTGAAAATGTACAAAACGAACCGCAAATAGCGAAGCCTGCGGTAATATTATTCATTCAGATTCACCTCCAAGTAAGGATGAGATGATTCTTGCTATTATTCTTCCTGCGCTTACGGGAGCAGTTTTTCCCGGAAGCGAACCTGCCTGAAGAGCCATTATTCCCGATGCCCTTGCAGCGGCAAAATCCGTACCGAACGGAGCGGATGCAATATCAATTATAACGGCAGATTGCTTCATTTCGCTTATAACTGCGCTGTCAATAAGCATCGCCGGAACAGTATTGATGAATATATCAAAATCGCTCGCTTTTTCTTTGAGAAAATTCATGCCGAAAGCCTTGTATCCGAAGCATTCCGCTTCACTTACCGCACCCGGATCCCTTGCAAATACAGTCACGTCGGCGCCAAGCGCATCAAAATATTTCGCTATGATTTTAGCTGTTTTTCCATAGCCAGTAACCGCTGCGGATGAGGAATACACGGTATATTCAATATTGTTGAAAAGGGTTTTCAAAACGCCCTGCGCAGTAGGCACGGCGTTCATCATCGTAAGGTCGCTTCGTGCCGAATAATCGTAAACCTTACCGCACCTTTCCGCCATTGCATTCTTCCATCTTTCAGAAAGCATACCGGCAAAAACAGTGTGGTAATTTTTCAGCATTGCCGTAAGCTTTCCGAGCATAACTCCGTCGTTGCTTGCAGAGGTTACGGTTTTGCCGTCTCTTGTTGCAGGATACGGTAAAACAAGCACGTTTGCCGCCGCTACGGCTTCGCTGAATTTATCGGCTGTCACTTTTTCCACGCAGCCCGTATCGTAATCGTCAAAGCCGCTGATTTTCACGTTAAAACCAAGCTCAAGAAGCTCTTGCGCCGCAAAAATCTGCCTTCGGTCACCGCCGATTACAAGTATTTCTTTGTTCACGTTTACACCTCCTGTAAGAATCCATTCATTAAAAATGAATGCCACTAACAGTCTATGGTATCAGCGCAACTTTGCCACATTTCAAAACATTTTCGGATAAATTTAAAATAAGTGTTTATTTTTTCACAAATATGCAATATAATATATGAAAACGGCAGAAAAACGTTTTTTTGCCGATTCAACGCGAAAGGATGATATTCATGCACGAAATAGATTCCGTTCTCAAGGCCGTCAAAAGGGTTCATTTTATCGGAATTGGCGGCTCGGGAATGTGTCCGCTTGCTGAAATCCTTTATAATCAAGGCTACAGTTTAAGCGGCTCTGACAATAACGAAACCGATACGCTTGCAAGAATCCGCTCCATGGGAATCCCGGTCACTCTCGGTCAGAGGGCTGAAAACATAGAAGGCGCAGAGATGATAGTTTACACCGCTGCTCTTTTGCCCGACAATCCCGAGCTTGTTGCCGCAAAAGCATCGGGAATCCCTTGCTTTGAAAGAAGCAAGCTTCTCGGCGCAATCACGAGGCTTTACCCCGACTGTATCGGTGTGTGCGGCACTCACGGCAAAACCACCGTTTGCGCAATGCTCACCCAAGTGCTCATTGAAGGCGAAAAAGATCCCACCGCAGTAATCGGCGGAAAGCTTCCTCTCACGGGTACAAACGGCATTGTCGGCAAGAGCGAGCACATGGTATGTGAATCCTGCGAATTCGTTGATACATTCCTTGATTTAACTCCCGACGTTGCGGTAATCCTCAACATCGACGAGGATCATCTGGATTACTTCAAAACACTTGATAACATGAAGAAATCCTTTGTAAAATTCACTTCTTTTGCTACAAAGAAAATCATTTATAACGGCGACGACCCCGACTCCGTTGAGGTAGTAAACGAAGCACTCAAAATCAATCCGAAGCCCACGGTTTCTTTCGGTTTTGAACCTTCAAACGATTATTATCCCGAAAACATAGAAATGGTAAACGAATTCGCTCATTTTGACGTTATGCACAGGGGCGAATTCCTTGGCAGAGTTGAGCTCGGCATTCCCGGAAGGCATAACATTTACAACGCTCTTGCGGCCTTCGCAAGCGCCGTGCACACAGGCATGGCACCTGCCGATATCATAAAAGGCATTCAAAACTTCAGGGGTGCCGGCAGACGCTTTGAAATTCTTGCAAAGCTTAACGGAATCACTGTTGCCGACGACTACGCTCATCACCCCAAAGAGCTTGAAGTTACTCTCGAAACCGCCATGAAAATGGGCTACAGCAAGGTATGGGCAGTATTCCAGCCCTTCACTTATTCCAGAACCAAAATCCTTTTTGACGAATTTGTGAGAGTGCTCAAAATTCCCGACAGATGCGTTATGACAGAAATCATGGGCTCACGCGAAGTAAACACGTTTAACATTTATACAAAAGACCTCGCAGAGCAAATTCCCGAAAGCGTTTGGTTCAACACCTTTGAAGAGGTTGCTGACTACATTGTTAAAAATGCAGCTGAAAATGACCTTGTTATAACCCTCGGCTGCGGTGATATTTATAAAGCGGCAAAAATCATTATCAATCTTCTTGAAGGAAAGGATAATTAAAAATGAAGTATGAATTTAACCGCACGAACTACAAGGATTTCTCCGTTTATGAGCTCAACAAGCTTGCGGCAAGGGCTTATTCAATCCCTTATTCAAGCAAAGAAAAGCTCGTAAAAACCGCCTTTGCAAAAGAACGCAAATCCTCCGATATCGTTAAAGTGCTTTCGGGCAAATGGGATTTCAAGTACTTTGCAAAAAGCGCAGACGTTCCCGATGTAATCGACACTGATTCAATCAAGTTTGATTCAGTTAAAATTCCTTCAACCTGGCAGAGAACAGGCTACGAACCCCCGGTTTATCTCAACTGTCCCTATCCCTTTGATCTGGAATCCCCCAATCTCCCCGAAGAGCTTTCAGTAGGCTTATACAGAAAGTTTTTCAACGCAGAAAAGGGCAAAAAATATATTATCTCTTTCCTTGGCGTAATCCCCTGCATTGACCTTTATATCAACGGGGAACATGTCGGTTACAGCGAAGGCGCTCACAACACCGCAGAATTCGATATAAGCAATTATATAAATGACGGTGAAAACGAGCTTGTTGCAACCATCTATAAATGGTCCACCGCAACGTATCTTGAATGCCAGGATATGTTCAGAGAAAACGGCATTTTCAGAGACGTTCTTCTTTACGAAATGCCCGACACATATATTAATGATTTCTATTTAAAAACAGCTAAAAAGAGAACAAAATGGAGCATTGACGCTCAGCTTGAAATCAGCGGCGACACAAGCGGGTACGAAGTAAAAGCCGAACTTTACGACGGCAAAAAGCTCATCGCTTCCGCATCCTGCGCTGCTGATGAAAAATGCTCTTTAAAGCTTAACTCACTTGACATTACCGAATGGAATGCAGAAGAGCCCAGGCTTTACGAAGCATATATAACTCTTATCAAAAACGGCAACGAAGTTATGTGCATTCGCAATTATACAGGCTTCAAGAGCGTTAAAATCAAAAAAGACATTTATACTTTCAACGGCAAAAAAATCAAGTTCAAGGGTGTTAATCACCACGATACACACTATAAAAACGGCTACGTTATGACCCTTGCCGACCTTGAAGCTGACATCAGACTCATGAAGAGTCTTAACGTCAACGCAGTAAGAACCTCTCACTATCCCCCCGACCATCAGTTCCTCGTTCTTTGCGATATGTACGGCCTTTACGTTGTTGACGAAGCCGATATTGAAACTCACGGCTGCGGCGGATATCCGCATAACGATATCAATCTTATCAGCCACGACCTCGCATGGGCTCCGAGATACCTTGACAGAGTAAAACGTATGTATATGCGTGACCGTAACCGTGTAAGTATCAGTATGTGGTCCCTTGGCAACGAAGCGGGCGGCTACAACTGCCAGGACGTATGCTACGATTTTCTTCATAGCGAGTGTCCCGAAATTCCTGTCCATTACGAAGGCGTTATCGGAACAAAAAGACATTCGTACGACGTTGTTTCTGAAATGTACACAAACCATGCGAACGTTGAAAAAACGGGCAAGCACAGACGCAGCAAGAATCATTCCAAGAAGCCCTTCTTCCTTTGCGAATACGCACACGCTATGGGTGTAGGCCCCGGCGCACTTGAAGATTACTGGGATATTCTCTACAGATACGACAACCTTATGGGCGGCTGCATCTGGGAATGGGCCGACCATGCGGTTTACCATTCAAGAGGCAAGTATAAATTCACCTATGGCGGCGACCACGGCGAGAAAAAGCATGACGGTAACTTCTGCGTTGACGGTCTTGTTTATCCCGACCGCACTCCTCACACAGGCGCTCTCGTGATGCAAGCTGTTTACCGTCCTTTAAGAGCAAAAGTTGCTGACGGCAAGCTTGTTTTGCTTAACACAAACCGTTTCAGAAACACCTCATACATCACTGCAAACTGGGAAATCGTTAAGAATGCAAGTGAGATTCTTGCAAGCGGCAGCATTACGGCAGACATCGCTCCCTGTGAAGAAAAAGCATTTGAAATCGAAATGAATATCCCTGACAAGAAGTGCGACTGCCATCTCAACGTTACCTATCTTGACGGTGAAAACTTTGTAGCACGCGAGCAGATTGCGCTGTGCGAAGAATACGTCTGCGATATCCCCGAGCAGGAGGGTGAGCTCAAATTCAAATTCGAGGGCAAAAAAATAACCGTTGAGTTTGAAAACGGCTACGTAAGCATTAACTCCGCAACAGGCATGCTTGAGAATTACGTTTATAACGGCAGAGAGCTTATAAATCAGTCTCCCGCATTTTCAAAGGGTCTGTATCCCAACATTTTCAGAGCCTTGCTTGATAACGATGTTCGCCAAAAAGACAGCTGGCTTAAGGCAGGTTATGACGATTACAAGGTAATCTGCAAGAGCGTTGAAGGCGAGCTTGAAGATGACGAAGCTGAAATCGAAATTGAATTCTCGCTCGTAGGTAAAAACGGAACAATCGCTTCTGTTGAGGTTGAATATGAAATCAAGCCCAACGGAGTTATTGAAGTTGAGGCAGAGCTTAAGCCCAAGAAATTCAAGCGCACCGCAAAGCACTTCATCAGATTCGGTCTTACCCTTGAAATGCCCGAAGAATATAACAACATCGAATATTACGGACTTGGTGCACACGAGAATCTTGTTGACCTCAAGGCGCACTGCATCACCGGCAGATACAAAACAACCGTTGAAGAGATGCACGAGCCTTATATCAAGCCTCAGGATGCAGGCAACAGAAGTGAAGTAAGAGAACTCTCGGTTACAAACGCCGACGGTCAGGGTCTTATGTTCTGCTTCAATGAGGATAAATTCTCATTTAATGCCCGCAACTATTCACAGAAGCTTCTCGCTGCAGCAAAGCATCAGGAAGACCTGCACAGTGAGCACACAACCGCTATAAACATCGACGGTTTCCTCAGAGGCACAGGCACCTCCAGCTGCGGACCCGATACCCTTGAAAAATACGACGTTGATGCAACGGATTCTCTTGAATTCCAGTTTACAATTGTACCAATAGAATAATAAACAGCAAGCGCCGCAGAGTCAAAACTCTGCGGCGCATTTTTTATTTATTCGAATACATTTTTTCATAATAATCGGCATACTCACCGCTTATTATATCCTCCCACCACTTACGGTTATTGAGATACCATTCAACGGTTTTTTTGATGCCTGAATCAAAATCCGTTTCGGGAGTCCATCCAAGTTCACGTGAAATCTTGGCAGGGTCTATTGCATAGCGCAAATCATGACCGGCTCTGTCCTTAACGTAGGTTATAAGACTTTCAGGCTTGCCCAACTGCCTGAGAATCGTTCTTACAACCTCAATATTGGTCCTCTCATTATGGCCGCCGATATTATATACTTCACCTGCTCTGCCTTTATCAAGAATCATTTCAATCGCTTTGCAATGATCCTCCACGTAAAGCCAGTCACGCACGTTAAGACCGTTACCGTAAACAGGCAGGCTTTCATCGTTGAGAGCCCTTGAAATCATAAGCGGAATAAGTTTTTCAGGGAAATGATACGGACCGTAATTATTGGAGCAACGTGAAACCGTAACGTTCATTCCATAGGTTCTGAAATAAGCAAGCGTCAGTAAATCCGCCGATGCTTTCGATGCAGAGTAAGGGCTTGAAGTGTGAATGGGAGTCTCCTCAGTAAAGAACAAATCCTTCGCTTCAAGAGGCAAATCTCCGTACACCTCATCGGTTGAAACCTGATGATATCTTTCAACGCCGTATTTTCTTGATGCATCAAGAAGACTTGCGGTGCCCATAACGTTAGTTCTGAGAAACACCTCGGGAGATTCAATGGAACGGTCAACGTGGCTTTCCGCCGCAAAATTCACAACCTTATCGAACTTTTCTTCTTTAAAAAGAGCGTCAACAAACTCTCTGTCCGCAATATCGCCCCTGACAAATCTGAATCTGTCACTCTTAAGAGCTTCATCAAGAGTTTTAAGGTTGCCTGCGTAGGTAAGCTTATCAAGGCATACAATATCGTACTCAGGTTTATTCTCAAGCAGATAATAAATGAAATTGCTGCCTATGAATCCTGCGCCTCCAGTAACAAGAAGCTTTATCATTCTAACTCTCCTTTGCCTCGGCAACTGCCGCTTCCTTTTTTTCCTGCTTTTTCTGATTAGGGTCAAACGCCTTGACTGTTCTGCGGATTTCAACGCGATCAAAATATTTTTTGAATCTTACTCCCGCATTAAAATGCAGCTTACAGTCCGGGCAATAATACACAGCCCTGAAAAACTGATTATGATATTTCCATTCGCTCTTTTGCTCACAGGGCTTAAAGCATTTTTCACAGTTGCAATAAAACTCTTTCTTATCAACAAGCGGATTATCTATATTGCTTATAACCTTAGCTTTAAAAAAGAGTCTGCCGTAAAATTCGTCATTGCAGGTTTTATAGTAAGGTTCGAACTGCTCTTTATTGAAAATCCTTCTGAAAACCTCAGCGGAAAGCAGACTGTCGTCAAGTGCGCGGTGGAGAGAATAACTCTCAGGGTCAATACCGAGCGATTGCGCCGCAGTGAGAAGGCCTACCTGAGTGCCTGACGGAGAATTAACCGCACGGTGATAACACTCCTGCAAATTACAGTACATACTCAGAAAAGGAATCTTTTTAATACCGTTGAGATAAGAGAAGTTTTCAACAAGAACTCTGATATCACAATCTCCCCAGGTAAAAATAACAGCATCTTCCTTACCGAGCCATTTGCGGAATTCCGAAAAAGCTTTGGTAAAAAGCACACCGGAGTGAATATCGTCGTTCGTTATGTGCGTAAGACGCTTTACACGACCCCTGAGCTTTCTGCCGATCTGTGATTTGATAACCTGAGAAAAAGTATCTATCTGATTAAAAGAATCGTCAAGCATAACTGCGCCGATTTCTATTATTTCATTTATAAAACTTGCAGACTTTTTGGCATATGTATTATTCCATTCAAGGTCCATTATTACATAATGCATTACTACATCCCTTTACGAAATTAATTAATCACTAATACATAATACAACATTCCCTTGCCGTTTTCAAGATAATAATTCTATTGGATATTGATTTTTTTAAAAAGCGGTTGTATTATTACAATAGCCGAATATTATATAGATTCAGAAGGTGCATAAAATGAATAAAAAAACCTATAAACTTTCAGAAAACAGAGTATGGAGAATTTATCTCGGCGGCAAGCTTCTTGATGAATTCAGAGGCAGCGAGGGTACGGACGGCTATTTCCCCGAGGACTGGCTCGCCTCCGTTGTGCCTGCAAACAACCCTCCTCGTCCTGACACTCCCGAGAGAGAGGGCCTGAGCAAAACCTGTGACGGTGAATATCTCAAAGACATTATTGATGCCGACCCCTCAGGATGTCTTGGTAAAGAACACATCGAAAAGCACGGTGAAAACTTCGGCGTTTTAACAAAATTTCTTGATTCCGCAGAGCGCCTTCCCATTCAGGTGCATCCTGACAAGCATGCCGCAAAAACTCTTTTCAACTCAGAATACGGCAAAACAGAGGCATGGTATATCCTTGATTCCAGAAAAATCAACGGCGAGGACCCTTACATCCTTCTCGGTTTCAAAGAGGACGTTACAGCCGCTCAGTTAAAGGAGCTTTTTGATAAGCAGGATATCCCTGCAATGGCTGAGCTTATGCACAAAATCCCCGTTAAAAGCGGCGACGTTTTCCTTATAACAGGCGGAACACCTCACGCAATCGGACCGGGCTGTTTCCTGCTTGAAATCCAGGAGCCTACCGATTACACCATCAGCCTTGAAAAATGTAACACTCTCGGCGAAAAGCTCCCCGATTTCCTTTGCCATATGGGAATAGGCTTTGATAAGATGTTCGATTGCTTTAACTACATCAATTACAGCCTTGAAGAGCTTCTTAAAAACTTCAATCTTTCGCCCAAGACTATCGAAGATAACGAAAACTTCTCACTCACCAGGCTTATCGGTTATGAAGCTACCCCCTGTTTCTCTCTTCGCAGGCTTGACGTTAAGAAAAGCTTTACCAGGAAGAACGAAAACGCACCCTCAGCGCTCGTGTGCATAAGCGGCGAAGGAAAAATCAATTCCACTCCCATCAAAAAAGGCGAAAGCTTATTTGTAAGAGCCGATGCCCTTACCACCGAATTTGAGGTTGAGGACGGTTACGAGTTCACCGTTCTCGAGTGTCTACCTCCCTGCTGAAAAATCAAAGGAATATCAAAACAATGAACAAATTAAACGACAGAAAAAAAATTAATTTATTTATCGCCATATGCAGCCTTGTATATTTCACAAGCTATCTCACCCGCAAGAACTATGATGCGGCGCTTGTTGAGATTTATACGTCAATGGATATCCCGAAAACTCTCGCAAGCCTTGCAAGCACGGGTGCGGTTATCACCTACGGCGCAGGTCAGCTTCTCAGCGGCGTTCTCGGCGACAAGCTTAAACCCCGTAACATAATCTTCTGCGGCCTTATAATCACAAGCATCTGCAACATCCTTATGCCGCTTGCAGGTAATATTTACCCTATGATTGCCATATGGTGCGTTAACGGACTTGCTCAGGCAATGATGTGGCCGCCGCTTGTAAAGATTATGTCCGAAACGCTTGATACGGCATCGTATAAAAAAGCAGTGCTGTATGTAACGGTTGCAAGCTCAATTGCAACAATACTTATTTATCTGCTCATTCCGCTTTGCATTCAGGCGCTCAGCTGGAAGCTTGCTTTTTATATAAGCTCAGTGGCAGCGGCTGCCGTATGCGCAATATGGATGATTAAAATAAAAGGTTTCGAGCGGATTACGGGAAGCGTTAATGCAGGAAAGAAGCAGGCAACCGAATCAAACGCAAAAGCTCCCGCTTTCAATAAAAAGTATCTTCTTGCATCGGGAATTATTCCGATTGCAATATGCATTGTGCTTCAGGGCACGTTGCGTGACGGAGTCACAACCTGGATGCCCACAATCGTAACCGAAGTATTCAGCCTTGATACCTCTGTTTCAATTCTGTCAACAGTTGCTCTGCCGTTGCTCGGAATCTTCAGCTCGGCAATTGCTCAGTCAATCGAGAAAAAAATCGGCAATGAAGTTTCAAGCTCCGCCGTATTTTTCGCAGTTTCGCTTGTATGCTGCGTATTGCTCGTTTTCACAAACTCCGCAGTCATCATAAGTGTGCTTCTTATGGCGATAATCACGGCATGTATGCATGGAATAAACCTTATGCTCGTTTGCGAAGTGCCCAATTACTTTGCAAAATTCAACAAGGTTTCAACCGTTTCGGGTATTCTTAATTCATTTACATATCTCGGAAGTGCCGTTTCAATTTACGGCATTGCCGTTGTTGCGGAAAAGTTCAATGACTGGAACGTTAACTTCAAATTATGGGCGGCGATTTCTGCTTTGGGTATTCTCTTCTGCATGATTGCTCTGGGCAAATGGAAAAAATTCCGCCGTGCAGCCAACGAAAACTAAGGAGGAAAAATATGAACAAGGAATCCTGGGTACAAGCGTGGGGCCAGTCCCATTCAGCTCTCTCTTTTTTCTATTATCCCTCTTGCCAAAAAACTTACAGACTTATTGTAAACACAGCCGTTTCAGGCGAAAAACTCAGAGTTTCTTTCTCCAACGCATACGGTAAAAATGACGTGGAAATAGGCGCCGTTACTGCCGCCCCCTGCACGTCTTACGGCAGTGTGACGGGTAAAAACTTCACCGAGCTCACCTTTAACGGTAAAATCAGCTTCACTTTAAGAAAAAACGAACGCCTTACAAGCGACCCGATTGATTTCAGCATATCCGACGGCGAATACTTCTGCATAAGCGTTTACGTTACCAAGGGCGACCTTACAAGCGGTAATCTTATGAGCAACGCCGAGCTTATTACCGCAAAAGGCAACCGCACCCGTGATGCATACTGTGCAAACGAATCACGTCCCAGAGATACAGTAAGAAGCGGTGCAAGCAAGCTTCTCGGTATGCCTTTCCCGAAGCCTATACCTCTTTTTGACAGTATTGAGCTTTTCAACACAGAAGGTGCAAAAGCAATAGTTGTACTTGGTGACTCCATAAGCCAACAGGGCTACTGGACAAATCCTTTTGAAAAAAGACTTCGTGAAGCTTTTCCCGGGAAATATTCGCTTATCAATAAATCCGTTATGGGTAACCGTCTGTTGTACGATTGCTCACCTCTTTTCCCTGCAAAAGGTCTTTTCGGCAGGCGTGCAATTCAGCGACTTCACAGCGATATTCTTAATTATGACGGCACGGAATATGTAATAATATGTATAGGTATAAACGACGTATTTCAGCACGGCACAATAAACGCTCCCGCCTTTGAAAAGCCCGACCCTGACGACGTATTCAAAGCTATATGCGATATTGCAGAGCAGCTTCATGCGCATTCTATAAAAGCGGCTGTGTTTAATCTTATAGCTTTCGGAGCAGCTCCCGACGCCACAAAAGAAAAGGACGAAATGAGGCGTAAAGTAAACAACCTGCTTGCTGAAAATGCTGATTTGTTTGACGGATTTTTCGATTTCAACTCAGCAGGTGTTGACCCCGATAACGATTACTTCACAAGAATTGATTACCTCGGGCCCGACAAGCTCCACCCCAACCCAATGGGCGGCGAAGCTTTTGCAAATGCAATAGATATTGATTTATTCAAGTAATGCGAAGCATTTGCAACATACCAAATAAAAAAATCACAAAATTATAAAAAATCTTCTCTTTTGTTGCAATTATCACAGAAAATGTGATATAATTTCGCTATAATAAGGACACAAAAACAACAGAGGAGTTGAGAAGATGAACGGACTTTCAATATTTTCCTCAATCAGCGCCGAGTCCAGAGCAAGGATGTATGACTGCTTCGGAATGACGAGAAAAAAATTCAAAAAAGGGCAGACCGTTCTTACCTACTGCAACTCTTTTAAAAGTGTTTGCGTTATGATAACAGGCAGCGCAACTCTCTCCTGTATCGACGAGGACGGTAACAACTCATTCCTTGAAAAAATCTATCCAAATGACGTTTTCGGTGAGCTCTTCTGCCTTCCGCTTGCGAAGCTTGAATACGTGCTTTGCGCAGACGAGGACTGCGAGGTACTGTTTATCGACTATAACCACATCATCACCCCCTGTTCAAACACCTGTGAGCATCACTCGAGGCTTATAAACAATCTGTTTCTTATATCTGCAAGAAAGCTTCAGTCGCTCACACTGAGAATCAATATTCTCACTCAGAAGAATATCCGTAAAAAGCTGCTTGCATATCTTGAATTCAGGCGCAATCTTTCCCCGGATTCAAGAGATTTCACGCTTGATATGTCGCTTACAGACCTTGCGGATTACCTGAGCGTTGACAGAGCAAGTATGATGAGGGAAATAAAGGCTCTTAAAGAAGAGCAGATAATCTGGTCAGAAGGAAGAAAATTCCGCTTTATAAATAATGACTTTTATATCTGAAAGGAGAAACTAAAATGAAAAAATGGAAATGCACAATCTGCGGCGAAATCGTTATGGGTGACACTCCCCCCGAGGCATGCCCCCTTTGCAAGGCTCCCGGCGAAAAATTCGTTGAGGTAGTAGAAGATGAAATGAACTGGGCTTCCGAGCACGAAGTAGGCGTTGGCAAGGCTGCTGAAGTTCCCGAAGAAATCATTGAAGGTCTCAGAGCAAACTTCAACGGCGAATGCGTGGAAGTTGGTATGTACCTTGCAATGGCAAGAGTTGCTCACCGTGAAGGTTACCCCGAAATCGGCCTTTACTGGGAAAAGGCTGCTTATGAAGAAGCAGAGCACGCAGCAAAGTTTGCTGAGCTCCTCGGCGAGGTTGTAACCCCCTCCACCAAGGAAAACCTCACCCTCAGAGTAGCTGCTGAAAACGGCGCTTGCGAAGGTAAGTTTGAGCTTGCAAAGCTCGCAAAGAAGCTTAACCTTGATGCAATTCACGATACAGTTCACGAAATGGCAAGAGACGAAGCAAGACACGGCAGAGCATTTGCAGGTCTTCTTGAGAGATATTTCGGTTAATTTAACACGCATTTACGGAGCAGGTTTATTCCTGCTCCTTTTTTTGTTTGAAAATTCATAAATAATTTCAAAAAACGTATTGACATTTATTGACTACAATTGTAGAATATATATGACTACAGCTGTAGAAAATCAAAAGGAGGATTTTTGTGACTTTTAAAAAACTTAGCATCGGTGATGCTGAACTGGAAATTATGAAAGCTTTATGGGAATCCAACGAACCCGTCAATACCCAGTACATCAGTGAAGCGGTCGAAAGTAAAGGATGGAAGCGCACAACAATTTCAACCTTTCTTACAAGGCTTGTGGAAAAAGGGGCAATTTCATCAGAGAAGAGAGGAAAGCTTTACTATTATTCCCCCCTGATTTCTCAAAAAGATTACCGTAAATCTCAGACAAAAAACCTTATATCAAGCTTATATAACGGCTCTGTTAAGGAATTTGCCGTATCTCTTTTTGAAGAGCAGGCTTTGTCTGACGAAGATTTAAAAGAACTGCGTGCCATCTTTGAAGAACCGGAGGAATAAGCAATGCTTCTTTATCTGTTCAAAGCAACGCTTATTACTTCTCTTGCGGGTACGGTACTGACGGTTATTCTTGCGCTTTTTAAACCTTTAACAAGAAAGCATTTTTCAACCAACTGGCACTATTATATATGGCTTGTTGTTTTGTTTTCCATGCTTTTACCTTTCAGGTTCACAACAACTGCGAACAAACATGACAGCAGCAAAATCACCTCACCACATGTTTACCTGCAAGAAAGAACCGATTCTGTTTATTACGATTCGTTAACTGTTGAAAACACCACGGCTGAAACTGACGCCCACCCAAGCGGTAATCAGAGTCGGCTTGATTCAATTATGCATTTTACAGAATCCAAGGCAAGTATTCTCGCAAAAGTCTGGTTATCAGGAATGGTTTTATCTTTTCTTGCAACTTATATTAGCTACATTGTGTTTTTGGCAAAACTGCGAAAAGAAACAAAAGCCGTAGAATGTCCCCAACTAAAGCAATTTACTGACAAAAAAATATCAACCAAAACAAGCGATAATATTACTTCGCCTTTTATGGTTGGAATTTTTAAACCCACGCTTATTCTTCCGGGAGTAAATCTGAATGACAGCCAGCTGAACTGCGTTTTAGCCCACGAAATAACTCATTACAAAAGGAAGGATATTCTGTATAAATGGTTTCTCAGTGTTGTTAAATGCATTCATTGGTTTAATCCGATTGTTTTCTACATAAGCCGACAAATAAATAACGAATGTGAGGTTTCGTGTGATTTAGCTGTTGTTAACAAAATGAATAAGGAACAAAAAATCGAGTATATGAACACCATACTTTCATTACTTACTGCCAAGCGGACAATCACGACAATGGCAGCAAAAATCGTGAGTAACAAAAACAACTTAAAAAGGAGATTTACAATGATTAACAGCAAGTTTATCATCAGCAAAAAAGCAATGCTGATTTCCGTTGCAGTTGCAATAGTGCTCTTGGGCGGAACAATATTTGCAAGCGGCATTATAAATGCAACTGTATTGGATAAGCCCGAAGCATCAGTTTCGCAAACAGCAGATATCACAACAAAACCTCAATCAGCAACAAGCACAGACACAACCACGGCATACAACACAGGCATTGAAGAAGTTGTTCAGGCAGTTAATGAGGTTATTGTCAACAGTTCTAAACCGATAACCACCGTGCCTGACAAATCGTATACTCCCTCTGCACCCGAAGTAACCGACACAGTGCCGACTGTTACTCAGGGAGAGACGGCGGAGTTCACTACTGTAAAGACAAATGCCGAAAATGACGAATTTGTATTTCCTTGTGATGGTCAGATTACGAGAGGATTCGGAAAACGCGAAAATCCCGAAACAAAAGATGTAATTGTACATAACGGTATAGATATTATGGCTCCTGAAGGAGCAACGGTTGTAGCTTCAATATCAGGAACCGTTAAAGACACAGGTTTCAACAGCAAGGACGGCAATTATATTATCATAGAAAATAACGGCACAGAAACATTCTATTCACATCTTGCTGATATAAACGTAACCAAGGGTGACAAAGTACAAGCTTCAGAAGCAATAGGCACAGTCGGAAATACAGGTGCTTCAACCGGCCCTCATCTTCATTTTGAAGTAACCGTTAATTCTCAATATGTAAATCCTGAAAACTTCTTTTAAAACAAACATCCGCCATTAACAACCGTAACCCCTTGGAAAATCCAAGGGGTTACTTGCGTTTAAATTATTTTTCCTGCATATTTTCGAGAATAATTCTTCCGCAGTTTTCGCATTTAGCCGCAGGAAGATTGCTTCCTTTTACGTAATTCAAAGGATTAGTGCTTTTTGCAAGCACCTCAGCGCCCTCAAGCACCGCAGGTCCTTTGAAAAAAGACGTTTTTTCTTCCGCCCAGAAAACTGCGCTTTTTACCGTGGTGCAAACAAATCCGTTTTTCATTTCACCGCCGCAATACGGGCACCTTTCCGCCTCATCCTTAACCGCAACGAACGTTACAACGTTTGTTGTAAGGTCTGCTGTTTTTTCGCCTCTGGGGATATCGTACTGCTGTTTTCTCAGCGTTTCCTTAACAATCCGCCAACCGCTGAAAGTTTCCTTCAAAAGCCTCTGAAGCTCTTCTGACGCCATATTAACCTCAAACTGAGCAGTCATCGGTTCTCCCGTTGCTTTATCTTTCTCCGTTACCTCAGAATTGATAACAAGGCAGACTATGCCGCCGTTTCTGATTCCCGCGCTTATCTGCGCAAGCTTATCCTTGAAAGATTCTTCACTGTCAATATGCTCCAGAGCGGATACGGACATAATCAAATCGTATCGGTTTTCTTCAATTTCATAATCTTCAATTGCTTTTACTATTCCGTTTATACATTGCGTTACTCCGTGAGTTGCGGCATTCCTGTTAAGCTTTTCAATCGCAATGCTCAGCAAGTCAACACAATCCACCGTGCAGCCCGTGCTTTTGTACTCCTTTGCAAAAGCAATGCAGTTTCTGCCTACGCCGCAGCCAAGGTCAAGAATACGCAGATTCTTTTTGCCCCTGAAATAAGGCAGTAAATCCGTAACGGTTTTTACGGGCTTATGCAGCCAGCTGCCCTCCTCAAAAAGTCCGTTACTGTTATAAGTCTCAACGTGCGAAAGCCTTTCGTTTTCCCTTATCTGCAAAAGATTATCCATTATGCACCTCTTTGCGTATAATACAATAGCATTATAACTTTCTTCCTCCCTGAAATCAACATAATACATCAAAAATCCATTCATAAAGTATTTACTTGTATTTCTTAATGAATTGTGATATATTAATTTTAAACCTATAATTCAACCATTATCTGTTAAGGAGATTTTGAATATTATGAAGAATAAGCTTAAAAAAGTTGCGGGAATCACAGCTGCTGCAGCAGGCGCTGCCGCTGTTTTCGGAAACGTTGCATATTCTGTTTTTCTTACAAGAAAAGGTGTTGAATTCTGCAACGAGCATATGCCCCCCATTGACGAGGCTACAAGAGACTTCTACGAGAACAACGAAGAGGTCAAGGTAGGCCCCGATTGGTATAAGCAGATTGAAACTCAGAAGCTTGTTATTTCCGCTGACGGCGGAGTTAATCTTCACGCTGTTCTTATTGAGCCTGCAGAGGCTTCAGACGTTTACGTCATCTCCTGCCACGGATACGGCGGCAAGCCCTCAGATATGAGCTACTACGCAAAGCACTTCACCGAAAAGGGCTGGAATGTAATTATGCCTGCGCTCAACGGTCACGGAGAAAACGAAAGCGACGATATTTCTATGGGCTGGCACGACCGCGAAGTAATCCTTGAATGGATTAAATACATCACCGAGCTTTATCCTAAGGCAAAAATCGTTCTTCACGGTGTTTCCATGGGCGCCGCGGCTGTTATGATGACCACGGGTATGCGTCTGCCCGATAACGTAAAATGCTGCATTGAAGACTGCGGATTTACCGGCGTATGGGATATTTTCAGCATCAAGTTCAGGGATTATCTGCACCTGCCCGTTTTCCCCTTCCTTCATTTTGCCGACCTCGCATCAAGAATAAGAGGAAACTTCAGCTTCAAAGAGGCTTCCGCATTAAAGCAGGTTATGAAATCCGTAACCCCTACCCTTTTCATCCACGGTGATAAAGATACCTTCGTTCCCTTCTGGATGCTTCATCCTCTCTACACTCACGCCGTATGCCAGAAAGAAAAACTCGTTGTTCCCGGCGCTATCCACACCGCCTGCGTTTACGTTGACCCCGAGCTTTACTGGAACACAGCTGATGCTTTTATTGAAAAGTATATATAAAAAATGAAGTGTGCGTTGATTTTTCAACGCACACTTTTTTCATAATCAAAAAAACAAAACCGCAGGTTAAACCTGCGGTTTCTTGGAGCTGCTAAGCAGACTCGAACTGCCTACCTCATCCTTACCAAGCACGCAAGACCGATTCTCGGTCTTGTTTTTCAGACGATCCCCCAACAACCCCTTAAAAAACAATAGGTTTTAGGATTTTTAATTATGCAGAGGTCTTGTTTTATATTAACTAAGACCTCATCTCTAAATCAATACATAGTATAAAACAATTATATTGTATATTAAAATCAACAGGTATGTAATCAGTTTTCATCAACATTTATGAGCCTTTATAACAACCTAATAACAACTATTTAAGAAGAAAGATACAACTTTTTTTGGAAAGCTTGGAGAACTTATAGTATGATAAAAAGTTATGCAGAAAATCTTCTGCATAACTTTTTAAATATGTAAATTAGAATTTATAGTTTCTTGTTTCTTCTAACTTTATAGAATCCTATTGCAAAAAAGGCGGCACTAATAAACAAAAATGACATTAATATTATGAATTGAACATTTTCGTTTAAGCATTGTTCCCAGTTGTGGAAATCCACCTGATACGAACTGCTTGCAAATGGGTCGTACAATGATGTTATCACATAATCTGTACAATAAAGCGCAGTTCCGCAGATGACGGTGCAGATTCCTGCTTTAAATAATGCATTAAAATGAAAGGTACAAATAACTGCACAAACAATAACAGGTATAAAGCCGTATGCAGCCACGAGAATTGCATTATTAAGCATGAACGGTCGCCAGATACGGATGTGTATAATCATCAAAACAGTCAATGCAAATGTAACTGTAAATGAAATGACGAACTTATAGCGAGAGTAGTTTGTTTTTGATAACAAGACAGGCACAAACAACAGCACATACCCTATCAAGACTCCGATGCAGGCAGTTAATAACCATGATAAGTTATTGTTGTATACTGCACAAGTGAGCAAAAGCAGACAAACAGACAGATATGTTGAAACAGTAAAAGCAAGCAGTTTCTTCGACTCAAAAAAGTTAGTAACCGTGGGCACAAATGTATAGGCACAAATCAACGCTGACCATACTATAAAGAACCATGACAGCGTGTGGTTTACGGCAAGGTTACAAATGAAACAAGCCAGAAGCACAACGGCATAAGATATTGTCGGAACCCAAAACCATGTGCCGCGAATCACGCGGAATTTCTGTGCTTCATGTTTCATTTTTCTTGTGTCTGTGTCAGTTGAGGCGGTAATCAATTCATGTTCGCTTACACCAAGGACACGGCAAATATCGGAAATCAAAGTAATATCGGGATAGGATACGCCTCGTTCCCACTTACTCACAGCACTTTCCGTAACAAACAGCATTTCCGCCAAATCTTTTTGTGAATAGTTTTTCTCGGTTCGTTTGATTTTTATGAACGAACCTAATGTTTTTTTATCAGTCATATCGGTTCACCTCTGCCCATCATTCTACGGTAATTAAGCAAAACAGTCAATGGACTGTTAAGCCACCCCCCCTGCTTTTGATATGGCGACACCAAATTCTTATTTATTTTTTAAATTATAACATAAACCTATATTGTATCAATCATACCCAAAACGAAAACTTGCTTTCCATGTATAATGATTAAAAATCAGACCGCATCCCATACTTGAAAATTGCGATTCAGAGATGCGGTCTGATGAATTTCATAAACATAAAAAATCCCTTGAAACCTCAAGTTTCAAGGGATTGGAGCTGCTAGGCAGACTCGAACTGCCGACCTCATCCTTACCAAGGATGCGCTCTACCACCTGAGCCATAGCAGCATTGGCGATCCGGAACGGGCTCGAACCGTCGACCTCCAGCGTGACAGGCTGGCGTTCTAACCAGCTGAACTACCGGACCGTACGAAGAGCTGTCTTCCGAACGCTGATTATATTACCACAATGTTTCACATTTTGCAAGACCTTTTTTAAAAATTTTTTAAAAATAATATTTTTTCATTTTTTATTGATACGTTATTACAAATTTGATAATATGTAAACAGTAACTATTTTAACAATTTATGAGGTGCATTTTATGAAATACGAAAACAACTGGGATTCACTTAATTCAAGAGAAGTTCCTTCGTGGTTTGAGGATGCAAAGTTCGGCATTTTCATCCACTGGGGTCTTTACAGTGTGCCGGCTTACGCTCCCAAGGGTCACTACTCTGAGTGGTACGGAAAGCATTGTGATGAGCTTTTGGAAGAATCCAAAGGCAAGCCCGAAGCTGAGTATTATTATCACCATCAGAAGACCTACGGCAAGGATTTCAAGTATGCCGATTTCGTTGATAAATTCAAGGCTGAAAATTTTGATGCCGAGCAATGGGTAAAGCTTTTTGAGGATGCAGGTGCAAAATATATGAACCTTGTATCAAAACATCACGACGGCTTCTGTATGTACAAATCCAAATACGCATGGAACTGGAACAGCGTTGACGTAGGCCCTCACCGTGATTTCTGCCGCGAATTAAAGGATGCCTGCGACAAATCCGACGTAAGATTCGGCGTTTACCATTCCGTTTATGAATGGTTCCATCCCCTTTACCTTGAAAGTCCCGAAAAATATGCAACCGAGCATCTTATCCCGATGCTTAAAGAGCTTATTGAAGAATACAAGCCGGCAACCCTCTTCACCGACGGTGAATGGGAGCATCCCAGCAGTGTATGGCACTCAACAGATTTCTTACAGTGGCTCTACAACGAATCAAGTGTTAAGGACTATATTGTACCCAATGACCGCTGGGGAAGCGAAACCAGAGGCAGACTGGGCGGAAATCTTACCACAGAATACGGCTTTGTCGGCTCCGCTGACGGTTCAACTGAGGTTATCGACAGAGTTTCGGAAGAATGCAGAGGAATCGGCGCTTCCTTCGGTTGGAACCGTTTTGAGACTGTTGACGATTATCTCTCACACAAGGAGCTTGTTGAAATGCTCGTTGACCTTGTTTCAAAGGGCAGTAATTTCCTGCTCAATATAGGCCCCACTGATGACGGAAGAATCCCCGTTATTATGGAAGAACGTCTGCGCCAGCTCGGCAAATGGCTCAAGGTAAACGGCGAAGGTATATACGAAAGCAGAAAGTATACCGCAGCACCTGATGATTCCAAAATCAAGTATACTGTCCACAAGGATGGCAAAAAAGTCTTTGCGTTTATTCATAAATATCCTGCAGGCAAAATCGAATTCGCTCAGATTCCTTACAGCGATACAATGAAGGTTTCTCTTCTTGGCTGTGACAAAGAATTGTCCGCTGCTGATGAAAACGGAAATCTCTCTGTTGATTTCGGGTTTATTTCTCCCGAAGAAATCAACTCAGAATATGTTTACACTCTTAAAGTCGAATTCTAACGTTTCTATGTTAAATGTCACAAAAAATCACTTATATATTTTTAATTTATTACATATTGAAACATTGAATAAAATTAATTATAATTAATGTTACATTATTTTACAGGAGATGATTTTAGTGAAAACATTCAAAAAAATCCTGTCGTTAGTTCTTGCTGTAATTCTTGCCTTTGGAGTTTTCCCTGCTGTTTTTGCTCAGGCTGCTTCCGAGAAAAAAGAATACGTCATTGACAATCCTTATGAAGAAATCGATTGGGATTCATGGGGCGAATACAAAACTCAGCTCCACTGCCACACCAACGCTTCTGACGGTTTCCTTACTATCGAGGAATTTGTTCAGATTCACTATGCGGCAAACTTTGATATTGTTGCCCTTACCGACCACGGCACAATCAACCAGGGCTGGAACAACGTACCCGAAACCGTTCCGCTTATGCGTTTAATCAAAAAAGAACGCACCAATATGGCTGATATCATCCCCATTGAGCAGGACGATTATGAAGCTTATCTCAATGGCACTTATGCCGACAAATCCTATACCACCAAAGACGGTATAACCCTTACCAGAACCCACGAAAACGGTATGCTTGACGTTCCCAAGGGAATCGAGCTCAATATGGCAACACCTTTTGCCGACTGCCACCTTACAGGATATTATTCAGATTACGGCCAGGGCCTTGCAGGCGTTTTCGGCGACTATGAAACTCCTTCAAAGGGTGTTATGGAAGCAGGCGGAATCTCCTACCTTTCACACGTCGGCGAGTATGTTTACGTTGATAAGGATTCCGAAAAATACGTAGGCAAGCTTATTGATGATTATTATCCCACCAAGTTTGCCCGCCTTTTCCTTGATTATCAGGGTTCATCACTCGGTATGGGTATCAACAGCGCAACAGACGCTCACACCCGCTGCGACCGTATTCTTTACGACCAGATTCTTCAGAAGACTATCCCCAACGGCGTTGTTCCCTGGAGCAACACTTTTGCTGACTCCCACAATGAAAACGCAGTTAACGACGCTTACACCATGACCTGGATGCCCGAATTCACTCTTGAAGCATTCAGAGAGAGCCAGGAAAAGGGCCACTTCTTCTCCGTTTCCCACTATTCAAACGGCGTTGAACTCAACGGTATGGAAGAAATGCCCGGCTTTGTTGAGCAGAACGTTTATGACACAAAGAGCTTCTGGCTTGACAATACCCCCAACGTTTCAAGAATCACTGTTGATGAAGAGAACGACACCATTACCGTTGAGGCAACCAATGCCAACATCATCACCTGGGTTTCAAACGGCAACGTAATTCTCAGAGAAGAGCTTGTTGACGGCAAGGCAACTCTTGACCTTCATTCAGACAAGCTCCTCAACGATCCCTATCTTTACGTAAGATTCTACGTTTCGGGCGACAACGGCATCTGCTATGCTCAGCCTATGGTACTCAACGTTAAGGGCGAAACCTTTGCTCCCGTTGACGTTCCTGCTACTCATGATATTTCAACCTTCCTTCGCGGACTTGTAACTGTAGTTGACCTTGCTTTCTTCAGACTTAATCCCATCATCTGGGTATTCAAGTATTTTGCACTCGGTTACAATCCCATTACCCTTGAGCGAATCTTCAACCCCTTCTGATTTAATAAAAACGGTGCAAGACCTTCAAGAATCTGAGGTCTTGCACCTTATTATTTGCTTATCAATACATATCTTCTATAATATCTTTGATGTGACAAACCGACACATCATTTTCAATTAACAGTGCAGATAAAGCTTCAACTTTTTCTATATCCTCAGAAATGGACGGGCAATCTGCCAGAACGTTTCCCGCATCATCAAACGCTTTGACACCAAAGAGTTTCAGCTTCTCACCATCATCTGTAACAAAATCATTTTCCGTTATCTTCAAGCTGTATTCCGGCATTTTTCAAGCCCCTCTTTCCAAACAATCTCATATATATTATATGTGACAATTCGTCACATTGCAACAGTTAATTTATAAATATTTAAGAAATTTTATAAAATTCTGTTTTTTGCTGTAATATTGCATGGTCAGCCGCATATTATTTGTTCGATTTTGACATTAAAAAGGAGATTTTATATGAAAATAAATCTGATGAGTTTTAATACGCTCCACTGTGAAAACTATAAAACAAGAAAAATCGACTTTGATTTAATGGCAAAAACTATCAAAGAAAGCGGCGCCGACGTTGTTGCTCTCAACGAAATAAGAGGCCGTGGCAAGCGTGAAGATTATCAGGAACAGACAGAAATACTTGCAAAGCTGCTCGGATTTCCTCACTTTTACTTTGCGCAGGCAATTCTTGTTGACGGATGTAACCCTTACGGTAACGCTCTTATCTCCCGTTATCCTATTAAAAATGCGCAGACAATCCGTATCCCTGACCCTTTAATCAAGATTGGCAGATTTAATTTTGAAACGCGGTGCATCCTTAAAGCCGAGATTGTTGCCGGCTCCGGATTTACCGTAATGGTAACACACTTTGGTTTAAATAAAAGCGAGCAAAAAAACGCTGTTGAAACCGTTTTAAAAAACTTACCTGATAAAAAATGCGTGCTTATGGGCGATTTCAACGCAACTCCTGAAAATCCCGTTTTAGCACCCATAAAATCAAAGCTTTTTGATACTGCCGAAGTTTTCAGCAACACAAAATTCAGCTTTCCCTCCGATAAGCCTGACAAAAAAATTGATTACATTTTTACAAGCCGTGACGTTAAGGTAATAAAAGCAGACCTTATACAGGTTATCGCCTCTGACCATTTACCGCACACGGCACAAATAGAGATATAAAAAAGCCGCCGGCTGTGAGCAGACACTCAAAGCCGGCGGTAATTATTTGATCAATCAGCAATTATAGTATTTATCAAACTCTGCAGGATGAGGAATTGCAGCAAGCTTGCGGCACTCTTCACGCTTAGTTGAAATGAATTTTTCAATAAGATGCTCGGGGAATACTCCGCCTGCGGTAAGATAATCATGATCAGCTTCAAGAGCATCAAGCGCACCTTCAAGAGTAGTGGGCAGGCTCTTGAGCTTTTTCTTTTCTTCTTCGGGGAGATTGAAAAGATTTACGTCGAAGGGACCCCAGCCGTTTTCATGGGGGTCAATCTGATTCTTGATACCGTCAATACCTGCCATAAGAATTGCTGCATAGCAGAAATAAGGATTGCAGGTAGCGTCAGGGTTGCGGATTTCAAAGCGGCGCTCCTCGGGCTGCTTTGCATAAGCAGGAATACGGATAACAGCGCTGCGGTTGGAGGTTGCGTAGCCTACGGTTACGGGAGCCTCGAATCCGGGAACAAGACGCTTGAAGGAGTTGGTACTGGGATTTGTGATAGCACAAAGGGAATTGATATGCTTAAGAAGTCCGCCGATAAACCAGTGAGCTTCCTTGCTCAGATGAGAATATCCGTTATCATCTGAGAATACGGGCTTGCCATCCTTGAAAAGAAGAATGTGAACGTGCATACCGCTGCCTGCTTCACCGTAAACGGGCTTGGGCATGAGGGTTGCGCTCTTTCCGTACTTAGCGGCAGTATTCTGAATGATATACTTAATCATCATAGTGCCGTCTGCCATTTTGGACATCTGACCGGGCTTGGGTTCAATCTCAAACTGACCTGCTGCACCCACCTCGGGATGATGATATTTTACGGGAACGCCTGCTTTTTCAATGAGCATACACATTTCGCTGCGGCACTCATAGGAATTATCAAAAGGCTTTGCAATGTGATAATTCTTCTGCTTGGGAACTACATATCCCTGACCCTGAACTCCGCTGTTCCAGTAGGACTGATTGGCATCAAGAGTCATGCCGATGCTGTCAGGACTTACTTCCCAACCGATATTATCGAAAAGATAAAACTCGAACTCAGGAAGAATATACATCATATCTGCAACGCCACTGTCCTGCATATACTTTTCAGCAGCGTTTACAATATTGCGCGGATATTGGGCAAGAGGACGGTTCTCAGGATAATCAATAATCATTGCATTACCGCTCATCGAGAGAGTGGGAACCTCGCAGAACGGGTCAATCATGGCTGTGTCGGGATCGGGGATAAATACCATATCGCTCTTTTCAACAACAGCATATCCGTAGTTGGAAGCGTCAAAGCCGATACCGTCTCTCATAGTATCTTCGGAAAAGCTCTTTGCAGGAATGGTAACGTGACGGAATCTGCCGTCAATATCAACCATTTTAAAGTCAACCATTTCAATGCCCTGTTCTTCAATAAGCTTCATAATGTTTTTAATCTTGTTTTCCATAATCTGCTCCTTTGCCATTTAATATCAACGCAATGATTTCATTACATTTGTTTTATTATAACACACTGTAAGATTTTTTCAACAAGTTTCGCTAACTTTTGTATATCAACCTATTTTTACATCACCGAGCAATCCCGACGGCGGAAGCGGCACAAAAGACGAAAAGTAATCCTTGACTCTGTAAACGGGATTGTTTACAACCTCAACCGTAAGCTTATTCATACCTTGCACAACAGCACGTGAAATATCAAAAATATAAGGATACGTCACCTGAGTTCCGCAATCAACGCCGTTTAAATTAACGTTTGCTATTTCGCCAACAATTCCGAGGTCCATCTGCACTTCGCTTCCGCTTGCATCAAACTCGGCTTCATAGCGGATTGTACCGCAAAAATCAGGCATATTCTCTCTTGTATTGAAGCGGCAAAGATTCTTTGTTAAGCCGTAAAAATCAAACTCTGCACCGTCAACATCTTTAAGCGATATACTCCAAACGGGTCTAATGATTTCAAGCTTACGTGTGCCGTAATCGAAATCCGAGATACCGGTATTATAAAATTCCGATGCACATTCAGCCGACAAGCTCTCATCGCCTGCGCAGACAAGCAACAAAGCCTGAGCTGCGAAAAGCTTCACTCTGACGCAGTTACCGTCAATCTGAGGTTTGTAAATACGGTTATTCCATACGTCGTAGAACACTGAGTTTTCATCAGCATTCTCAAATTCAATAAGGCAATCAAAATCCTTACCGCTTTCATTAAAAAGGCTGTATACGGTTTCATTGCCCCTGTCAACACGGTAGCAGCGAAGTCCCTCGCATCTGCTGAGGCTTTTAACGTGATACCATCCGTTCCGGCGGATATAATCCGTAAGGTCTTTTTCTTTAACTGCCGTCATGTCACCTAAAATGCCCTTGGCTGGCTTTTTATCGGCAGTATATTCAGGTAAACCTCGTTCAAAAACCACAGGCAATCCGTCAGCGTGCAGACGGGCAAAAATCTCAAGAATATCCTCGGGAAGGCAAGCACTGTAAGGCACTATCAGCGCGCCGTAGCTTTCGCCGTTAACGCAGAGCCTTGAGCCTTTTACATTGGCCGAGAACAATGTATCCTCAGGCAGAATATCGAAATCAATCTGATTAAGAGTAAGCCTGCGGCAGGTCTTTTCGAACAGCTCCATTTTTCCGCCCGTCCACTCCGCCTGAGCATTGTAGAAAACCGCAACGTCAGCTTTGTGAATGCCGTCCGAAAGCATATGAACTGTTTTTTGTATATATTCTATAAGCTTGGCAAATGCGGGTTCCTGAGGATTTTTACCCTGCGCATGGAAATGCGGAGGACAATCATCATCAGGGAACGGAATGCTGTAAGCGTGGGGAACAAACTGATTTATACCACAGGAAAGCATATGGTCTGCAATATATTTCATATAACCAACGCCCTCTGCCCATCCGAAAGCGCCGAAAACCTCGCACATTGCCCTGTTTTTCGCCAACGGATTAATGTGCGCCCCCGAAGCGCCGAGCTTTGCAAGCGCAAAATTGAAGAACGCAGGGTCAATTATCTTGCCGCAAACAGGCGCAGTATGAGTACCGTCACGGTTAAAAGGCACCATCTGATTGAGCACAATATCAATTCCCGACATATTCTGCCCTGCAAGTGAGCGGAAATAGTGCCCTGCCCCGAAGCCGAGACGCTGATGAGTATTCATATCCTCAATAACGTGGCCGATATACTCCACACCGTGTTCTCTGCACCAATCACCAAGCATAAAGCAGAAATTTTCACTGTAAAGCTTGGTTATCCGCTCCATATATTCGCACCTTAATGCACCCGAATAATCAGGCAAAGAATGCCACAAGGCAGGCAGACGGCAAAGAATCTCATCGGGGTCTTTATTAAGCGCATCACCTATACAATAATGCAGATCGTCACGCCACGGCATATCAAGGTCCTCCGTGCCGAGAGTGTCATGGTAACTGCCGTTTCCGTTGGAAAACGCAGGTTCATCGGAGAAGAAGCCCCTGAAAGTGTTACCGAAATACTGCGAAAAATGCTCGTAATGCGGCTTATAAACCGCCTCAAGCATAGCCTTGCAAGATTCAGGCGAAAGCATATCAATATAGTTCTTTCTCGAAGATGCGCCAACCGATTCTATGACGTAATAAACACGCCACAAGCCCTCGGGAACAGCCCAGTCAATAATTCCGTTCTCATCAAGCTTATCGGTAAGATTAACCGGCTTACCTTTTACTGTATAAAAATCCTTGCCTCTTTTCCAAGCGCTGACGGCAATAATTCTTTCTTCGTAATCAGTTTCTATCTCTGCCGCAAGAAGTGAAGTGTGCCTGGTAGGGCCGATATAATCCCTGTATTCAATACGGATAGTCTTCATTCTGAGTTCAGGATGAGAGGATATATATCCGTTTGCATAACCTGTGGGGAAATGTTTATCATCAAGCAGCCATACTCTCATGCCTTTACTTTTGGCATAATCAAGAATAAAGCCGAAAACTTCCCACCAACGCTCCTCGCAAAAATACGAACAGGGTCGGCTTTCAACGCAGAATTCTCGGCAACCGTCGGCAAAAATCGCATCGATTTCCCGAGCAAGCTCTCCCTCGTTTTCATCCCTTATCCACAAAAAAGGAAAAACGTTATCTCTCCTTTGTTTTGAGGTAAGACAGTCTTTTAAGTATTTACTCATTTTTCTTTCCTCCCGAAAGAATCAGCAAAAATCGGGCGTGACTAATCACACCCGATAAAACTCATTAATTATCAGAATCAACAATGCAGTCAATTATAAAAATTGCAAACAGTGTGTTTGCCCAGGCAAACCAACTGCGGGTAAAATCGCAATCATCATCGCAATTAAAGCTCTCATGCATAAAGCCGGTACCCGCCGTGGTGGAAACAAGAGTATCAAATATACGGCTGATATCGTCACGGTTATCAGTAGTAAGGGCCTCTATAACAAGAGCAATGTGCCATATATTGCCCGACTTTGTGTGGGGGCTGCCAACACCCTTTGCGCACTTACCCTCAAAATAGAAAGGATTGGACTTGCTGAGAATAAAGCGGCGGGTGTTGAGGTAAATCTCATCGTCCTTACCGCAGTATCCCATATAGGGCATTGAGAGAAGACTGGGAACGTTTGCATCGTCCATAAGCAGAGCATTGCCGAGTCCGTCAACCTCAAAAGCATAGATTCTGCCAAATTCCTCAGTTTCAACCGTTCCGTAATTATTTATGCCATTTTTGATTTCCTCGCAAAGTTTTTTGGTTGTTTCTGCATAGTCATTAAATATTTTTGCTTCATCAAGATTTTTGCAAAGTTCATTCATTACTGCAACAATGAACATATTCGAGGGAACAAGGAAGCTGTATTCACATCTGTCATCACTGGGTCTGAAAGCTGAACGCACCATCCCCGTAAATTTATAATCCGAACCGTAGCCGTTATTTGCAAGAGTATCATCGGAGCCTTTTCTGCGGAAATAGTAGGAAGAATTCTTCGCATAATCCTGCTCACAGATAAGGGTATCGAGAATAACCTTATACGTTTCAAAGAATTCAGAGTCAAAAACCGAAAAATCCTTGCTGTAGTTATAGTATTTATTGAGAAGCCAGAGAGGATAAATCAGAGAATCAATCTCATATTTACGCTCCCACACAGCAGGATTCTGCTCTGTTTCATCAGTAACGTGACCGCGGGAGTTGGCGCACTCATTGAAAGCGTTTGCATAGGGGTCAAGTCTTATGTATTTAAACTGTCTTTCGAGAAGACTCTTCACAAGCTTTCTGCAATCCTCATCCTCTCCTGCAAGCCTTACGTAATGGCTTACCTGAACACTGCTGTCGCGCAGCCACATAGCCTCAATATCGCCCGTAATGATAAAAACCTCTCCGTTTTCATCAAACTTTACGGTTGTTTCAAGAGTATTGAGATAACATTTACGAAAGGATTCTCTGAGCTGCTCGTTTTCAAGCTTTTCGCATACCGAATCAATGTATTTATAAAGCTTTTTATACATAACTAATCACCCTTAATCAAATCTGAAAGCAAATTTTATACTGTTTAGCCCAGCGTAAAACCTGATTTCTGTTCCAGGTTTTCGGCATAACAGCAGTAGCTGCCGCAACCTTACCGATTCTTATACCGGTGTTGATTATTTTTTTAAGAAGTACGGGATCCTTCACAACAGCCTGAGCTTTTGCAATAAGCTCCGCAGGAGAAGCACCGCCCATCATGGATGAAAGACTTACGCTGTTTGCACCTATGGTCATATCCTGAGCAGTAAGAATTCCGTTTGCAAAAATAAAATCCAGCTCCTCGGGTTTAAGCTCCGTAAGCAAAAGCTTTACGCAGGCAAGCACTGCGAGCCCGGCACCGAGTCTGCGATAATACCTGACCTGATACTGCCAGAGCGTATCGGCACTGTAAGCACCGTTTTTATCTTCAATTACAGTTTCAGCAAGCGCTTTTGCTGCCTTAAGGGAGTTTGCAATTCCCGAGCCGATAATGGGCACAGTCATGAAAGCACTGTCACCTATTGCGGCATAACCGTCACACACCATTATTGAAAGCGGCTGACGAACAGGGATTTTTACAAACTGACCTCCCCTTTTAACCTCTGTACCGAGAACGGGATTTTCAGACCTGAGGAATTCAGCGGATTCCATAGCTTCCTTTTCATCAATCGGTTCAAATCGGCCTATGAGTAAGTCAGTATATTCTTCCTCTGCTGCAACCCACGCAACGCCGAGTTTACCCTGAGGCAGAAGACATACTTTATATTTATCCTTCACTTCATCTTCGCAGCCTTTGTTATAGAATGCTCTGTAAACGTAAAACTGGCCAAAATCACCTACGTTCTTTTCAATAGCGCACATAGAGGGAAGTTTTGTTCTTAACGGTGAATCAATACCTGCCGCATCAATTATCAGATCACCGTAAAAATCGCCCTTTGAAGTTTTGATTCCTACAACACGGTTACCGAAAAGAATAGGAGCTTCAATATTGCAGTCATACACAAATTTTGCGCCGCAAGCGGTTGCATGCTCAATAAAATGAGCGTAAATATCCTTGCGCTCCATTTTAATTTCAAGCTCTTCGGGCTTGACATCCTGACGCAAAGCTGTTTTCATATCCGTGCTGTAAAACGTCATATTTTCCTTGAAACAGTATTTATCCTCCGCAGGCATATCCATACCGGCTATACCGAGAGCATTGGGAGCGAAAATATCAGTCCAATCATAGCCGAGAGTGCCCTCTGACCCTCTCTCATAAACAGTTACGTCAAATCCCTCTTTGGCAAGAAGTGCCGCAACGGCAATTCCGCCATGGCCTGCGCCTGCAACGATAATCCTTTTACCCATCTGTGCGTACCTCCTGTAAGATTTATAAAAACATTTTACCATAATATTCAAGTCTGTTCAATGCTTAATTTAATACTATTTTTATTGACTTTTTATATTTTTGTAATATAATATAATAAGCAAAATTTATTATATTGGCAAGGATGTGACTGTTTTGAAAAAAGGTAAAAAGATTTTTTTGAAGTGCGTGGGTATTATTCTGGGTGTTGTTGCTCTTGTGTGTGTTCTCGGCGCAATAGCCAACGTCATAACCTTGAAAATAAATACAAATAAAATTCAGAACTTCCCTAACTGCGCTAAAGAAGACGCTCTTGTTCCCGTTCTTGATGAAAACGGTTATTACACCTTTACCACCGATGAAGAATTCAAGATTCTTGACTTTTCCGACACTCACATCGGTGGCGGTTGGCTTTCATTCAAGAAGGACGCAATGGCACTCAACGCAGTTGCTGCAATGGTTGCCGCCGAAAAACCCGACCTTGTTATTATTACGGGTGACGTTGTTTATCCCGTAGGCGTTCAGTCGGGAACTCTCAACAATAAAACCTCAGCAACTCTTTTTGCTCAGCTTATGGAACAGCTCGGCGTGTACTGGACCGTAAACTTCGGCAATCACGATACCGAGATTTACAGCTATTATTCAAGAAAAGCAATTTCAGAATTCTATGAGAGCGAAGAGTTTGAGCACTGTCTTTTCCAGGCAGGTCCTGAAGATATTGACGGCTACGGCAACACCGTAATCAACGTCAAGAACTCCAAAGGTCTTATTACACAGTCCCTCGTTTTAATGGATTCCCATTCCTACACAGATCACGACTATTTCGGTCTTATGTGGAAATACGATAATATTCACGAAAACCAGATTGAATGGTACAAAAACACCATAAATTCTCTCAACGAGTATAACGGCAAAGTTATCGCTTCCCTCGGTGACGAAATCAGCGCCGAAGACATAGCGAAGTACGAAACTGTAAAATCGCTTATGTTCATACATATCCCCCTTGAAGAATACGGTACAGCCTGGAACGAATACAGAGCAAACGGATATAAAAATACGGAAGATACCGTTTTCCATTACGGTGTAGCAGGCGAACCTGATGAAAAGGTATATTGCGGCATTAACCATGACGAAGTATTTGAAACCGTGCTTGAGCTTGGCAGCACTAAGGGCATCTTCTGCGGTCACGACCACAAGAACAACTATTCAATAGAATATAAAGGCGTACGCCTTACTTACGCTATGAGCGTTGACTATCTCGCTTACATCGGCATTTCGAAAGAAGGCAGGCAGAGAGGCTGCACAACAATCTCTGTTTCACCCGACACTACGTTTGAAATACAGCCCCATAACTATTACACCGAAAACTATGAAACCGTTTACCCCAAAGAAGAAGTGACAATGTAAATAAATCCTACACGTATGGAGGACTTTTAAAATGAGAAGAACCAAAATCGTTTGCACACTCGGCCCGGCAAGCAACAGCGAGCCTGTAATCAAGCAAATGCTCCTTAACGGTCTTAACGTTGCACGGCTCAACTTTTCTCACGGCAGCCACGAAGACCACGCAAAAACAATTGAAACCTTCAGAAAAGTCAGGGATTCACTTAAGCTTCCGGCAGCGGTAATGCTTGACACAAAGGGTCCTGAGGTAAGAATCAAAACAGTAAAAGACGGCGCTGTTGAGATTGAAAACGGCAGCACCTTCATTCTCAGCACCAAAGATTTTGAAGGTGATTCAAGCAAAGTTTCAATCACCTATAAGGATTTGCCATCGCAGGTTACAAAGGGTAAGAGAATTCTTATTGATGACGGTAAAATTATTCTTGAAGTTCAGGAATGCACGGATACCGATATCATCTGCCGCGTTCTTGAAGGCGGTATTCTTAAAAACAGGAAAAGCATCAACGTGCCCAACACTCACCTTGATATGCCCTACATCAGTGAAAAAGACGAGGCTGACCTGATTTTCGGAATTGAGCATAACATTGATTTTGTTGCCGCATCTTTTGTAAGAAACAAGGATGACGTTATAAGACTGCGCAAATTCCTTGATTATCACGGCGGCCATTCAATCCGCATTATTTCCAAAATTGAGAATATCGAAGGTGTTGAAAACTTCGATGAAATCCTTGAAAATTCTGACGGTATTATGGTAGCACGTGGCGACATGGGTGTTGAGGTTGAATTCGAGCGCTTGCCCGGAATTCAGAAGATGTTCATCAAAAAATGCTATCAATCAGGTAAGATGGTTATCACTGCAACCCAGATGCTTGAATCCATGATTACAAGCTTCACCCCTACCCGTGCAGAAATCTCAGACGTAGCAAACGCCGTATTCGACGGCACGTCGGCAGTTATGCTTTCGGGCGAAACAGCTATGGGTGAGCATCCCCCCAGAGTTGTTGAGGTTATGGCAAAAATCGTTGAACAGGCTGAGCACGATGCTTTGGAAATGAACGCTTATTACGGAATTCGTTACGACGTTGATACAACCGACGTCACTAACGCTATCTGCGATGCCGCATGCACCACCGCAAGAGATCTCAAGTGCAAGGCAATCATTGCAGTTACTACCTCAGGCAAAACAGCAAGACGTGTTTCAAAATTCCGTCCCCACGAGCCTATTGTTGCTTCCACACCTGAAAAGAAGACCTACCATCAGCTTGCACTTTCATGGGGCGTTTTCCCCGTGCTTGCAATCAATCAGGAGAATGAGGACAAGCTCTTCCAGCACGCTGTTGACTGCGCAAAACAAATCGACCTTGTTTCAAGCGGTGACACAGTTGTTGTTACTGCAGGCGTTCCTCTCAGCGTTGCCGGCACAACTAACACTATCAAGGTACAGATAGTTAATTAATAAGGCGTAAATGAAATAAACATAAATTTATAAAAAAGGAGTTGTTTTCATGTTTTCTTTCAAGCGCATCCTGAGCCTTGTACTTGTTTGTGCAATGCTCATGTCTTCGGTCGCTTGCCTTGGCGGTGTGTTCACCATCGGCGCAGCAGCAGAAGACGCAGCACCCACCTACGGTCTCTACAACGGCGGTGATATTCTCACCAAGTCAGAGATTCAGACAAAATACGCAACAGAAATCGGCGCATCTACTTTCGGCTGGGCTTATTACACCAGTGATATTCTCGAAGTTCCCACTGACGGATCAGCAGACGCTGATACCGTCGTTAATTCAAGCGGTGCAGATGCAGCAGCTTACATGACCGACGGTTATGTATCAGCAGGTCAGACCCTTATCATAAGAAACTATCTTGCTTGCTCTGACAGCATCTACATGAACATCCCCCCCATCG
>JAFQKF010000015.1 GCA_017397105.1 Clostridia bacterium | reverse complement strand
ATGCCTGCAATTCACAGAAAGATATAAATTACATCAATCGCAAACGGACAAAACGGCTCTCCGATTCACTGTGTTAATCATCATTGTCATCTTGTCCACCTGCCTTTCAGTAATTTTCTACATTGTAACAATATAAGAATAATTTGTCAACAGTTTTCAGTTGCGGTGCAAAAGTGTTGATTTAAAATTCAAAAGAGTTTGGCATTTGTCTTAGCGAGCAATGGATTTGAACGTACAAATCCGCAATTAAGGGGTTTTCACCCCCTGACACCCCGAAGAAAAAGTTCATATAAAAAGATAAAATCAGGTGCAGCAAGAGTTAAATCTCGTTACACCTGATTATGTTTTTTAGAAATGATTATACTGTAAAAATCAACTCATGATAAACAATCTCTCTTACACGCGCTTCAATGTTATTCGTACAGGTAACCCATTCCATTTGATTCTCTGCTTTAAGTTGTTCTGTGATTCCCTCGTTAACTTTCATCTGTTCTACCAGCCGAAAGAACATATCCGATGCCTGTTCATCAACCTCTGCAAGATGAGTCCACAATGTTCCTGTCATTAGCATAATATTGAACTGAACTCGTTTATGATTCATAAGATAATCTTTGCGTTTCAGTCCCCATATGCCGAGTGGTTTGCTTGCTTCGGAAGGTAATGTGATGTTGGGTATTCTGTAATCCCCAACCGTTCTGTATGTTCCGCCGTTCTGTTCAAATGATGTTTTCTGCATAAAATTTGCCTCCTTGTAATTTGGTGATTTCATTTTACAAGAAGGCTTTGCTTATGTCGAATGTGCGAATTAATTTTTATAATCAATGCGAAAAACAAGCGTTTTTGTCGAAAAATGAAGCATTTTTGTTAGAAAGCTTGAACAATACGACTGCTATAAATATATTTTAATTTGGATATATAAAATTAAAAGCTATGAGGTGAAAGAAAATGTTTAAAGAAAAAGTATTTGTTTCGTTTGATTACGAGAACGATAAAAATTACAAATTTTTGTTAACCTCTTGGAACAGCAACCCTTCTTTTGAATTCACTTTTGATGATCGCTCTGCAAAAGAAATTCAAAGCGATTCTGTAAGTGTGGTTAAAAATGTTCTTTCAAGAAAAATCAACGAAGCTCGTACGGTAATTGTAATAGTAGGCAAAGAAGCAAATAAATTACATCCGGATTATCGAGAAATAGGATATAGAAACTGGCAAAACTATGAAGTAGCCAAAGCCAAAGCGTTGGGCAAAAAATTAATTGCTGTTCAAATAAATTCGCAATACACATATCCAGAAGAATTGTTAAACTCTAACGCAAGCAGAGTGTATGAGTTTTCTCAAAATGCCATAATCAAAGCAATAAGAGGTTATTAAATGAATGAGTTAGAACTTCTTTATGATCATTACAAAGATACATATGAACTAAGCAAAAAAGAACAAAAACTAAGAAACAAAAACTTTATTGTTTTATGTTTGTTAGAAGCACTTTCTTTTTTAACTCTTTTAAATACAGAAAAAGCGTATGCTGTTTTCCAACACATCATTAATATAAAAAGCGAAAACCCAATTGAACTTGGTGATTCAATATTAAGACCTTTGTTATGGGTTTTAGTCTTATATGTGTCGATACGATATTGTCAAAACACAATTTATGTTGAACGGCAATATGTATACATTCACAATTTAGAAGAAAAAATTTCTGGTAGCATAAAAGGCTTCAACAGGGAAGGATTTAACTATCTTTCAAACAGACCCTTTGTATTAAAATTTATCCATATCTTTTATACTTGGATTTCTCCATTGCTGTTTATAATTATCAACACTGTAAGAATAGTAATGGAATTTAAGCATTTGGGTTGGGGTTCTTATTTGTTATTTGATGGTTCAATATGCATTTTGATATTAACATTAAGCATTTCTTATATGTGCTTTATTAATGGAAAGTCAGATAATGACAAAGAAAAAAAGAACAAAATCAAGAAAAATGCAAAAACAAAAAGAAAGAAAAAATAAAACAAAGGCTCTCCTCATCTTATAATACGAATATTTGTGTCTTGTACCCATATAATGTTTTTGAGTATAAGCATCAATTATTGTATAGCGGAGGAGAATATGTTGAAAGTAGGTTTAAGACGTATGAAAGTATTTATTAGTTGGTCTGGTGCTCGAAGCAAAAAAGTAGCTTTGATTTTTCGTGATTGGTTACCTACCGTCATTCAAGCTATAGAACCTTTTGTTTCTTCAGAAGATATAGAGAAAGGTGCTAGATGGAATACCGATATAGCACAAGAATTAAAAGAATCAAGTTTTGGATTGATTTGCGTAACAAAAGAAAATCTTTCGGCCCCGTGGTTGAATTTTGAAGCTGGTGCATTGTCAAAAACAATTGACAATACGTACGTAGCCCCTCTTCTCTTTGATGTAAAACCTTCCGATTTGAAAGGTTCTCCAATATCACAATTTCAAGCCACTTCTTTCACAAAAGATGATATGAAGCGGTTTATTGAAACACTGAATTCTGCCGCTAGTAATTGCTTGGTTCCCGCAAGATTAGATAAAGCATTCGAATTGTGTTACCCTGATTTAGAAAAAAGTCTAAACGAGTTAAAGGCTATCGATATTCAACCTGAAGATGAATCTAATGATAATTTGAATTCCCATATAGATCCCAATATCCTTGAAGAACTCTTAGAAACAGCACGAAACACTCAACGCCTGCTTGGAAACACTGATGCTAAACTTTATAATAACATTGATGAAGTCCAGAAAAAAATAGATAGTATGGTTGAGCGTATTGAGAAACAACATGATTTGGATATGCGCCGTTCTTCTCGTAAGTTTAGACCTATGTTTATTGAAGAACTAATATATCACCGATACGATAGTGAATCACCTGACAGCATCTTTCCATACAATGTCTTAATGGCATTAGCAGCATACAAAGAAGATTTGCCATGGCTTTATGATGCTGGCAGTGAAGTGGTAAGAATTATTAACTCAAGTGCAAAACAAGCTGAAAAACTAGCTGCAGTAGATAAGTTTAAAAATGTTATAGAATATACATGCAGTCATCCAATTTTACGAGAGACATACGGCTTACGCAAAGATGCTCTTATGTTTTTTAGAGAACTTCCTATGATGTTAATAAATGAAATTAAAAAATAATAACAAAGCCCGTGTTAAATCTACTTTTGTAAAATTCATGCGGGCAATTTTAACTATAAAAAGTGCTATCTATCTGCTTTGCTATTTAAATAAGTCATCTTTTAATATAAATCACAAAATTCTGGCTATTGCTAAATTGCGAACTGATTAACTTGAAGTTCTTGTTTTTTACATCTTAAATATAGAATATGTATATTCGTACCGATATGAATTTAGTTTATTGAATCCGTTATCCACATTCATACCATCAATCCTCGTTCGAAAGAACGGGGATTTTTATTTTTGCAGCAAGTGAGGGCAAGGAACAATTTGTTCTGTTGCAATAATTGAATCGGTATGTTAAACTTAAAATATACCGTATTAATGGGGTGATATTATGAAATGTCCTAACTGCGGCGGAGAAATCGGCAGGTTTGAGCTTGCTCCCGAGTGTAAGCACTGCGGAGTCAACATCTTTTACAGCCAGCAGGAGCGATTGCTGGCGGAGGATGCCAAAAAATGCGAGCTTGAGTTTGCATCGTTCAGAATCCTTGCCACAAAGCTCAGAGCCGCTTTTATCGGAGGACCCGTTCAGATTATGCGCATTGTTGCAATGGTAACGGCGATAGGATTTATTTTTATTCCGTTTGCAACCGTTGAGGCGGTGATGCCGCTGTTTTCATCCAAAATCAGCTTTGGTGCATTCGGCGCATATCAGGCGTTTTCGGGTGGAGAGCTTGAAGCAATGCTTAACCTGAGAGAATACGTGCCCGATGCTTTTGCAGCCTCGGCGGCAATGTGTGCGCTGTTTGTGCTCATATTCCTTATGGGGTTGGGCGTGTTTGTGCTTCTTGTTTTATCGTTTATAAACATGAAGAAAACCGCAAAGGCAAGCTGCGGATTTGCGGCGGCAGGCTTTGCGCTTTGCGTTGTTGCGGCAGGGCTCGGAATTCTTTTGCCCCGTATAGTTGAGGGCTCGTTCATATCCGCACGTCCCGGTGCGGGGGCTTTTGCGTGCGCGGCGGTGTTCGTGCTTATTTTTGTTCTCAATCTTCTTGTTGTTAAAAAGAATATAATGCCTGTTGTAAGCGAAACAGACCTTGAGCGTGTGGCAATACGCAAAAAGGTCAAGGCAGGCGAAATCAGGCTGGAGGATTTACCGTTGCCCGTTCTCGAATCGGAGGAGGAGCGTGAAAAACGCCTTGCAAACGAGGCGGCATCCAGGCAGCTTGCAGATAAGGCGAGAGGCGGTGAACGCAATGGCTGAGAAAAACAAGAGCAGAAAAATGCAATATCTGATGTTCGGGCTTTGCAGTCTTATTGCTCTTGCCGTGTGCTTTGCGGTGCTTGTGGTCACCGTGCGTTCGGTGGATGCCAATAATTCGAGCGTTGTTGAGTATGATACCGAAAGCAAAACCGAAATTACGGGCGAAACCGCAGCCCTTACGCAGTACCTGAAAAATCTTACCGCAAAAACTCAGAATAACCGTTTCATAAAGGTTAATTCATACACGGACGTAAGCGTGGATGATTCTACCGTGAAAGTTTGCGATTTACAGGGTAACGAACTGCAAAAGGATAAAAACCTGCTGATATACGCAAAAAACAACATGATGTCCGCAATTGACGGATACTACGGCGAGGATTACACGGGCGTATTCGGCACGGTTTATCAGGATATGCCGCAGGTTGACCTCGGAGTGCAGAGTGTTGTTGAGAGTCGTTTTTCAGTAGGTCAGGCTGACGAACAGGGCAATCCCGTGTATGATAATAACAGCGGTGAGCTGATTGACGGCGATTATTATTTTATAAATCTCGGCATAGACCCAACCGCCGCCGAGGCTTCCAAGCTGTTTTCACTTGATGAAAAAGATGAAATATGCAAGAGCTTTACCGATAATGTTGCGCAGGTGTGCACTGTGGAAAAAGCGGAGCTTGCGGTTAAGAATCTTGTTGTAAGTGCCAAGGTAAACAGACTTACGGATGAGATTGAATACATGACCTTTGAAAAGGTTTACGCCGTAAAAGCGGACGTGGAATTTGTAAATGAGCTTGAGGTTTTCGGCGCCCGTAAAGTGGAGTTTGAATACAAGGTTGCCGAAAGGTTTGAATACCGCTATGCAGGCATCAGATTCTCTGAGCATTCGGTCAGCGTTGAGCCCGACGGTGAGGTTGCGCTTTCCGTAAATGCCGTTATTGAGAATGACAGCGAGTATACCGTTTCTTTCGCATCCTCCGACACGTCGGTTGCAACGGTGGACGAAATGGGTTACGTGAAGGGTATTTCACAAAGCGACAAGCCCGTTACCGTTACGGTAACACTCAGCTACCTTGGCGAGGTGTTTGAGGATACCTGCACGGTCAGCGTAAAGCAGGCTGAAAATATGATTACAGGATAAGGAGGTGCTCACTTTGGCTCAGACTGACGAAAAAACCGTACAGGAAAGCGGCGAGGTTTCATACTACAAAGGGCGTAACTACGTGGGCATAAAGGAAACTGCCTCCTACCTGTTCAATGACTGGTCAAATTCATTCAACATCAACTCGTTTTCAGAGCGATATATCTGGGACGTTGTAAACATCGATTTTACCGTAAGTGCGGTTATGAATCTTGCAACAACCGCGTGGGATATAGTAAACGATACTTTTATTTCCGTTATCGTTGATTCCACCCGTACAAGAATAGGAAAATTCAGGCCGTTCCTTGTAGGCTTGCAGCTTCCGCTGACGGTAATAGGAATTTTCACGTGGCTGCTGCCGCTGTTCTTCTCAGGCACTGACGGCACAAATCTGCCCAAGCTCCTTTATTATTACTTTTTCCTTATAATAAACGAAACCGCAGGCACTTTCACAAACGTTGCCAAAAGCGGATATATGTCAACGATTACGCCGAATCCGTCGGAGCGAATAAGGCTTATAACCCTTGCCGAATTGCTCACGGGCTTCATGGGCGAGGACTTGCCGAGATACATAATGGGCGTGCTTATTGACCTTGTAAACAATAAGGTCGTAAGCTGGAAGCTCAGCTCCGTGTTCATGATAATGGGCGGAGGCACAGCACTTATTTCGTCGCTGTGCACGTTCTGGTTCTTCATTCAGTCCAAGGAAAGAGTTCCGCAGTCGCTCGAAAAGCCCAAGGTAAAAGAGGGCATGAGGGCAATTGTTACCAACTATCCCGTTTTGCTGATGTGTCTGTCAGAATTCCTCGGCAATTTCTCAATAAGCAAGAGCGAAACAAACTATTTCATTGACGTTCTCGGAAGTTATTCGCTTATAACGATACTTAACATCCCCTCAAGCCTCAACGGCAGCATAAGCTACGGTCTTGTTGAGCCGCTGAGGAAACGGTTTTCATCAAAATCACTGTGGATATTCAACGATATTTACAACAGTGTTCTTTCAACGGCAGTGTTCCTTTTCGGTATGACTAAAAAGAAAACCATGTTCTACCAGACCGTGCCGATGTGTATTGCATTCGGCATGAAAGAGTGGTTTGCAAAATGGTCGTGGGGTATTTCAAAGGTTATCACGGCGGATTTGTGGAATGAAGCCATGGACTACTGCGAGTGGAAAAACGGTTACAGAATGGAGGCCACAACGGGCGTTGCAAAGGGTCTTATTCTCAAAATGCAGAGCGCCGTGCTCGGCTCCGTTACAAGCCTTATAATGAAGAAAATCGGATACGTTCAGGGTCTTGAAATTGGCACTCAGAATGACAGAACGAAGTTCTGGGAGTTTGCGCTTTGCACAATAGTGCCCACCCTTACGGGCATACTGCGCATAGTGCCCAAGTTCCTCTGGCCTATCTCCCGTCAGAAGCGCGAGTGGATGTACGAGGAGCTTGCAGAGCGCCGTCAGCTCAACGTTATCGGCTATGCGGATAGCTTTAAAGAAGGATAATCATACTCCGAAGAACCGGCTGGAAAGAAACATAAATTAAAAAACTGAAGCTTTACACAATAATAAAATTGGCTTGTGCAGGAGTTGTTCCCGTACAAGCCAATTATCATTTATATTTGTTTCTTTGGTTTTTCGCTTAGTGAGCCGGTTCTTTTAACAGATTACAGCTTCATTGCAACGTCCCATGCGCCCCAGATAACGGTACGGAGATTGCCGACCTTAGCTGCGTCACCGATAACGTGAACGTGCTTGCTCTTGGGAGCGAGGGGAGTGGGATTGTAGCCTACTGACATGATAACCGAATCAGCAGGGATGTCAAAGGTCTTGCCGTCCTTGCCCTTGACGGTTACGCTGCCGTTGCCGATTTCGCAAAGTGCAGTTTCAAGATAAACGGGAACCTTGTTGGTCTTGAAGAAATCTCTGAGATAGCTGGTGTTTGCAAGAGCAACACCGGGGGTGGTAACAAGGTCATCCTGCATTTCAACGATTGTGGGCTTTTTGCCGTTGAGGTAAAGCTCGTAAGCGATTTCGCAGCCGGTGAGGCCGCCGCCGATAACCGTTACGTTTTCGCCAACCTCTGCCTTGCCGAGGAGGAAATCAACTGCTTCAATAGCAGTGTCAGCACCCTTTACGGGGATTCTCTTTGCCTTTGAGCCGGTTGCAACGATAACTTCGTCAGCACCGAGGGAAGCGATATCCTTAACCTCTGTGTTCATCTTAACTTCGATGGGCTGCTTTGCAACTTCACGGATGTACCATGCGATAAGGTCACGGTCCTTTTCCTTGAAGGAGGGAGCTGCAGCTGCGATGAATACGCCGCCGAGTTTGTCACTCTTCTCATAAAGAGTTACCTTGTGACCGCGCTTTGCGCATACGATTGCTGCTTCCATGCCGCCGATGCCGCCGCCGATAACAGCAATCTTCTTTGCCTTCTTGGCAGGCTTGATGCTGTACTTCTTGGACTGCATTGTTTCGGGGTTGAGAGCGCAGCGTGCAAGACCCATTGTGTCAAGGAGATCCTGAGTGTTTGCGTGACCCTTGGAGGATGAGAAGTTGAAGCAACCGCTGTGGCAGCAGATGCAGGGCTTGATATCCTCAATTCTGTCTTCGATAAGCTTGGTAATCCACTCGGGGTCGGTGAGGAACTGGCGGGCAACGCCAACACCGTCGATTTTGCCTTCAGCAACAGCCTTCGCACCAACGTCGGGTTCCATACGGCCTGCGCAGACAACGGGAATATCAACAAACTTCTTGATATGAGCAACGTCTTCAAGGTTGCAGTTCTGGGGCATATACATGGGAGGATGAGCCCAGTACCAGGAGTCGTATGTACCGTTATCAGCGTTGAGCATATCGTAGCCCATATCCTGAAGATACTTTGCAGCCTTTTCGGATTCAGCCATATTACGGCCTACTTCCTTATAATCCTCGCCGGGCATTGCGCCTTCGCAGAAGCCCTTCATCTTGGATTCAACGGAATAACGAAGGGAAACGGGATAATCCTCACCGCAGGATGCCTTGATAGCCTTTACAACTTCAGCGGCAAAGCGGTATCTGTTCTCAAAGCTTCCGCCGTATTCGTCTGTACGCTTGTTGAAGAATTCGATTGCAAACTGGTCAAGAAGGTAGCCTTCGTGAACAGCGTGAACCTCAACACCGTCAACGCCTGCGTCACGGCAGAGCTTTGCGGTCTTTGCGAATGCTTCAATGATTTCGTGAATCTGCTCAACGGTCATTTCGGGGCAGATGATATCGTGAGCCCAGCGTGAGGGCTGGGGGCTGGGGGAAGCGAGCTCGTGTGAAGTGTCAAGAATGGGCTTTACGAGAGCACGTGTGAATTTATTCTTGTGGAGGGGAGCAACAAGCTCGGTGATAGCCCATGAACGGCCCATACCTGCTGTAAGCTGAACGAAAAGCTTTGCTCCTGTCTTATGGATTTCATCCATGAACTCTTTGAGTTCTTCAAACATCTTGGGATTCTGCCAGAGCCACTTGCCCCAGAAAGTGTCACGCAAAGGTGCGATGCCGGGGATGATAAGGCCTACGTTGTTTTTTGCTCTCTCAAGGAAAAGCTTTGCCGCTTCTTTATCAAAGTGGCAGCCGCCGAGTTCAAACCAACCGAAAAGCGATGTACCGCCCATAGGGCACATAACTATTCTGTTCTTGATTTCAACATTACCGATTTTCCAGGGGGTAAACAACGCTTCGTACTGTTGATTCATTAAAAACACACCCTTCTCAAATTTTTATCAACATAAACGTTCTATTATATAATAAAATAATCGGATTGCAATGTCAAGCCGATTTGTAATCTTGATTTCATTAATAATTTTTTGTTGTGAATTTATTGATTTTTAATTTCAAGCGTGTTATAATTAATCAATTTTTAAATCTTACGGATTTTTAACTTTTAAGGAGGTAATTTTATGCAGCAGGATGTTATTCTTGTTATCGATCTCGGCAGTGAGGAAAACCCTAAAATCGCCCGCGAAATCCGTGCGCTCGGCGTTTACAGCGAAATTCATCCTCACGATATAACGGCAAAAGAGCTTTCTCAGATTCCCAACATTCGCGGTATCATCCTCAACGGCGGCAAAAACCGTGTTGTAAACGGCGTTGAAATCGACGCTTCGGATGATCTTTATAACGCAGGCGTTCCCGTACTTGCTGTTGACCATAAGGCAAAAAGCGGCGAATGCATCAGTGCATGGCCTGTTGACGATGCTGAGCGTGAAGCTGTTCTTTCCTCCTTTGTTTTTGATAAATGCTCAAGTGCAAAAACCTGGAACACCCGGAATTTCATTGACGATCAGGTAGAACGTATCCGCAAGCAGGTTGGTGACGGTAAAGTTCTTCTCGCTCTTTCGGGCGGTGTTGATTCTTCCGTTGTTGCTGCGTTGCTTATCAAGGCAATCGGCGACCGTCTTACCTGCGTTCACGTAAACCACGGTCTTCTCCGCAAGGGCGAGCCCGAGGAAGTAGTTTCCGTTTTCCGTGACGAATTCAAAGCAAACCTTATCTACGTTGACGCTATTGACAGATTCCTCTCAAAGCTTGAGGGTGTTTATGACCCCGAAGAAAAGCGCGGCATCATCGGCGAAGAATTCATCCGCGTATTTGAGGAAGAGGCAAGAAAGCTTGACGGAATTGATTATCTTGCTCAGGGAACAATTTACCCCGATATCATCGAAAGCGGCACCAAGACATCCGAAACCATCAAGAGCCACCATAATTCAGGCGGTCTCCCCGATGACCTCAACTTTGAGCTTGTTGAGCCTCTTTATATGCTCTTCAAGGATGAGGTACGTGCGGTAGGTTCAGCCCTCGGTCTGCCCGATTCAATGGTTTACCGTCAGCCGTTCCCCGGCCCCGGCCTCGGCGTACGCTGCATAGGTGCAATTACCCGTGAGCGTCTTGAAGCAGTTCGCGAATCGGACGCAATTCTCCGTGAAGAATTTAAGAACGCAGGCCTTGAAGGCAAGGTATGGCAGTATTTTACTGTTGTTCCCGATGTTAAATCAACAGGCATCAAGAATAATAAGCGCTCCTTTGACTGGCCCGTAATCATCCGCGCCGTCAATACCGTTGATGCAATGACCGCAACGGTTGAAGAGCTTGACTGGGCACTTATCGGCAAGATTACCGACCGTATCACCCACGAGGTTGACGGCGTAAACCGCGTGCTTATCGACGTCACCCCCAAGCCCACAGGAACGATAGAGTGGGAATGACCCACGGAATCCGAAAAAGCCTTGATATATAAGGGTTTTTCGCCTCTCCAAAGTCGTCCCGCGGACAAATTGAGGACACTAGCTTTTTTGCTAGAATAATATCAAGATGTCTCATCGCTCTCAAATCT
>JAFQKF010000014.1 GCA_017397105.1 Clostridia bacterium | reverse complement strand
GGTACCGAGGAACTCGGTCACCTTGAAATGATCGGAGCGATTGTTCATCAGCTTACAAGAAACCTTTCTGCCGATGAAGTAAAGAAATATAACCTTGAAGCGTACTTTGTTGACCACACGGCAGGAGTCTATCCGGCGTCGGCAGCAGGAGTACCGTACACAGCCGCATCTATGCAGAGTAAGGGTGACGTGATTACTGATTTGATGGAAGACCTTGCTGCAGAGCAGAAAGCAAGAACCACATATGATAATATTCTTCGTCTTGTAGATGACCCTGACGTTAAGGATGTAATCAGATTTTTAAGACAGCGTGAAATAGTTCATTTCCAGCGCTTCGGCGAAGGCTTGAGGCTTGTTACCGACAGACTTAACGAAAAGAATTTTTATGCGTTTAATCCGTCTTTTGATAAATCCTGCAACAAATAAATCCTGAGCGATAAAAACAAACCGCTTCACGGTGCACGGCATCAATGAAGCGGTTTTTCTTTTACGGTCTGTAGTACAGATAGACTATTCTTGCCACGTCGTCAATTCTCCAGACATATGCAATAGCTTTACGGTAGAAATAATTGAGCTTGGATTTAAGAGTTTTTAATCTGAAATTATATTCTCTCGGTTCAACTGTATCATAAAGCTTTGTGACACATCTGCAGTCACTGTCGTTTTTAATCTGAGTAGCAGCAAGAATAAATAAATTTTTATCGCAGGGCAGGGTGAGTGATTTTGCGCCGTTGGTTTCAATCTCATATTTAAAGAAGAAAAGCTGATGCGCATAATCGTCACCTTTTTCGCTGTGAGTATGAGTGCATTCCCAGCCTATAACGTCCGTCTTGATTTTTGCGGTACGTTTCATTCCGTATAAATCCCAGGCGAAAGGTCTTTCTTCAATATCGTTGATCTTGATTTTAACGGGCTTTGCGTCAACGCTGAAGGTATAATCGTTATCTCCGTTAAGGCTGGCACAAAGAATAACAAGCTTGTTGCAGTTGCTGTCAAGTTCTATTTTTTGTCCGTCGGCAAGCAGAGAATCAAATCTGCCTTTGCTTACAGCAAAATCTACACCGCCGCTTGTGATTACATCCGGAACAATCTCTGCAGGAATTGTGAAATTTTTGGTGTATATACTGTCACCGGAGCGTAAATTGTTAGAAGAAAACGCTTTGGTATTGTACGGAAGCTTGACAAAAGTGCTGTCAACGGCTTTACCTTTCGTTTCAGGTTCAGCAAGTTTCAAAGCAAAGCTTTTAATCTCATACGGGTTCATATCGAATACAAGAGAGCCGTCTTCAAGCTTTGCATCACAGATATGCTCTTCGGATGCATAGATTTCACGGGCTGAAATTATTCCGTTACCAAAGGTTAATTTTACGCCTTTGTGAGGGATGTTACAGCCTTCGTTTACTCTTATAACTATTTCATCGGTATTTTCAGCCTTTTTGATTGCACGGATAATGATTGAGTTATCAGAAATTGAAGTAAAGCTGTAATGTGAGCCAAGAGAGCCGACGTGCTTATCGGTAACAAACGCAGCCATGGGTGCGCAGAATTCACGGGCAGCAGCCTGAATTCTTGCCATGTCAGAGCCCTTGTGGGCGCAGATTGCATAACCGTAACGGTTAAGGCCAAGATCCATCATGCTCTGAGCATTGGCGGGCCTTGAGTTGTTGAGGGGAGTGTGTACAACAGTCATTCTCAGCGTATTATCGGATAATTTATCCCAGCCGTACTTGCAGTCACTGAATACTGAAACGCCGAATTCTCCGTTTTTATCGGTTATATCAACCCATTTCTGCGCAGGAACTTCATAAATTTCAGGTTTTGCGTTACCTCGTTTGATAGCACCAAGACCAAGATCAAAGGTTGCTTCTTCATTTGAGCATGAAAAACTGAAGACGTTTTTACAAAGTGTTCTCTGATTGTTCCATTCAAACTCGCATTGAACTTCAACCATATCTGAGCCGGCTGACAGTGAAATGTTATTGGTAAATACAGAGTCATCGCATTGCTGAACTACCTGAACTGTGCATCTTGCAGGACCCGCTTCAATTATTTGTGATTTTACAAGTTTTGCAACCCTGTCGTGGTTTCTTACGGTTTGCTTATATACCATTTCCCACGCAGGATAGAACCAACCGCCGGCATAATTATCAAAAATACCGAGCACAACAGGGGCTGTGAGCAATTCCTTACGTATTACCTTGTCGTATATTGAGCCGATATCGCCGTTTTCATTAAGTGTTACGGTATAACGCTCATTTTCGAGTGTCTTTTCGGTAGCTTTCAAAAGCGTTTCAGCAACAGAGGACTTTTGATTTACGATAACGTCAAAGACACAGAAGGAGTGAGGCGGCATATCGGCAATAAAAGCGATTGTTGTTTTACCTTTATTGACTGATGAAATCTGGGCAGCAGTCTCTTTTCCGTCCGAATCAAAGACAGCAACTGTGCTGAATTCACCGTCCAGCATTGCAGTAACACAGCTTTTTCTGTTAAGCTCCATGGAATTGTTTACAACAACCGGTATACCACTGCAGAAAGAGGTATCAAGCATTGAAGCAACGGATGAAACGCTTTTTTCGTATTCATGCGCCAGCTGATTGAGCGAAAGCCCGTAGTCATTCCACGAGCGAAGATATGCTCTTTGTACCGAAGTGCCGGGCAAATCATCATGAAACTGATGGTTAATTATTCTTTTCCATGCTGTGTTTAACTCCTTCTGAGGGTACTTTGCGGCGCCGAGCCATGCCGCGGTAACGGCAGCTCTTTCCGCCATATCAGCAAGTTCCTCGCCGCGTTTATTCCAGCGCTTGCCGATCGTTCTTGAGGTGTATGATGCCGTGCCGTGATCAGTGAGAAGAAATTCATTATTCCATGAGGGAAGCTTATCACGCTCAGATTCAGTCATTTGAGTCATTATCTGCTTAAAGAGCTTATCTGCAGGGGAGGAATGAACCTTGAGCGATGACTTGCTGTTTTTCTTTATACCCTTGCAAACGTTTCGTACAGATATCGGAAGCGGTCCGCCGCCTCTGTCACCCAAACCGTGAAAAATCTCAGTAGCATTGATTCCGTAAGGCTCGTTCTCTTTGAGTTTTTCGGCCACAGCTTTATTTTTACGAAGATTCCAGAGGGTCGCAACGTAGTTATGCATTTTAATACTGGCGATTATGTATTTTCCGTCAGGGCCGTACCACTTACCGATATCAAAGGGCTGACCGTAGGTGCTTCCCCAAGCAAGTTTCTGGGTTGTAAAACCGTAAAGATTTGAATGCTTTGCGATTGACGGTAAAGCATATCCGAAACCAAAACAGTCAGGCAAAAATACGTCGCGGCTTCTGATACCGAACTTTTCTTCAAAATAATTGTTGCCTAAAAGGAAATTTCTGAAAAGAGCTTCAGGCGAAGGGACGTTTACGTCACCGTTTTCCCAACCGGCTCCGCACGGGTACCAGTTGCCGTATGCAACGTAATCCTTGAGCTTTTTGAACTGCTCGGGATAGTATTCCTCCATAAGCTCATATCTGTATGCACCCTCGAAATTAAAAACGTATTCAGGGTGTTTGTCGATCAGATGAAAATTCCAGTTAAGAGTCTGAGGAATGTAGTTTTTTACCGTTCGTTCAAAACCCCAGTTCCAGATTGTGTCAAGGTGAGCTGTCGCGATAGTATGAACGTGTTTTTCCTTATTCATAATTATTTGCGGCAAAATGCCTTTCCTTTCTCATTATAATTTTATTTTACCATATAGAAATTACAAATGCAAATCATTACCTTGTATTTTTCTTTTTTGTATGTTATTATCAAATTAATACAGCGGTAAGGAGGTTGCATCGTAATGAATAAAATTAAAGAAATTTTCTGTTGGTCTTTTCCAAATGCAACAAAGGACATAGGCGATTATTCCAACAAAGAGCGCAACGTATATCTTGCAGGAATGTTCGGCCAGAACGTTATCTATGCCATAATCGGCTCAATTCTTCAGGTCTTTTATACTGATATACTCATTATTCCCACAATTGCAGTAAGTGCTATTATGGGCGTTTCCAGAGTGTGGGACGGTATTAACGACATAATTATGGGCACTGTTGTTGATAAAACCCATACACGTTGGGGCAAGTGCAGGCCTTATCTTAAATTTGTTCCTATTCCGATTGCAATCACTACAATCCTGATGTTTATGCCAATCAATAATTTCCCTCTTGGCGTAAAAATCGCATATGTAGTAATCAGTTTCCTTATTTGGGAAACGCTTTATACACTTGGCGATATTCCTCTTTGGGGCGTAACTTCCCTTATGACACCCGATGAGCAGAAGCGCGCCAAGCTCCTTTCAGCTGCAAGAACCATTTCAAGCGTCGGCAGCATTGTAATCGTTGGTTTCTATCCTCTTAAAGATGCTCTGGGCGCAATTGATCTTGGTTTGTTTGCGAATACTGGCAAAGTCAACTCTGATCTTGCGTATTTCTCGGAGCCTCAGGGCTATCTGCTCGCAGTTATTGCAATTGCTATGTTTGGCGGTATACTGTTCCGTCTTCCCTTTGCTTTTATCCGTGAAAGAATCACTCAGGCTCCCAAAGAGAAAGATACGGGACTTAAAGAGAATCTCAAGCTCATGTGGGAAAATAAACTCTTCCTGCGTGCTTTAGCTTCCAACATCCTCGGCTGCACAAAAACAATTCTTATGACAGCCGGCATATATTTCTGCAAATGGGTGCTCGGTAACGGCGGCGATGAAACGCTGTGGCTTGTTAAAATGGGCGGAGCTTTCCTTGTAGGAATGATAATAGCAATGAATATAAGCACTGCGGTTGCAAAGAAATTCGGTAAGAAAAGAGTTTACCTTGTAACCTCATATCTCAATACCGTGCCTTACATACTCATTTTCTTTGTAGGATATCAGCACCTTGTTTTCCTTGCGATAATGCTCTTTATTGCAGGCTTCCTTACAGGCTTCTCAACTGTTTACAATACCACTATGATTGCTGACAGTGTTGACTATATGGAGCATAAAACCGGCAGAAGAAACGACGGTGTTTTCTTCTCGGGTCTTAACTTTACGTCAAAGCTTACTGCGGCAATTACCGCCATTGTAACAAACCTTATATTCTCAACCGTTAATTATACAGAAACTATCAATACTCTTACTGAAAACATTGCTAACGCTTCCGCTCAGGGTCTTGAATATACTCTTGATTTTGCATCTGCATATCCTGAAATCACATCAGCTATGATTATTCTTATCACCTTTGTTCCTGCAGCAGGCTGTGTTCTTCAGGCTTTACCCATTCACGGATATTCACTTGACGAAAAGCAGCACGCAAAGATTTTAGAAGAACTTGAAGAGATAAGAGCTAACAACAAATAATAAACCTTTTATAAAGCAAGCCGTCCGAAAGAATCGGGCGGCTTGTTAATTATCGTATGTTCATTAAATAATATTTCCTACGGTATATCCTTCAAAAACAGCATTGGGAATAATGCAGCCGCCGTTTGAATCTCCGATATTGTAGATTTCATCAATCTCATTTTTCAATGAATTGTAAAGACTCGCTTCGGGTCTTGTGCCGATTGCAACAACAACACTGTCAGCCTTCACGCTGTTTGTTTTACCGTCCACGGATTTATATACAACGTCGGTTGAGGTAATTTTTTCAACTTTACATTCAGTAAGCATCTTAACGCCGTTTCCTTTAAGATGACCGAGTAATATGGTTTGCGCGGTTTTGCCTGTGTTTCCCGCAAGAGTATCGGTCATTTCAATTATGCTGACCTTTTTTCCCTGCTTTGCAAGGAATTCAGCTGTTTCGCAACCGATTGATCCTCCTCCGATAACAACAACGTTTTTACCGCTTGCTTTTCCTGAAAGAATCTCAGTTGCGTTTACAGCCCTTTCAGCGCCTTCAACCTTAAGGCTTACGTTATTAACTCCTGTTGCACATACAACGGCATCGGGTTTCATTGCAATAACGTCATCTTTGGTAAGCTTTTTGCCGAGATGAACGTTTATACCGTGAAGTTCAAGCTGCCTTTCAAGATAAGGCTTCATAAGTCCGAGGTGCTGCTTAAAAGGTGGAATACAGGCAAGATTCATCTGGCCGCCTACTTCATCTGCAGCATCATAAATATCAACGGTATGGCCTCTCATCGCTGCGATTCTTGCGGCCTCAACGCCTGCAACACCCGCTCCGATTACAACTACCTTTTTCTTGGTTTTTGCAGGGGTGATAGTGTAATCGTTATCTCCTCTTGCAAGCACGGCATTGCCTGAGCATACAGCTCTCGCTCCATGCTGCAGCTGATGGTCAATGCAGTGTCCGCAGCCAATGCAGGGGCGGATTTCATCCTCTCTTCCCTCGTCAATAAGATTAACAAGGTCAGGCTGAGCAAGTAAACCGTGACCAATGAATATCAAATCACACTGTCCTGATTTAAGAGCTTTTTCTGAAGCAACGGGATTTTGCGCGCGGCCACCGCCTATAAGAGTTATCTTCTTTCCGCCGGCAGTCAGTTTGAGTCCGATTTTCATAACAAGGCAAAGCGCGACCGCCATGCAATCTGCATATGCTGATTCAGGCTTCTGGTTTTTGCCTGCTTCGCCTGACCAGATACCGGCAAGAACTTCTATTGCATCAACGCCTGCTTTTTGGAATTCCTTGCAGTAATATAAACCGTCAAGCATCGAAATTCCGCCGTCTTTGCCCATTTCAATAACGGAAAGCTTTACGATTATTGCAAAATTCTCTCCGCAAAGTTCACGGATTCTTTTTATGATATTAAGATGAAAACGGACTCTGTTTTCCTTACTGCCGCCATATTCATCTGTACGGATGTTGGCGGTTTTAGATAAAAACTGCTGGCCAAGATAATAGCCGACTGCATGAATTTCAACGCCGTCAAAGCCGGCTTTTTTTGCACGCAGAGCGGCCTGTGCGTATTTTTCCTCAATTTCCTTTATTTCATTAACCGTCAGCGCGCGGGGTGTTTCATTTGCGAGACCCATCATGTATGAATAAGGCATCGCAACAGCGCTCGGTCCAACGGGCTGATCGCCAATAATTTTTCTTCTTGCGCCTCTGCCGGTGTGAGAAATCTGCAAAAAAGCTTTCGAGCCGCCTTTGTGAATAACGTCGGCAAGCTGTGACATACCGGGTATGTATTTATCGTTATCAATTACGAGCATACCTTTGGTGTTGAGGCCGAGCGGTGAATCCACACACGTAACCTCAACGATTATTGCACCGACGCCGCCCTTAGCTCTCTGAGCATAATGATTGAGAACAGCCTTGTTAACAAAACCGTTTTCAGCCTGGCTCATTCCCATAGCGGCCATAACGGTTTTGTTACGTAATTCAACGTTGCCGATTTTTCCGGGAGATAAAAGGTTGGGATATTTGGGATTCATAATATACCTCCTGCACATTCATGTTTCTCAATCAGAATTATAATACATATATGTAAATATTTCAATATATCAACGGCACTGTTTTGCAGATTGATTTATTTTGCGATTCATAACACCTTGTTTGCTTATTGTAATTCTGTGAATTTATGGTATAATTTTTATGTCATTTATTATTTTGCCAAACATGAACAGAAGGTGAAAAAATGGAAAAAATTGATAGCTTACAGGTGTTTTTCATTCGCCATGCGCAAACCGATTATAACGATATAGGCGACCGTGACCCGAGCGACGGTGAACTTACAGCAATAGGCGAGCAGCAATGTATTGATTTGGGCAATAAGCTTAAAGATTTACCTTTTAGCGCATACATTACAAGCTCTCTTCTGCGTAGCTTCAAAACCGCATCGGGTGTATGCAACGCAAGGGATGAAAAACCTTTGCTTGAAATCTGCCCGGAACTTATTGAGTGTGGCTGCACTCCCGGATATTACGGCTGCAGCGAAGCGTATCTTCAGAGGTTTTACCCAAAAACAAAAATGTGTGAAAAGCTTTTCGGTACGGAAAATTATGAATTTGGCTGCGAGGCGTTTGAGGATAACGTGCTGAGAGCTCAGAAGGTTATTTCCTATATCAAAAACAGATTCTCTTTCGGTGAAAGGGTTGCTGTTTTTAGCCACCATGGAATGCTTGAGTATTTAATTCCCGTAGCCCTCGGAGTTGAACCGCACGTTTTTCGCTTTTCGCTTGATAATACTTCTACCACCGTTGTCGATTTTTGCCATGACGGGAACACGGTTCTGCGATATGTAAACAAATAACCCAATGATTTGAAAATAATTATTCTCTCAGGAGTAAAATATGAAAACAATCAGTCTTAACGGTTACTGGCAGGGCGAATGCTTTGAATCAAACGGTGTTAAGAAGTTCAGCTTTTCGGGCAAGGTACCCGGTTGCGTTCATACCGATCTCGCAGGCGAATACATACCTAAGAATATTTTTTACCGCAACTATGCTGACGAATGCCGTTGGATTGAAGAATGTAACTGGCAATATACAAAGTCTTTTAATCTGGCAAGTATTCCCGAATGTGCCCGCCTTGTATTTGAAGGGCTTGACACTTACGCCGATATTTACCTTAACGGTATTCACGTTGGCGGCACGGATAATATGTTTATTTCGCATACTTTTGACGTAAGCGGTTTGTTGCGTAAAGGTGATAATACTGTCAGCGTTTATTTTCGTTCGCCTGTTCGTGAGGTAGAGGGATTGGAAAACAGGGACGGCGCTTTCACAACAGAACGTATGCATACAAGGCGTATTCAGTGCACATACGGCTGGGACTGGGTTGCAAGATTTGTTACCTGCGGTATCTGGCGTGATGTTTATCTTGATCTTACACACGGATTCAGCGTTAAAAGTGTCTACGTTTATACTGAACAGATACTTGATTCTTCAGCGCAGATAGTTGTTGAAGCTGAATTTGACAATTATAAAAACGGAAATACAGTTGAAATTGAGATAATCAACCCCAACGGTCAAACTGTATACAGTCACAGACGATTCTGCAAAGAAGCTGCCTTAAAAGAGTATGTCGATTTAGCGGATGTCCAACTATGGTACCCTGCAGGTTACGGCAGGCAGCCACTGTATACACTGCGTATCTGCGGTAAGGAATTCACATTCGGTGTACGCATTGTTACAGTCTTGCAGCTTCCTGATGAAAAAGACAGCCCGTATTACCGTAAATGCCTTGAAATAAAGAACAGTGTGAGCGGTAAAATCTATGACAAAAACGAGAATTTTTCTGGGTTTCAGCTGCTGATTAACGGCATTCCGATTATGTGCAAAGGTGCTAACTGGGTACCGTGCGAACCCTTCCCAAGCGCTGAGGACGATAAAAAGATAACAGAATTGCTCAGCCTTGCTGTTGAAGGCGGGGCAAATATGCTGCGAGTATGGGGTGGGGGAATCTTTGAAAAACAGCATTTTTACAACGAGTGTGACAGACTCGGAATTCTTGTTACGCAGGATTTCCTTATGGCTTGCGGTCATTATCCCGAGGAAAAGCAGGAGTTTATAACTCAGCTTCAAAAAGAAACCGAGTTTGCAGCGTATGAATTACGAAACCATCCGTCGCTTGTGTGGTGGTCGGGTGATAACGAAAACGCAGTATGGGGCAGTGATGAGGCTGAAGATTACAAAGGACGCACCGCTATTCACGAGGGTATTATGCCTGTACTGAACCGCCTTGACCCAAAGCGCAGATTTATGCTGTCAAGTCCGTGCGGCGGAAACACTTATGCTTCCAAAACGGTTGGTACTACTCATAACACACAATATCTCGGTGATTCAATTTTTCCTTATATCCTTGATACACCGATGAATGACTATAAAGAGTTTTTCTCTTCTTTGCTTGCCCGTTTCATAGCTGAAGAGCCAACTCTCGGCGCCGTTTCACTTCCTTCACTTCGCCGATTTATGACAGATGATGATATATTCAATTCCGATTCTATGTGGAAATATCATACCAAGGATAATCCTTGCCTTGCGTTCACTCTTTTTGATTTACTTCAGACTTTTGCCGGTAAGGTGTTAGGTGATTTTAAAAACGGAGCGGACAGATTTTTCAAACTCAAATATAATCAGTTTGAATGGATTCGGGTTTCTATGGAGAATATCCGCCGCAACCGAGGTTTTATAAACGGTATTGTGTATTGGATGTGGAATGATTGCTGGCCCGCTTCGAGCGGCTGGGCTTTCGTTGATTATTACTGCTTGCCGAAAGCTTCGTTTTACAGCTTCAAAAGATGCGCAAAGCAGGTGATTGCTTCAATCAGTAAAGCTGATGATTATGAGGTTTATCTTTGTAATGACGGCCTTGAAGAGCGTTGCGTTACTCTTAACCTCAGCTTTATTAAAAACGGCAACGAAACACAAATTACATCTGATAAAGTTTGTGTTTCTGCCGCCAAATCGGAAAAAGTATATTCCTTGCCTCTTTCAGCCGTGCCTGACGATGCCATTCTTATTTGCAACGTAACTGACAGCAGACTGATTGATCGTGCATTTTATAAGCATGGAGCCTTACCGCTGATTCCTACCGATGCGGTTAATATACTTTCGCAGGATGAATGCAGCATTACAGTTACCGCAGACAGATACGTGCACGCTGTTGAGCTTGAGGGTGAGTATATTTTTGATGATAATTATTTTTCGTTGTTACCCTATGAGCAGCGTACCATAACCTTCCGATCGAGCTCTACAGCCAAAAGCACTTCTCTTACTGTTATCGGTTATACCGTTGAATAAAGGTGATTTGTGTGTTACATAAATAAAGAATTATTATATGCATTGGAGATGTTGATATGCTAAGAAAAAGACAGGTTCATCTTGATTTCCATACCAATGGCACATTACCCGTTGGTAAGAATTTTTCAAAGGAACAGTTTCAGGCTGCCTTAAAAGCAGGCCACGTTGACTCAATCACCGTTTTTTCCAAATGCCACCACGGATGGTCATATCACCCAACCAAGGCTAATGAGATGCATCCTTGCCTTGATTTCGACCTTCTCGGTGCTCAGCTTGAAGCGTGTAATGAAATTGGAGTTAAAGCGCCCGTTTATATTTCCGCAGGTTTCGATGAAAAAGAATATGTGAAACACCCGGAATGGCATTATATATGTTCACCCGATAAAGCTGACCAGGCTGAGTATGAAAGCGAAGTGCATTTTCACCTTCTTTGCTTCAATACAGATTATCTTGATTTCCTTTGTGCTCAGATTGAAGAGGTAATGGTTAATTATAATCCTTGCGGAATTTTCCTTGATATTATTTCTCCGAAGGTTTGCTACTGCGAAAAATGCTTGGCAGATATGAAAAAACTCGGACTGGATATCAACAGCGAAGAAGACCGTTGGAAATTTGCGATTAATGTTTTTGATAAATACACGCAGGCTACCAACGCTGCCGTCAGAAAACACAGTGATACGGCTACGATTTTCCATAACAGCGGCCATATTCCCAAGGGTGATTACGGCTTTATCAACAGTAATACTCATCTTGAACTCGAAAGCCTTCCCACAGGCGGCTGGGGTTATGACCATTTTCCGCTTTCAGCTGCCTATGTGCGCACGTTGAAAAATACCGAATTCCTTGGTATGACCGGCAAATTCCATCACAGCTGGGGAGAATTCGGCGGATTCAAACATCCCAATGCGCTTATTTATGAAACTTCGCTGAGTATTGCAAACGGTGCAGGCTGCTCAATAGGTGACCAGATGCATCCTCTTGGCGAAATGAACATGGCTACTTACGGCCTTATAGGTAAGGCTTATTCACTTGTTGAGGAAAAGGAGCCCTGGATTAACGCAGCTGTAAACGTTGCCGATATAGCTGTGCTCAGTGCGGAAGCGCTTACGGGCAACCGTGATGTTAAGGCCGATATCGGCGCCAACAGAATGCTCCTTGAGGGTAATTATCTGTATAACTTCATTGATACATCAATGGATTTGTCAGGTTATAAGCTGCTCATTCTGCCGGACGTATCGGTTTTTGATGACGGAATGATTGAAAAAATCAAACGCTTCTCTGAGAATGGCGGAAAAATTATCGCAAGCGGAGAATCGCTTATTAAAAACGGTGAATTTATTCTCGATACGGGTGCGGTTTATAAAGGAAACAATGAGTTTTCTCCCACCTACCTTGTACCGCGCTATGAAACCGTAAACGGTTCAACCGAGTATCTTATGCGTTGCAATTCCTGTAAAATTGAAGCTGTTGACGGTGAAGTAATTGCTTTTATGCAGAATCCGTATTTCAACAGAACTGCCGAGCATTTCTGTTCTCACGCTCATGCACCCAATAATCCTCAGCAGAATTTTACAGGCGCAGTTATCAAGGATAATGTTGCTTATATCGGTTGGGACATTTTCTCTGCATATGCCCGTCACGGTCATCTTTGCTTTAAAGAACTGTTCAATTACGTGATTGACAGAATGCTTGGTGACAGTGCCACAGTAAGTGTAAACATTCCTGATAAGGGTGTTGTTACTTACACAAGGCAGTGTGCTGAAAACAGAAATATTCTTCATCTTCTTTTTGCGCATACAACTGTAAGGGGTGAACGCACGGAGGTTATTGAGGATACGGTTCCTCTTTATAACGTTGAGTGTGCTGTAAAATGCAACAGTGCGCCGTCTTCAATATCTCTTGTCCCCTCAGGAGTTGCTCTTGATTTTGATTATAAAGACGGTAAAGCAACGTTTACCGTTCCCGAAGTCAACATCCACCAAATGATAGAAATATGTGATTAACAGAAAAATCGGCTTGTACAGGATTTCCCGTACAAGCCGATTTTTAATTACAGTTGCTCGCATTTCAATGGTTTATAGCCGGCATCCTTGATGATTTTCATTAAGTCGCTATCTCCGATTTCCTTGCTTAAAGTAACTTCAACAGTCTTTTTCTCAAGGTTAACTTCTACTTTCCTTACACCGTCAACTGCGTAGAGTGACTTTTCAACGTGTTTTTTGCATTGGTCGCACATCATTCCTTCAACAGTTAGAAGCTTGTGAGATTCGTCATTTTTAAATGAAGATTCCGTAGCTGTGCTTCTGAATTTTTTCAGCCTTAATGCATTTGTAACAACGCTTACTGAGCTGAAACTCATTGCAGCAGAGCCTATCATGGGATTCAGCCTTAAACCAAGCAAGGGATACAACGCACCTGCCGCAATCGGTATGCCCAATGCATTATAGAAAAATGCCCAAAACAGGTTCATTTTTATATTCTTAATGGTTGCCTTGCTTAACTCGATGGCTGTAACTGCATCAATCAGTGAGCTCTTCATAAGCACAACGTCAGCGCAGTCAATTGCAATATCAGTACCTGCACCAATGGCGATGCCTATATCTGCACGGGCAAGGGCAGGGGCATCGTTGATACCGTCGCCTATCATGGCAACCTTATGGCCTTTAGCCTGTAAATCCCTGATGCACGCTTCCTTCTCATGAGGTAATACGTCAGCAATAACTCTTGTTATCCCCGTTGCTTTCTGTACAGTCTGAGCCGTGGCGGAATTATCACCCGTCAGCATAACAACGTCAATGCCGCTTTTCTTCATTGCATCAATTGCCTGAATACTTGATTCTTTAATTTTATCGGCAACGGCAATAATCCCTGCTGCTTTACCGTTAAAAGCGAAAAACAAAGGGGTTTTACCCTGCGAATAGAGTGAAAGCGCATAGTCAGATACAGCCGTTGTTTGGCAGCATTCATTTATAAATTTAGCGTTACCTGCACGGATTTCTATACCGTTTACTGTTGCAATAATTCCCTTACCCGAAACAGCTTCGAATTCATCAGCATCAGGCATCTCAAGCCCTTGAGCTCTTTCAATAACCGCCGTTGCAAGCGGATGCTCGCTTCCTTTTTCGGCTGCGGCACAAAGAGTCAGAAATTCCTCCTGCGTATACTCAGAATCAATAATTATAATATCGGTTACCTGTGGTTTTCCTTCGGTTATTGTTCCTGTTTTGTCAAGCACGACCGTATCGATTTTGCAAAGATTCTCAAGGCTTTCTGCGGATTTGATCAATATACCGTTTTCTGCAGCTTTACCTGTTGCAACCATTATTGCCACGGGCGTTGCAAGGCCCAGCGCACACGGGCACGAAATTACGAGCACGCTTATTGCGCATGAAAGAGCAAACTCTCCTCCCTTGCCGGCAATAAGCCAGACTATTGCACTCACAATCGCTATAAGCGTAACCGCAGGCACAAATACACCGCTGATTTTATCGGCAAGCCTTGCAATAGGCGCTTTAGTTGCAGAGGCTTCATCAACAAGTTTTATGATCTGAGAAAGCGTGGTATCTTCACCAACACGTGTTGCTCTCATTTTAAACGAACCGTTTTGATTAACTGTAGCACATATTACTTCATCGCCTGCATTTTTCTCAACCGGTATGCTTTCTCCGGTTACTGCCGATTGATCAAGATAACCGTTACCGTCAATTATCACTCCGTCTGCAGGGAGAATTTCTCCCGGTCGTATAACAATAACGTCACCTGTCTTCAGCTGTTCCGCGGGGATGATTTTTTCTGCTGAGTCAACAATAATCCTCGCAGTTTTCGGCGCAAGATTCGTCAGCCGCTCAAGTGCATCGGTTGTTTTTAGTTTTGAGCGTGACTCAAGGAATTTTCCCAAAGTGACGAGAGTTAAAATCATTGCAGAGGATTCAAAATAGAGCTGATGCGAATAGTGTTCAACCAGCTCAATGTTGCCGTTTGCAAGACCGTAAAGCATCCTGTAAATCGCAAATACACCGTAGATGAATGAAGCACTGCTTCCAAGCGCAACAAGAGAATCCATATTAGGCGATCTTTTAATGATTGCCTTGAATCCTACGGTAAAAAACTTACCGTTTATAATAATAACGGGTATTGTCAACAATAACTGAGTAAATGCATTAATTACTGCATTCTGCGTGCCGATAAAGAATGAGGGCAGGGGAAGCGAAAGCATATGCCCCATAGCTATATACATAAGGACAACCAAAAAACACACAGACGCTATAAATCTGAATTTTAGCAGCCTTATTGAATTAATCCGGTTATTTTTATACTCAGCACGGCTGTCATGGTGTGATGAGGAGTTGTTGTTTTCGCTGCTTGCGCCGTAGCCTGCTGAAATTACAGCCGAGCAGATTGCACTTTCGTCAATCAGCTTTTCATCAAATTCCACGGTCATTTTACCTGCTAACAAATTCACGTTAACACCTTTTACTCCGTCAAGTCTGGTAACGCAGCGCTCAACACTCGCCTGACACGCTGCGCAGGTCATACCGCTGACTGTAAAATTTTGTTTCGCCATACACAATCACCTCTTATCTGAGTTTTTTAATAAGCTCAACCGTTTCGTTCATTATATTACTGTCGCCCTCAAGCACGCTTTCAACAACGCAGGTTTCCATATGATTGCGTAATATTTCATATCCTAAAGAGGAGAGGGCGCTTTGAGCAGCGGAAATCTGAATAAGTATATCACCGCAGTAACGGTTATCATCCAGCATTTTAGTTATTCCGCCAAGCTGACCAATTAAACGGTTGATTCTGTTTTTTAGCAGCTTCTTACTTTCCTCATCTCTTTCGGTATTTTTGTAACGGCATTCATCGCATTTATTATTCATTATTGCACCTCTTTCACATACCCCCTGGGGGTATATTCATTATAAATTCTTTTGCCTGAATTGTCAATATGATAAAAAATCCGCCGTAAAAACGGCGGATAAAATTACATTTATTCATATGCAGGAAGCGAGATTGATGAGGTTTTATAGCCTGTACACTCCATTCTCCATATGCTGGAATCTGTTTGAGTGAAGGTCTCCTGATTGCAGACAAAGCAGATACCTGTTATGGGGTCAATACAGAATTCATATCTGAAGCCTTCTCCGTTGTGGTTGTAATCATACTTGTATACGTCGCATTTTACGGATTCTATCGTTCTTTGAGAATCATAATAAATGGAGTTTGCGTAGCTATTATAGTAATTGAAATACGGTGTAATTGATGCCCCGTAGGACATAACGGTTTCTTCATCCATCATCAGCTCTTCTTTATTTACAAAGCCTTCAACCAGAGCTCCGTCTTTTCCGGAAAACATCGATTTGAATTTGCCTGAGGCCGGGTCGTAATTGTAACTCAGATATTTGCCGTTTTCCTGTTTTATGAACAGATTCTTGTTTTCTCCGTTTTCAAAGTAAATGCCTTTATCTGTTTTTATGGCTTTTGACGTTGTTTTGGAAACAACCTTACCGTTTTTGGTCTGAGTAAAAGTATACTCAAGTTCATATTCCTCAGGAAGCTTCAGCATAACCTGCTTGATTGAATTCTCGGTAGTGGTTACCGTCTGCGCAACAGTTTGAGTTTGGCTTGAATTGGCGGCGCTTACAGTAACAGTTGCGTTGTCAGAAGAAACATCTGAAGAAGTGTTATCATTAACTTTATCAGAAGATGAAACATAAGATGTTGAATCACCGGATAATGTTCTTTCGGCAGTTTCAGGGTTACTTTGTGTTTTACTGCAGGACACCAAAGAAACGGCAAGAGAAACCAGACAAACTAAAGTAATAAACCTTTTAATATAAATCACCAACTTATCTTTAGTAAATAAAAACCGTAAAGACCAAAGCTTTACGGTTTTTAAAATTATATTAGAGAGTTTTGTCCTTGCTGTTCTTGCTGAGGCTCATCTGTGCTTCTGCCGCAAGAGCAATCTCATCAGCGTCGCCGCTGCCTACAGCGTTGGACATAAGTCTGCGGCGTTCAATAAGTTCAGCGTACATGATTTCTTTCTTATCGTTATTGAGATCATAGAACAGCATGGGGATGATACCGAGTGAACCGGTAACTGCAGGGATAATGGTAAACATTGCAAAGAGGTAGAATTTAACTTTGTCAGTCTGCTCAGTACCTGCAAGGAAGGCGTCGGTTTCATAACCGATAAGCTTCTTAAGGAAGGTGGTAACAACGTTACTTGTGCTGGATGCAACCTTAGCTGCAAGACCCTTGGCAACTGATGTCATAGCCTCTGTACGGTAACCGTTCTTCCATTCGCAGTAGTCCATAGCTTCGTTATACATTTCAGTGCCGATAACAGACTTGAGGCCGTAGAACAACGTCCAGATAACTTCCCAAAGAGCCATTGCAATGCCCATAGGAACAACCTTCTGATACATACCGCCCGAGAAATCCTTCTTCATACCGATACAGCCAAAGAGGAATACAGGGATATCAAGGAATGCTGAAATGTACTTGGAAACTATGTAGAGCAAGCGGCTTGAGAAACGTCTTCTCATCCAAGGTACCCAAGCATAGCTCAAAGGTGAAATGGGAGCTGCAGGAATACCCGCAACAAGTGTCATTGATGAAAAATGAAGAACGTCAGTGTAATAGTCTGACTTGCTTCCGCTGATTGAGAAACCGCTGAGGAAATCGGAAAGAGTAATAAGAAGCATAGGCTTATTATTAATAATGGATTTAATCGACATTATTATGCTGGGGGACTTGATAGACTGCATAACTCTTTCTTTAGAATTGTAGAAGAACCAGAATGATGCACCGCTCGAAACAAGAGTGGTGAAAAGACCCATTCCTACGAACAATCCTGTATAAACCGAGTTAAGCTTGGCAGGATTGTTGATGAACATACCTCTTACAACGTCAATGAGTATTGTAAGAATCTGCTCAGGAAGCTTTTCGCCGAATGTACCTGAAGCGAAGTTAGCAAGAGTTATAAGCCTCGTTCTGTCATTGGGGTGGGGGGTAATTGTTGACATAAGACCGGTTCTTGCTATGCTCTGGAAAGTTCCTTCACCCTCACGGATAATTGTAAGCATAAGATAGAAAATGAACTTGGAAATATCCATTTCACTTTTGCCTGCAAAAAGGTTGGGCATCAACCAATAAAGCATTGTAAAAATGCAACCGGGAATTGCAAGGAACAAGAGGTAGGGCCTGAATTTACCCCAACGGGTACGGGTTTTGTCGATAACAGCACCGAAGAAGATATCATTGAAGATATCCCACACGCTGTTAACTGCATTAACGATGGTCTGTAAGCCAAGGTCAACGCCGACGATGCTTGTGATAAAACGCGGTGAATAAGTGTTGATGTTGAAGCTCTGAGCCGCATCCCAAAGAACAAAACCTACAGTTTCTTTAGTGCCTACATAGCGTCTGTCCTGAAACTTTTGAACAGCACTGTCTTCGCTCTGAGAGTCCATAAATTTCTCGTATGCCGACTCGTTGGTCTGAACATCATTATTATTTGCCATGTTTCACACTCCTAACATTAAGAATTGTGACATACTGCAATTATAATAACAGATTAATTAACATTTTACAATACCTATTTTAAAAATAACTCATTTTTCGTCACAGTTATTTCGTAATTTTCTAATTAGATATAAAAATATTAAGTTTGACTTAAATTATCTTAATTAACCTTTAAATTTGTTGACCGAAATGGAAATAACTGTTATCCTTAAATCACAAAATAAAAAGGAGGAACAAAACAATGGAAATGATTTTAGAGTTCGTAACCAATCTTCTTACTTATCTCAAAGAGTTTGAAGCAGCAGGTATCGTCGAAATAGTTAAGGAATTCATTGTAAGCCTTGGCATCTGATTCCCTTTTTTGTCTCTTCTGGCCCGCGGTTATTAACCGCGGGCTATTTTTTTCTTTACAATCAATTATTTTAGTGTTAATATAATAAAAATGAATTTTGCGGAGGAATCAATAAGCATGAGCGTTAACACTTCTTCAGCAAAGTATCCGATTATTTTTGTTACCGGTATCGGGCAGACATGGTCAACCTTAAGAGGCAGCAACGGTGAAAGATGGAACATCTTACCTTCCTCCAAGGAAGCTTTGCTGGGTGATCTCGGAGTAAGAGATTACCTTGCCGTCCTGCGCCTTGCCTCAAACCTTATCGCTACCTTTATAACAGGTAAAAACCGTATTAAGACCCACAATATGAAAAGGGTAATTTCTTCGCTTTTTGACTGTTGCATAGCCGATGAAAACGGTAATTTGCCGGATAAGGTTGACGTAAGAATCTACGGTGCAAGATCATTTGACGTGTTAAGAAGAATCGATTTTAACTCGGGTAAAGTCTGTGATTCGGACGATTCGCTTTTAAAAAGGCTTTACAGAGATATTCCTTGCACGGAGATTTCTTCCGTCTACGGTGAAGAGAATATGTACTGTTTCAACTATTCTCCCTTCACTAATCTTGAGCAGGATGCAGAGCTTCTTCACATGATGATTGAAGATGTGATCGAGGATCAGAAAAACAAAACAGGCGCCGATAAGGTAATTCTTATACCAATGAGTATGGGCGCAACCGTCGTCACCTCATATCTTGATAAATACTATACTGATGACGGTCCCGTCGGCAAAAATTACATTAGTAAAGTTATCAGCATTGTTGGTGCGTGGGATGGTAGTGACGGTCTTGCGGATTTGCTCAGCATGAGCACGGCGCAGGATTTTATCAGCAGGCTTTATGACATTGCAGGTGATAAAGGCTCAAAAATCCTCAGAAGATTCAGCAACGATACAATCCTCAGTATTCTTAAAACAGTTATTGATGCGGTTGTTCAGAGTATCCTTATAAATACTACGTCTTTTTCGGCATTAATACCTTCCAAGAGGTTTGATTCGGTTGCCGAAGAAATCTTCAGCGAGATGAACCTCAAAAGCAATCCCAAGCTCAAAGATATTTATAAACGAGCAAAGAGTTACAACTCTGCCCAAATCAATCTTAAGCGCCGCATGACAAATCTCCAAAGAGATTGCGGAATCGGTTTTTACTTTATAAGCGGCTACAATATGGACTTTGGCGGTGGCGGAGGAGATTTTACTTTCCTGCAATTTACCGACAGTTCTGACAAAACCAACTCTGACGGTGTTATTCAGATTTCCTCAACCGCTCCGGGAACCGCTTTTGTTAAAGCCGGCAAACGCTTTGAAAACTGTGAAGGACGCATTCTTTCGCCCGAAGGCAGTATTGATGTGTCAAAGTGCTGGTTCCGCGATACCTCCTGGTATTTTGAAGGTCAGGAGCATGAGCTTGGCACAAATAATACAGCGTTAAGGCTTGCGGGGGATATCGCTCTGGGTAGAGTTAAGGATGTTTATAATGAAAAATATCCGCAGTTCAATAAAATGCGCAATATAAAGGGTGTTTATGAAGCGCTCGAAAAGGCTGAGTCAATAATAAATTCAGATAAACATTCTTTTGATGAAACAAAACAGCTCAGGGAAGCCGTAATCAAAACACGTTCAATGCTTGAATGCACTTTAAACAACCCTGAAAACGACAATAAAATTATAAAAGATTTGCTTTGCGCAGTGGACAAATTCTGAATAATGCTATATACTTAATATGAATTGGGGGTGTATTTATGGATGCTGATCTTATGAAAAATATCAACGAAACACTAAGGCATCAACGGATCGTTCACGGTCTTACGCAGCAAGACCTTGCAGATCACCTGAGTATTCATCGCACAACCTACACTAAGTATGAGAAAGATCATACCCCCGAAATAGGTATACTTATAAAAATTGCCGATTTCTATTCAATTACGGTTGACGAGCTTTTAGGCCTGCCAAAAGCAAAAGCCGTATCAACAACCGTTGTTTTTCACAGCCCTGAAAAAGATAAAGAGGATGCGCCGTGCACATGGGACGAAATCGGTCCCATAACAAAAAACGAAAAAAGGTTGCTTTCTCTTTACAGAGTGTGCAAAGACAAGTCTGCAGCTCTCGATGCTCTGCGACGCATCGCTCTTGAGCTTGACAGCCCCGATGAATACGATGATATTTTCTGATTAAAATGAAGAACACCGCAAGTTTGAAGCGAACCCCAAAGTTTAGACAAAAATAAATATTAAATTGTAAGTGAATGAGTTCGGTATTGTACCGGGCTCATTCCTTTTAGTTTTATTGAAACTCTTTCGTTGTTGTAATAATGGATGTATTTCTTTAATTCATCAATGAAAGTGTCAACACTTTCAAATTTTTCACCATAGAACATTTCAACCTTAAGTCTGCCGAAAAAGTTTTCCATAGCACCGTTATCCATACAGTTGCCCTTTCTGGACATGCTT
>JAFQKF010000013.1 GCA_017397105.1 Clostridia bacterium | reverse complement strand
AGCAGCTTGTAAAAGCCTACTGCAAGCGGATTCAGAACATCCCAGAACCATTCCTCATAAACAACAGTCCATTTATAGGGCACTCTGTAAAGATAGAGCAATTCGCAGTCCGAAAGAAGGTTTGTTCCGCCTTCCGAAAACAGAACGGCATTCATTTCTTTAAGATCATTGTGAAGCTTTTCGCCCTCCGACATCCAAACATACGGGAACTGACAGCGTGAAAATTCGCCCCGTTTGTTTGCGGCTTTCCAGTATCTCCACGAAAGCTCCGTTCTGCGAATCTGCTGAAGCTGTTCATCATCTTCGGCAACAATCTTTGCCTTTTTCCAGAGCTCATTGCATTTTTCAACATCTTCATCGGTCATATTATAAAGTGTGTTTTCAGCCGACTGATAAATTGAAAGATGCTTACTGTCGGTAACAGCGTGTTCCGTTATGATGTCAATAAATTCTCTGATATAGCGTCCGCCCGGACCGTAAACACCGTTAAGATAGCCGTCCATTTCGGCTTCATAATCAAGATAAGGATTCTGCATAAGCTTTGAGAGAAGATATGTCCTCATCTCGGCAAACTCGGCATCGCTGTTGTCGATATAATAATTTCCTTCTTCATAAAGACCCTTGGCATTATTCTCATAGAAAATCTGAATATTTCTCTGAAGTACGCCGAAATTCGGGAATATGCAAAGCGTATTTGCGTAGTTATGAACATAATCCCAGATATAAATTCTGTTGCAGATTTTGCCCCATTTACGAAGGTCATTCATAAAATCAACATTCTGCTCACATTTCGGGTCATCAAGAGTATGACCGAAGCAGCATTCAATCGAGCAAAGTCTGACAATAACATCCTCACGGGGAACAACCTTTGTGGGTGCTTTTCTTGTGTACTGATAAGCGAAGGTATCAAAAACAACGTTGTCGTAGCCGTGTTCTTTTACTCTGCGTGCAATTTCGTTGACAAAAGTAATCATTGTACCCGACTGCGAGCCGTTTTCATCGTCAATCGCCTTGCAGTTATTGCACTGACAATAATCAAAATTATCGTGCTGAGTGAGTGAAACAATCTGAATATCCGCATCGGGGTTGTGCTCCGATTCAAGAAGCTCGAGCACCTCTGCCGTCACGATATCTTTCACCTTCTCATTGGTGAGGCAAAGCTGATTGGGTGTTCTCTTGCCGTTTCTGAGTGCGAAATATTCGGGATGCTCCTCAAAATATGTTTCGGATTTGCAGAAAAATGTTGTCATCGTATGACAGAATCTGCCGAGATATTCAACGGCCGTTCCTTGTTCTGCGGTAAAATCTCTGTAAGCACCACCGATCAGACCGTTTGCAAGTGAGAATTCGATATCACGGGAGCTTGCGGTGTCTGTTTCCGTATATTCAAAAAACGGAGTGTATTTGATATCTATATCGGCAGGAACGGTGAGAGTGCTGTTTTCAGGAGCGATAATCACCTGCGTCTCATACCAATGACAGCCGCAGAATTTTTCAAGAAATGCATAAACACCGTTTATAGTACCCTTGTTTCCTGCACCGTTGATGATAATTCTTTTATCGGTTGAGGTGATGATATAGCTTCCGTCGGCGGACTCCGAAAAATCAGTTTTATCTCTGTTTGTTTCGCCTACGCAGATTTCATATTCCGAAGAATCAAAATCGTTAACAATCTCAATGTTTTTGCCCGTAATTCTGTCAAGATAATGCTTTAATCTCTGCGAGGCATAGATATCCGTTGCCGAAGCATCAGAGGAAACAACAATCACGCTTTCATAAACTTTTAATCCGTTTTCAGCCGCAAAAGCGGTAAACGGCACTGATAATGCACCGATTATCAAAGCAAGCACCACACTTAAAAATTTTTTCATATTCAGTTCTCCTTACTGCGGATATATTCATCTTCCAATTCGTCAAGCCTTGCATAGCTTTCCGCCTGACTTATAACACGCTGCGCCTCGATATAGGGTTTAACTGCACGGCAATACAGCGAATATCTGTGCTCTTCAATTTTGATCAACTTCTGAACGTCCGATTTTTCAATTCTCAAGCTCCTGAAATCCTGCTTGAGCTGCGGTAAATCGTCCTTTAAACCAAATTCCTTTGCAGCTTTTATTCTGTCGGAGATTTCAAGAATTTTCAGCTGAATGGCATTTTCCGTTTCATAAAGCTCATCAAGCAAAGCCGTATCGTAGGGTTCAATTCCGTTTTTATAATATTTTCTGAAGGTACGCTTTGCGGTTTCTATATTTTCCGCGCGCATCAGAGCGTTTCTTCTGCGGTTTATCTGCGTCTGAGTCTGTGCAGGATAGCTTTTTATTTCTTTTTTCGATGGCAAGATGATTGCCGCCATAAAGCTTTCGGGGCCGTTTGCCGTCAGCATACGTGCCTCATAAAGCTCCTCCATTCCTTCGGGAGTGTTGTATTTATCAAGCTCCTCCATAACAAACAAAGCAATTTTTATTTCTTCATTTTCTTTTTTCAGCAATGAAATCTCTTTTTTACCAAGTCCGCTTTTTTTCGCCGCTTCGATATCGTGAGGTGTTTTGGCACTCAGGACTCTTGCCTCTCTGATAATTTCAATCGCCTCCGCGAAAGCTTCTTCGTTATGCTGATTGCGTGAATAATCCTCAAACATTGCACGGATTTTCAGCACCTTGATTATTGCCTTTTGCTTTGTTTCGGTGAAGTCATAGAAGAAATACGGTATAACATTGAGCGCCGCTCCGATTGCCGACGCAATAATCAGAACGGAGCATATGCTTATGAAATAGTCACGGTTATTGAGCACGTCATAAACAACCGAGCCGTCGTAGCCCAAGGACAAAGCGGTTTCTTTATTAAGACCCGTTCTGTCATAAATCGCAGGCAAAGCAAGACCCGTAACCATTGTTATCACGTTGCCGATAAGCCCTACCGCCGAAAACATACCGTCGATTCTCTCGCCCGTCATATAGTGCTGATAATCCCTGATATCGGCATTGACGCTCGGGCCGAGCAAATGGCCGAGAGATGTGATGAACTGATTAATAAAGGTGAAAACAAGGAGAATCCAGATAGCTCCCGGCTTCCCTGCCTGAGCGATTACGGGGAGCATCATAAGGATAAAAATTACGCTCAGGGCATTGGTTATGATAAGTATTTTTTTCTTTCCGTGCTTACGGATAAGAAACGGACCGACAAGATTCGGCCAGAAGGACGCATTGCCTGCAATGGCGGTAATCACGGCATACTGCCCTGCCGAGCAGGCATCCTGATAGTTATACATCCACTGCATAATGTTCTGGAAGCCGATTTCAAGGAAGCCAATCCAGCCTGCAAGCGAAATAATCCAGAAATATTTGTTCCTTGCAACCGCCTTGAACGCATCAACAAACCTTATCTGCGTACGGTGTGTTTTCGCCTGAACGGTTTTCTCTTTTGTGTTTACGTAAATTATCATCGACACCAGAAAGCCTGCCAGAAGCATGGGCGGATAAACGTAGCGGTATATTCTGATATCGTAGAGGGTATCCTCCCCCGTTACCGCCCTTGCGAGAAGCGGAAAAACAATTCCGACAATCGAGGGGGAAAGATTTTCCACAACGTAGCGTATTGAAAGCACGTCGGAGCGCTCAATACTGTTGGGCGACAAGACGTTTATCAGGCTTTCATAAGAATCATTGAAGAAATTATAGAAAAACTGGAATGCAATATTGAAGCCGAGCACAACCGCACACTTTGCGAAAAGGCTCATATTTTCATAAGGCATCCACAGAAACAGCGAGCCGAGAATCGCCGTGGGCAAGCCCATTGTTATGAGGTACGGGCGGTATTTGCCCTTCATGCTCCTTGTGTTGTCTATCATCTGGGCACGCAAAGCCGTCAGCGGAAACGCCGTCAGCAGGCTGATGATATAAATAATCTGCAAGGGAATCGGATCAATGCCTATCGTGTTGCCAAGCAAGGTATTACCCGTTGAAATTATCATCTGCTGGAAGCAGTAAACGATAATTCGCACACCGATTCCGCCGCCTGCAAGCGAAGCAATCTCCTTATAGGTCATATACCTGCCTTCGGGCGGAGTTTTCCAGTATTTTTTTGCGAGAGTCAGGAAGCCGGTTGCTTTGTCTTTAATATTCATAGACAAACTCTCCTTATATTATTTCTGAAACACAACGGTTGTAACGGATTTAAGGGATATCGCAATGATTTCACCTGCACGCATTCTGCTTTCTTCAAGATTTTTTTCGTTGTCCGTAACTGCAACAAGCGCATCGCAGGTCAGCGCACAGCTTTTTTCTTTATCCGTCGGATTCGCTATGATAAGAACGGTTTTTTCTTCATTTTCAAAGGCAATAAGCATTACGTCAGCATCGTCGCTCTTTGCCTCAATCCGCTTTGCGCCAAGCGGTATGTATTTTGAAAAATTGCCCGTTGCGTAAAGCCTTTTCGTGGTTTCACAGCTCTTTTTTTCGATATCAAGATAAATAAGACCGTCGTGATAATCATAATGCGAGCATGCAATCCAATGCTGCCACGAGGTAACGCCGAGCAGCGTAAAATCCTCAATCATAACCTTTACGGTTTCAAGAGCGGAATCCATATTCGGATTCTTCCCGCCGACCATATGAGTCCACTCACTCATTTTTATCGGCATATCGGGATAATGCTTATCCATCCATTTTCTGTATCTTCGGAGAAAGCCGAGTCTTTCGTTAAAGAAAGGCAGAGGCTGATGCAGAAAATATGAGTGCAGGTCAATGGAATCAATACACTCGCGCACCTCAGGATATTTCATCAGATTGCGCGTGTACGACTTGTTAAACCAGCGGATATCTCCGTTTTCGACGCCCGAAAGCTTGACGGATGAAAGCTTACTGCGTTTCCGAAGCTCCCTTGCAAAAGTAAGCATAACCTTGCCTGCCTGACGGGGCGAATAGTGGCAACCCTCCTGCCCTCCCGTCCAAATCCAGAAAGGCTCGTTGATCGGAGAAAGATATTTTATCGGCAAGCCTTCGTCAACAAAATGCTCCGTAACGTCAAGGCAGTATTTCGCAAAGGGCAGGTAATTCTTTTTGCTTAAATTCGTTCTGAAAAGCTGATGCTTTTTAAGATGCGCCCAACCGTTTTTGGTCAGCCTCTCGATGGGAGAATTCACAAAAAGAATAACCTCCTGCGCACCGTCACGCACAGCCTGACGCATCATATACACCGCATTTTTGTCACGGCTAAAATCATATCCGCCGTCAGCCGTATCAAAGCTTTCTGTTCTGCGTGCAAAATCGGAATATTCTCCGTTTCCTCTGTGAGCAGAGCCGCCGCCGATATTATATCTGTATATATTCATACCTATGCCGTCGGTCTTGCTGAAAAGCAAACGGGATATGACGTTGCGTATTTCTTCGCCGTTTTCGTCTTTGTTATCCCAGCCGCCGACAATCTGTGCCCACCAGGCACCGCTTGCGCCGATGCCCTCATAGGTCTGGAATTTTTTGTTGCTGTCAATCTGTATTTTCACAGTAACACCTCACAGCATAAAACAAATTTATCAGAATTTATTATAGCTCACCGTTTCTTCCATAGGTCTGTAAACCGAGTGCCTTTCGTTGGGAACTTCATCGGGTGCAGGATAACCCATCACAAGAAGTGCAACAGGCTCGATGTTTTCGGGAATCTCAAATGCTTCACGCATTTTGAATGGATTGAAGTGCATAACCCAAGTTGAGCCGACACCAAGCTCCCACGCCTGAAGCATCATATGAGTTGTGACAATGCTCGCATCAACAATGCCGCACTGTGCACCGTCATAGGGTCTTGTCCAGCATTCGTCCTTGTTGTAGCATATAAGCATTGCACAGGGTGCATCAAAATGGCAGCGAGTGCATTCTTTCAGTTTTGTAAGGGTTTCTTCATTGCTCATAACAAGAATCCTCTGTGGCTGATAATTGCAGCCCGTAGGCGCAATATGCCCCGCTTCAAGTATTTTCTCAATAACCTCTTTTTCAAGAGGTTTGTCCGTAAATTTCCGCACCGAATATCTGTCGGTGGCAAGGTTTAAAAAGTTCATAACTTCACCTTTGTGTATTCGATTTAATAACATATTATCAATCTCCAATCAAATTATTTCCTCTTTATTTTAATGTACATTTTTCTGTACTTAATTTTCAAGAATTACCAGATACTCTCTCAGTCTTTCGTTTACATATTCTGCGATGAGGGCGGTCATTTTTGATGCATTGTTATTACGGTAATAGGCATCGAATGCTTCGTAGTAACGCTTGCGGTCGGTGAACTTGACGTTTATCGGCGGATAGCCGTTGCGGATGAGGTCAAGGTTCAGAACAAGTCTTCCTGTTCTGCCGTTGCCGTCGATAAAGGGGTGTATGCCCTCGAATTCAAGGTGGAAACGGGCGATACGCTCGATGATATTCATCGTTTCGGCACGCTTTTTGTCTTCAATCAGAAGTCCTTCCATCGCAGGCTGAACCATATACGGCTGAAGAGGCTCTGCATAAGCTCCCATGATGCGAACGGGGATTCTACGATAAACGCCCTTATCTTCAGGTCTGTTGATGAGAACAAGGGAGTGGATTTTTTTGATTACGCTCTCGCTGATGGGCATATCCTTTGTTGCAATATCCTGCACATAAAGGAACGCATCTCTGTGTCCAACCGCCTCAAGGTGGTCTTTGAGGGGCTTCTGGTCTATGGTCATACCTTCAAGAGCCATTGCAGTTTCTTTAAGCGTGAGAGTGTTTCCCTCGATAGCATTGGAGTTGTAGGTGAATTCAATCATAAACTCTTCACGAAGGCGTTCAACTTCACCTGCAGTAAGAGGACGCATCTCGGAAAGACGAGCCTTTTTCGCTTCGATATCAGCAAGAATATTATATTTCACTCTGCCGTCAGCAGGTTTTTGTGCATTTTCGGGAATCATATAAAGCTTACCTTTTTGAATCACGCCTTCTATTTT
>JAFQKF010000012.1 GCA_017397105.1 Clostridia bacterium | reverse complement strand
GAGCAGGGTAAGATTGTTGAGGTTTGCGCAGAGCCCGGTGAATTCACCTATGATTCTTCAACAGAGCCTTCAATCTTCTCAGGCAAGCTCGGCGATACAATCAAGGAAACCTTCAAAACCGTCGGTAAGAGATTTACATACGGCGGCGACACAGGCAAAGACCAGAGAGTTTACTATTTCAACACAAAGGAAATTCTTGATAACAAGTTCGGCACACCCAATCCCTTTATGTTTGAGGTTGCAAACAAAAGACTCGGTCTGTTCCGTTCCGTTCAGGTAAGATGCAACGGTATTTATTCCTACAAAATCACAGACCCTCTTCTTTTCTACACAAAGATTGCAGGTAACGTAGGCGATGAATACAGAAGAGAAGAAATTGACAATCAGCTCAAAACAGAGTTCATTTCAGCTCTTCAGCCTGCATTTGCAATGCTCACAGAGCTTGAACTCCGCCCTGCACAGATCCCTGCACATACAACAGAGCTCAAGGATGCACTCAACAAGGCACTTGCAGTTGAATGGACACAGCGCAGAGGTATCTCCGTTGAATCCATCGCACTTAATCCGATCACCCTCACACCCGAGGATATGCAGAAGATTAATCAGATGGAAGATGCCGCAACAATGGGCTCAAATCCGTTTATGATGGCAGGCAGAATGACCGATGCTCAGGCAAACGCAATGGAAGCCGCCGCAAAGAATGAAGCAGGCGCAATGACAGGCTTTATGGGCATGGGTATGGCAATGAATGCAAACGGCGGATTCAACCCTGCGGCAATGTATCAGGCAGGCGTTCAGCAGGCACAGGCACAGCAGGCAGCAGCGGCACCTGCACCCGCAGAACCCGCCAACGGCTGGAAATGCGCTTGCGGAGCAACGGTAAGCGGCAATTTCTGCACGGAATGCGGCGCAAAGAAGCCTGCAGAAGAGGGCTGGACTTGTTCCTGCGGCGCAGTGAACAAGGGTAAATTCTGCCCCGAGTGCGGCGGTAAGAAGCCCGAGGGCGCACCTCTTTATCAGTGCGATAAATGCGGCTTCAAACCCGATGACCCCAGGAATCCTCCCAAGTTCTGCCCCGTATGCGGCGACAGATTTGACGAAAACGACATTAATTAAAAAGAAAAGGAGAAACAACCATGGGACTTTTTGATAAGAAATATTGTGATATCTGCGGCGATAAAATCGGACTTTTAGGCAACAGAAAGCTTGAAGACGGCAATATGTGCAAGGACTGCGCAAAAAAGCTTTCTCCGTTTTTCAGCGACAGAAGAAGCTCAACCGTTGATGAAATCAAGCAGCAGCTCGCTTACAGAGAGCAGAATAAACAGACCCTTGCAGGCTTTTCACCTATGATGAATTTCGGTGAGGATGACAAAATCTACATTGATCCGACCAAGCAGAGCTTTGTTGTTTCAAGCCGTAATCCCGGCAGCTGGAGCGATGAAAACCCCGACGTTATTCCGCTTTCAAGCGTTACGAACTGCAACCTCAGAGTTGACGAGGACAAGGAAGAAATCTACACTCAGGGTAAGGACGGCGAGGAGGTAAGCTACAATCCTCCCAGATACAAGTTCACGTATAACTTCTACATTGATATCAACGTTAACAATCCTTATTTTGATGAAATCACGGCAAGGCTCAACGATTCCGACGTTGAGGGTATGGGCACAATGGAATACAACCGCTATCAGCAGATGGCTCAGAACGTTATAAACAACCTCATGCCGGGCAGAGCAGTGCCCAACATGGGCGCAGTGAATATGGGCGGATATCCGCCTGCAAACGCACCTGTAAATGCCATGCCTTATCAGAATCCCGTTAATCCTGCTTACGGAATGCAAAGCCCTTATCAGCAGGCTGTTCAGCCTCAGGCTAATCCTTACGCCCAGCAGAATCCTTATGCACAGCAGAATCCCTATGCACAGCAGAATCCATACGGTCAGCCTCAGGCTAATCCCTATGCACAGCAGAACCCCTACGCACAGCAGAATCAGTATAATCAGCCTCCTGTTCAGCAGCCTGTTTCGCAGAATTGGGTTTGCCCTGCCTGCAATGCGGCAAACAACGGCGGTAATTTCTGCAACTTCTGCGGCACTCCCAAAAACGGTTGATTAATATGAGCAGTAAAATTAAAATAGCAATAATAGCTGTAATTGTTACCGTTATTGTAGTTTGTAGTGTTGGTGTGGTATATTACGTCAAAAACAAAATGACTGTTTATGACAAAGACGGAATGGTTTACGAAAGCACAGAAATTCAGGAACAGGGGGATGATTGACCTTGTCAACAATACTTGAACAAAAATGCCCGTGCTGCGGCGGTGCGGTGGAATTTGACGTAGGCGTCCAAAGGCTGAAATGCCCTTATTGTGACACTGAGTTTGATATTACCGCCATGCCCGAGGATACGGCAAATCAGGTTGAGCAGGTTAACTGGAATTCACAGGGCTCACAGTGGGGCGCAGGAGAAACCGACGGTATGAACGTTTATGCCTGTAATTCCTGCGGCGGTGAAATTGTTGCCGATTCAACAACGGGTGCAACCGCTTGCCCCTATTGCGGAAATCAGGTTGTTATGAAAGGGCAGTTTTCGGGCGCGCTCAAGCCCGATCTGGTTATTCCTTTCAAGCTTGATAAGAAAGCGGCGAAGGAAGCGCTCAAAAAGCATATTTCAACAAAGAAATTCGTTCCCAAATCATTTCTTTCCGATAACCGCCTTGAAGAAATCAAGGGCGTTTACGTACCTCATTGGCTCTTTACCTGCGATGCCGTCGGTAATGCAAACTACAAGGCGAAAAAGGTCAGAAAATGGTCCGATGAAAACTATAATTACACCGAGACCTCGTATTTTGATGTTTACAGGAGCGGCAACATCGGCTTTGACAATATTCCTGTTGACGGCTCAACAAAAATGCCCGATGATCTCATGGAATCCGTTGAACCCTTTGATTTGTCGCAGGCGGTAGATTTTAACACGGCATACCTCGCAGGCTATCTTGCCGATAAATACGACGTTACCGCTGAGGACAGTATGCCCAGGGCAAACGAGCGCATCAGGCAGAGCATTGACGATGCTTTCAAGGAAACCGTTAAGGGGTATGACGACGTGGAATCGCAGAGCGTCAGCATGAACGTTGCAAACGGCATTTACAAATACGCTCTCTATCCCGTATGGTTGCTCAACACTTCCTGGAACGGCGAAAAATTCACCTTTGCAATGAACGGACAGACGGGCAAATTCGTAGGCAATATTCCGACGGATAAAAAAGCCGTCACAAAGGCTTCGTTGCTTCTCGGTGCAGGCATAGGCGCCGTCATCTACGGCCTTATGTGGCTGATCGAACTGCTTTAAGGAGGTGCGCGAAATGAAGAAACTTTTATCAATAGCTTTAGTTTTATTTATCTGCCTTTCGTCAATCATCAGCGCATCTGCCTTTACTTATCAGCACGTAATAGATTACGCCGATAAACTTGCATCAAGTGAGCTTGAGGAGCTTGATGCGGTTGCCGGAAATCTTGAAAACACTTACGGCATTGCCGTGCTTTTCTGCATTACCGAAGGTACGGGCGACGTAACTGCCGATGAATTTGCATCGGGAACCTATTACGAGTACACCGATAACGAAAACGGACTTATAATCGTTCACGACGATTGGAACAAAACATATTCCGTATTTGTTTCGGGCAGTGCAGGCGAGGCTCTTACCGATGCTGCGGTTGACAGTATGACTGATGCCTACGACCTCAACGAAAGCTATTACGACGGAATTTACGCTTGCTATGAGCTTGCGGAAGAATATCTTGAAAACGGATATTCGGGCGGATATGTTGATAAAACAGAAACTGAGACAGTCTTTGCAGAAACAACCGGTGAAGTTAAAGAAAAAGACGGCGTTGCGTTTTTCTGGCTTCCCGTTTCGCTCGTAATCGGCCTGCTTGTCGGATTCCTTATAATCAACGCAATAGCTTCAAAGAACAAGTCGGTCAGAATGCAGGAGAATGCAACTGTTTATACCAGACCCGGAAGTATGGCGATTACGGGCGGCGCTGATAATTTCCTCTATAAGAATCTCGACCGCACCGAAAAGCCGAAACAGACACAAAAGAAATAAGGAGGTAATACCGATGGGATTTTTTGATTCACTTAAAAGGCAGGCGGAATCTGCAATTAAAAGAGAGGTTTCGCAGGGTATCAACAAAGCGGTAAATAATGCCGTGCAATCCGTAGGCAAAGGCGCAAACAAAACGGAGACCTTTACCTTTTCCGCTTTACCCACAAACGTTGCCGAGCTCAAGGCTCTGCCTGAAGCGAGCCTTGATTCCGCTTTCAAAACAACCGCATTGACTCTTGCTGCCCTTTGCAACTATGAGAATAACCCCGATTCAACAATAGAAATGCTCAATTTCTTGAAAGGTCCGGGTGAGGTAAGCGGCTTTGAGAAGCAGTTTATCAAAGAGCATCTCGGCTCCGAGGGCTATAAGGCACGTTCATATTTTGAAGGCGCAACCCCTGAAAACAGCTATAAACCCGACGTCCCCTATAAAATCACGGTAATCGAAAACCCCTATTCTTTTGATAACGAAAACTGGGCAACTCTCTACGTTAAAAGCGGGGGAGCGGATAATCCGAGACCTATGAAGCTTCGCAAGAAGCCTTCAACGGGTCAGTGGTTTCTGGTTGAAATCCAATGCCTTGCGGATATACGCATTCCCGTTGAAGAAGACCCCTGGGCATAATTAAATTTTAAGGAGATGCTGATATGAAAAAACTGTCCGCATTACTTCTCGCGCTTATAATGGTATTTTCACTTGCTGCCTGCGGTGATAAAAATCCCGAGAAACCCGACAACACAAAAGCACCCTCGAACAGTTCCGGCTCAGGCATTGAAGCTTCACTTTTCACCGTTGATTTTGGCGGTGACTGGATAAACATCGAGGATGAGTTTGAAGACAGTGAGGACGGCTGCACCGCTGTGCTTCAGGTCCTTGACCCCGAGGACGAAGAATACTATCTCATTGAAGCCACGGTAGAAGCGAAGATTGAGGATCCCTATGATTTCCGCGAGGACCTTGTATATTACGACTTTGTGCAGTACGAGTATAAAGTAAACAACGCTTATGAAACGGTAAATATCGGCGGTGTTGACCTGCTCAGATATGACGATGGCGACGATACTCTCGTTTATTTCAACCGTGTTGAGGGCGCAAACGCATCCGTTTACGTCAGCTTTGATGCGACCGATATCAACGACAGCCGTATTCAGTCCCTTCTTGACGGTATAACCTTCAGGCTTGAGGATATCGGCAACGTTGACGGCCCGTGGGAATGGGAAGGCGAAGCATTCTTTGCCGAGAACGGAAGCGTTAATGCAGGAGCTTTTAATGTAACTTCGGAATTTGTTGCGTTTGAAGCGCCCGTTACAACGTTTGAAACCTTTGACCATTCCGTTGCTGCAACAGGGGACAGAGTGTATGTTCTTGTTGACGGTGAACTGAGCGAATGCCACTATGACGGCGTATGCCTTGCCTTTGTTCAGCCTATAGAGCTTCCTGAGGATGATTATGAAAGAATCGAAGCTACTGAGGACGGTACTGTCTGGGTAAGCGGCGGTCTTAACGATATCCTCTGTATAAAGGGTGGAAACGTGGTTGCAACTTACAAAGATATTGACAATTTTGCAATCCATCCGTCAGGCGCATGGGGCGTTGACTATTTCACCTCAAATGAGTGTGAAATAGTTACTTTCAGCGGAAATACATACACAGCAACACCCGTAACCTTCAAAGAGGCAGACACAATAATGCACCTTTGCGTTGACGAAAACAACATTTACGTCTGCGCCAATGCCGCCGATGACAGCGGACACAAGGTGTTCATTTACAACAAAGACGGCGTTCTTCAGAAAACTCTCTGTGATGCAGAGGGCGAAGGACTCGGCAGTGTAACGTTCGTTACTCAGACTGCAAACGGCTATATCGCTTTTGACGGCAATATGAGAGACGTTCTTCTCTGGGATAACAACGGCGCGTTTGTTGCCGAGATTTCGGACGGAGAATTGTTCAGCACGAATTATCCGTGGTTCTGCGATTCGGCAGTTCTTGATGACGGCAGCATTATAACGGTTATGACTGATGAACGAGAGGATCAATCCGCAACAGAGCTTGTTGCATTTATTGTCAAAGGATTTTGATTTCAATGAATAATTTTAAAAGATTTGCAGCTGTTTTTTTGATTTTGTGTTTTATGGTTGCTTTTTCCTCCTGTGCCGAGGATTCTCCGCAGGAGGTCACAAAAAGCGAATCAACAACGCAGAACACAGTTGACGAAACAAATGAAGAGATTGCCGTTCTTTCGCTCGAAAAAGAGTATATCTGCCATTATGAATGGTACGGCGATTATCCTGAAATGCTTGTCAGGAGTGAATATACGGACGTTGCGCTTAATGAAGCATCGGGAAAGGAATATCCGCTTCTCGCCAAAGCTCTTTCGGAAACTTCTGTTATGCGAAGGAGGGCAATGGATGAAGAAAAGGATAACTTTATCGTTGATGCAACGCAGGCGTTTCTGGATAACAGAGAGTCTTTTTCCACCTACGTTTCAACTCTTGACGTGCAGGTAAGGCGTGCGGACAGCGTGGCGGTGAGTGTTCTTGAAGATTACGCTACGGAGAGCTTCCGCTCATTCAACAGCCTTAATTACGATACACAAAGCGGAGCTCTGCTTTATCTTTCCGACGTTGTAAGGGATGTTGAAAAGCTTCCTGCAATAGTTGAAAAAGAAGTTACAAGCCATATGTGGCAGGGTGAGTTCAACGAAGAAACTGCCATACCCGATTATTTCGAAAACACCTCGCAGGACGATATTACGTGGGTGCTTGATTATAACGGCATAACCTTTTATTTTAACCCCGGCGCTATTGCCCCCACTAATTTCGGCATACAGACGGCAACCGTTACCTTCGCTCAATATCCCGATTTGTTCAGTGAAAAATATACCGCCGTGCCTGATGCTTACGTTGTAAGTCTGCCGACAGCATCATCCTTCTTTACCGATTTGACAGGTGACGGCAAAAGTGAAGAGCTTATTGTTTCAGGTAATTACGACCCTGATGGCAGATTTTATTACACGCTCGGCGTATATTCGGACAAATCGGATTATGAGGTTGATTGGTTTTCTTATGACCTGAATCCGTATTTTGTTAAAACCGCAGACGGTGATAGCTTCCTTTACGTTTTCAGCGACGGGGACGAAGTGGAAGACCGTCAGATGACCCTGATTGTATTCAGCCTTGAAAACGGTGAAATCAAGCAGGTAAGTGAAACGGATATGGGTCTGCTTTACAAGGGCAACAACGTTTTCGCTTTGCCGACTGACCCTGAAAATCTTCTCCTTTCCGGTGACACAGCAACGGATTCTGTTTTCACGGTAGGTGAAAACGGTGTACCGGTGAAAAAAGATTCGGTCAATCCGGCTGAATAGTTTCTTGATGCAGTCCCGTTTGTCAACGCAGGAGTGAGCGGTTTTGCAGGTTGCATATTTATCATCAATGAGAATGTAGTTTATGATATTGTTTTGCACGGCGTCGGATATTTCTGAATTATCCGAAAACAGAGTTCTGATTTTATCACGAAGCGTAAAAAATGTCATTTATGGATTGACATGCAAAAAGCATTATGATAAACTTATTTTATAAATTTTTGAAACAGAAGGTGAAAATATGAAGCATATCAAGACTATCGAAACCCGTAACCTGTGTGACAGTGCCAAGAACGGCGGATGCGGCGAGTGCCAGACTTCCTGCCAGTCTGCTTGCAAGACCAGCTGCGGCATTGCAAACCAGAAATGCGAGAACACCAAGGAAAGCAAGTAATTGCACATCGTAAATGCCGCCGTTTACGGCGGCATTTTTTCATAAAGGAGAAAATACATGATTCATCAATATAAGCAGGGAGGCTACAATATTGTGCTGGATGTTTGCTCCGGTGCGGTCCACGTTGTGGATGAGGTAGCCTATGATATTATTGCTCTGTTTGAAACCTGCAGCAGGGAAAACGTTCTTGCTGCGATGGAGGAAAAGTATGCGGGCTGTGCAGATATTTCCAAGGATGACATTGCTGAGTGTTATGCGCAGGTTCAGAGTTTAAAGGATGAGGGAAAGCTCTTTGCGCCTGACAATTTTGAACCGATGGCAGGCAAACTCAAGCAGAAGACTGCCGGCGTAGTGAAAGCACTGTGCCTCCACGTGTCACACACGTGCAATCTGAACTGCTCTTACTGCTTTGCAAGTCAAGGTAAATATCACGGGGACAGGGCTGTGATGTCCTATGAGGTAGGCAAGCAGGCTCTGGATTTTCTCATTGAGCATTCAGGTACCAGAAAAAACCTTGAGGTAGACTTCTTTGGCGGTGAGCCGCTGATGAATTTTCAGGTGGTTAAAGATTTGGTGGCATATGCTCGCAGTGTGGAAAAGGAAAAGGGTAAGAATTTCCGCTTTACGCTGACTACTAACGGTGTTCTTGTGGATGATGACGTTATCAGCTGGGCAAACAGAGAGTGCAGCAATGTGGTTCTGAGTCTGGACGGCCGAAAGGAAATCCACGACCGTTTCCGTGTGGACTATGCAGGCAACGGAAGCTGGGACAAGATTGTTCCGAAGTTTCAGAAGTTTGTTGAGGCACGTAACGGAAAAGATTATTATATGCGCGGAACCTTCACCCATGCCAACCCTGACTTCCTGAAGGATATTCAGACTATGCTTGACCTCGGATTCAACGAGTTGAGCATGGAGCCTGTTGTCAGCGCGCAGGATGATCCCTCTGCTCTGACGCAGGAGGATCTGCCCGTTATAATGGAGCAGTATGAAAAACTTGCCGAACTGATGCTGCAAAAAGATAAGGAAGGTAAGCCTTTTACCTTCTATCACTATATGATCGATTTATCCGGAGGTCCTTGCATCTACAAACGAATCTCCGGTTGCGGAAGCGGAACGGAATATATGGCCGTCACTCCCTGGGGAGACCTTTACCCCTGCCACCAGTTTGTTGGCGAGGAGCGATTCCTTTTGGGTAATATCTGGGAAGGTGTCACCAATTCCGATATTCAGAATGAGTTTGCGGCCTGTAATGTATATGCTCATCCCGAATGCCGTGACTGCTGGGCACGATTATATTGTTCCGGCGGCTGTGCTGCGAATGCCTACCACGCCACGGGCAGCGTTACCGGTGTTTATGAATATGGCTGCAAGCTGTTCCGCAAGCGCATGGAGTGCGCAATTATGGTGGCTGTTGCCAGAGCTTTGAGTGAATAATATGGATACACCGATTTGTGATTTTGTTCAGGAATACGCGCAAAGCAACAAGCTGAGGTTGCATATGCCCGGCCATAAGGGCGTTGATTTTCTTGGGATGGAGCACCTTGACATTACTGAAATCGACGGCGCGGACAGTTTATATGAAGCTGACGGAATCATCGCCAAAAGCGAGGCAAACGCAAGCGGTCTTTTCGGCTGCAGAACATTCTATTCCACAGAAGGCTCATCTCAATGTATTCGTGCAATGCTGTACCTTGTGTTGCTTTATTGCGCAAGGCAGGGCCGCAAACCGTTGATTGCAGCAGGGAGAAATGCCCACAAAGCTCTCCTTTCTGCGGTAACGTTGCTGGATGTGGATGTGAACTGGTTATTGCCCGATGCGAACGTCAGCTATCTTTCCTGTGATCTGACCCCAACTCAACTCGACGGGTATCTGAAAAGCGCAGAGGAAAAGCCTGCGGCGGTTTATTTGACCAGTCCCGATTATCTGGGGCATATGGCAGATATTAAATCGCTGGCAGAGGTTTGCCACAGATATGACGTTTTGCTGATTGTGGACAATGCCCACGGTGCCTATCTGAAATTTCTTGCGACACCTCAGCATCCTGTTGAATTGGGTGCAGACATATGCTGTGATTCGGCTCACAAAACGTTACCGGTACTGACCGGCGGCGCATATCTGCATCTGTCCGCAACTATGGATGCATTCTTCGGTGAACAGGTAAAAAATGCACTGATGCTGTTTGGGTCAACCAGTCCGTCTTACCTGATTCTGCAGTCGCTTGATGCGGCGAATATGTATCTGGAAACTTATCCTCAGCGTTTGGCAGATTTTATACCGCAGGTCGAATTGCTGAAAACACGGCTCATACGGCACGGATATTCCCTTTACGGTCAGGAGCCGTTGAAGATAACTATAGAGGCAAAGCCCTATGGATATACAGGCGTGCAGCTGGCAGAATTGCTGCGTGGGCATAATATAGAAGCGGAATTTGCCGACAGAGATTATACGGTGTTGATGCTGACACCGGAGATTGGCGTGAACGGTCTGCAACAGTTGGAGCAAGCGTTGCTTTATATTTCGCCAAAGGTGCCGATAGAGGAAGCTTGTCCGACGTTTTTGAAGGGAGAACGCATCCTGTCTGCACGGGAGGCTATGCTTTCTGAGAGTGAAACGCTTCCTGCAAAAGAATGCCTCGGGCGGATTCTGGCTGTTCCTTCCATAGGATGCCCGCCTGCCGTACCTGTTCTGGTATGCGGCGAAAAAATAGATGAGCAGGCGCTGGCGTGCTTTGAGTACTACGGTATTAAAACCTGCTGCGTTGTAAAAAAGAAATAATGAGTTTGCGGCGTTATGCCGCTCACAAAGCAAAAAAACGCACCTTACAATGATAAGCTTTGCTTTCATTGCGGGGTGCGTTTTCGTTTATTCGGTTTGTTTTATAAACGCTTTATCTTTTTCAGGTATACCTGCTTCGTCGGTAACATATCTTTGGACTTCCATTGTTAAACCGTACTTTTCGCGTAATTCGATAATTCTTTGCATCATAGGTGAAGCATGGTGTTTATCGAGCGCTTCCTGATTTTTTCAGCTGTCAATTAAAAGTATGGTTTTGTCATTATCCGGAGGAAAAAAGTATTCATATTTCAGGTTACCGTATTCAGCGCGGATTTGGCTGACAATGCCGCTTGATATCATTTCGCGTGCGAAATTTTCAGCGTCGCCGTTTTCACCTGTGTAATAAATGTTTATTGTAATTGCCATAATCAGTTGATTCTTACAACAAGGTCGCTTTCAGGATAGCAGCAGCAGGGATGAATGAAGTTGAACTGCATATCTGCTATGCGGCGTCTGTCCTCACCCTCGGGGATATAAACCTTACCGCTTACAAGCTTGCTTCTGCAGAAACCGCATTCGCCTGTGTGGCATCTTGCAGGGACTACGATGCCTGCGCGCTCAAATGCGCAAAGCACGGTTTCGTTACTGCTTGCTTTGATTACCGATTCTTCTCCTCGGTTGATAACCTTGATGCTGAATTCCTTGGGTTCTTCATCTGCCTTCTTGCCTGAGGAGAAAACTTCAAAGCGGATATACTTCTTTTCTTTTTCAAGCTTGGGAAGCTCGGTTTCAAGATACTTATACATACCGCCGGGTCCGCAAACGAAAATGCTGTAATTTCCTTCGGGAGCGTATTTTTTAATAATATCCGCGCCTACGAAGCCCTTTTCGTAGCCTTCCTCGTCGCTGTGGCTGAGTACGTAAACAACGTTGATTTTATCGTTTTTCTCAGAAAGAGCATCAAGCTCTGCCTTGAAAAGGATTTCATCAGATGCTCTGCAGCCGTAAAGCAGAGTAAGAGTGCAGTCCTCATCGCCCTGGTCGATTGCTCTTGCAAGGGAAAGGAAGGGGGTGATACCGCTTCCGCCTGCAACAGCTACGATGTTTTTTGCATCCCTTAAGGGAGAATACGTAAGATTTCCCTCGGGGGCATAAGCGATAACTTCATCGCCGACGTTCCAGTTGTCAAGGATATAATCGGAAACAAAGCCGTTGGCAATGCGCTTGACGGTAATCTGATATTCACCGTTGAGTGCACTTGCGGGTGAGGATGCGATTGAATATGAACGGGTAACAACTGAGCTGCCTATCTCAAGCTTGAAGGTGAGGTACTGACCTGCCTTGAAATAAGCGAGGGGTGCACCTTTGCTGCTGAAATAATAGCTCTTTGCAATACCTGCGTGATCTTCGATTCTGCTGATTACAAGCTTCTGCTCCTTGGGATGAAGGCTTTTTGCAACCTTATTTACGCCGAAATCATCGGTACGGGTAGGTAAAACTGCCGGAGCGCTGTTTACAAACTGCTTTCTTTCAATTAAAAACTTTACGGTATTTATACTGTCTTTAAAGTTGCCGTTTACAGAAAACTTTTTCTTGCCCATTATTTTACCTCCTTTTCCATAGCGAGGATTGCAGCCTTTGCCGCCATATCGCCTGTTGTGTAGCTGGGTGAATAGCCCATGTGTCTTGTAGCATAACCGCCTGCAAAGTAAAGGCCGGGTATACCCTTTTCAATAAGATCAAAAACAATTCTCTTGACTATGCCGTCTTCCTTGCTTGCCTCGTAGCCGTAAATGGTTCCTGCAGGGGCGTCGGTGTAACGGGCATAGGTCATGGGAGTTGCGATTTCGATTTCTTCAATATAATCCCTGATTGCAACGCCTGTTGCTTTTTCGAAATTATCAATCATCTTTTCTGCGAAGGCGGTTTTGGTCTTGTGGTAATCCTTAACGGAAACCTTGCTCCATTCGTCGCCTGCAAAAATAGAGGTCATATAAAGGATGCTTGTGCCCTCGGGTGAGCAATCGTCAAACGCTCTGTTGAGGCAGACTGTTGCCTGAACGTCGTTTGTGGCAATGTTTTTGCTCAGCTCATAGCATCTTCTGTTGTCATTGGTGGGGTAGATGAAGTAGGTGTGGTTGTTAAGACCCAGTTCATCTGCGGAGCGGTTAAGGCCGATAAATACGGCAAAGCCCTTTGCGCTGAGAGTTCTGGCATTTACTTCTTTCTTGAACTTCTCGGGTACGTTCTTTTCGGGAATAAGTTTGGTGAATGCGTTATAGGGCGATGCGTTGCAGATAACAGCCTTGGCTTTTATCTGAGTGCCGTCATCAAGAATAACACCGGTTGCCGCGCCGTTTTCCATGACTATTTCCTTAACGCTTGTGTTGAACCAGGCTTCGCCGCCGTTTTCGGTAAACGCCTCAAGCAAAGCGGTGCTTATCTGGTGACTTCTGCCCCTGGGGATAACGGCACCGTCAATGATATATGAGTGAAGCATGGTGAAATAGTGGATAACGTTGAGCTCGTCTGTGGGCTGGCCGAGATAGCACCAGTAGCCGTTGAGGATATCTCTTGTTTTCTTGCTTGCGCCGAAAGCCTTGAGCACTTCGTCAACGGAATAGTTTGCAACCTTGAGGAATTCAGTGTGCTCGGAGAAGATTTCTTTAATCATCGAGGGCTTGAAATCCTGAATATCGCTTACGAAATCAAGGGTTTTTTCAATGCTTTCAATGAGGTCAAAAATCTTTGAAACAACGGCAGATGAGCCGGGGTCATATTCCTCAAGCTTGGATATAAAGGCATCCTTGCCGAGAGGCATCAGATAGTCGCATTTTTCGGTTTCGTCAAGGGTGAGAAGTCTGTATGCTTCGTCAAGCTTTACCCATTCGATTTTATCCGCCGCACCTATCTCGCTGAAGATTTTAAGCAGAGGTGATTTGCCGGTAATGGAGCCGATACCGCAAAGCTCGTGAAGGGATGCTTCAAACTCAAATCTGCCCCTTACAAAGCTTGTAGCAAAGCCGCCGGGCAGATTGTGACGCTCGATAAGCAGCGTCTTTTTGCCCTCTTTGGCAAGGCGAGCCGATGCCACAAGACCGCCGTTGCCGGCGCCGATAACAACTGCATCATAGTTTTTAATCATATTTCCACTTCTTTCATAAATTATATTTTGCGTATTAAATAAAGTATATCATATTTCATATAAACTTACAAGGATATAGATAGCCCAAAAAGCAGTCTGATTTACAAATTTTTGTTAATTTTAATAAAATATACTGTTTTTTCAAAATGGAAATGCTCCGCAACAGCTTTGCGGAGCATTAAAGTTTATTTTATAAAATCGGTTTTTATTTTGTTTTCGGGGATTTCGCGCAGGGTGTATTTTTCATCGTTGTGGCCGAGAATTATTGCGCAGCAGGGAATCATACCCTTTGGGAGATTGAGCTCTTCATCCGTTATGTTTTCGCCGCTGTAAGTTCGAATTGATCTTCTGCTGAAAAGATTCCTTTCAAAACCTTATGGCTTGCTGTTAGAGTGACTACATTCGAACTCCATACGGTTTTGAAAGGCAACTTTCCGCCACAGCTGCGTTAAAAACCTTTGGAATAACCTCGTATTCCTGCAGATTTTCGCCTTGCTGTGACAAAAATCTGCTCTTTCAAAACTGCG
>JAFQKF010000011.1 GCA_017397105.1 Clostridia bacterium | reverse complement strand
CCGGTGTTGCCTTCAGTTGCGGTGTCAAGAACCTTGATAGCGTGTGCGCCGATCCAATCCTGTCCGTCAGACTGCCACCAACCGTCAAAGCTGCAGGTGAAGAGGCAGATCCAGTATGTAGCGGTTCTGGCCATTTCAAGACCTGTCTTGGTCTGGTTAGCCCTGGTGCTCCAGTCAAGACCCATGTTAAGGGTATACTGCCAGTTTGCACCGTGCTCATCATACATCGGATGCTCAAGGTTCATGCATACACCCTTGCTTGCAAGAGTATCGTTCTGAGTAAGGAGAGGCTCGTCAACAGTTGTTGCTGTGAAGAGAGATTTGTCGATACTGAAGCCGATGGGGGGGATGTTCATGTAGATGCTGTCAGAGCAAGCAAGATAGTTTCTTATGATAAGGGTCTGACCTGCTGATACATAACCGTCGGTCATGTAAGCTGCTGCATCTGCACCGCTTGAATTAACGACGGTATCAGCATCTGCTGATCCGTCAGTGGGAACTTCGAGAATATCACTGGTGTAATAAGCCCAGCCGAAAGTAGATGCGCCGATTTCTGTTGCGTATTTTGTCTGAATCTCTGACTTGGTGAGAATATCACCGTCGTTGTAGAGACCGTAGGTGGGTGCTGCGTCTTCTGCTGCTGCGCCGATGGTAAATACACCGCCGAGACAGGAAACCGAAGACATGAGCATTGCAAATACAAGAACAAAGCTCATTAAACGCTTGAATTTTGGCATTTGCTTGATTTCCTCCTTCATTTTCTATATTTATAAATGCTTTAAAACACATTTAACAATAATAGACGGGATTACCCGTTTTTTGCGGAGTTGCCCGAAGGCGGATACACCGCCTTCGGGTTATAAATTTGTTGTGAATATACTTAGCCTAATCTGAAATTAGAAAGCAACGTAGCCTCTGTCGCCATTCCAGTTGCCCTGTGCAACGTAACCAAGACCACCGACTACTCGACGAAGCTGAACAGCGTCAGCCTCAGAAACTTCGCCGTCATAGTTGATGTCTGAAGCGTAACCGAAGTTCCACTGAGGCTCGCCTTCCATACCAACTTCCCACTCCCAGAAGTAGTCAGGAGTGATAACGCCGTAACCTGCGATCTGCTTAACGTCAGCGTTACCCATTTCTGCGTCGCCTGAAACGTCACCGATAAGTACGGGATAGTATGTTGCTACAACGTTGTCGGACATATCCTTAACAAGGATCTTTGAACCGGTTGTGAGCCAGCCGCTTCCGTCGTCATCTTCACGAGGAACGAATTCAACTACAGTGTTTTCATCGCCTGCGATGATGTGAGAAACAGACTCTTCACCGTTCTGGTAGGGACCAATACCCTCAACAGCATTGTAGAAAGGCTCTTCGCCCCATACATCTACATCCATCATTGACTGAATGTAGGGGAATGCGAAGTTATCGCCGTCATCGAAGAACCAGCCGTCGGGATCGGTTTCTTCAGTAACAATCTCCCAAACAGGATCAGAAGCTGCAGCCTGAAGGTTTGCGATAGCATCAGCGATTCTCTGAACGCTGTCTGCAACTCTTTCTTCGTTGGAGGTGCTGAGACCAAGGTCGGACTCTAAGAGTTCAACTGCTTCGTCGTAAGCGTCGATGAGTTCCTTCCATGTTTCTTCGCTGTATACGGACTGTGTGCCGTCTGCATTGAGTTCAACTTCGTCAATCTTAACTTCAGCTGCAAGAATTGCGTTCTCAAGAGCTGTGTAGTCAAGACCTGCAACAAGTTCCTTGTAAGCCTTAACAAGCTCGCCGGTAGCAATGTTAACCTGTGAGGGCTTTGCCTGGCCGTTGGTTCTTGTGCTGTTTGCAAATGCAACTGCAGTCTGGTAAGCTTCCCAAGTTGTTGCGGAGTAACCAGCGTTGGTTTCGTTGCCGTAAAGGTTAAGAACAAGGTTGAGCTTATCCTTGTTTGCATCAAGAGGAATAAGTCTGCCGCCGGTGAATTCTACCATGTGAAGAGCGTAAGCAACTTCAACGGGGCTTGCGGGAGCCAGGTTCTTTACAGCATCTTCGTAAACTTCGTATGCCTCGTTGTAAAGCTTCATAGCTTCCTGATACTGAGTCTGCTCGTAAATGTTTGCGCCTGCTTCAGGTGCTTCGGGTCTAACGGGAGGATAAACAATCTGAGAGTTGATAATATCCTGAGCTCTGTCCTTAGCATCTGTGTAGGTGTAGTAGGTGTGAGGAACGTAATCGAGGTTGCTGAAGAAGTGGTATGCTCTTCTGTACTTTGTAGTATCATCTGTTGCATAATACTTAACATTGTTCCAGCCAGCTACTTCATCTTCATAAGTTGCCTCAGAGATATCAGCAAGATAGTAGGAGTTGGAAACGCCGCCGTAGGTTGCGATAGCTTCTTCAAGACCTGAAACGCCTGCGCTAACCTTAAGCTCAGCTTCGGGATCGTCAAGAGCTTCGATTGCATCTGCAAGAGCATCATAGAGCTCTGCATACTTGTTGGGATAGTTTGCGTTAGTGGTTGCCTTGTTGGATTCGAATGTGGAGAGACTCTTGGGAGCAAGAACGAGGTTACCTGCGTTCTGAAGAGCAAGCTTGTAGTTGGACCAGAGACCGTCGAATCTTGAGTCAGCCTGGTTGTAGTCAGTCTGCTGACGGTTTGCTCTTACAGCATTTGAATATGCTGAACCAAGGTCATAATCATTGTAAAGGAAGATAGTAACGGGAAGGTTAAAGTTTGTGCCGTTAACGTTAACGGTGATGGTTGCGTTGTAAACGCCGTCAGATACTGTGGTAGCCTGAGTTTCTTCGGGACCATCCATATTTTCACTGTTGTTAGTGTAGGTGTAGTAAACTTCTTCTTCGTCAAATGCTGCACCTGCAGATACCTTGCTGTAAGTGTTGTATTCGTTCTTAACGTACCAATCAACTTCTCTTGCAGCAAATGTTTCTTCGGTAGCTTCCTTAACGGTTTCGTAAGCTTCATAATATCTTACATAAGTATCCTTTGCCTCGAAGGGAGCGAATACGTATGTAGCATTACCGTTTTCGGTAACATAGCTGGTAAGAGAAGTGTCAGAGTTGAGCTGAAGCCAATCAACACCGCTGATGCCGGTAACAGATACGGTGATGTTGCCTGTACCATCAGCTTCTTCTCTCTTAACATTGAAGGTGTAGTCGCCTGCTTCGCCAAGGCCTTCACCCTTGCCGATGTAGATAGCGGGAGCATATTCTACTGCCTTGAAGGGAGCTGCAGCAGCAACAACAGTCTTTCTTACGTCATCACCCTCTGTGAACTGACCAACGTAAGCATACTTGGTAGCAGCAAGAGGAGTCTTAGTGATGTTCTGGCCGATTTCGTTGAGTACGTCGTAGAAAACAGTAAACTCAATCATTGAGCCGGGGGTAAATGTACCGGAAAGGGTTACGTTTTTGAATCCGCCGCCGTCGATTTCGTCGCCAGCCTGAATACCTGTTGCGGAAACGTTAGTTGTTGCGGAGCCGTTAACGTAAGTGGTGGTTCTAACGCCGGTGATTACGTACTTGTAAAGCTGATCCTGAATAAAGGTACCGATTTCGTTGGTGTGACCGGTGTTGAGACCGGAGCAGCCATTGTAAACGGTGAAAGTAGGAGCCTTTTCAGCAGCTTCTGTTGCGCCGATGATTTCGGGAAGGTTGATTTCCATCTCTTCGAACTGCTGAGCATCGGTAAGACCAAGAAGGTCGCAGACTACGGGAAGAACTACTGCAGCCCATTCGCCGAAGTGAGTACCGAAGGTCTTGAGGAGTCTTGTAGCAATACCGCCAAGCTCGGTGTTTACGAGAACAGCGTCAAGTGATGCGTACTCGGAAACAATTGTGCCGGGGAAGATAAGGTTAATAACATTGGTAACAAGGTCGATGAGAACCTTAAGAACTGTATCGGTTGCGAACGAACCGGAAGTGTTCTTGGTCAAGATCTTTTCAATGTTAGTAGCATTGAGCTCAAGAACGGGATTTACAATGTAATCGAAAATAAGTGAACGGATAACGTCGGAACCGCCGTTAGCGTTTGTGCTCTCTGCGATTTCGCCGTAAAGCCATACGCTGGAGCTGCCCTCAAGAGTTGTACTGATGGGGAAGATGGAGTTAATGATAAGGTCGATATCTTCCCAAACGTCAGTGATGGTAAGATTGCCAACTTCGCCGCCAAACTTATCAAGCTCGATTGCATCAAGTGCAAGGCCGTTGCCTGTAAGCATTGCGCCGTAGTTGCATACGCCCCAAACTGCAATCTGAAGAACGAGCTTCTCATAATCATGCTCGAACTCAAGAAGACCGCTGTCGGTAGCAACTGCGGGGCTCTGGTTTGCTTTACGTGCTGCGGGAACCATATCTATGGACTTGTTGATATTGAATACAGCAACGTCCATGAGGATATCAAGGCAAGCCTCGATAATTGCATTGTGATATTCGGTTGTGCCGGGTGTGCCTGTGGGCTTGGTGTAGGTATACTGAGGAAGATCCTGCCATGCAAGCTGCTCAACTGCTGCATAACCTACGTCAGCGAGTGTAGTATTGGTATCATCAATGTACATCCAGTCAACAGAAGCATTGAGGAGGTTTCTGAGAACGAATGCATAGATTTCCTGGTCACTCATCTGCATGTATTCCTGGTAGGTATGGGTTTCAATGTAATCAGCAAAGAAAACGTCGCCTGTGACACCAAGAACATATCTTGCTACGGAAGCAATGTTTGCAAGAAGGTAACCGTCAGTGCCGAACCATGTGCCGTTGTAATCCTCTGTGTCTTCACAAGTGATCCATGTCCATACGCGGCCTTCGGAGTCTTCTACGCCTTCGTCAACCTTAAGAATGCAGTTGAGGAACTCATAGAGAGCATCGTTGAAGTAGGAAATGAATGTTACGTCTTCAGTAACGTTCATTGTAACGCCGTTACGGGTGATGGTTGAGCCCTTAGCAGGAACTCTGATTTCGGGAACGTACATGTTCTCATAGTCGAAGATTTCTGCATAAACGTTGTCAACGTCACTGGGATCGAGGATTTCGCCGTCATAATCCTCTACATACTGATCGCTTTCGGGATCCATCTTTTCGGGTACGTATGTAACACCGCAGATTTCACGGAGCCAGGGTCTTGTAACATTATTGAGCTCAGGAACAGCAATATAATTGTATGCAAGTCTGAGAATCTGCTCAATAAGCTCGTATGCGGTCATGCCGGTTTCGATAACGTTTGTAGCAGTGTAGATTTCCTTAACAGATGCATAATCGAGATCCTTGAGGAAATCCCAGATGAGACCTTCATGGTCGCCTTCTTCGATGATATATGCGGAGCCTGTGTCCTTAGTATCACCGATAAGAGCATAGTGGATAAGGTCCTGAAGAAGAACGTCAACACTGGTGTAGGGAAGAGTGTCTTCGTCTGCATCAAATTCATCATCCATAATACCGTAGAGGAGACCCATAACAAGCTCTCTTACGTCGATATCGATAATGCCTGCGATAAGAGCATCAAGCATACCAAGGCTGAGGTCGCCGTTTACAAACTTATTAACAAGGTTAAGAGTGGTGTCACAGGAAACGAGGTTAATAAGAGCGGTGAGCATCTGGAGGTCTGAGCAGTTACCGGATGCATCGTTGATAGTGCTTCTCTTATAAGGGGTCTTGTTGCCGTCAATGCAAAGCTCTTTAACCATTTCAGGGAGAGCTGCACCGTCACCAAGCATACCAAGGAGCTGGTCTGCTGAGTCAACGAGAGCAACAACGCTGGAGAAGGTTGTGTTTGCTGAACTGAGGTCGATAGTTCCTACGAAGATATCTTCTTCGGTAAGTACTATCTGCTCTTTCGCGAGCATACGGTCAAGCTCGTCAAGAGCCATTGACGCATACTGCTCAGTGGTGAATGTTGCCTTGTCAACATCGTCGTAATCAGTGATAGCTGCGCCGGTATAAGCCTGGTATGCGCTACCCATTACTGCGAGGTTGCCGAGTAACATTGAAAGAGCTAAGATGATGCTGAGAATACGAATTGACTTTTTCAAATTGTTACACCTCCATGTAAATTAAAACATAAAAATTTGAGCCGTATTCATGTTGCCGTTTTCACGGCGGTTACGGAAGCCTTATAAATAAGCTTCCTAACTGCTGCATGTCGTTTAACACCCTCCTTTATGTCGCCTGCGCCGATACGCCTACCGGCGCAAAGCAGCAGTCCAAAATAATAGATATTCCGCGGGCAGTGGGCTTTATAGGGAGAAAAAAGCCTTAAAAAGGCGCACTTCGCCCACGCCACCACCATTGGTACATTATAAATATACCTAACAGCCGCCCAAAAGTCAATCATTTTCATTTTAGATAATTCCTTTTTGTTCAATTTTGACAGTTTGAACGTTGCATCTTTGGATATTTTGCCCGTTGCTTCACAACAAAACGTGCATTATTTGCTGTTTTTCCTAAGAAGCAGAAAGTGTAATGCTATATAGCTTTACACCTTCCGCTTAAAAAATCGATATTTTCTGACTTCCGGAAAGGTTGAAACCTGGGTATATATTCAAAAGGTATAGTAAATTTAAAGGATTTCAGCACAAATTATTTCATTTTTTAGTTTTTGTAAAGCAAAAAATCTTCACAGAGGTTTTTCTGATTTGGAATAATCACTGTCATTTTCTTTTGCTGTTTTTGCTGCTCGTGTTGTTTTGTTTTTGGCTTTTGAGAAAATTGTGCCGTTTTTTGCCTTGATTTGGCGGATTTCAGTAAAATTCTCACCTGTGTCAATGTCAACACCTTGACAAACGCTTACAAAAGGCAAGGTTGACGTCAGTTTACCGTCGATCAGTTTTATGCCCAGAACATCCTCCAGAACCGTGAGATAATACCATGCCGCCGAGCCGGTATAGTGCGTCCAGCCCGCCCTGCCCTGTGCGCCGTCCGCAGACAAGACGTCGCCTGCCAGTACGTAAGGCTCTCCCCTGTACTTCTGCTGATTGTTTTTACAGATATTCGCGGGATTTAACAAATCAATGAGCTTAATTCCCGTTTCCCTCATACCTTCTTTGAAGCAAGAGGATGCCAACCATACGGCCGCATGAGTGTACTGACCTCCGTTCTCCCTTATTCCTTCGGGATACGCTGCAATATATCCGATTCTACCAATATTTTTTGAAGTAAATGGCGGTATCAGGAGCTTAATCACGTTGTTTTCCTCGTCAACCAACCTATCAACAGCCTCCTGCAGCGCTTTTTTTCGCATTTCTGAATCAAATGCACCTGAAAAAGCAGCAAAAGCCTGTGGTAAAATATCAATTTTGCATTCGTCTGCAGATTCAGCACCTACCGCACGGCCGCTGTCATCAAAGGCACGGATGAATTTTGAACCGTCAACAGCATTTTTTTCAAGCGCAACTCTTAAATCATGCGTTCTTTTCTCTAAATCGAGAGCCTTTTTTTCATTTTCGAGTCTTCTGAGCAGTTTTATCAGCTTTTCGAACACAATTATCTGAAACTCTGCCAGCCATACACTTTCACCCATACTGTGAATTCCCACACGGCTGAAACCGTCATTCCAATCGCACGAACCGATAAGAGGAAGAGAATGACTGCCAAGACGGTAGGATTTATCTGCAGCACGCAAGCAATGCTCCAGCAAGGACGCCTTTATCTTGCCCCTGACAGGAGAAAAATACCGCTCATTTTCCTTTTCTGAGAGCGGTTCCCCGAGCAGAAAGGGTACTTTTACCTGTAGGATACTCGTATCACCCGTTTTTTCTACATATTCGCACAAAACGTAGCAAAGCCAGAGCATATCATCACTGCAACGGGTACGTATTCCTCTGATTTCCTGGCTTTTATTGGTTATAACGTGCCACCAATGCAGAACATCACCCTGTTCAAACTGCACGGCGGCACATCTGAGAAGATGTGTTCGGGTAAGATCCGGATTTGTGTAAATGAACGCCAACGAATCCTGTAACTGATCCCTGAATCCCCATGCACCTGAGCATTGATAAAAACCGGTTCTGCCAAAAAAGCGTGAATTCCTTATTTGAGCAAACAAAAATGAGTTAAAAAACAGGTTCAAAGCCTCGTTTTCCGTTTTTATGCGTATCGGAGACAGAGAATGTGAGCTGAAACGGCTGACAAAAGGCATAGTCAGTGCTGCTTTTTCGCTTCTTCCCCAGGAAAGATAAAAAACAGCCTGCACAGACTCGCCCGGAGCAACAGAAAACTTACGGATAATACTCACGCAAGGGCTTGAGGATGCGTTTTGTGACGAATCCCATTTACCGCAGAAGAAAGAATTGGAATCAAAGCATACCCCGTTTGGCACACAATCACTCTGAAGGGCAGCATAGCCGGAAATCTGTGAAAAAGGGTTTGTAAAAATCGCACCGTGCTCTGTTTCACGGGTTCTTATCAGCCAGCTTTTATCCTGAGCAAAATCAAGAACCGGTTCACAAAAATATGCCAGTTCAAAGCTAATATTCTCGCTGTAATTATTGGTAATTTTAACGGTGGTTTTTTTAACTGTTCCTCTGTCTGCAACCCTGACAACAGTGCTGGATTCAAGTTTTCCAAGCGTTGCGTGCCAGCTTGCCGAAACAGGAGTAAAAATTGCTTTGCCGCCGCAGACAATATCCGTAATTCTGCCGTCTTTTTTTAGAAAAACAGCCTCTCCGCGGTTATCGCTACGGGTATCGTTACGCCACGGAGTAAGCTTATTTTCTCTTGAATTCAGCGCCCATGTAAAGCCCAAAGACTTGTCGCTCACCAGTGTTCCAAAGGATTTATTTGCAAAAACCGCACACCAAGGTACAGCAAGGCTTTTACTGTCAGATTCAATGCTGATTTTGCCGCAAGTAAAGGTGTACAACTTTACAGTTCGTGGCATTTCTCCGGCTTTTTCAGGAAGTTCGCATGGTTCAGGTAACAACCTTATGAGCTTGTGACTTCCGATGTTGGATGGCGAATTGATGTTTTTCGTGGACAAAACGGCGCAATTCTCAAGCGCCATACGCTCATTATATGAAAAAGAGGCTGAATTTATCGCAAAAACACCCCCGTTCACACCGAGCATAGGTTCGCAATCCTCTTGCCTGAGTATCTTTCTTATAGCATTCAAAATTGGTAATTCATAGCCTGCTTTTTCTTCAAATATCAGCACCAAATCCGTTTTGATTGAGCAGCTTCTGAGAAGTTTATTTATCCTGACATACGGCAAAAGGGTTGCGTTCTCTTCAGCATTTTCAACGTAGCATAATATAATAGGATTGTCACCTGATATGCCCATACTCCACAGTGAACTTTTATCAAAACCTGCTTTGAACGGCACACTATCAGCCTGCACCCGTGCAACACGGGGATAAAAAACCGCCGGAAGAACCTTCATTGCGATTGCACTGTCAAGCACGTTGCCGTAAAAAGGATCAGGCGCTTTCTTAATCTTTGTTTTTGAGGCCCTCAGCATCAGCAAAGTATCTTTTGCCTGTGATTTTTCCTGCTGAATGCTAAAAGCAAGTGTAAAATCCTTTTTTTCTCCGGCTTTCAGCTTAACGTTTACCCGAAAAGCCGCACAGGCATCGGGATTCCCGCGCTTTGCGTGAAAATGCGGCCTGTTCTTTACGAGCGAGAAAATCCCATCACCGCACGCAAGCACACTCTCACGCGACGTTTCAAAATCAACCTGTATATCCTCTAAAAAACCTGCGGCAAGGCTGACTGTGCCCCGGTTTTCCCGAAATCTTCGGCTTAAAACAATCATTTTATTCTCTTTATCAATTTCATCGGTCAAAAAAAGCTTTGAAAACATCGGATGTGAGGCAAACGAAGCGTTTTTTTCGAGGCAAGGCTCACAATAAATCAGCAAACTGCCCTCAAGAGGCTTCTGCGAACTGAGATTTTCAACTGTAAACCTTCTCAATTCCCCGTTTGTGTTTTTGGGCACACACGTATGCATTTTTAGCAGAATTTTCCCGTTTTTTGCTGCGTGAACCGCTTCTTTTTCTCCGAATTTAACCTTAAACCTTGTTTTTCCCTCAATATCAAGGCATTTCACAAAAGGTATCCTCTGCTTTTTGTGTTCAAAAACCGCAAAAACGCCCGACGGTCTTTGCAAAACATCGTCGCTTCTGCAAAAGACATCCACTCCGTCTGAAAAAGAGCATCCTGCTCCTGAATCGGTAATCTGCAAGGACCATCTGCCATTTGAATATATATGAACGACGGGGTTGAAGATATCCGGATTATCTACAACAGTGTTCTTTTTTTCAGTTCTTTCGTGAGTTTTTGGCACTTCACGGTATCTTATATCTTTAAATACCCTTGCTGAATCAGGCACCGTTTCATTCAGAAGACTCTGTGCGCCGGCCATGCAGTCATCTGCCATAAATCTTTTTTGAAAAACGTTCCCCCTGAGCACGTTAAGCACACTGAGCATACTCATGCCCACGTGATGCGCCATATAACTGCTGACGGGCGAAAATTCGCCGTAATGACAACGCCCTTTTGTGAAATCTGCCGCTTCATAAAAGCCGTATTTGCCGAAAAGCCCTGCTTTTTCCAACTGTTTAAGATTTTTAATACACGCATTTGGTGCCATGGTAAGCGCAAGAAACGTTGCGTAAGGAGCAATTACCTTTTCTCTGTCCAAATCCCGCTTTAATCCGATTCTCTGCACACCGTGCGCCTTGTATTGATAATTGAGCTCACTGTCAAAAGCATAGAATCCGCTTTCGGATATACCCCAAAAGCCTTTTATTGCGTTTTTTCGCTGACACCAGAGGCAGAATTCGAGCGATTCGCGGCAAAGACTGCCCACGGGTGACGGAATAAAAAGATGCGGCATAAAGTATTCGAACATCGTACCCGTCCACGATACAAGACCTGTATACCTGCCCTCACCTACAAGGATTCTGCCAAGCGTTCCCCAATGCTTGCGCGGAACAATTCTTTTTGCCACGGCATAATAAGCCGTCATACGCGCTTCACTCATGAACAGGTCATAGTAATTTTCTGAAGGCTTACCCTCCGAATCAACGCCTATATAAAACAAATCCCTTTTAGGATTATAAAGAGCCTTTAAATCCGTTGCATCAATCAAAGCAGTAATTCTGTCAGCTATACCCGATAATGCCCTGCATTCGTGACGGTATTCACTGAGCCCCGACCTTAACGCCGTAAGGCAGCAGAGAAAATTACCGCTGTCTACCGTTGAAACAAAGGCAGGCGAAAGCACACTTAAATCCTCAGTCGAATACCAATTATACAGATTTCCATTGTATTTAGGCAGTTTTTCAATAGCGGCAAGGCTAAGATTCAGCCTTGTATAAAGCTGAGCAGAGGTGATATACCCCAAATCCCTCGCCGCAAGCATACAAACAAGAAGCATACCGATATTGGTAGGCGAAGTCCTTTTTGCCACCGCTCTTACGGGGGTTTCCTGAATATTATCGGGAATTAGGAAGTTGTTTTCCCTGTTGCAATTTTCGTCAAAAAAGGCCCACATTGCCGCCGCATATGATAAAAGAGATTCTTTCTGAGCATAACTTAACCTGATTTGTCCTGAATCTGACTTTACTGCGCTGAAAAACGCAAAAGGAATATCAGAAAGTATAAACAGCGCCGCCAGACGAGCGGCAGGCAACGGGAAGATAAGCAAAAAAATCCCTACAACCAACGACGGCAGACATTTTGTAAGCTGACCGCCGTTTCCCTTAGATTCGCTTTGCGCCGCCGTTGTCCATTCGAGCAGATTTTTCTTTGAAACACTCATTCTCCAGCAAGCTCTTACAATGGCATCAAGACTAACGTATGCATTCTGAACAAGCATTATGACGCTGAGAAACGATCTTACAAGTGCCAGAAGAGCAGACGGCAAGGTTTTTGAATAATAAAGGCGCGAAAAGACGCTGAAGCCTCCGCTTGTAAGCGAGTGCAGAAACGTTACCGCTTCGGGTGCTGCCGCGCTGAGCAGAGCAACCGCAACCGTAAGCGAGGCAAGCTTCACAGGCATGAATACGCTTGTAATAAGCAAAACTGTTGATATAACGGGTGTTATACTCCTGCGCAGGTTATCAGCAAGCTTCCAGCGTGAAAGCAGATTAAGAGAATTCTTGCCTATGATAAAGGGTATATTCTGCCAATCGCCCCTTACCCAGCGGCTGTGCCTTGCAAAAAATGACCTTTGGTTTGAGGGAAAGCCATCCGTAAGCTGTAAGTCGGAAACAAATCCCGTGCGCAGATATCCTCCCTCAAGAATATCATGGCTGAGCACTCGCTCTTTTGGGAAAGCGTTGTCAAGTAGCTTATAATACGCATCAACGTCGATAAGCCCTTTACCCGAAAAAATGCTTTCGCCGAACAAATCCTGATACTTTTCACAGGCAAGCGAATCGTAAGTATTTATTCCGCCCGACCCTGCAAGCAGACGTTCAAACGAGGTTGAATCAGATTCCGCAAGCTGATTACATACCTTAGGAGCTAAAATGGCATATCCTTTAACCACTCTGCCTTTTTTAACGCTTATTTCGGGTGTATTGAGCGGATGAATCGCAACGCTTACCATCTCACGGGCTGTGTCAAACACTGTTTTGGTATCCGAATCGAGAACAAAAAGATATCTGATATCTTCAAGCCCTCTCTTATCGCCCCACAGAGTCTGAAATCCGCTTTCATCCCCTTTTATCGCCCGAACAAGCTGAGTGATTGCCCCTCTTTTCCGCTCCCTGCCTGAAAATTCTCCCTGCGTTTTTGAATACACACGGGGTCTTACCGCAAGCAAGAAACCTCCCGAGTGTTTTTGGTTAAGGGAATCAATCTCCCTTTTTGCGGCGGCAAGAGCCGCTGAATCCTCAGGCTTCACGGGAGAAGATGCGTTTTTATAATCCGCAAGGCAACAGATTTTTACGTTTTCACCCGAATTGGCAAGCCTTATTTCATTGAGCTTGCTGAAAAGCTTTGAGCTGTCCTGAGCAGAAGTAAGGAGAGTTGAAACCGTTATAAGAACTCCTGTATTTTCAACTCTTGCGTCATCACTTTTGATTCGAAAGAATCTTTTAACCGATACTCCACGCATAAACAGAGAGCTTATAATCGGCCTGAGCACCTCCCACAAAGGCAGCCACAGAAAAACGGCATACCACTTGCCTGACAGTATCGCTGCACCTGAGCTGAGCAATAAAGGGAGAACAGTTTCCGTGGCAATCATAGCCGTGCCTCTTAATCCGTGCGTTTTTTCTGTTATTATATAACTGCCTACGTGCCTTAGCTTTTCCGTTTTACCTTCTTTTGCTTTGCCGAGAATCCTGAGCGCGCACTCTTTTTCATCAACGTTTTCTTTTTGAGCAATCAAAGCAAGCTCTCTTCGGTAGGCCGCTCTGTCCTGCGCCTGCATTGAGGGATATATACCCGACGGGTCCTGCATAAGTATTTTTTCAACCTCGCTGCTTGCGGATATGATGGCTTCAAAATCCGTCTGAGCAAGCCTCCTTATTGATTTCACAGCATTCCCGAGCAGCTTTTCACCCACAGCGTTGCGCATAGTGCATCCGCGCCAGGCATATTCAAGCAAAGCGCAGCGAAACATATTATAAAGCGACCGTGTTTCCGGCAAGGAAAGTCCTCTTTTTGAAAAATATTCCAGAAGCCGTTCATTTTCGGGTAAAACTCCGTTTTCGCAAAGCTCCTTACACAAGCCGAAAAGACACGGAAGCGAATCCGTGCCTTTTTTTAAACGCAGATTTCCCTCACAATCGGTTGCCGCCTGCCTTGCTTCACGCTCCAGAATATAAAAATTATCCCTGAGCCATTCGCTCGCCGCTTTATTCTTATCCGCTCTCTTAGCCTCACTCCTGAAAGCACGCATGATTGATTTCATTTTTCTCTGCAGAGCTTTTTCGCCCATAAACAACCTCCGTGATTTTATTGCTTTGAATCAAGCACAATTCTTGCCGCCCCTGCTATGCACATAACAACCGCCGACACTGCCGCTATTTTTGAAACAGCATTTGCAAAACGCACTATTTTACCTGCAGATGAAAGCACTTTTACCGTCTGTGCGGCGCAGGATACACTCTGTAACGCATTCATTAATTCACCCCCGATACACATACCGCATGAGCTACGGCAGGAATTGACTCTTTCTGAAGCGAAGATACCGCCGACATAAGCGCACCTGTACCCACAAAAAGCACCTTTTTCAGCTCGCCTTTTTCAATGCGTTCAAGAATATGCGAGCAAAAAACAGCCGCACTGCAGCCGCATCCCGAGCCGCCTGAATTAACCTTCTGACTTTTGAGGTCATACATCATAAGTCCGCAATCGTTGTGCACGCCGCTTATATCTATCCCCTCCTGCTTTACCATAAGCTCACAAAGAAGCTTTGAGCCCACACTGCTCAAATCGCCCGTAAGAATCATATCAAAATCCTCCGGCACGCTCGCAGTATCACGCAGGAATCCGCTTATGGTATCACAGGCGGCAGGTGATAATGTCAAGGGTACACCATAAACTTTTTCAAAACCCCGTAAGTGCCTGTTTTACTTATGTTTCGGCACTTAATTTATGTGTGCATATGGGTTGGTTGAAATAAAAAAAGACTGTAAAGGGTGGTTTGCAGACATTTTCAGTGAATTTGTTGCAAAAAAATAGAGGCTGCCATAAAGCAGCCTCAAATACAATAATTATTTATTCAATCGTAAAAGCAAACATTTCTTTGAAGTCGTTAAAGCATCCTTCACATATCCAATACTTTTGGTCGACTGTGCAATAACCTTGCGTTAAAATAATCTTTTGAATGTCATTCAACAACTCTCTCAATATACCAAAATCCCCCACCGTAATGACTACTGATTAAAGATTTCTATGCCATATTTTAACTTGTGTAATAAAATCCTTTAACGGTTGCCCTTGAATTTTAAAATCCAAAAGTTCATCCACAGTTTCAAAGTATCTGCCTTGTTCATCCTTATTGGCTTCACATATAAAGAAGGATTCTTTGCCTTCGCCCTCATGGAATACTCCGTATTCAACATTTTTCCATTCAAAAACAATTTCCCTGCCATGCACCAAACTGAATTTAAAATCGTCTATAGATTCGAACAGACTGAAGTCTATAAAATTTTCATTATTCATTAAACCTTCTCCATATTTCTTAAATTCCGGAATATCATTACCATAATTTATTGGTGAGCCTAAATCAGGATAATTATTACTCCAATCTATTTTATGGTCGTGTGGGTTGGAGTGTTTGCTGCCATTACCGTGATTACTATAATGACGTTCTTTGCGTTATCAGATTTTATATGAATCAATACTTTCGTTATAAAAAACACGAATTTGTTCTTTGGCATTCCAATCTTTCGGTGCAGGATTTCTTGAAAACCAATTGCAACCATTATCAATCCATTTTTTTCGCCATTCTATAAATGATTTCTCCTTATCAGGAAAATCGTCACAACCGAATTCAAATCCGCAACAGGGGCATATCTCAAAGGATGCGTTACCTTGTTCATCATATGGCTTAAATTCAAGATTGTTATATCCGCATACGGGACAATTATTTTTCATAAAAATTTCTCCTTTTCATTATTTACCGGGTTAACTGTCAAAATATCTTTGACCATGGCTTGGTTTGAAAAAAGTTATTGTTTCACCATTTGAATTATACACGCCAAAAGTGTTTGTTTGATCGTCATATATTCTTACAACATCATTTTCATCTACTTTAACCTGATGTTTATCACGATTTAAATAGTGTTGATGGGCTTGCCTTGCATATTCTGCCTCATCTGTTATGGAAAAATCTTTGGCATGACGGTCAAAATGATCTTTTAATGCTGTTGGATTTGCCCACGTCTTTCGATTTGAAGTAGCGCTCCCCATACCCTTTTCATTAAACAAAAAACCATACCCCGTAGTTTTCTTTATGTATATTCTGTCACCACTTACGCTTTTACTGTTTAGGTTGTTAGTTTTAGAATAATCAATAGGTATGATTTTGCCTTGCATTTCTTCAAACGGTTCACCGTAGCAAATAACAGCCTTTGGTTTAACTTTTCTTATCATTTCGTTATAGCCTTGCATGAACAGTGATTTTTCTTTCCTTACGCCCAAGGTTGAAACAGCAACCACACTTCCTTGTGCAATGCCGTCAAAACAAAACCAAAATGTATTTGGCTCTCCCCATGCAACAGTTGGTATAACCTTAATTCCTTTAGCTTGTAAGTATGCACCGCACCAACGGCTTCTGAAAGTATTATACACCTTTAAAGATAGCGGCATTTCCGTATAAATGCTATAGTTTGGTGCAAGAACAGCTCTATATTTTTTTAACTTTTCAATCCTTGGCTCAGGGTCATTCCATATTGCTTCAAACTTGTAATCATCCAAAAAGAAATGAACAATTTTATCAGTTTCATTTTCATTAAGCTTATCATACCCAATTAACTCAATGTTTTCAAGTTCTATTTCCTCCTTTTCAATTTTCGGAATTTCAAAAACTCCGTCTCCTTTAAATTGATTTCTCAGGAACATTGGATTTGTTCTGAATTCTTCACTTGTCATTAAATACCTCCATAAAAATTAAAGCAGAGCGAACAAGTGTTCTCTCCGCTCTTATATCCTATACAATATTTTATGGCTTATCAATAGTTTTTTATTTTTTCTTAAAATTAAAAAACAGCGTACAGATTTTACTCTGTACGCTCAGTTTCAATATAGTGTTCAATCGAATATAACCGAGATTTCGTGAATAACGGTTTCAATAATATCTAAAACGGTACGGATGATTTTTACGATTATATTTTCGCCATCATACTCAACGTCAGCACCCGTTCCGCCGTAGCAACCGATGTTGTTGCTTGTAATCGGGTTACCGTAAAAGTCCTTTTCTACCCCTTTGACGGGAGCGCCTGCACCGATGAGAGGAGATTCAGCGCTGAGGATAAAGCTGTTTGCGTCGTTGTAATCGTCACCCGCAAAGCCCGGCACGGTATTCATTGCGCCGATATCAACAAGAGGAGTCATAACTTTATAATAGCAGTTATTCTCGAACACGTTACCTCTTGATTCATCCATATCATAGGCAAAGGTTCCGCCGTCAGCAGGGGCAATTATGTTGTTTGCAATATAGGCATCATAAAGATTTTTAAACTGGAACTCGCCGCAGTTTATTACAGTATTGTTATAAAAGCTGAAATTATGCTCTCCGCAGGCACCTACCGCAGTTGTGGAACGACCCTTGTTATCGTTCACCGAAAGGCAGTAACGCACGGTGTTGCCGTACTGACCGCTGTAATTCGGGCAGTTGCACATAAAGCGGACGTTATCGTGAGAATAGATATACTGATAGGTGCAGTTGTTGGAATGGGAGTCAAAGTCAATCGCCATACCGTCGCCGATATTTTTCTGCCCTGCGATTTCGCAATACTGAATGGTGCTGCTTTCGCTGCCCCAGAACCACATTGCGGCTGTGAAATATTCAACTCTGCCATCTTCCAGGAGTTCCGCACCGCCCTGACAGCAGTTGATTGCACGGCAATTTGTAACCAGAGCGCCCTTGCACATTCCTACGAGAACCGCTTCCGCATCCATATCGTGAAGGTAGCAGCCCTCTATAAGCAGACCTTCGTTAAATACGGGGTCAATCTCGTCTTCCTCGCACCAGGGAGCCTGCTGTTCGTTCCACGAGCCCCATATAATAAAGCCGTTTGCGCAGTTATCAACCTCGCAGTTCCTTATGGTAAGGTTGTTTACGGCATATCTTGATTTTGCAGGCAGACCTTTCACAATAACCGCCGCTCTCGCCGCAGCCGCCCCGTTTGAAAAATCGTCACGGGAGTGAACCTTGTAGTTCTGCATATCGGTGAAAAGAACGTCTTCGATTATTATGCCTTCCGAGGTCTGAGTGTAGGTATCAATCCATATACCGCCGCCGTTGGGAGCTTTTATATGAACGTCAGACACGGTGATATACGAACAGTCGAAAAGACGGAAAACGTCAGTTCTTTCATTCGTCCAGAGGAGCGCTTTATCGCCCTCACCGTAGGAAGAGATTACAATAGGGTTATCCTTTGTGCCGTTGCAGGTAAGCGTTACGGCGCACTCGTATTCACCGCCGTTTTTGAAAAGGAAGTGCGTGCCTGCTTTAATATCAAGATTCTTGAGACCCGCGATGGTTTTAACTGGGCTGTTGATATCCGTGCCGCTGTTGGCATCGTCACCGCTGACGGAATCGAGGTAATAGTAATTCTTCTCTCCTTCCTCGGCATAAGCAAAAAATCCCACGCTTGCAAATACCAGAGAAAATACAATCAGGAAGCACAACATTCTTTTTGACGTTTTCATTTTCACCGCTCCTTAACAAGTGATTGATAAGCTATATTTTATCACACGCAGAATTCTCCGTCAACTGCGATAAGTGTAAGGCAAAAAAAGCGCACGGAGCAAAATCCGCACGCTTTAAACTTTTGTAGCTTGATTTAATGTTGTTAATTTCAGCAAATCTTCGAAATTATAGATTTATTATATATCTAACTAAAACAGCTTGAAGCTTAGCAGATTAAACTATCGTTCTGCATTCAAAACAAGCCACTGCTTTTTAATTTTTCTTATGATTATAGACGCATAAGCAGCTGCCCACAAGATTCCCAAAGCTATTGCCAGCACAACATTGTTTATTTGTACATGATTTAAAACAACTAACTTTATTACATATATCAGCAATGCTGAAAAAGCGTTAACAATCAAATATGCACCACAATTTTTCCACGGAAAAATCTTTGAAAATGGAACAGAAACAACCTTTGACGTATAAACAAGTTGGATCAATTGCATTGTAGCTGTTGCCGCAAGCGTTGCAATCGCCGGACCAACAAATCCAAACAAACGATAGCAAGTATAGTTCAGAATCATATTTAACACCAATGTACCTATTGAACTATAAAGAATAAACCTTGTTTTTCCTGTAGCATTCAACAGCATTCCAAAATATGTGCACCTGCAAAGAAGTACTAAGCTGTAAACTCTAAAAACATCAACACCAGGAATATATTTTTCTGAATAAAGAACAGTTATCACTTCCGGAGCAAAAACAAGACACGCCATAGAAACAAAACAAATAATAGCAAAAGAAATTGTAGTTGCGCTGTTCCACAGTTCAACCGCCTCTTTCTTTTGGTCATTGTGCAAAAGTTTTACCACCTGAGGCATCAAAACAGCAGTAAGCGAAGTTGAGATAATCGTGACAGGCAGTTCTCTTGATGCATTTGCAAATAATGCAAGATCTTCAGTTGAAAAAAAAGATGTAATAACTAATTTATCAAGTTCAATGTTTATAGTTCCAATCATCGAAGCAAGTCCTATAGGAACAGAAAAAACAAAAATGGTTTTAACAAGTTCGATGTTTAGAGAAGGCTTGAAACTCAAAGCATTTTTCTTTGCAAAAACATATGTCCATACAGAAAAAACAGCTTCGACAGCAAGGAATAAAACCATGTATTGATTAAATGTTCCATTTAAAAGCTGAACAATCAAAATCGCTCCAAGCAAGGCTGCACTGTTAAGGAACTTGTAGAGCATAAGCATATTATTCTTGTTGTATGCTATAAGCAGATTCTCTGTGCTTGACATAACAACCCGTGTCCATGGATATACGGATAAAAAGTACCAAAAATTCTTAATCAAACTATTCTTAAAATACATTTCAAGCAACGGTGTTGCCAAAACCAAAATCAAGCCCACGATCACACTAAGAATTGTACTGAGCGTATAGTATACAGAAAGGAACTGTGATCTTTCTTCATCAGATTTGGCTTTTCCCAAAAAATAGTTGATGCAATTCGGCAATCCAAGCATAAACAATGAACTTGCAAGGTTTATCACCATAAGCAGTTGAGAATATGTTCCATATTCTGTAAGGGTGCGGAATCGCGAAAGAAGCATCGAAGAAATCATACCTATTGCCAAAGTAATCACCTTAGCCGCAGTCAATTTTACCGCGTTGGTACCCGTACGTGTTTTAGATGTAATATCCATCTATATAATTCCTTTTCCTTAAAATATTGATTCCAATGTATTATACATCCACAATAACAATAAATCAATTGTATATAATAAAATAAAGTGATATCACTCGCAAGATATCACTTTATTCCATTATGAATTACGCCGTTCTAACTGTTTCTTTATTCATTTCGATATACTCTATCACCTGCTCGAATGCATCCCTGCATTTAAGGCGGATTGTTATTTTACCGCCCTCGTGAACAAGGATTTTTTCTACAAGCTGAGTGAGCAGCGGACGGGTAAGCTCGCTTATATTGCCCGTTCTTTTAAAGCTTGCTATGAAATCGTTTTCAGAGCCTATACCCTCGCTGATTTCCCTTATTTGCTTTTCAAGAGCGGCAACGGTTTCGTTGTTCTTTTCTATTTTCTTCTGATAGATTTCTTTGAGCTGGACGTATTCCTGCTTTGAAATATATCCGTTTTTCCAGTCAGGATAGAGTTCAAGAATCATTTTACTGTTTGCACTTTTCTCCTCAAGCTGTTTTTCAAGATTCTTCTGTAAAAGCTCCGATTGACTCTTCCTTTTCGGGCTGTTGTTGATGCGTCTGAGGATTTCGTCATATTCCGTTGCAAGCTCAACCATTTTTCTGAGAAAAACAAGCACCGCTTCTTCAAGCTTATCAATGCGGATAGTGTGATTGGTGCAGGCATCCTTTTTCATTTTGCGTGCCGTTGTGCAGCGGTAATAGTGGTATTCGCCATAGGAATGCCTGTTGGATTTTTTGCTCATAATACGGTCACAATCAGCACACCTCACAAGCCCTGCAAAAAGGTCAACTTCCTTTTTCTTTGGTGACTTGCGTATGTTTTTGTTGAAAAGCTCCTGCGCTTTATTGAACGTTTCTCTGTCTATTATCGCTTCGTGCGTGCCCTCAACAACGTACCATTCATCCTTGGGAACTGCCCTGCACTGCTTTATTTTATAGCTGATTGTTGTATTCTTGCCCTGCACCATATTGCCTATATAAACCTCATTCTGCAATATGCGGCGCACGGAGCTGTCAGGCCACAGACCGTTGCTGACTCTGCCTGCCGGATGCTTGTAGTTATACCCCTTAAGACGCTTATACTCCGAAGGATTGGGAACACCCATTTCATTTAAATCCTTGGCAATCCCTATAATGCTCTCGCCTGAAAGAAACTTTTCAAAAATCAGCCTTACAACAGATGCGCTTTCCTCATCAATTATCAGTTTGTGGCGGTCTTCGGGGTCTTTCAGGTAACCGTAAGCAGGGAATGAGCCGATAAACTTGCCCTGCGCTCTGTTTACGTTGAGCGTGCCCCTGACGTTTACGGATGTTGTTGCCGCTATGCTTTCATTGATGACGTTTGTAACGCCGACTGAAATGCACTGAGTTGCGGCGTTCATACTGCTTGACGCGGTATCAACAGAGTTATTTATGGCAATAAAACGGACTCTGTGGCGGACGAAAACGTTATCGAGATAGTTACCGGCATCCGTATAGTTTCTGCCGAAGCGTGATAAATCCTTTACGATAACGCAGTTCACCTTTCCGGCATACACGGCATCCATCATATCGTTGAAGGCAGGGCGGTCAAAGGTTGTACCCGACCAACCGTCGTCAATATAGAAATCATACAATTCTATATCCTTATGAAGCTTGAGGTATTCCTTGAGAATTTCCCTTTGCGAGGTAATTGAATAGCTTTCCGACTTGTCGCCGTCCTCCTTGGACAGACGAATATAAAGAGCAGCCTTCCAGGTATCCGAAACCTGACGGGGCTGCTCTGAAGCTGCAAAATTGCTATGCATTTAAAGCCACCTCCGTAAATTTACGTGGCAGCACAGTTATCATACAACTGCATTATACTGCGCTGCCGCCAATTATTCAAGTTGTAAATTTATCCTGCAAGTATGACGTCGGTCAGAATCTCCGAAAAATCCTTGCCAAAGCCGAATTCAACCTTTACCACAGTTGAATCAATTCTGAAAAGATAAGGATTCTTAACCTGCCTGATATAATCGCCCGTACGCTCGTCTGAGGGCATTTGCGTGTCGACCGTAACTTTTCTCAAGTCAACAAGTTCATCGGCATTGCAGGCGGTTATATCCGCTTTTCTGAGCATCTCAAGGTCTGTCACCGTTAAATCACTTCCTTTAAAGTGATTTTTGGACAGCCTTGCCCTTCTTATTCCTGAACCCGTCACTGTTTTGATATTTGATATCACTTGGTTTCTCCTTTCTTCGGTAGGTAGTTAATTCTGTTCTGTATGTGAATTTCCCGTTCAAACGGAAATGCTGTTTCTTCTTATAAATTTTCCTCTGAACAAACCTTAACCCTGTCCCTCATCACTTCAAAAAGATTTTTTGAAGCTCGGGACTCTGCGGCAATAATGCGCTGCGAAAGTATGGGCAAATATCATATCCTGCAAAGTGTTTTAAGAACATAACACATTCGCATTCAAACAAATTACAGCCATACTCGCTGCAATAATTTGCGCAGTTATTTGTAACAAATTCACGGATTTGAAGCTTCTGGGCTTCGGTGAGTTCATTAATCACTGCTTCCTCTCCTTTCTGTAAATTTTTTATATGTAAACTCCCGTTGCCCCGCACCCTCTTTTTTGCGATGCGGATGACACTGCGAAAAAAAAGGAAATGTGGGGGCGGGATGCCTGCGGAACTCAGCCTTGCATATACGTGACGAAAATGACAAAGAAATTTAAATATTATTATTCTTAATTTATTCAGGGTCTTCACTTTAACTTTTGAATGATTAATAATAGATAAAGCTGTCATTTCTGTCATTAAGGAACAGCATCATCGGTTCAGAGTGCCACTGTAATCCGACATTGCTTCACTGTTGAGCGTAAAAACATAGTACCTGGCTTCGCTTGTCCTTTTTTTGATTGCATCAACTGACACCCCGAGATGTTGAGCTATTTCTCTTTCAAAATCCTTGACACTCATATGGATGCCGCCGATGTTATCCTTGCACCAATCGTTGAAGACGCGTTTCATTGCGGTTATGGTGCATTTGTCACGGGGAACGCCGTCTTCTGTTTTTCTCATCACGCAGCACTCATCAAAAAAGGTAATTGCGGCACTGTTCGTTTTCTTGAACTCATCAAGCTGTGCATTGCAAATATCGGGAATGGTAAACTTATATCCGTTTGATATCAGCTCCTGAAGAGCACTGACAGCTTGCTGAACTATTCCTTCCTTTTCTTCAAGCATTTTGTTCAGGAGAAAAGGATCTCTTTTTTCGGGAGGGACAACGTTGTTGCAAGGAACTACGATAAAACGCTCGTACACCCAGCTACCCTTGTCGCCTCCGAAGAGCGGCATTCTGTTGGTGCCGAACCACAGAAAACCGTCAAACTTAAACGTAACGGGATCTTTGAACTTCTGATCCACCTGAATTGTGTCGCCCCCTACGAGCTGCTTGAGAACCTTAAGCTGATTAGCTGTGCCAAAGCCGAGATCGGCACTGCCTGAAAGCCTTTTGCCTATAAGAGCCGACGGACCGAACCTTGTTTCAAGGTCCGAAATATCAAGCGAGCTGCAAAATTCCTCGCCTATAATCTTTTCTGCAAGCAGCCTTATCTGGCTCTTGCCTGTGTTACCCTCACCGCAAAGGAAGAGCGCCTTTTTGGTGCGATAACCTTTTATATTCGATATTGAAAGACCGATTGCCTGAAGAAGAAGTTTCTTCACCTGAGCATCGCCGTTTGTGAGCGTGTTTATATACGAATCAAAAACGGGCGTTGCCACCGCTTCCTTTTTCCAATCGGTCTGAATCTGAATAGTTGATAAAACCTCACGGGAGTGCTTAAGCAACTCCATTGTTGAGAGATCCAGTATTCCGTTTTGGAAGTTTATTATGTTTTCATCCTGATTGAATTCAGAGCTCATTATGCTTTCTGAATCGGCCTTGATAATCTCAATAGCTTCTTTAACCGTGGACATTTTCAAAATGCCCGGATCAACGTCGGTTATGTACTTGACAACAACCGACTTTGCCACGTCATCCGAACACCTGCAAAACCTGCCGTTGTCATACAACCATAAATTGTTATTGCCCGTAGCAGTTTCTTTCACAAGCCTGAACACGCCGTCTTCTTTTATTTGCATCGCAAGCAATGCCGCATTAATGCCCACACCTTCTCCATTCTCATAGCAGAATCCGGGTAATTTGCAACTGACCTTGTGCGGTTTCATATAAAGATCGGCAAACTCAACGGCTTCCCTGAGCATTTCGTCAGCCTCTTCTTCTCCGAATTCTGCCACAATATCCGAAATGTCACCGTGCTCTTTTATCCTGTGATAAATCCTTTCGGGATAAATCAGTTTCACGCTGTTTGCAACTGTTGATACACTCTTTGCCACTTCCTCAGCGTGTTTCTTTCCCACGTCGTCGTTATCTGCCAAAACAACCACGTCTCTGTCTACAAAGAACTCATTGTAACGTTTTGAATCCCATCTTTGCCCCGCTCCGTGGGGCGGCGTGGTGGCGGTATATCCCATTCTTTGCAGAGTGGTGGCATCCTTTTCGCCCTCTGCGATATATATAGGTTCAGCGGCATATAACAAGGATGGAAGATTGTATAACGGAACGAAAGTGCCGTTGAGCCCTTTCGCCCATCTTTCCTTTTCAAAACGGAACCACCCAAAGCCTTTGGAGCCGTCTGCGTTTCTGTAAGCCTCTTTCTTAGCAACCATACGTCCTGACCTGTCGTAGTAAATGTAAGCAACGCTGCCCGCGGTACTCCTCGGCTCAGGGACCGATATGCCGGCAAAAAGGTCTTTCATTTCAAGCCCCAAGGCTTCAACAACGTCCTGCGTTGCGCAACCCGCCATACAGCGAAGAAGAACGTTGCCGGTTTCTTTATCCGCTTTTACAAACAGACTTGGGTGTCTGTCGTCATGGGCAGGACATTTTGCAAGAACCTGCCCGTCTTTCAGTGTTTTCGGCGAATCGAGTCTGCTCAGAATTTTTTCAGGAATACTCATAAAAATCCTCCGTTTCTATTGACTTTTTGATAAATGTGTGGTACACTAACACCATAATTGGTAAAATGGTGGTGTCTTTTCACGTAAAGTATGTAAGATTCGGATTCGTAAATGCTTTTCTGAACAAGCTATCTATTCTCCACCGTTAATTGACATTGTGATACTTTCGCCCTCGGTTCCAAAAAAGGAATCGAGGGCTTTCTTATTAGGATTGCAAATTTAAAAATCTGTTATAAGATTTTCCTATCACCCCCTTTCATTCAAAAGGCCGTGCCGTTATGCAAAACGCAAACGCCGTGCCAAATTTAAGCAAGTCAGTTCAACGTCAGATCACCCACACCCCCACGCATAAGATTTAATGTAATTAATTTAATAACTTAAATGAAATCAATCACCAGATCGAGCGTGTTTTCAGCAAGGTAAACCGTAGCCAGCAAACTGAGCTCTTCTGCTTCTTTCTTCTTGAAATAAACCGTTGCAGTTGAAATGGGCATATCAGGGTATTTGCTACTGCGTACAATCAACATATTTCCGCTGCTCGTATTCAGTTCAAGCTGATTACTCTGACTGATTGGCAAGGGCTTTCCGTCGGGGCTGCGAACAACAACGGGTGGGTACTCGATGCTCGCAAAACCGAAGTTATCATCTTCAGCCACAAAATAAACCAGCTTGCTGCCAACGTCCACGATGCTGCAAACGGGAGTTTTGACTCCGTCTTCATATTTTAAAAATCGCAGTTCGTTTTCCATAAGCGTTATCACGTAGCAACGGAGCTTTTTGCCCGAAGTGTTCATCAAGAAAAAGTTTTTAAGCGCCATGGTACTCTCCTTTCTCAAAAATTAAACTCAGATTGCCGTTTCCTTTCTTTAACATATTTTTTCCTCCTTGTTCTTTAATGCACTTTACCTGTAACTTTCTTGCTCAAGTAAAGTATGTAAGATTGACTGTGCAAAAAGTTTTTTTGCGAGAAAACGATTTCTGAACAACGCTTAACTGTTCAGCATATATGAATTTGCGGCGACCGAGCACCTCCAATGACTGAGCGAAAAAACTGACGTTGCAAGCAGGCACAATCGGTCATAACGGACAGGTAAGCCGTGTTTAAGAGCAAGCTTTTTGTTTTCTCCTCTCAGGTTGTAGGTGCCGTTGAAGTCTTTCTTGTTAATCGGTTTGGATTTCCTGGTTCTTTTGTCAATGTTGCGTTCATTCCAATGCCTGCAAACCAGCTTTTCGAGTTCCTCACGATAGCCTTCATCGCTGTTGACTTTTTCGAGGAAATAGTAATAGACCCGTTTGGCTTGTTCGGCACGCAGTTTGTGAAGATCCAACTTGTTCTTAAACTCGCAGGGATCAAAAATCTTGTTTTCCGTTGAATCGAAATACCTTTTCACAAACTCCACGTCCTCAGGCAGCACCAACTGCCATTGCGTTTTACCGCCCTTTCCTTTTCGTACGTACACGTAGAAATTACCGCTTTCATCCTCTCTGAAATCATTTCCACGCAGATTCTGAAGCTCCCTGCGTCTGAGCCCGACCTTCCTCTGAAACTCAACCAGATGGGCATATTTCGGGTTTTCAAAGTCGTTATCCGAACGCTGAACCTTTCCGTTGTTGCTGCGTGAGCGAACGTTCTTTGCTGAGCAACGCTTGGGCTTTTCAATATCCGACAAAGGAATCCCGTAAAACAGTGCAACAGGGCTCAGATATGTGTGTATTGTGTTGGCAGTCAGTTCCTTTTCAACAAGAAACCGCACGTAATCGTCAATATGCTCTTTACATTGCGCAGTTGTTCTGCAGTCGTATTCAGCTCTGCAGAATTCTACAAATCTGCGGTAATTCCTTACAAAAGCGCTTCTTGTAACGTTGTTTTCGTATCCGGAAAAGAACGGTCTCGATTCCTCGCACAGTTGTTTTGTAACAGTCATCTTTTTGTGTTTTTTCTTTTTCCCTATCCAATCACTCTCCTTATTCAGTTATTCGGAAAACCTTTTACGGTCGCGGCGTTTTCCTTTTCCGCCCTGCGATAACTCGCCGTTAAACAACTTCAGGGCTTCTTTTGAGAAGCGACAAATTGTCCGTTACGGCCGAGTCACCTCCGTAACACCAACGAGGATTTTTGAAAAATCCTCCTTTAATCCCCCGCTAAGCGGTTATTCTCCAAAATATCTGTTGTAGAATAACCGTTAGCGGTTTGGCAGATTTGCAAAAAGCGCTTCTGCCAAAGTGACAGAAATATCCTTCGTTTCCCGCTTTAACTCAGGATATTCCCGTCACACACCCGGCTCTGCCGGGCAGTGCGAAGATAACGGACGGCGTTATCTTCGTTTCCCTTGCCAAGCCTTGTCAGGCTACGGCGGGGGCGGCGTTTCTTTCATAATGCTGTTCCTCCTTTTTTATTGCTGCCTGCAAAAATGATTTAATAAGACGCTTTTCAAAACTGTGCAAGCAGGGCTTGCAACAAGCACCTTGGTGGGAATTGCACCTTCGGTTGCTTGTTGCCGAAATTAACCGTCACCGAATACTGTTGATGACGGCTGCCATCAGATCACCTTCCTCCTTTGAGAATTGTTGTTTGCCACATCAACCTCCTTTTCGATGCAACAGAGCTGAGGCTCAGTTGCCAAAGACGCCTTGAAACGCCAAAAGACGCCCGGAGTAAATAAACTCCAAGCGTCTTTTTCTTTTTCATATAAAGTATGTAAGAATGACTTGTATAATAACTCGCAAAATGAAAAAAGCCCAAAGAGAGGCGGCTTCATTATGGAGCATCTCTCTTCGGGCGAACTTTTTTGTGCGCTATAGACGGCCGTATATTAAAAATTGTTTTAAAGTTCATACGTTTTCCAACGTGACGTGGGTGTGTGAATCCTGCTAAAATTGTTGCGTATAAAACATATTAGAGTGACTACATTCGAACAAAAGGAGATTTTATGGCAGGATTTATAGAAGATTTTTATTACGGAAATCACGAGGCACAATCATATTCCAAAGAATTCGCAAATGATTTGAAGAAGAAACTAAACGAACTGACTCAGCTCGAAAAACAGTTATCCGAAAAACTGACCGACGAAGAAAAAGTATTGTTTCTCAGCTACGCTGACAGATATCTTGAATTTACAAGTTTAAGCGTTACAGACAGCTTCATAAGCGGATTCCGTTTCGGAGCAAGATTTTCGATTGATACATTTACGGGTGAGTGAGGGGGTGGATATGTCAATATTTTATAAGATTTAAGAAAACCTTCCATTTTCAAAAATGTTCTTCAAAGCATAACCATCATTTCTGATTCATATTTTACATTTCTAATCGTATTGACTTGTTGTAATGCTTTGTAGTATTATATTTATAATATTATATTGTTTTTTATCAAAAACAAGAAAGAGTGTTAGCATGAACAACTGCACAATTTTCACAGATTTATACCAGAATCTCCTTAGTAAAAATGAAAAGCTTTCTCTTGTCGGTTTAGGCTATGTCGGTATGCCGATCGCTGTTGCTTTTGCAAAAAAAATTGACGTTATCGGTTATGACCTTAACGAGAAAAAAATCGAACAGTATAAAAACGGCATCGACCCCACTCTTGAAGTAGGCGATGACGCTATACGAAATACAACTGTAGAGTTTACATCTGACGAAGCCAGACTCAAGGAAGCGAAGTTTCATATAGTCGCCGTTCCTACACCTATTAACGGTGACCATACTCCTGACCTTGCTCCTGTTGAAGGTGCTTCAAAAATTCTTGGCAGAAACCTTACCAAAGGTTCAGTTGTTGTTTTTGAATCAACGGTTTATCCCGGCGTTACCGAGGATGTTTGTGTACCTATTCTCGAAAAAGAGTCGGGATTAAAATGCGGAGTTGATTTTAAGATAGGTTATTCTCCCGAAAGAATAAACCCTGGTGATAAAGTTCATCGTCTGGAAACAATCGTTAAAATCGTTTCGGGTATGGACGATGAAACACTTGACATAGTTGCCAAAGTTTATGAGCTTGTTGTTGAAGCTGGTGTTCACCGCGCCGAAAGCATTAAAGTTGCTGAAGCTGCAAAAGTTATAGAAAACAGCCAGCGTGATATCAACATTGCCTTTATGAACGAACTTTCCATTATTTTCAACCGCATGGGTATTGATACAAAAGCTGTCCTTGAAGCCGCCGGCACAAAATGGAATTTCCTTAAATTCACTCCAGGTCTTGTTGGTGGGCACTGCATAGGTGTCGACCCTTATTACCTTACTTATAAAGCCGAAATGCTTGGTTATCATAGTCAGATAATCCTTGCCGGCAGACGCGTTAACAACAACATGGGTAAATATGTTGCTGAAAATGTTGTTAAAAGCCTCATTTCTGCAGGTAAAAATGTAAAAGATGCTAAAGTTGCCATTCTCGGATTTACCTTTAAGGAAAACTGTCCTGATACGAGAAACACAAGAGTTATTGATATCATTGATGAACTTAAGGAATACAGCATCACTCCTATTGTTGCTGACTCACAAGCCGATATTGAAGATGCACGCCGAATTTACGGTATTGAATTTGCTGATATGTCTGAAATCAAAGACATGGACGCAGTCGTGCTCGCTGTTGCTCACAATGAGTTCAAAAATCTGACTATTGAAGATGTGGACGGCTTCTTCGGTTGCGGCAAAAAAGTTCTCCTTGATATTAAAGGTTTGTTCGAGCGCAAATTGTACGAAAACGCAGGGTATACTTATTGGAGACTTTAATTTGCAAAGAGAATATTAAATAACTTTAAAGGCTTGCGCAGGTCATCTACGACTGTGCAAGCCTTTACTTAACTGTGTTTATTGTTTTTTTGAAACGCTCTTTTTTGTATGTAATATTTTGCAAAAGAGCCAAAATAAAACGCAGGTGCACTTGATTTCGCTAAAACAACAAAACTCTTTTTTTCTGCCTCAAACGGTACACCGAGTAACTCCGGAGCCTTCAAACGTATCAAAGCAATATGTATTTGAGATTTCATTCTCTTCGCTCTGTCTACTGCAGTCCAAGTGTAAATTATGCTTCTCGAATTAAAAATATTTAAATATAGCTGTCCTAACACATTACGAATCAAATGCGTATGAGACGCCCACACTCCAAGTCGATTTTCAACTGAGAACAAATCAAAAGTGTTAACCTTCTCTCCACTTACCTTTATTTCTTTCAGCCATTCTTTTAGCTCATCCTTTGCCTCATTGCTGTAATTATGTAGCTTGCACCTAAAATATGCAGGCGTTGCAAGAAAACATGGAATATTTCGATGAAGTGAACACTTACCAACCTGTCCGATTATATCCCCTTCAACTGTTGCACAACCTCCATAATTCTTGTTAACAGTAACCGCAAGTGTGAAAGCATCTGGAGGATATGCGTTCTCTCCGAGTGCATTATCCATATTTGCTTTCATTTCTTCCGTAACCGTTTCCTTATAAATGCGCTCATGCCGTGTTCCGCAAAGTTCAGTTAAACGCAATGGCACTTCCCAATCCTGATCATCATTTTTAAATCTATCATGCCAAATTGTATACGAATTCACTTCGTTTGTCATACTTTTAAGAAAGGCATATACAACTCTGCTGTCTCTACCTGAAGTCAGCGGACAATAAATTTTAAACTTTGAAAGATAAAAAGAAGCAATTTTTTCTATCATCGGAGCTGTAATTTCTGCGGCCTTTTCCGGCGATATCTCTTTTTGTTTTGCTTCAAAATTAACAAATCTCTTCGCTTTTTCCTCGTAAAAATCAAGATAATGATTGGGGAGAAGCTGCCTGATTTCCTTGTAAACAGTTTTATCGTATGGCATCGCTTGGTTTAACGGTCCGCTATTGCGTATCTTTTGGAGACATTTGTCTGGCTCAATATTAGTACTTTTGATAATCATTTGGGGATTACTGCAACATATAAATCCAGACAATCCTTTCGTGTAAAAAACAGGTATACTACAGGTTGCATCACCTATGCAATAACATCTATCATTTTCCGCATAGAAAACAACATATTTACCGCCAAGTCTCTTTTCATATTCAATAACATCCTCAAGGGTTTCAGTTGATTCTAAAACAGTTTCTGCCAGATTTTCGCTTTGACCGCAAAAAACATCTACTGCATAACCAAAAATCGCAAGTTCTCTGTTCCCTTTATCAGCACTATCTATCGGTGTTTTTTGATCGTAACGCAACACATAGTTTCCTACATCTTGACTAAATACAATTGACTCAGATATAAACTCGCTAAATTCTTCCTTTTTGTGTATATAAAATGTAAATATACTATTATGCTTCATATTATCCGTTCTCCCTTAACAAGTTAATAACAACAAACATTGCCCTTACTTTTCAATTATAGATTCTATCTGAGAAACAATACTTTCGTAACAATATCTGTCCAATACTGCTTGATTCGGCTCAAACGGGATAAACCTATCTTTAAGTTTATGATTGTACGCACTCTCTAAATAAGATTTTAAGCTTTTCAAATCTTTCGTTCTGTTAATCTCTTCGTAAACGATTCCAAGATTTCCTTCTTTAACTACTTGCGCCACCTCGCTGTCAGGGACGTCTCCCGAGACCGTTGTCACTATGGGTTTTCTAATAAGCATATACTCAAGCAGTTTTCCCGGAAACACTCCATATTCTTTTTTTGTGTTCCACGTTGAAAGCACTAACAAATCTGATGAGAACTGTAGTTTTAAGCATTCACAACGCGGTAACACACCATGATTGATAATTATATCAGACATTTCAAATATGTCTGCCTGTTTTTTCAAATTCACATAATCTATACCCGCATAATTAAATTTAACTTTATTCAAATCAATTTTTCCTTCTACGGAGAGTTCTTTTAAAGCCTCAAAAATTGGTGTAACATCTCTCATTTGACCGTAAAGAATTCCTACATAAACAAGAGAAAGAAAATCATATTCGTCAGAAACCATATCATTGTAAACTAAATCAGCCTTATCATATCCATTTGGAATCATATGACGCTTTTCTTTATACTTTTCTCCACAAATCCTATCAATATATCCATTAGAAACCGCTACTATTTCATCCGCTAACTTGCATGCCTGTTGTTCTTTGAAGCGCAAAAAAAATCTTCTTACCGGACCAACTTGCGAAACAACCGCAGGATCTCTGAAATCGCAAATCCATTTTGTGTCAGGATGAGTTTTTTTATAATAAAGACCACAAAGCAAAGAACTGAGTGGTCCAAACGTTGAAAAAATCACGTCATAGTCACTATCATTTTTAGCAACAAAGTTCTTAAATGCCGATACCATTTCCTTATTGGATTTGTTTGCTAACATAGCTGCTTTTATTTTGTAAAGAAAATTGTATATAGTTGTAAAATTATCAAAAAGAAATCTTTTAATGCCTGTTCGTTCAGTTTGTATATGGTTATTACGAATGGAGTTATCTTTTTCTGCATTTTTGAATCCAAAAATATTAGCACCAAAGTTCAATGTTCCTGTTTTTACTTGATAACGAGTAAAAACATCTACACTATAGCCGTGATTTATTAACATTTTAGTAATTTTAGAAGGTCTTACTGCACCTATACTTGTTGACGGAAAAAAATAATCGCAAACAATCAAAATCCTTTTCATCTTTACACCTATAAACTTACTTATGTTTTTACATTTCTGTATTTTTTTATAGTAGCTGGATTTCCTGCAACAACAGCATAATCAGGAACATCCTTAGTAACCACGGAACAAGCACCAATAACAGAATGGTTGCCAATTGTTACACCCGGCATAATAGTAACCCTTCCGCCAATCCAAACATCGTCACCAATAATCACTTCTTTTTCTTCTGAATACCCCTGCTCCATCATCGGTTTTGTTATATCCGAAAACTCGTGATTCCTGCCATATATTACACAATCAGGTCCCATCATAACATATTTTCCAATAGAACACTTCCCGTTAATTTTGGCATTAATTCCTATACCAGAATAATCTCCCAAAGAAACATTGGAATTAAAACTTGCACCCTTTTCTATATTCACGTTTTTCCCACAGTTTTTCAATATTAATCTACCGCAAATAAGTCGCCACTTTTTTTGGAACAGCTTTATAGGTGAATTTGATACCGGTAAATACTTTGCGAACCCGTAATAAATTAAACTACCAATTGCTTTTTTTAAATTCATAAAAACTACATCCTCCCAAAAAACTGTTCAAAATAAATCACAGCATACTTTTGTTTAAAAATCCGCTACACAAAAGGATTATTCGTTTAATGACACATTCACATCATTATTATCAAGCGGAACATTAAGCGTAACAAAACCTATAAACAACTGAAATGGTGGATCAAAATAGAATAATTCCCCCAAAAAGAAATACATTATTCCAATGCAAATAATAACACTGTAGTTCATTAGGTTTCTTTTAATAGGCACCAAAACGCTTTGTCTCAATATTAAGCCAAGCGAAGCAATCAGCAATGCTCCTCCAACGGCTCCAAGGTAATAAATGATATCTATATATGTGTTGTGTGATGCGTGCTCTACTAAAAGTTCTGCTCCTATTCCTCTACCAAACAACGCTATCTCTATGTTTTTGAGTATGTGTTTTGAATATGTTACCCAAAGTTCAAACCTTCCCGTGGTGGCCTCGTTCAAATTAAGATTATCCGAATCTATTTCCGACAACCTTGTCATTATTATATTTATGGCTGGGATTTTACCTGCTGCACTTAAAGCAATAACAAACAAAGCAATAACAAAAAACAGCCCCAATTCCAACCTTTTGCGTTTCTTAACCGATGAATATATAAAGAAAAACGCAGGAACCAAAAGCATAATGATAGCAGATTTACTGTATGTAATTATGAGAAAACAAATTAACGGAACCGAAAATAACAGCAACACAAAAGAATTGATCTCATCCCTATGATACAAAACGACAAGCAAACACAAAGAAATTATTAATCCAATAGAATAATAATTGGGGTCTATATACAACCCCGCAAAGCGAACAACATCCGCTCCAAACCCATATCCTTGAGACAAGGTTTTTGCCCCTACAAACGACTCGATTTTAAGAACGTTCGAATCCATCATACCAAAAAAGGATGATACAATATTCCCCAAAATAAAACTTAAAAAGATATCTTTATGCTTTATTCTTACGTCACCATTAAGCGTACTTGATAAAAACAAAAGATTGCAAACAAGTTTTATTGTTCTAAACAAATCGAAATTACCATTCCATAATTGACTAATTATTACATATGCTGAAAAAAGGAAAACTACAGCAGTCGCCTTTCGTGGCAATACAAGATGAAAAACAACATAAGCAATTATTATTATCGTAAAAAAAGACTGCACACCCGGAGCTAATTTAAAAATATTAGCCATAGGCATAATAAAAAATATTTGTTGTAAAATTGTTTCTTTATCACAAAAAAACACCATGAGCCCCATCGCCAAAAAAGCAGCCAAAGAAAACACATTACGATATGTTCCGAAAAGAATCAGCAAAGCCAACAATGCAGAGATTGCCCAACGCACTTTATTATTAATGTTTATCACAAGGTAATCTCCTTCCTAATTTTCAGCTTTGATTTTCAAAAAAGGTCGCCATTATTCAAGCATTTCAGACAGTTTTTTTAACGATTCTTCATTGCTACCACTATAGTTTTCAAGATTGATTTTTGCTCTAAAAACTGATTCTCTATTTTTTATTATTTCGTTAAACTTTTCTTTAATATCTTTTTCCGAGTTTCCACAAATAAAATCCTCTCGTCCATTTCTAAGCATCTCTTCTGATGATAATGTTTTTGTTGAAAAGATAGGAATATGAAGTGCTTTTGCTTCTTTATAAACCATAGGTGCCGCTTCATGAAACGACAAGCTCAAATATAGATCCGCATGCTTAATGTAGGGGTAAGGATTCGTCAAATTCCCAAGGAGAACAACCTTACCATTAAGATTTAACTCATTAATTGTATTTTCGATTTTTTCCCTCTCTGGTCCATCACCAGCAATATACCAATAAACATCATCGTTTTCTTTTAACGTTTTTTCAATAGCAAACAACCCTCTGATAATACCTTTTTCTTCACTAAGTCTACATGCTGAAAAACAAACAAAACTTTTCTCAGGGTATTCAATATCCATCTGTTTTTCTGCTTTGAGGCAAATACTCTTATAATCTAAAAAATTATAGCAGTAATCCATCTTTCTTTTTAAATTCGGACTACCCAACTCAAATGCTTTCATTACAGATTGTGACACACCGATGATTTTATCGATATTTTTATAGTATTTTTCATTGAAAGAACGGCTATTCTCCAGAGTATTCGCATCATAGTGTATCCAGACAACCTTTTTCTTCGCCTCAACACATCTATCAATAAACCGTACATATCCTGATGTAATAACTTTTTTTCGTGTTTCTGCTCGGTAAGCAATCGCTAAATCATACCCTTTAAGTTTCCGTTGTAATTTTGTTGCAATAAAGATAGGTAAACGATTATCAAAAACACGTGCCCACACCGAGCCAACAATTCGAAACATAAACAAAAACGGATTATTTGACCTCAATGCCTCACCTGGAGACATACCCATAGCGCAAATTGGCCACGAAGCCTTAATCACCCCAACCTTTGGATCTAATCTCTTTTTTAAAATTCCCTCTGGATAATAAGCCAAAACATCAACATCATACTCTTTACAGAGTTCATTCGCCATATTAATAAGTGACGATTGAATCCCACCAAGATGAAAATATCTGTTTACAATAAGTATTCTTTTTCTTTGATTCTTCATTATCGCAAAATGTCCTCCAAATATCTTCGGGCGGTTTCTGGTTCAGAAAACTTTTTAGCGGTTTCTATCGCATTTACGGCAATTCGCTTCTTCTCTTGAGGCGATAAGTTAATAATTCTTTTCAATATTTCTCCAAGTTCTGACGAATTACCTTCTTCACATAGGAAACCATTTTCTCCATCAACTATCACGCCATCAATTCCGCCATATCGCGAAGCTACAACAATACACCCTTGCAACATCGCCTCTATGTAAACAAGCCCAAACGTTTCTTGGCTTATCATAACGTAAACGGTACTTTCTGACATTTTTTTCTGAAGTTCATTCCTGTCGATTTGACCAAGAAAAGTGATTTTGTCGCACACACAACTGTCCGCCGCTTGCTTTTGAAGAGACTCCATTAAAGGTCCGTCGCCTGCAATAATATATTCAAAATCAATTCCTTTCAACACATTGTTTACCGCACTAATAACCGAATCAATATGCTTACAAGTAATCAGTCTTGATGCGGTTATAATTTTTATTTTTGATGAATCAAAACACTTGTTATTTATGTCAATACAATAAGACAAAAAATGCTCTGGTACTCCCGAATAACACACAAACGGCTCAGACTTAAAATCCAAATAATTTTTAGACTTTTCAGCAGCTGTTTTTGATCTAAATCCAAAACGATCTATTTTATCCATATAATCATTGACTTTATACCGTTCACACAGTTCTTTTGAATGGTCAGAATGTAAAACCAAAGCACTTTTTACATTATAATGCTTTGCCAAATCAGCCACAAGTCTAATCTGCGGATTGGCCCAGTGCCCGGTTATTACATCTGGAACAAAATCGTTGTTATTAAGTATATCTATTATTCTTTTGACTTGGTTTTCAAAAGTGCTCTTAAAGAACTTGCCTCTGGGCACAAATTTAACCATTGGCATATTGATAACTTTAACGCCCAAATCTTCAAACTCAAAAAAATTGCTCCACATAGAATTGGGTGCTGTAGATATACCATAGTGACCCGAGATAAACTTTTTTGCATATTTGCCAACAGTGTAATATACCTTTGGAAAAGCTGAAGAATTCACAATAGTAACAACTTTATGACCCTGCTTTACCCATTCCCTTGCAAAATAGGCACAAACCTTAGTAATGTCTGGATTTGCATCGTCATTGTGAGGATATAAATTTGTTAAAAGAAGAATATTCACTATTACCCAACTTTCTATATATTTACAACTCAAAATTCATAATCTCTATGTTGTTTTTGTCTGCAATTTTTTTTACAATCGACTTAGAAAAAATCTCATATTCTTTCACTCTTCCCTCAGTAATTCCTCCGAAATACTCACAATCGGACGTAAGAGAGGGGTGTATAATCATCTCTGCTATCAAATTGTTCTTCCATTTAATATTGCCAAAAAGATATTCCAAATTAAGTTTATCTGTTTCGTTCATTCTTACAATTATTCCATCGGGCGCACTAATACCCATTTTTTTGCTTCCTTCTTGCCAGTTGTCAAGCATTCTGCATTTAATAGGGTTAGTAAGAGTCCATTTCAAACTTTTATCTGATTTGCCTGTAGATGAAGGAACAAAAATTCGTTGATGAGAACGCATCTTTTTGATTCCGAGTTCAAATGAAACATCCCGGAAAAGCGGATAAACATCCGGATAAACATGAACGTTCTGATGTGTATTCCAATAACTCGGTTCTCCACAGATTTCGATATATCGTTTATATTGAGCAATCATTTCAGTTTTTACCTGTTCAAAATCGTATCTCTTGTTTTTACAGGCTTCACGAACGCTGTTGTAAGAGAGAAATCTCCCATCTTTATCAATTAAAGAGGAGACTTTATCTGCCGGTGAAAGAGGTGTGCCAACAGTAAAATTATAGTGCAACCCCACTGAAAGGACTGGATATTTATCTTTTAGATATGCCGCATCTTCGCAGCAAGACATGTTTGTCATAACATTTGTCGAAAGGACTATGCCCGCTTGCACACATTCCTCAATTGCCTTATTAACATCTGCACACATACCATAATCATCAGCAGTAATAATAAGCTTTTTCATAACAAACCCTCTCTTATTTCGCAAGTATATCCGCTATTCTTTCACAAGCGTGACCGTCTCCATACGGATTTGACGCTTTGGACATTGAATTATAAGCTTCCTTATCTGTCAGCAAGCGTTTGAATTCGTTATAAATTGTTTCTTCATTTGTGCCGACAAGTTTAAGCGTTCCAGCAGCAATGCCTTCAGGTCGTTCTGTTGTATCGCGCATAACCAGAACAGGTTTTCCGAGACTCGGTGCCTCTTCCTGAATTCCTCCGCTGTCTGTCAGGATAAGATAGCTTCGGGCAAGGAAATTGTGAAAATCAAGCACATCAAGCGGCTCAATAATATGAAATCTTTCATCATCGCCAAAAATTTCAGCCGCTGCCTGGCGGACAACAGGATTCATATGAATAGGGTATATAACTTTTAAATCCTCGTGCTCATCAACAATTCTCTTGATAGCACGAAACATATTATGCATCGGCTCACCGAGATTTTCCCTGCGATGCGCAGTCAGCATAATGAGTCTGCTGTCGCTCGCCCACTCAAGCTCAGGGTGTGTATAATCTTTTTTGACGGTCGTTTTAAGAGCATCAATCGCAGTGTTGCCTGTAACATAGATATTCTCTTCGCTTCTGCCCTCTTTGAGAAGATTGTTTTTTGACATCTCCGTGGGCGCAAAATTATACTTTGCTATAATACTTACAGCTTGTCTGTTGAATTCTTCAGGATAAGGCGAATAAATGTTGTATGTCCTGAGACCAGCTTCAACATGTCCCACCGGAATCTGCAAATAAAAACAAGCAAGTGCCGTTACAAATGTTGTTGACGTATCACCGTGTACAAGAACTACATCAGGTCTCTCACTTTCAAGAACATTCTTTATACGTTCAAGTATGTTTGTGGTAACATCGAAAAGCGTCTGCTTTTCTTTCATTATGGAAAGGTCATAGTCAGGAGTAACAGAAAAAGCCTTAAGCACCATATCGAGCATTTGTCGATGCTGTCCCGTTACACAAACTACAGTTTTAAGTTCCTTGCGAGTTTTAAGTTCATTTACAAGAGGACACATTTTTATAGCTTCGGGTCTCGTGCCGAATACCAGCATAACTTTCTTCATTTTAATCCCTCAAATCAAAGATAATAAACATTTTCTGCCGGTGCTTTAAACACTTTACGGGTATCAAGAACAATTTTTCCTTTGAGCTTATCAAGATTCTCTTTAATCTCGTTATGTCCGACAAGTATTACAACAAGTTCAACATCCGAAAGAAAGCTGTCAAAATTATGATATTGGTTTTCTACCATATCTTCTGAAATGAAGGGGTCGTAAACCTTAAGCGGTTCTGCAAGATGACGCTTTTGGCTTTCAAGAAGTTGCAAAGTGGGTGATTCTCTGCAATCATCTACATTTTCTTTATATGTAAGTCCGTACAGACCCACTTTTTTGACATCTGTGATTCCGTTCATTTGCATAATCTCATGGATTCTGTTCAGAACATAGTCAGGCATACTGTCATTAACAGCCATTGATTCGCCGATAACCTTTGTAAGGCTGGGATAATCACCTACAAGGAACCATGGATCGACGCTGATACAATGACCGCCAACTCCGGGACCGGGCTGGAGAATATTAACTCTGGGATGCATATTACAGATTCTTATAATCTCATAAACATCCATATCATCATGACGACAGATTTTTGCAAGTTCGTTTGCAAATGCAATATTTACAGCTCGGAAGGTGTTCTCAACAACCTTTGTCATTTCTGCTGTTCTGATATCTGTAACAACTATTTCACCCTGACAAAAAGACGCATAAAGCCCCTTAACCTTTTCACCAACCGATACATCGTCAGCGCCAATTGTACGGTTATTGTGCAAGAGCTCATAAATCATATTGCCGGGAATGATTCTTTCGGGAGCATGAACAAGATGGATATCCTTGCCTATCTCAAATCCGTTTTCTTCAATTACAGGACGGACAAATTTATCAATCGTTCCTGGCGAAACAGTTGACTCTATAACAACAACTGCACCTTTTGCGCACACCTTCATTACACTTTTAACTGCCGATATCACATAGCATGCGTCTATCTTCTTTGAAAAACTGTCATAGGGAGTAGGAACAGAAACAATATATGTATCCGTTTTCTGATATTCTGTTGAGAATTCTATTCCTCTGTTGAGAGCCTGAGCAAAAAGCTCATCAAGACCGTCTTCCTTAAATGTAGTTTTTCCGCTTTTCAAAGTAGCTACAAGTTCTGAATTGTAATCAGTCCCGACAATCTCCACTCCGTGAGCCGCCATCATAAGTGCGGTAGGAAGTCCTATGTATCCAAGTCCTATAACATTTACCATAATGCTTTACCTTCTTTAAATCAATTGTCTGAGTTTGTTCTCAAAATCAGCAGCAGACTGCTGACGAGAATACTTGTTTTTGATCAGTTCCATCGCTTTTGGTCGATTACTAATCATGCAATCATAATCATCAACGATTCTGTCAAATGTTCTAATCAATTCTTCCTCTTTCCCTGGTGAAACACAACAACCCATACCGGACTCGTTTACTATATCACAGGAATCACCTTCAGCAACAAGCAAAACAGGACACCCAACACCCAAAGACTCATATATTTTGGTCGGTACACTATCTTTCATCTTTGAGCTTTTAAGGGGTATAAAGCTAAGCTGAGAATTTGTTAGCAATGTAAAAACCTTATCATGCGGTATAACACCACAAAAACTCACGTTATTAAGGCCTTTTGCTGATGCCTCATTTTCAAGAATATCTTTTTCTGCACCGGATCCGAACAAAAGGAATCTTACGTTTCGGTGTTTTGTTTGTTCTGCAATATCAAAAACCGCTCCCAATCCCTGAGCTAAACCAATATTGCCAATGTAAACGCAAGTAAAACTTTCGTTAAGCTTATATTTTTTTATAATTTCTTCGTCTGTATTACTTTCCAAAATCTTCAAATCAAAACCGTTTGAAACAAGTTTAACCTTACCTTTCATATCATCAGGCAGTTTTTGTTTAATCTTCTCTACTTTTCCAGGAGAAACCGTAGTTATCATATCCGATCGTTTATACATGAAACCAGTAATCATTTTGAAAATTTTAAAGAAAAAACTGTCTGTTGTAAAACTTCCCATCTCAACAGCAACATCAGGCCAGATATCACGAACATCGTAAACCAGATTGGCTCTCTTGATTTTAGCAATCAACCATCCCGAAATACTCACGAGTGGCGGTGGCGATGTTGTAATAACAACATCCGCTTTCCCAGCCTTCATTGCTGTAAAAACCGAGGTAAATGCAAAACTAAGATTGTTAAGCATTCGTATAAGGGTTGTTTTCTTATTCATCTTTATTGCAGGCGAAAACAGAATACGCTCGCAACAATCTTCAATCTTTCCGTTTCCCCTGTTGGCTGAGCTCGCTATAACTGTTACTTCATTACCTTTTTCTGTAAACACATCAGCAAACGCCTTTATCCTATAAGCACAAGCCGCACACGTAGGGTAATATTCATCCGAATGGATTATTATTTTCATTTGCTCACTACTTCACTTTCTTCTGCTTTTTCTCGAGTCTTTAACATAGCTGTAATCTGCCCTTCAGCCGTCCCCTGAGTACTGTCTTTCATAAAAAGGATTTTTATTGTAGCAAGAATAAGCCTCAAGTCTTTAACAAATGACATTTGATTTATGTACATCAAATCCATCTGCAACTTGTCATAGGGCTCTGTATTATATCTTCCGTAAATCTGAGCAAGTCCTGTAAGGCCTGCCTTCACCTGAAGTCTGAGCGCAAATTCAGGTAATTCTTCTTCGTACTGTTTTGCTATCTCGGGGCGCTCCGGTCTGGGTCCGACAATAGTCATATCGCCTTTAAGGATGTTGAAAAGCTGAGGAAGCTCGTCAATACGGCAAGCCCTTATGATTTTTCCTACAGGTGTTATTCTGTCGTCATTCTCTCCGGCAAGCCTTGCGACTCCGTCACTCTCGGCATTAACGCGCATGCTACGGAACTTAAAAATCTCAAACTCCTTACCGTTGCGTGTAAGTCTGACCTGCTTATAAAAAGCAGGTCCCTTGTCATAAGCTTTTATTGCAATAGCGGTAACAATCATAATCGGACTGAGAATTATTATTCCAATAAGTGAGCAAACAATATCAATCACTCTCTTAATGAAAGCGTACTCTGCCTTAGGTTCTGCTCTTGAAACATAGAACACCGGCACACTAAACATATCAAGATGAGTAGCACCCTTCATCATAATGTCGCCTATGTGCGGGGCCGTGTAGAAACGCTTGCCGTTTTGAATGCAATACTTTAAAACCTCATTACGTACATCAGACGAAATATCAGCGACAAAAACTGCTTCGCAATCCTTGATTTCTTCCGTTAAATATTCATTATTATCATCGGTTTTAATTATTTTGACTATTTCAAAATTCTGTTTACGGGAATAAACTTCTCTGAGTCTTAAAAGTTCATTTTCATCATTGTAAATCAGAGCAGTTTTTTTAGGCTTGTTGAATTTAAAATAAGTCCTGTTTACCGCAAAACTCCAGACAACATTAAACAGAAGCTGAACAACAAGAAGCATTATAAGCGGCAACGGAGTGAAAACCGTTGAGTTAGCAATAACAAAAACAATGTAAAACGCTCCGCCTGCTATAACGTTCGCAAGAGATTGCGAATACACCAGCTTCGCTACGCTTTCAAGCCCGAAGTCATACGATTTGTATGTTCTCAATGAAAAACAAAGAATAGCCGCATAAAGAGCTACAAAAAGCATAAATCTTCTGTGACCGACTCCACCGTTATTGTATTGCACATTATAATAGTAGAGACAAGCGGAATAAGTAATTAAGGTAATGATAATGTGAACAAACTTGCACATTCTCAACGCAATACTTTTTGAATAATCGTTATATTTCTTATTCTCTTTCATTTTCAGCTTAACCCCACGCTTTCAAATAAAGAATTCACATCATCGAGTCGTTCTTCAGGAACGTTGCTCAGTTTTTCAATGTAGCTTTTACGGAAATTCTTTCTTTTTCCGAACAAGAGTGTAAATATTCGGCAAATTTCGCAAAGAGGGGTCAAAAAACGGTATTTTTTAATTATCGGATATTGACCCTTCAAATCATCATACGGTATAAAGATGCGGGACAGAATGTGCTTTATTCTGCCACCGGCTTTCTGCTGTGCAGAAAGCATTATAGTTTCCTTTGAGCCGAAGTTTCCGCCATCGGCAATAAAGTCCTGCATAAGCAGAGTTACTTTGCTGTGCTCTTCTCCCGAAAACCACACAGCACTCAGCTTCCTTGCCGCTGCGGCAAAATCTGTAAGCTTTCCTTTTTTTAAAAGAGCTTTAGTTTCCTGCGTATCATAATTTTTACTTTTCTCCATAAGCCATAAATCAAGGAACGGTCTTATGCCGCAGCCGCCCTTAATAAAATGCTTTGCCATATGCGCAATATGGTAAAAATAAAACATTGCATCGTCTAGCTCATACCTGAATCCGTCGCCAACGGTTTTTGCGTGCTCCCACGCCTTACTGAGCACCTTAGCCATTTCAGGCGATGCATCTTCTTCAAGCAGACTGAAATGAAGCTCTACATATATTCCTTGCGTTGACAGAATCGATATATCGTGCTTGCCTTTACCTTTTACCGTGTAGCCAAGCGTATCCGCGATTGCATTCGCTGCTTTTTCCAGATTCTTTTCGCTTACGAGTATATCAATGTCACACCCTGTTCTCATCCAGGGCTGAGGATACAGCTTTTTGAGCACCGCTCCTTTGAGCGGAATATACGGTACTCCGATATCCTCAAGGACTCTGCTGACACTTTCAATCACGTATTCCATATTTTCATACCTGAAGCAGGTTGAATAAATCTTATCCCTGAAAACGCCTGCAGACGGAACTCCCTGCGCCAGATTATTATTTACAACCGCCAAACCCACAATATGCGCAATGTCATGGGCTTGCGCTTTATTATATAACTCAATCGCAAAATCGTTGGTGAATTCGTCACGTTCGGGCAAAGACCGCTTGCAACCGCACACTTCGTTACCGATAAGCTCAATTACGGCTTGCGATACCCTGTCCATGCACGAAACACCTCCAACCTGCGGAAATTTATTTTTTCACACTCTGCGCCTTTCGCCATACTCTCATAAGTACGGGACGTACAGGCATCAGTAAATGCCAGACGGTTTTGGCAGAGCTTGCTCTCTTGTGACCGTTATGCTCAATTTCGCTCACAACCGCCACAACCTGCGATTTGTTTATTTTCTCACACCAGCTTTGCGCATCACCGTTCATTATCAATTCGCCGCTCTTAATGGCTTTTCTGACCCTGTGAAGCACAAGCGAACCGTCCTTGCGCCTGAAAAGGAGAATTTTCCCTCTTTTATAATCGGACTCCTTGCAGGCACACAACCAGACGATATCTTTACCGTCTTTTAAAAACGGAGTCATACTGTTACCGGTGACAACGAGCGGCACACAGCCGCCGTCATTTATTGCTTTTTCCAGATCGACGGCAAAATCCGCCGACGTGCAAACCATTTTCTCCATAAATCAACCAAAAAGCCTGTTGTATGTAATCTTAACAGAATCCTCATCCGGGCGGCATTCCAGAAGAAGTACCGGTATGCTCTCAATCAGCCTACCGAAAGTCTCCAAGGCAAAGCCGAGGCACTCCTTATCCCAATGAGGCATAAAAACATGAGGCATAAAGAGTTCGAGTGCCTGCATCTGATTGAGCATTGTAATTCTGTTCTCTTCTGACTGACGAAGAACAACAACGCCCTTAAGCCTTGTTGTTTTATTCAGACAATACTCAGACGAACCTTTCCACGGAAGACCGCACGCGCAAAACTCACCGTTCATTTCACGGATAAAAATCTTGTCACCGTTAATAATCTGTGCGCCGAGGTGTTCACCCCACAGACTTGCCTGCGTTGTTTTGCCGATACCCGAAGCACCCGTAAAAACCACGCCCTCGCCGTTAACGTCAACGCACGAAGCATGAAGCAACAGAGCATCAAAGAACGCAAATTTAGAGCACATAGCGGCAAGAGCCAGAGCATACTCTCCTTCTTTAGTAGAAAAGTAAGCCGTTGCATTGCACCAATCCTTATCCGCAGTGAGCAACTCGGAATTCATAAGCCTCAGCGTATGCTCAGAGCCGCCTTCGATATACTGAACACCGTGACACTCGGGCAATTCACGTTCAAAGCGGATTGACATTACGGGTTCATCGTCAGTTTCACTGCCGAATCCACTTACAAAATCCGAATATTCATCCTGCCATTCAACCGGCAGACCCGCAACAGAAATCCTCATCCGAACGTGTATGTGTAGCAGTTGAAGTAAGCGTTCATGTTGTTGTAGCCTCTGAGCTCAAGAACATAATCGCCGAACATACCGCTTGTTACCTTAACGGGCACAGTCGTATCACCTGTATAGTACTGCTTACAGCCATCGATAGTGTGTGTAAACTTAATAACAGCCGAACCTGAAATCTCAGAAGAACCGCCTGAGATTGCAATGTTTTCGCTCATATTGATTGCGAACAGTTTACTTTCGGGAACGATATATTCTTTTTTCATATCAATTCTCCTTTTCTAAATTTATATAATTCGTTCAGCCTTTTTGCCGTATCGCAAAGGCTGTTGCTTATTCTTTCCGGATGCCCGCTCTCAGCACACAGTATACCGGGGCATCGCTGACAGAACTCTTTATCTTCACAGCTTTCACACTCTGCAGGACTGCTGAGTTTACCAAGCAGACTGTTAAGACTGCGAAAATCAGAAACAAGGTTTCCTGAATATCTGACGCTCGGTGTATTCATAAACGAACACATCTGCATATATCCGTGCCACGTCATCCAGAATGACGTTTTGTAGCTTGCGCACCAGGCAAAAGGAGATTCAAGCAACGGATATTTGTTCTTCTCAAGATCCTCAATAGAAAGCTCATCAGGGAAATCAGAAAATGCAAAGCGTGAACTCTCAGCGGTGTTGACTGCTCCCCTTGACGATTTCACAACCGAAATGGAGTGCTGCATAGGTACTCCTTTTTCTTTTGCAAAACGGTATATCTCCTGCAAATCATCCGCATTCTCGCGAACAATTGTTGCCGTCATCTTGACCGGTACGTTTGCTTCTTTAAGAAGGTCAACGGCTTTTGATATTCTTGTGAATCCGTCATCACTACCGCAGACCCGCTTGTACGTTTCATTACTTGCTCCGTAAAGGGTCAGCTTAACAAGGTATGGCATACCGTAACGGCGGAATTTCTCCATTGCCGCCTCATCTATAAGCGAACCGTTAGAAAGAAGCGAAATCAGGAAACCCATTTTGTTGAGCTCACCGTATATTTCCCAGAAATCAGGATGACTCAGAGGCTCGCCGCCCGTCAACGCAAGGTTAAGCGTACCCATTTCCTTTGCCTGCCTTGCAATTTCAGTCCACTCTTTTGCGGTAAGCATTTCGCCCTGCGCTTTTGCCTGCTCTTTCGTAAGACGGACGTAGCACATAACGCAGTTGAAATTACAAAACGGTGTAAGCTCAAACGTTACTGTCAACGGTGCTTCGTGCTCACTTGCCCACAAACGAAGCTGATTGAAATAATTATCACCGAAGTGTTCGCAGCCAATCATTCGAGCGCTCCCTGTTCCTTAAGACCGTCCAGGAATTTTTCAATATCGGCAAGAGCCGTCTGACGGTCAACCTCATAATTGTCAGTAAGTATATCAGCAAGAGCCTGAGCATCACTGCCGTTTTCAAGTGCTTTCCAGAGGAGCTCTCCGCTTTCGGAAAGGGCAATCATACCGTGAATATCAGAAGTTCTTGCCCCTGTCGGCACCGCCATAATCTGACCGCCGATTTTGCGAATCATAAATCCGTCCTTGATTTTTTGCATATTGACCTCCTGACACTATACTACCCCAGCTTATATTCCATTGTTAAGTATATCATCAACTTCTTTCTAAATCAACAATAAATTTATATATTAATATATTTCCATAAAAATGCGGATTACGATAACCCTGCGGCTTGCATAAAAAACGCACCGGTATAAAACCGATGCGTTATAATTCTGTATATTACTTTTCAACTTCTGAAAGTCTGCCGTCCTTACTGATTCTGTAAACCCTTGTGCAGTAATTGAGCATACTCGGTCTGTGAGTTGTAATAATCCTTGTTCTGTTGGGATAATTCTTCATTATGTTTGCAAGAACTTTTTCTTCAGTTGCTGCATCAAGAGCACTTGTTGCTTCATCCATAACGATAACGGGGGCATCCCTGAGAATGGCGCGCGCAATAGACATACGCTGAACCTGACCTTCTGAGAAGTTCACGCCTTTTTCACTGATTTCGGTATACATTCCGTCAGGCAATTCGGAAATAAAGCTCCACGCATCGGCAATTCTCAATGCGTTTTCAAGTTCTTCATCTGTTGCTTCGGGACGGACAATGCGAAGGTTATCGGCAATACAGCCTGAAAAAATCGCATTACCCTGAGGAACGTAGGAACAGAATCTTCTCGTGCTTTCCGAAACGTTCACTTTATTTGATTCTGCATCTGTCATTGTCATTGTGCCGGAATCAGGCTCCACAAGTCCGAGAACAAGCCTGAGAATCGTCGTTTTTCCCTCACCCGACGGGCCAACAAATGCAATGGTTTCTCCGGGAGATACGGAGAAAGAGATATCTTTTATAACAGGCTCTTTAGCATCGTCATAAGTATACGTAAGATTTTCGCAAGAAACGGTTATGCCCTTTTCGTTTGCGGATTCCGCCATTTTTTCCGTCTCTTCACTGTCTTTGTGCTTTTCAAGAGGCAGGTCGGTTATTTCCATAATTCTTCCTGCCGCCGTCGCTATTGAAATCGAACTCGGCAAAAGAGCAACAAGCGCCGCAAACGATGACGTAAGCTGACCCGAAAGCTGCAGGAAAAGAGTCATTGTGCCGTAGGTGATTTTGCCCTGCCACAGACGGTACACGCCCCAACCGTAGCAGGTATATGTTACAACAAGTCCGATGACGGAAAGGCAAAGACTCATTATAATTGAGAATTTATCGTGGTCAAGCCTTATCTTTCTGTAAATCTGTAGGCTGTTTTTCAACTGCTCCGCATAACGCTTTGTGATATCAAACGCCTTAATAGTCTGCAAATTCTGAATGGATTCGGAAAAGAAAGAAAGAATTTTGCCGTTCATCTCTCTGCTTTCCTTATTGTACTTGCGCATCATTTTTGCCGACACTCTTGAAGAAAGAACAAGAAACGGAGCACTCATAAACGCAAAAATCGCCATAGTGGGGTCATACCAGAGCACCACTGCAAGGCATCCTATAAACTGTGCGCTCCTTGTGAAAACACCGGGGATAAAGCTGACTATACTGTTTGAAACAGTGCTTACGTCTCCCTCGATTCTGTTAAGCAGCTCGCCTGAATGGTATTTTCTTATACTTTCCCAACGCGAGAAAATAATGTGCTCATAAATATTGCCGCGGATTTCGCTGTTTATTCTGGAGCCTACAACAGAGGCAACCCTTGATATGAATGCGTTCACAATTATCTGAGTCAATCCGAGAGCAACAGCAATAACAGCACTTCTTACTATCGTTTCACTGTCATGGGAGATAACGGAATCTATGAGATGTTTTGATGCAACGTTTGCGCCAAGGCCCATAGCCGTACCAACAAGACCTATCACGACGTACAGAACAATCTGAAGGCGATAACGGGAAACAAACCTGAGAAGCCACTTCCACTCCGCTCCCATTGAACGGAACAGTTCAACGTATTCACCCGGTTTTTTCAAGTTATCACCTCTTTCATATAAGCAATATTATTTATTCTTGTCTGATTTTTTGCGTCTGCCGTAACCGTATCCGCCGTAACCGTACTTACGGGAATATCCGTAGCCGTAGCGGTAGTACTTGTTATATCCGCCGTATTTGTAATAATTTCCGTATCCGCCGAGACCTCCCGTTGCACCGTTGAGGATACAGCCGAGGAAGGGCGTTTCGGTTTCAAGCATTGCGTTTATTCCTGAACGGATGCTGTTCTGCATAACGGCATCCTGCCTGATAACGTAGATTACCGCATCTGCCGCTCCAGCAATAATTGAAGCATCGGAGATTATTCCGCAGGGCGGTGTATCAATAAGAATCAGATCATATTTTTCCTTAAGTTGCGAAAACAGCTTTTTAAGGCTCGGTGTACGGATTATGCTCTGAAGATTTTTCTCACCGTCATTAAAAGTAAGCAAATCAAAACCGAGAGGCTCAATATATCGGATTTCATAAAGCTTATCGTCTTTTTCGACTGTTTTGAATTCGCCCTCCTTTAGCATTGAGGAAACACCTGAATTGCGAAGATCAAAATCTATTACAAGCATTTTGCTGTTATTCTTTGCAAAAATAGATGCAAGGTTTACGGTTACAACCGATTTGCCTTCATCAGGTGCAGTACTTGTAACCATAACAACCTTTTTGTCTTCACCCACAATTCTGCCAACGGAGCTTCTGAGCAAGCGGAGAGATTCAAGGAAATCGTTACCTATCAATGGGTTTGTGAGGATAATATCGGTGTTGATTTTTCTGCGGTATTTCTTGAATACAACCTGAGGAAGAACACCGATGCAGTTCTGGTTGAGGATGTTGCGTATATCCTCTTTTGTGCGTATGGTTTTTCTGAGAATGGCGTAAACCAGAATCCAGCCTACACCTATTGCTGCACCTATCAATGCCGCTCTGAGCACGGATGAACGCCATGCCATTTTGTTGGAAGGCGTTTCAGGCACAACGGGATCGCTTATCATAACAAGCTTCGTTCTGCCGATGATATAATCCGCTACTGAAGAGTAATTGTCGATTACGGACATCAACGTATCATAAGTAAGCTGAGGTTCTCCGCCCTTTGCCGTAAGGGTTATCATATTTGTATCCGCAATACAGGTAGCAGTAACCGTTGCCGGCATGGATTCAACCTCCAGCTCCTCCTTAACCTGAGCAAGAAGGATTGGGCTGCTAATTATGTTCGGAAAAACGGAAGCCAGCTGATCGGCGGTGTTTCTGTCATAATAGAAAGAATATGCCGAAACACCGTTTTCACCTGAGAGAACCTTGTTTTCCGTCTGAACGGTAAACGTTGCAGTAACTGTATAAACGGGAGTAAAACGCACGAAGCTTCTGTAAAACTGCAATCCGCCCAGAAGCACGGAAAGAGCTACCGCTATCCAGCCGAACTTAATGACTCCGCGCCATACGTCGCTGAGCAACACTTTCAACTCTACCGTCGAGTTGTTTGTATCAACATTTGTGGTGTTATTATTCATAAAACAACCTTATTTCTATATTTTATGTCAGGATTCCTCGGAATCATTCTCAACGAATCCCGTTCCGCTGATTCCGGCCGCCTGCCTGCCGTACCTTGAATATCCTCTGCTGTAATAGCCGTAATATCCTGTTTCGTCAGAGCCCATCTGGCCGAACAAGGTAAAGGGCTTATAAACATCGTTGAGAATACAGCCCTCAAGCCTTCCCCCTGCATCCGCTATTGCAAGAATGGCATCATTTATATCCTGCACCGCAACAGTGTCCGTTCTTACAACAAGAAGTGCTCTGTCTACCAAAGCGGCAATCGAAACAGCGTCAGCCGAAACAGAGGTGGGCGAAGTGTCGATAATTACAAAATCAACCTTTGAGCGCAAGGTTTCAATGCTTTTCTTAAGAGTGTCACCGTTGAAAAGCTCTGCCGAAGTCAGACCTTCGTTCTTGTTGAACGCTATTATAAGGTCACTTTTTCTGTAACGGGAGAATCCGAAACTTTCTACGTCAATTTTGCTTGAGAGAACATCCGAAAAATCGTTTTTAACCTTATCGTTGTAATCAAAGATTTTATACATAGAGGGTTTACGCACGTCAAGGTCAAGCAGGGCAACCTTATAGCCTCTGCCCGATAAAGCAATGGCAATATTGGCAGACACGGTTGATTTACCCTCGTTTTCCGCAACACTTGTTACTGCGAAAACTTTTTTGTCTTTTCTCTTCATCATATATTCGAGCTTTGTTGCAAGCTTCTGGTAATCCTCCGTAAACCTCAGGCTCGAATATGCATCGTTGATGAGCATCGCTCTCTTTTTGCGGTCAATCCTTTCTTTCCACGAAAGGTGAGGCTTTTCATGAGAAACAATACCTATAAGCTCAGAATCAATTTTATCCGAGAATCCTTTTTCTTCCTTGACTGTTTCACGAAGAAGCGAGAGAAGAACAATCATTCCCGCCTCAAGCACCATGGCAAGCAACACAATGTGATTGCGATATCTCGTAAGCACTGAATTTGACGGAGACGTCGGCATTGACGGAGCCGAAATAATATCAATTACCGCATCCGTGAAAACAGCCTCTGATATCTCAGGGTAAACCTCAAGCACAGAGCAGAGCAAACGGAATGAAAGCTCGGGGTCTGTTGTTCTTACAGACAGATTCATAAGGTTTGTTGAGCCGTTAACCTCGGCGGTTATTGTTCCGTCAAATGAAGAAAGACCTAAGTTTTCAGCCGCCTTCTTCTTCATTGACGTCTGCTGGAAAACCTTTGTAAAAATGGTGGCCATTTCTGTGGATGACGAAAGATTGCTGTAAGCTCCCGAAGAGCCTACCTTTGTGCGTACAACAAGCACCGCACTGCTGGTATATGTAGGTGTGTATATGCTTTTTTCAACAACCTGAATGCCCATATACGCAATCAATGCCGCAAGAATGACAGCCCAGAAGTTACGGATGAGGTCCCTGATAAGGCTGTTCCATTCAAATGTCAGAGTAAACCATGATTTATTTTTTTCCAAGCCTTATCACTCCTCTACAACAACGGTAAGAATTGAGTGTCCCTCATATCCTTCATTGGTTGAAATATAGTAATGCACGTTGTACGTACCTTCTTTATCGCTGTTAAAGTTTGTTGAAATCATCAGGTTATAGTTCTTCATAAGAACTCCGTTTACAGTTACTTCCTTGATGTAATCCTCAAACACGGGTTTTTCGCCCTTCTTGATATAGATAAGGGTCTTCTGAAGCTGGATTTCAGGAGCCATGGTTTCGTTGCCTTCAACGTGCACCGTAACGTCAAGATAAATAATGTGACCCATACTGTTGGAAACCTGAAGAGAAACGTTGAATACACCGGCTGTATTCTGAATATAGTCGGTTGCAAGAATTGTTACCCTGTCGCTTATATCGCCGTCAATGCAGTCCCTTGCACCGATAGCCGCACGCACGTCAACCGCCTCATCAACCGAATATACAAGAGCACGCTTCATATAAAATTCAGGTGCAGTATAGTCCTTGTATTTTACGTTGCGCACGGCTTTTGAAACATGGTTGTCAGCATCCACAACAGCGTATGTAACGGTAAATTCACCGGGGTTTATGAATTTGGAAACAGATTCAACCATAACCTTTTCGGTAAGGTCTCCGTCTTTTTTATCAAATGCAGTGACACCTTTAAGCAGGGCATCCTTCTCATCTTTAACGCTGATTTCAATTTCCTGCGTTTCAAGAGTGATAACAGGCACGGTATGGTCTGTGGTCAGCTTATCAATAACCGTAAACACAATAAAAGCAACCAGTACCGTTGCAAACGCAAGCAGCGTTATACGCTGAAGCCATTTCATCATAAATATTCCGCCTCTCCAATCAGGTCAGATTTCTTCGTTTTTAAGAACTTTTTCAGGGTTTTTCTGCAACAGAGTTTCCGCATAATCGTAGGATATGTTTTCACTTATGTATTCGTGAACATCCGACAGATTCGGAGTTCTGCTGTATTGACTATGAGCATCACTCGCCACAAAATCAGCCAGACCGTTACGCAGTATTGTCTGCGCCGTTCTTTTTATGTAGGGTCCAAAATCACCAAGCACGCTGCCTGCGTTGACCTGCACCAGACAGCCTGATGATTTTATTGCGGTAATAATACCGGGGTTTTCTATTACCAATCCGTACCGTTCAGGGTGCGCCACAACGGGCACGTAGCCGCAGTCTGTAAGCCTTTGAAGCCTTGACATCATGGAAGCTTCATCCGTCCTGAAATCAAGCTCAACAAGCATATATCTTGAATTGTTGAGCGTTATGAATTCCCCGTTTTTTAAATGAGTTTCAAATTTCTTTGACAAGAACACTTCCTGACCGGAATAAATCTCAATCGGGATGTTCCTTTTTTTAAGCTCCTGCCTGAGAACGGAAAGCTTTTCAAGGAACTCGGCAGTCCAATAATTATCAAACACCCCGGGAATATTGCAGTGCGGTGTTGCTATAAGCCCTTTGGTTCCCGATTCGGCGGCAAGCTGTGCCATTTCAACCGAGTCGCTGAGATTGCCGGCGCCGTCATCAACGCCGTACAGGATATGACTGTGAATATCAAACACAACCGTCACCTTCTTTCGTCAACCTTTTTTCGTCAGCTTTTAAAATCAGCCGTAAATAAATTCATTTATTCTTCTTGCGGCATCGTCTGTATCAAATGAAATGATTGCCATACCGTTATAGCGCTTATAGGTGTATGCATCGCTGTAAGGCACGTGCTGCGATTCAAGATCAAGACCCTGACGCATTGCATTCGTTGCCACTGAAGTGGCAACCGAAGTAATTTCGGAAAGAGAAATGTTTGTTTTAACAAGTCCGAACGCAAAATCAATCAAATCATAAATTTCAGGTATGGTTTTTTCCGTAATAATCTTGTTTGCCAGAATTTCAATTACCTTTCTCTGACGCTCGGTTCTCTTGAAATCACTGTCAAGCTTTCTTAATCTCATATATCTTAATGCGTTAGCACCGTTCATATGAAACAACCCAGCCTCGTATTTACCATTTGTCTTTGGATGAACTCTGTTGAAATAATCTGCTTCCGCCTGCGTAAGAGTAACATCCACTCCACCAACTTTGTTTATAAAATCCTTAACTCCGTTGAAATCCACAACAGCAAAACGCTGGATATCAAGGTCGAAAATCTGATTTATTGTGTTGATCGCAAGACCTACGCCGTCAAAGGAATATGCGGCGTTGATTCTGTTCCATCTGTGACCTTCAATCGGCACAAGAGAATCGCGCAAAACGGAAATCATTTTTACTGAACCCGTTCTTCTGTTGTACGACACGATGATGATAGCATCGCTTCTGCCGCGTTCCTTTGTTACGTCCCTTGAATCCGTGCCGAGGATAAGGATATTTTCCACGTTGGGATCTTTCTTCTCGACTTTATATATCGGTGTTTTTCCGTAAACGCTTATGGCATTGGCATTTCTTGCAAAGGAATTTGCATAATTATACTTACTGCCTGACGAACTGTTTCCCCCCGAATTGCTGCCGGTATTATTAACGTCCTTTGCAAGAGTTTCGGGCTCTGTGTAGTCCTTACCCAGCTCATCCTCGCTGATGGTAACGTCCTCCCACTCCGCAGGCTGTGACTCCTTTTCGGGCATAACGTATTCTTCGCTGCGTTCAACTATCTCCGCTTTCTCATAAGCGTTCTTCTGATAGCTGATAACAAGCGGCATAACAGTGCCGAGAACTGCGCCTGCCAGAACGATTATCGGGATGATCAGGCACAGTGTAATTACCGTTTTTTTCTTGGATTTCTTCTTCATATAAAAACACCTTTTTGCAAAAAATGAAACACTTTCAATAATATTTATGTAATTGTATCATTTATTATCCCAAAAAACAACCTTTTGTTTTCAATTCCTCTATATTACGCATATATTTAACATTTTTTGTATGTTTTGAAACGGATTTTTCCGTGCTTGAAGCCGTACCGAAACTGTGATATACTCTAATCATTCAAAGACTTGAAAAGAGGTTTCGGGTATGAAAAAGCTTATTTGCTTTATTCTGATTATTACAACTCTGTTTTCGGTTCCTTTTGCCGTTTCGGGTGCCGACGCTTCCACCGACGGCTATGTTACGCTGGCTGAAAAAACGGTTGAAATTACCTCTCCGAGAACACGCAAGCAGGTTGACGGACTCAGGATGTACGTTGACGAAGAAAACCCCTTGTTTATGATAAGGAACTGCCCTGTGTGGGGCGGACCGCAAAAGGGTGAAGCCTTTGCCGAATACGCAATAAAAACTTACTACGCTCTCCCCGAGGACGTCAGGAATTTTGCGGTTATTTATATTGACGAGGGTCCAACGGATATGACCCCTGCAAGGCAGCTTGAATTCTGGGATGAGCTGCTCACCGTAACCGATACCGCCAACGTTCCCATAGTCTGCCAGTCGGAGTGCTTCTGCACCAACAAAACCCGTGACCCGTTCACTCAAGAGGAGCTTTCCGCAGTATTCAAAGAGCACAAATCCCTTATAGGCTTTGTTCAGGTTGAGCTTTCAACCAACGGCGTTACAAACGAAAAGCTCGCTTACGATGAAGTGAGCGTGGATAACGGAGTAAACGAAAATATTCTTGCAAGAATGAAATCCTGCATAAAAGCGTGCGCCGAAAACGGCGGACTTTTCATCTGGCAGGATATGGAATACATCTACTGGAAAAAGCTCAATTACGTAAACCACATCCTTAAGGACAGAGAGCTTTACGACCTTCTCAAGAGCAACTCCGAAAACGTAATTATTATGGATAAACACAACGGTCACGGCAGGCATTTTGCAAGCCAGGCAAACATTATGGGCTGCTGGCTTGACGGTGTTTGCGGCAACTGGGGCGTGAATCTTGAGAACTTCCTCTGGTATGAAGAAGGCTTCACGGAGTATGATGATATCGGTGTCAAGCCCAACGAACCTGCCGTTGCATACACTGCCAAATATCCCCCTGCACTTTACGGAATTGATATGATTTTCGACCTTGTGGGCGGCGCAACGGTTTATGCTATTGAAGGTGCATTCAGCAGAGGCGGACTCTACCACTTTGTTGACGGAGAAGTTGTTCTGACCCCCACTTTTTACGACGTTCTTTATCCGATTTATCAGCTCGTGCTCAACGGTGCCGTGCCCGATAAAGATCAGGTAAAAGAAAAGATAAAAGTTGCTTACAAAATGACTGTTCCGTACTCCTATCCCCTCAGCGGTAACGATGCCCACTTCCTTCAGGGGCTTTACTGTGATTCCTTCACTCTTCTGCAGGAAAAGATTGATATCACTCCTTATTTTGACTGCACAAAGGATTGGGTGCCCTCAACAGGCAGATATTATATAATACCCATTCTTCCGATTTATTCCGACCCCGAAGAGGTTTTGCCTGACAGCTACATTCTCAACGACTTTAAATATTTCCTCAACCTGCTTTTCATCAATCCCATAAAGGAGCGTTTCTTCGATAAACACTATGAAAAAACGTATGAAGGCGACGGTGTACTGTTTGATATGAACGGTTATATCTACATTTTCAACAGCAACGAAAACAAGACAGTTGACAGTGAGCAGACCGTTACCTACGCTCTCCCAAAAAGCGAAACAACAATTATGGCAACCTTCCCCGCCCACACCTATGCCGTAATAAAGGAAAGCGAAGACAAGATTGAGATTGATTTATGCAATCTCAGGCTTGATACGGATGCGGTATGCGCAGGTCTTGAGGATGAAAACAGCTTTATGCACGCCTACGCTACGGGCGGAAAAAGAAGCGACCCCAAGAATTTCAGAGAGTCCGTTATTGAAATTTCAGGCTTTGAAGCTCAGCCCTCAATTCCTGATGCAACCGGCTCAAACGGAGTTAAAGGCAAAGCCGAATGGGATGAAGAAAGCAAGACTCTTACGTTAAACGTAATTTCAAACGGTGAAACAAAAATCACTATTGAATAAAACTGAGAAACCCGCAGGAATTCCTGCGGGTTTCATTATTTAACGGATATTTTTACGCTCATTCCGCCTGTTTTTACTGCCCTCAACAAAGTATTTATTACTAAATCTGAGTTGCGTTTTATGTGCATATTCAACGATATTTTTCATTGGGGATTGTATATTTTAAAAAAGTATTGTATAATAATAAAAAATTATTGCCGTGCGGAATTTTCCCCGTACGGAGATAAATCAGGAGGTAAATTATGAAGAAAAAATTGGCAGTAGTTCTCTCGCTTATCCTCGTTTTCGCAACTCTCTTTATGACAGCTTGCGGCGATAAGAACGTAGCAGACCCCGATGCTCAGGCAGGCGGCCTTTCATCAATCAACATCAACGTTGGTACAGGCGGCTCAACCGGCACTTATTACGGCTTCTGCAACGTTATCTCCTCTCTTCTCAAAGAGAAAACCGGCGCTCAGCTTATGATTCAGGCATCAGGCGCATCAAAGGCTAACATCCTTGACGTTGAAGACGGTATCGTTGATATGGCTATCGTTCAGAACGACGTTATGGACTATGCTTACAACGGCACTTCCCTCTTTGCAGACGTTGGCGCTATCAAGAGCTTCTCAACTCTCGGCGCAGCTTATGCAGAGGTTTGCCAGATTGTTGCCAAGGCTGATTCCGGTATCAAGACCGTAGCAGACCTCAAGGGCAAGAAGGTTTCCGTTGGTGACAGCGGCAGCGGCGTTGAATTCAATGCTCAGCAGATTCTCGGCGCTTATGATATCACTTTTGAAGATATCGACAAGCAGAACCTCAGCTTCCAGGCATCCGCAGATGCTCTTAAGGACGGCAAGATTGACGCTTTCTTCTGCACAGCAGGTGCTCCCACCGTTGCTATCACTGACCTTTCAACAACAACCGGCATCGTTCTTGTTGAAATTGATGCAGAACATCTTGCAAAGCTTCAGAGCGATTACGGCTTCTATGCTGCTTACAACGTACCCGCAGGCACCTACAACGGCATTGATGATGACGTTACCACAGTTGCTGTTAAGGCTACATTCATCGTAAGCAACGACCTTGATGAAGAAACCGTATATCAGCTTACAAAGGCTATTTACGAGAATAAGGACGAATATTCACACGAAAAGGCTGCAGAAATGAGCCTTGAATATGCTGTTTCCAGCATTTCTGTTCCCTTCCATCCCGGTGCAGAAAGATATTATAAAGAGGTTGGCGCAATAAGCTGATGAGCCCCAAAGCTTTGGCTCACCGTAAAAAAAAGGTAATCGCAGCAGCCGTTTTAATGTTAATCATTACAGCGGCTGCTGTTTTGATAAGTCCGCTTTTCTCCAAGCAGCTGGTTTTATACAATTCTGATACCGGGGTAAAGTATTTAACCGAAAAAGCTGAGGACGGACTTATGTTTTCCGTGGAATTCGTTCATTCCGTAAACCAGACCCCCGTTAAAGACACTTTCGTTGTAAGCGACGGGCAAATCAGAGCCTATTCCACCACCTACCGTTCATTCGGTGCAGGAGTGCAGACCGCTCTTGAAGAGGGGCAGACGATGACCTATGACGAAAACGGCAATATGGTTATAACGGGATTCGATATAACCTACGATCCGCTCCGATATATCGTGGGAACGGTTTCAGACCATATTCTTTACATAAACGGTGAAGAAATCAGCCTTCGCGATACGTGCGGCAGAAACGCAAAGGTCGTTTTTGAAATTGTTACTCCTATTGAATTTCTGACGAAAGGATTGTTTGATTAATGTCAGATGTAAACACAAAACCAATCAGCATGGAAGCTGACGAAGAAATCATTGATGTTGACAAAATAATGGCGGATTTCGACAAGGAATCCAACACCCGTCATTTTGGAGGCATCTTCCAGAAGATAATCAAAATAGCTATGGTGCTGTTTTCTCTTTACGTTATGGTCGACGGTTGGTTCGGCACAATGGAAGAAAGACAGAAGATGGCTTGGTTTATCGGCATAATTGTATTTTTTGCATTCATTATCTATCCCGTTCATAAAAAAGAGAAGAAAAGACTCAATCACGTTCCTTTTTATGATTGGATTTTAGCAGCGGTCGGCGCAGGCTCGTTCTTCTATTACGCCATAAACTGCCAGGCAATCGTTGACAGAGCCTCAAGAATCAATGAAATTGATATCGCAGTTGCAATCGTCGGCACTGTTCTGCTTTTTGAAGCTTGCCGCAGAGTTGTAGGATTGCCTATCGTATGCGTTTCCGCCGCATTCATTGCTTATGCGTTCATTGTTGTTGACCGCAGTCCGCTGAGAGTTATAATGCACAGGCTTTTCTACACAACAGAAGGCATCGCAGGCACTCCCCTTAACGTTTGTGCATCATTTATCGTTCTGTTTATCATTTTCGCATCGTTCCTTGAGCAGTCGGGAATCGGCGCATTCTTCGTTGACCTTGCAAACTCAATCGCAGGTAAGGCAACAGGCGGCCCCGCAAAGGTTGCGGTTATTTCGAGCGCTATGGAGGGTATGTACTCAGGCTCATCCGTTGCAAACACCGTTGGCAGCGGCTCCGTTACAATCCCCACAATGAAGCGCTGCGGTTATAAGCCCGAGTTTGCCGCTGCAGTTGAAGCAGCTGCATCAACAGGCGGTCAGATAATGCCTCCCATCATGGGCGCTGCCGCATTCCTTATGACCGAATACACAGGTATGCCCTATTCACAGATAGCTATTGCGGCTATCCTTCCCGCCGTTCTTTACTTCACAGGCATCTTTATGATGATTCACTTTGAAGCAAAGAAGCTCGGCCTCAAGGGTCTTCCCAAGGAATCAATCCCCAACTTCTTCAAGCTCGTCATTTCAAAAGGATACCTCCTTTTGCCCGTTATTGCACTCGTTGTTGCAATGAACTATTTCTCCCCCGCAAAGGCTGCAATTACCGCAATCCTTGTTGCTATCGGAGTTAAGTTCATAGAAGGCGCAGTAAAATCCATTGTTCATAAGAAGTTCGAGTTTGACTTCTCACTCTATATCCAGTCCCTTGCAAACGGCACAAAGAATGCAATCGGCGTTGCTCTCGCTTGCGCCGTTGCAGGCTGCATCTCCGCAATGGTTCAGCAGACAGGTCTTGCAAACGTCCTGTCATCTCTTGTTCAGTCCGCATCTCAGATACATCCAATTTTTGCGCTGGCACTCACCATGCTTATGTGCATCGTTCTCGGCATGGGTGTTCCGACCACGGCAAACTACGTTATCATGGCATCCATGGTAGCTCCCATCCTTATGCGCAGCCTGAGCATTCCCGTGCTTGCGGCTCATATGTTTGTTTTCTACTTCGGCATCGTTGCCGATATCACTCCCCCCGTTGCTCTTGCAGCTTATGCAGGCTCGGCAATTGCGAAGTCTAATCCCCTCAAGACGGGCGTTACCGCAACACGCCTTGCAATTACGGCATTCATCGTTCCCTACATCTTCGCTTTCAGCCCCGAAATGCTTATTGTAGGCTCTGACAAGCCCTGGTATGAGATAGTTCTTCTTGTTGTAACCGCTCTTTGCGGAATTTACATCATCTCCGCAGGTATGGAAGGCTATATGTACAAGCATATGCCCTGGTGGGAAAGAATCCTCGCTCTTGCCGGCGGACTTTGTATGATTATCCCCGGCATCGCAACCGACCTTGTCGGCGTTGCTCTTATAGTTCTTGTATTCATCCTTCAGAAAATCGGAGCTAAAAAGCAAAACAAAATAACGGCTTAACACACAAACCGCACGGCGGACACATCACGTGTCCGCCTTATTTTTTGCCAAAACAAAAAGCCCGCTGTGACACTCACAGTGGGCTTTGGCTATATTAAGCTTATTACGGAAGGACGTTGCCTGCCGCTCTATAAATTTCGTACCACTCTTCACGGGTAAGCTTAACCTCTGTTGCCTTGATACAATCTGCAAGGCGCTCAAGGTTTGTTGTGCCCGTGACGGGCTGCATCTTTGCAGGGTGGCGGAGAATCCACGCAAAGGCAACGGTTGTTTTTGATACGCCGTATTTCTCTGCAATTTCTGCCATTTTCGCATTGAGCTCGGGGAACTTTTCGTTATCAATAAAGCAGCCCTTGAAGAAGCCGTACTGCATGGGTGACCACGGCTGAATGGTTATCTTGTTAAGGCGGCAGAAATCAAGCACCCCGCCGTCACGGTTTACCGCAGAATCGTTATACATATTAACGTTTATGCCTGCCTGAATCATAGGCGCGTGCATAATACCGAACTGAAGCTGATTTACGCAAAGCGGCATATCCAGGCAGGATTGAAGCAGCTGCATCTGATACGGATTCTGATTTGATACGCCGAAATGGCGCACCTTACCTGCCGCCTTGAGCTCATCAAAGGCTTTTGCAACCTCCTCGGGCTCCATAAGTGCATCGGGTCTGTGAAGCAGAAGAACGTCGATATAATCCGTACCGAGCCTTTCAAGGCTGCCGTTTACGGAATTCACTATATGCTCATAGGAAAAATCAAATCTGCCCTGACGGATTCCGCATTTGGTCTGAATTATAACCTTGTCACGCATTGAAGACGAAATTGCCTTACCGAAAACGGATTCGCTTTTTCCGCCGCCGTAAATATCGGCGTGGTCAAAGAAATTCGCACCGTTTGAAAGCGCCGTATCAACAAACGCAGAAACTTCTTTTTCGCTCTTGTCGCTTATTCTCATACAGCCGACGGCAACGGTAGGTACCTGCAATCCGCTTTTGCCGAGTTCGATTTTATACATACTATCACCCTTTCTTTTCTGATTATAGCATGCATACACATCAATGGCAACCGCTGTTACCGTTTATGTTAAAATAAGGAAGTAATTATATTTATAAAATTTGCGAAGAAGCGTGCTATTCCTGAAAAGAAAGAAATGAAGAAGGAGAAAAATCCTGACAGCTCCTCAGGCTCGGGCTCATTCTGAGAGGGTGTTTCGGGAATGTCGGGTTCTTCCTGAGAGGGCTCTTCGGGGTCAGGAAGCTCTTCCTCGGGAGGATTTTCGGGTGTCGTGGGTTCTTCTTTGGGAGGCTCTTCGGGAGTAGTGGGTTCCTCCTGAGGTGGCACATCCTCTGAGGGGAGCTTTTCAAGCACTCGCTCTTCAGCTTCCTTGCAGGTTGCGCACACCCTTTTTTCCAGGCCTTCCGCCTGCTCAGTGGGTGCATTTACGGTATACCATTCGCCCCAAGCGTGACCGATTGACTCAAAATATTCTACGGTTTCTCTGTGGCACTTCTGACATTCATTCTTTTTGCAGCCCTGTGAAGTGCAGGAAGGATCAACGTTCTCTGTGGTAACAAATTCGTGTTCACTGTAAGCTAACGCACCTATGGTGGTGTTATTATATTTCCTATCCGTATCCAAACAGTCGATCCAAATTCCGTTTTTGCAGATAAAGCTCTCGTTTTTGCGGCTGCTGAACAGATCACCACATTCCACAGGATATGAAATCTCCTCTCCCGTGCCTTTCATTTTTACAACAACAGAAAATCTGCTACCCTTTTCAATATAAACCTCAGTGTCCAGCTCAACCGTTTCGTATCCGCTTTCAGTAACAACGTGCTCTTTGGACGCAACAAGCTTTCCGCATTCGGGATTGGCAAAACCATCGGCTATATCGGTATAAACACAAACGGTCATTTCCGTTTTTTCAGCAAAGTCAAAAAGAGTAACGGCAAAAAGCTTTTCCGATTCTTCAGCAACAAAAACGTTCGCAAGCCTTACGTCTTTCGCCACTGTTTTCAATCTGGTGTTTGATAACCTGCCATTATATGAATACAAATTCTGGCATTCGTTTTTCTTGGTAAGTGAAAAGCCGCTGAACGTACCAATATTTACGTCTTCATAGGACAGCCAGAAATATCCGTTATCGCCGAAGCTCTTGCCCCAGCTGTTTTTGCACAGCCACGCGCCGTTGCCCGAAGGCTTTGATTCCGCAAGGAAGTTGTTAACGGAAAAATTATCGTCCCAACCGATTACGGCAACTTCGTGATTGATTTTTTGAACTTCACTTGTAAAATATGCGCACTCACCTGTCTTTTCTTTACCCATATTACTGTAAAAATTATCATCGTGATAATAATTCACGGTAACCGAGCCGTGAGTTTTTATCCAGCTTTTGATTGCATCGGATTCGTTTTTTTCAAAGCGCACGTAGCTTTCAAGGCAAACGTCACACTCAGGCAGATAGCGCTCAGATTCGCTGTAATTGCCCATTTTTGATATTTCATTACGATAATAAGGGTAATCCTCTTCCCTTGCGATTCCCGAGCCGCTTGCAAGAACACCTGCAACCTCCTCCGAATTTCCGCCTGCTTTTTCTTCACAATTAATATCAACACCAATAAAAACATCAGTAATATTTTCGCCGTCACCGAATGCCATATTTTCCTCGGTAAGACGCGGATTTTTCGCAAACCATATAAGGTACGCTTCCGAAAAATCAGTATTCTCCGCAGTGCCGAAGCCCTTGCTGATGTATTCGCTTTCAAGCACACTCACCCCCGAAAAAGCCCAGCAGCATCCGAGGTCACCCTGATTTTTAACCGACGTAACCCAGCCGTTATCTCTCGCATCAAAGGATGCTTCAGGTCCTTGGGCAGAGGCCGCCACAGGTATTGCCGAAAGGGCAATAATTACGCAAAGCAGAATTGATAAAATTTTAGTTTTCATTGTTCATTCTCCTGTTCTTGTTGTTTTTCCGTTTCACCTATAAGACGAATGAGAAATCAAATCGGTTCACTTTTTTTAATATTTTTTTGCTTTGCGCTCATATAAAAAGGCTTGTGCAGGATTTATTCCCACACAAGCCTTGAGCTTTATTTAAATTTGTTTATGTTTTGCCTCGGTATCAATACCAGAAAATGCCGAGCAAAAAGATTCTGATAAGCTGCTGCCACCACGTATAGCTTACCTTAACTTCAAACTGCGCCGTGCAGCCCTCGCAGCTTACGGTGATTTTCTGACTGCCTGTTGATTTTGCATCAAAGCCCTCTGCAGTTATTGCGTCAGGGTCTGTTACAAGTTGGGATGAGCCGTCGGAATAATTTACCTTAATCTTTATGCCGCTCAAATCAAGCTTTTCCGTTTTGTATATATAGCTTGTTTTTGCAGGCAGGGATTCTATTTCAATATCCGTTGCCGTTACTTTTTCAAACACGGCGGTATACGTAACGTCGTATGACGGCATTTTTTCATCAACCGCAGGAGTCCAGCCCTTGAAGATATAACCCTCTTTTTCGGGGTCTGACGGTAATTCGATATCCGCCTCTTCCTTTACTGTCTGCTGAGTTTCCGCGCCGTCAACAGCCCACGTAACTGTAAAGCTGCGCGGTAAAACCGTTATTTTGCAGGATGATGAAATATCCGTGCCTGCAAAGCCTGCGGTAACGTAAGCAACGCCGCTCTTTTTCGCCGTAACCTTGCCTGTTTCATCTACGGTAAGAACGCTTTCATCCGATGATGAGAAAATAACGTCAAACCCTTCAGCAACAGTGACTTCAAGCACGCACTCACTGCCGTTCATAATTTCAATTTCACTGTTTTTAAACTCAATTTCATTTATACAAACGGCATATTCGCTGAAGTGATTTGTATGTAATATTATATATCCATTTTCAACGCTTATCTCATCATGCGTAAAGGCTTCAAAATCCCATGGATTCACCGCGTCAGAGAACCAGTGTATGATTTTGAAAGAGGTAAGAAAACTCTGCGGAGCAGGCACATTCATCGTTTCTCCGTCTTTTTCGAATACAAAGCAATCGTTGATAAAATCAATATCCTGCGCTTTCACTTCGTATTCGCCCGTAAGAGCCAATCCGCTTTCAACAAGCTTCATAAACTCTTCCGATGCCCTGAGCTTAACGGTAATTCTTCCGTCAGCAAGGGGCTGAATTGCATTGCCGTCGCCGTCAACAAGGGATATATCCAGAATCTGAACGGGGTCAACAAGCAGGCGGTTATAGAATCCGTTTTGGTCATAGGTGGAATTCGCCTTGCCCATTTCGGTAACCTTAAGGTGTACGTTGCCCGATTCATAATCAAAATCCTTATCGGTATGATTTATGATTACCGCCTCGTCCTCGCTCCTGAGCGTATAATGAACGGTTATTGCGCTGAAATCCGAATTCTGCGCAAGCCTTTTCCATTCGGCTTTTGTTGCGCCGTAATATATATCGGTTATGCCGCTTTCATTGAACGCTTCACCGTTGAGTGATATAAGCGTTGCGGGAAGATAAATCTCCTTAAGTGACGTGGTCAGGGCAAAAGCATCCCTGCCTATTTCCTCAATTCCATCCGAGATAACCAGCTCATTGAGAGACGTGCAGTTATAAAAGGCTCTGTCGCCTATAACCTTTACCGCTGCAGGAACAGTAAGCTTTTCCAATGCCGAACAGCCCACAAAAGCATTGTCTTCAACAGCGGTTACCGTTGAAGGAATCACAATATCCTTAAGCGATTCGCAGGTGCTGAAAGCTTCTGAGCTGATTTTGTCAAGCCCCTCAGGCAAGCGCACACTGCTGAGACTTCCGCAATTATAAAAGCCTTTGTCATTTATGTATCTGACACCGTCAGGCACAATTACCTTCGTTATACCGTGGCAAGTCTGGAATGCCCCTGATGCAACAAGCTTGGTTTTTTCATACAGCTTGCATTCCCCTTTGACTTCATCGGGGTCAACATCCAAAAGATAGCTGCCGAGGTATAAGAAACCGTTATCCCAGTTTGCAAAATCCTTGGCATAGCCCGAATAAACAAAAGCGCCTTCGCCTATATATTCAATATTTTCGGATACCGTTATATCCGTAAGTGCTGTGCATCTTAAGAAAGCATCGTTTCCGATTGTCACAACACTGTCAGGTATATCAATGCTTTTAAGATTTATACAATCGGCAAAAGCGGAAATGCCTATACTTTTTACCGAATCGTTAAGCGTTATACTTTCAAGGCGCGCATAGCCTACAAAAAGATAATCGGAAACCTCGGTAATGCCCTCGGGGATTTCAAAATCCGTTACAAGTTCACCGTTAATGTAGAGATTATCCGCTGTTTTTACGGGGTTTGAATTGTTATGAAAATCAATCGAGCACCAGCCCTTTGCATCGCCCTTGTAATATACGTCGGTAATCGAATCACAGCCTGTAAAAATGTCGCTGCCCGTTTGGGTTACGGAAGCAGGAATCGTAACGCTTTTAAGACCCGAACAGTTTTTTAACAAATCAGCCATAAGAACACTTATTCCGTCAGGTATAACAACACTTTCAAGCGATTCGCACCTGATAAAAGCACCTCTGCCAATAGAAGTAATACTTTCAGGCAGGTCGATCTCTTTGAGCGCAACACATTGCTCAAATGTACACTCTCCTATATATTCAACCGAGTTGCCGAAGCTGATGTTTTCAAGGCTCGTACACTGCAGAAACGCGCGTGACAGAATATTCTTTACACCGTTTCCCGTGCTTGCCTCTCTGAGGCTTTCGCAGCCGCTGAAAGCATGACTGCCCAACGCTGTAACGCTGTCAGGCAAGGCTATACTTTCAAGGCTTGTGCAGTTGAAAAATGCACGGGTGCCGACACTTTCAAGCCCCTGCTCAAAAGTAATGTTTTCAAGTCCGCTGCTGCAATAGAAAGCATTTGCGCTTATGGTTTTAAGACCCTTACCGCAAACAACGCTGTTTATATTTTTTGCGCCGCAAAAAGCGCCCTTTACAATTGTTTCAACACTGTCAGGAATTGTATATTCAGTAATCTCCGATGCCGCCGGGAACAAAAATAGCTTGGTTTTGCCGTAGTCATAAAGCACTCCGCTTTCGTCGGCATAAAAAGCCGTGTTTCCTTCTGCAACGCTGACCTCTTCAAGATTAACGTACCCTTCGGCAACGTCAAAATAGAAGTTGCATATACTTTTACAAGTGACGTCCTTGCCTATGCTTATTCTTTCAACCTCCGCATAGTATTGCTTCCACGGGGTAGTGTTCCAGAATCCCGTACCCTCAATGCAAAGCTCGCCGTCATCGTACAAGGTCCAGTTTACCTTCATATTCGTTCCGCTTGCAACAACCGCTCTTTCCGACGCCTCAACACCTACTGTTGCATTGAACTGAACAAACATCACTGCCGCAAGGGCAATGCAAAAAGCAACCAAAGCCGTATTTCTGATTTTTCTTTTCATGCTTTACCTCCGTTTACGCATAAGCCGTGGCGGTATAGCTTCCGCCTGATTCGGCAATCACGTCAATATCTTCCGCCAGCGCCTCTATCTGATATTCGCTTGCAAGGCGGTTTTCAATCTCGTTGGCCGTTATGGAATCGCCCGCATCAAATTCGAGCGTCTTCACCTCGTTTGTGCCGTCACTGCTCCACACGGTAACGCTCACCGTTGCAGGCAAAGACGCCTGCGTGGTGGTTTGCTCCTGAGTGGTTGTTTCAGGCTCTTTTGTTGTACTCTGAGTTTCCTGCTCCTTGGTTTCGGTTTCTTTCTCGGTATCCGCTTTCGGCGCGGTAATCGCTTTATACTCGGTTGTGGATTCAGTTGTTGTCTCGGTCTGAGTGGTCTGCTTCTCGGTTGTGGTGGTTTCCTTTTTCTTTGTTGTTGACTGCACCGTAGTCTTTACGGTAGTTGATTTTTCCGTAACAGGCTCGGTCTGTTTAACCGTTGAAGACGTAACAGACGTCGTTTTTTCTTCTGAGGGTTTTGAAGAAACTGTATTCTCGCTTTTCTTCTCGGTAGCAGATGACGAAAACAGGTCCAAATCCAAAGAAGGCAGTGAAGAGCTTTCGCCCTCCTCCTGAGTTACCTCAAAATCCACGTTATCAAGCCTGTAATCAGGCACGGTTGCACTCTGTTCAACAGACGAAGTTGTTTCAACGCTTTCTGTATTTACTTTATTCTTCACGGCAACCGTCGTACCTACGGCAGAGCCCGTTACAATTCCTGCCAGAGCAACTCCCGAAACAACCTTCTGCACAACGGTCATTGCCGCAATTTTTGCACCCACACCCGCCGTTGTTGCCACAGATGCCGATGCACCCGCAGAGGTTGCGGCAGCGGCGCCTGCAGTTGATGATACAACCGCTGCAGTTCCTGCCTGAGCGGCGGCGGTTATTCCTGCAAGAGCTGCACTCTGAGCGGCACTGCCTGCAAAAGCCGATGCCGATACCTCAGCCGAATTCACAACGGCTCTGACCGCAAGTGCAAGCGGCGGCAACGCAAACAGAGGCAAGCCTTTTCTCCTGCGTTTTTCAACAGCCTGCTCAACGTCCTCTTTCGCTCTGAAAATCCTGCTCTTTACTGCGCCCTCACTGATTTCAAGCGTCTGCGCAATTTCGGCATAGCTCATCTCATATTTGTATCTGAGTATGAGGCAAAGCCGCTTATCCTCGGAAATACTTTCTATAATATCCCGCATTTCCTGCGCGCGTTCTTCGGTATCAACCGCCCTTTCAGGCAAAACAGATATCTCATTTTCTTCAAGATTTTCAATTATAAAGTTCTGCTCATCCGTGAGGATGGCAGGCTTTTTCTTTTTTAAGTAATCCTTGCTTTTGTTGGCCGTGATGCTCATCAGCCACTTTTTGAATTTTTCAGGCTCTTTAAGAGTTTCTATGTTCTCCAGCACACAGACGAAGCTGTCTTGCGTGAGGTCCTGAGCCTCATCCCTGTCATTTGTTATTCCGTATGCCACGGAGTAAACCTCAGGCGAAAATGTTATATGTACTTCTTCAAAAGCCTTTGCGTCCCCTTCTTTTATTCGGGTCGCAAGCACAGCAATCTGAGCGTTCTCCATCCTCTCGCCTCTTTTTGTTATTTTTTTCATTATAACAATAAATCGCATATTGTTCAATAATCAATCGCTGTTTGCAAGCGGATTAAATTTTTGTTAATTTTTCATTTTTTCTGAAACTTTTTCAGTTTTAAATCGTCGGCAAATTTTTTTAAAAAAACTGAAACTTTTTGAAAACTCAATCTACTTGTTATATAGCAGGATTTCTTCAAAAAAAAATGAACCGCTTTTGTTTTTCGCTCGTCTAATAGGTGAACAGCCTGAAAGGAGGGTGAAATGGAACAGAAAACAAAAACGATTCACGTTGAGCTTGACAGGCATATTTCCCTTGACGTAACGGTAAACGAACAAAGCAGGACCGTGTTCACAGAGGTTATAAAAGAAGGCGGAAATCCCGTGTTGGTTTATGCGGAAAAATTCAGTTCACCGTGCAATTATCTTAAGGCCGGAATAAAAAAGGGAATTGAGTACGTGTGGAATATGCACAACAAAGGCAGCGGACTGAGTCCGGCAAAAGAAGAGGCTGCGAGGAGAAAATATGGAAATCAATAATGAACTGATTGCCGAACTGGTAACGAAAGTTCAGAACGGCGACGGCAACGCTTTCAACAAGCTTTACGAGCTTACCAATCAGCGTGCATATTTTGTTGCGCTGGAATTTGTCAAGAACGACTCGGATGCTGAGGATATTCTTCAGGACAGCTACATAAAGGCACTCCAGAAAATCACAGAGCTTGACAAACCCGAAAGCTTCCAGGGCTGGCTGAACAGAATAGTTGCCAACAAGTGCAAAGACTTTATCAAAAAGAAAAAACCGATGCTCTTTGAGGCGGAAGAAAATGAGGTGTTTGAGGTTATTCCCGATGAAGATACAAGCTTCACCCCGGAAGAAAACCTTGACCAGACCGAGCTGCAGCGAACCGTATTGGAAATTCTTGATGAACTCAGCGAAGAAAAAAGAGCCTGCATAATGATGACTTATTACGAGGAGATGAGCGTGAGTGAGGTTGCTCAGACGCTTGAAATCCCCGTAGGAACCGTTAAAACGAGGCTCTTTTCCGCACGAAAGGACCTGAAGGAAAAATTCTCGCGCAGGGGAATCACGTCGCTTTACAGTCTGTGCCCCATCGGCGTTGTTCTATGGGCACTGCGCAGGTCCTCGGTCACGGCTCACGCGGCCTTTGCGGCAAGCGCTGCTCCTGCAAAAATTCTTGCAGGCATCAATGCCTCTGCGGCAGCTGCAAGCGCGGCAGGCACGGCAACAGCAACGGCAGGTGTTGCGGCAGGTACCGTAACAGCAGCAGGCACGGCAGGTGCGGCGGCATCAACAGCGGCATCAGCGGCGGCAACGGGCACGGGAATTGCGGCAAAGATAGCAGCGTTAACAGTTGTGCAAAAAGCGGTTGCAGGCATTTCAATCGCAGCAGTTGTGGCAGGCTCAGGCGCAGGAATTGCCACCGTTGCAAAAAACACCGTCCCTGAGGTGCAGACCTCAACAACGGCTTACGTTGAAGAAACAACCACGGCGGCATACGCAGGCTCAACACTCATATATGAGGAGCAGGACATCACAGAGGACCCGTCACAGCCTGACGGAAGCGGCACTGCGGATGCGTTTTTGCAAATCACCGGCAGTTCAACGAGGCAGGAAAGCTCCGTTAATACAACGCAGCGCAACCCCGCAGCATCAATCTCTGCCACCAAAGCTCAGACCACTTCCGCAAAGGTGACCGCCACCGCAAAAGCCACCTCAGCCACGCAAAAGACCACCGTAACAACCACCAAAAAGCCCACAACAACCAAGGCAACCACAACTACCACCAAGGCAACAACCACCGCAAAAGCAGAAACCACCACGGCGGCAACCACTCAAAATACCAAACCCATAACAGAACCCAAGCCGCCAAAAACAACCACTACCACCAAAGCCACCACAACTACTACCAAAGCAACGACCACCACTACAACCAAGGCTACAACTACTACCACAACGACCACTACTACAACCACAACCGAACCTGAAACACAGGAAACAACTCAAGGCACGGCAACGGTAAGGGTAAGCATTTACGACAGGGCTTCCGAGGTTGACGAACCGATAGCCACCGTCACGCTTTCCGTTGAATCGGGAACGGTTATGTCCGAGGCATATCTCGGTTCACAAATCAAGGCAGAAAGCGGATATGACCCCACTTACGGTGTTACGGGAAGCGCTGTGGGTCAGACTGCTGCGGCAGGCTCATCGTATACGTGCGAAGCATATATAATGAGCTGATTTGAAAAAATGAAAAATATTGAACCGCAACGCAATTCCAATCGTCATATAAGTGTTAAGCAAAAAAACTCAAATAAATTCAAAGGAGAAAACAACAATGTCAAAAAACAATCTTATCAAACGCACCCTGGCTATTGCCCTTGCAGTTGTGCTGACAATCGGCTCAGCTCCGCTGACAGGCTTTATCGGAATGGAACTGCCGCCCATAGGCTCTTTATTCGCAAGCGCGGCTGACGAAGAAATAGTCTGGACTGTAGCAACCGCCGATATGCTTAAAATCGAAGCCAACACTATCACAGGTTACACCGACAAACTTTCCGGCAATATCGAAATCCCTTCAAGCATTGACGGCGTTGCCATTACAAAAATCGCTTCAAGCGCCTTTAACGGCTGCTCCGGTTTGACAGCAGTAAAAATTCCGGGTAGTATAACTGAAATCGGCTGGTACGCATTTCAGAATTGCGCCAACCTTAAAACAGTGTATTTCAATGCCAACAATTGTTCTGTTTCTTCAAATGATTATGCACCTTTTAACGGCAATATCAACTTCACCGAAATTGTTTTTGGTGAAAACGT
>JAFQKF010000010.1 GCA_017397105.1 Clostridia bacterium | reverse complement strand
GCTTTCTTTTTTCATAAAATTAAACCTCCTTATATTTTAGTAATGCGGCTGCCAAACCACTACTATTATACTCGGAGGTTTAATTTTCTTCCATTCCTTTTGGGCTTGCTTTGAGCTCGCCCGTTTTGGCTTTACTGAAGTCTTTTTCGCCCCCGGCTGTACCGGGGGTTGTCTTTTGCTTAAGCATTAAAGTATGCCCGAAACCACTCTTCCGTGATTTCGGGCATAAACATAATTCAGAATAATAAATTTTACAACTTAAACAAGTTTATAGGACGCTATATACTCAAGCTCGGGTGAGGATGTGAGTTTTGGATCTTCCTGCACGAAGATCGGGTTCAGACTATTCTCTATGGCTGTGAGAGCAAAATGGCAAAGTGCAATCCCCATGTCAACCTTCTGCATATCAAGAGCCGAACCGCCCGAGAAGTTTTTGCTGCGTTTGAGATAAAAATGAACCGTGTTATCCGAAACAACCAATCTCCACGGCTGCTTGTTGACTGCTGAAGGAGAAAGCCTTACCATTTCCAGAGGCTCAGCCAAATCGCCTGCCCTTTCCTTTGTCAGAGGAGAGTTTAAATTGCCGTTAAAGAACAGTTCTTCAAACGGTAAACGTTCATCAGCCTTGATAGCCTTTCGCATCATGCCTTCACGCAATGACATCTTTCCCGAAGGATAGCCCAGTGCGCTTGCGCACGGCATCATCTCATCCACTTCAAGCTCCATTACCTTTTCATACGCAGGGCGATTCATTGTGCCGCCGAGCCAGACGGTTCCGATTTCGAGCGACTGTGCATACAGCACAAGCATTTCAAAAGAATATCCGAAAGCAACGTTTGCATTCGGCACGCACTTGATTTTTCCGCCCACGTATAAATCCGTTCCGACAACAACAGGACAGTTGAGTCCGTTTTCTTTGGCACTCATTAATCTGAACTCCACGGGAATCTCAAACGGATTTTCTGTCGTTTCCATAAATGCACAAAGACTGTCAATATCTTTTTGACTGAGTTCCCGACCGTCATAAGTACGGACGCTTCTTCTCTGACGGATTGATTCTTTAACATTATTCATAAGCTCTTCCCCAAAACAAAAATTATATTTGCAAAATCACGGAGTCTTTCCGAGAATTTTATAAAGGATTCCGTACAGCTGTACACCTTCTTCAGGTGTAAGATTCGTACAGCCTGCAATCTGATAAGGAATTTCAACCGCTTTATCTTTAAGCTTTTCGCCATCTTCAGTTATTGCAACCACGAGGTTACGTTCGTCCTTATCGGAACGCATACGGGTGACATAGCCTTTGGATTCAAGCTTTTTGAGAAGCGGCGTCAGTGTGCCTGAATCAAGATAAAGGCACTCGCCAAGTTCCTTTACGTTTACGCTCTTCCTTTCCCACATCACCATCATAGCTATATACTGAGTGTAGGTAAGACCGATTTCATCGAGAAACGGCTTGTATCTCTTTACAATTTCACGGGAACAAGCATAAAGAGGAAAACAAAGCTGATTTTCAAGTTTTAATGCGTCATATTTTGATTGTTTCATTATATCACCAATGAAATTTTTATTGTTCTGCTATCATTTTAGCAAAATCGGCATCATATTTCAAGCTGATTTTATTGTATGCCTCACGAACGGCTTTTGCAAGCTGATCGGTGCATGAGGTCGGTCTTCTTCCGCAGGTATTACCGAGCAGTTTTGCTTCGATTTCTTCAATCGT
>JAFQKF010000001.1 GCA_017397105.1 Clostridia bacterium | reverse complement strand
CAGCTTCCGCTATTGAAGGCGGCAACACCACTGACGCAGGAACCGCAGATTACATGCAGAAGACAGGTCTTGTTGTTATCACTTCTGACTTCTGGTTTGAGTTTGTTATCGGCGATGCTCCCACAGGTTGGGATGATCCCGCCACTACCACCGCCACCTACTCCGTAACCTTCTACTCCGATGCTGAAGGCACTACAGCTCTTGAAACAGCAACTGATTATTCAGCACTCGAAGAGGGCGAAGAATTCAACGCTCCTACAGAAACACCCGAACTTCCTGAAAATACAACCTTCGGCGGTTGGGCTGCAGAAAAGAATTCCACCTCCCCTGTTACCTGGCCTCAGACCATGGGCGATTCCGATATGGAATTCTTCCCCATTTTCGTTGAGGAGACTCCCTCAAGTTACGATGTTACTTATTATGAAGACGAAGCAGGCACCAAAATCTTCACATCAAATACCGTTGCCAACGGTGAATCCTACACGATCCTCACCAACGGCCCCACAAAGACAGGCCACGAATTCGCAGGCTGGACCGCAACCATGGGCAGCACCGAAACCGTAAGCGGCAGTTTCGAGGCTACCGCAAACGTTTCCTACTATCCCGTATTCACAAAGAACAGCTACACCGTAACATTTAACGCAAACGGCGGCGCCTTCGCTGAAAATGCTGTTACCTCCAAGAGTGTTCCTTACGGCGATGCAATCACCGCTGACGGTATCTCAGAGCCCTCAAGACCCGGCTATACTTTACTCGGCTGGTCAAAGAGCGCATCAGCTTCCGCAGCTGACAATGACCTTGGTACTGTTCCTGCTGACAACCGTACAATCATCTACGCTGTATGGGAAGTTGTTGAGTACAGAATCGCTGTTTATAACGAAAAGGGCGACGCTACTCCCGTAGCAACCTTGACCGTTAAGTACAACGATGCCAACCCCACCCTCGATACAAACCTCCTCACTCCTCCCGCAGGCGATGACGGCGACGTTGCAACAACTGTATTCGCAGGCTGGAACTACGTTGCTGACGACAGCGCAACAGGCAGTGCATACATGAACAGCCCTCTCGGCACAGGTGTGTACACCGACACTGCTGACACAGCTGTTTACGCTACATGGATTGATTCCCCCTCCCTTAAGTTCATGATCCCCGACCTTTCCGATAACGAAGGCTGGGTTGACGTTTACACTCACGTTAAGCTCACAAACGGCGGCGCAAACAACGTATATGATGACAGCACCTTCGCAGCAGCTCTTGTAGCGGCAACCGCAAAAGCAGCTGAAAACGGTCTGAGCTACACAGACAACCTCAACTGGTACAGCGATGCCGAGCTTACCGCTATCGCAGCTAACCAGAACGGCCAGACTCCCGAAGGCGAGCTTTACGCTTATGCTGACACAGGCGTAACATACCTTTACATCGGCGAATCCTATAAGGCAACCGTAAACCTTTACGCTAACGAAGGCGACGAAACTCCTTTCTTCACCAAGGAAGGCCAGGCAGGCAAGAACTCCGACGAAAACGAGCGCACTTTCGTTGTTTCCAAGGATGCTCTTCCCGAAGCTCCCGCAGGCCAGTACTTTGCAGGTTGGTTCGATAAGGAAGGTAACGAGCTTGTTCCCGCTACAGAAACCTCAAGCGCTTATACTTATTCCTTCACCGCAGGTGAATCCGATTACTTCGCAAAGTTCGAAAAATTCGTTTTCACAGTTGAATTCGAGATTAACGGTAATGTTGTAGGTTCAACAGAAGCAACCTATGGCGACACAATCAACTTTGCTGAAGTAGCAGCTGCTTCAAACGGCACTATCCCTGCAATCGGTGATAACGCTGATGAGCTTTACAAGCCCGGCTACAAATTCAAGGGCTGGTCAGAAGCTTCTTCAAGCGAGCTTCTTACCGACACATTTGTTGTTGATAACTCCAAGAAAATTGTTGCTGACGCTATGGAAGACGGTTCTCTCACCTTCACCTTCTATGCAAATGCTGACAGTGGCAGCTATGAAGCAAGAAACGATATCGAATACACCGTTGAAACGTACAGAATGAACGTTAGCGGAGTTTATGAAATCGAGTCCACCGAAAAACTCCTTGGCACAACCGATTCTGTTGTAAATGCCGATTATACAATTGATAACGGTTTCGCACTCGATTCTGACCTCAGCGTTCTCAGCGGCACCGTTGTTGCTGACGGTTCGCTCATTCTGTCAGTTTACATCAGCAGAAACGAATATACGTTTACAACAATTGTTAACGGCCAGACAACTTCGAACCAGTACCGCTTCGAAGAACCTGTCACCGAGCCTGAAAAACCCGAAAGAACAGGTTACAAATTCACAGGTTGGGATAAGAAAGTTCCTTCAATCATGCCTGCTGAAAACGTAACTCTCAATGCTCTTTTCGATCCCAACGTCTACAACGCAGTATTCAATGCAAACGGCGGCCAGTGGTCCGACGGTGCAACTGAAAAAACTGTTGAAACCAAATATGACAGCGAAATCATTGCTCCCGAAAAGCCCTCAAAGCTCGGTTACGACTTTGTAGATTGGAATACCGAAGTCGGTGTAATGGATGATGTAAACGGAAAGAACTTCACTGCTCAGTGGGTTGCAAGAACCGACACCAAATATACTGTTGAAACCTACGTAATGGATGCTTCCGGCGAATATGTCAAGTCATCCCAGGCACTCACAGGCAAAACAGATTCAACTGTAACTGCAGAATATACCGTTGATGAGCACTTTGCATTCAACAGCGAGCTGAGCGTAACAAGCGGTGTTGTTGCAGCAGACGGTTCACTTGTTCTTAAGGTTTATATTGACAGAAGCAAGTTCACCTTCACAACAGTTGTTGACGGTGTATCAACCTCAACCGATTATTTCTATGAAGAAGCAATCGCAGAACTCACTCCTCCCGTTAAGACCGGTTACACATTCACAGGTTGGGACAATGCTGTTCCTTCAACCATGCCTGCTGAAAACGTAACTCTCAATGCTATCTTTGAGGTTAACAGCTATAATGCTGTTTTCAATGCAAACGGCGGCAAGTGGTCAGACGGCAATACAGAAAAAACTGTTGCAACCGTTTATAACACCAAAATCGTTGCCCCCGAAAATCCCACAAGAACCGGTTATGATTTTATCAGCTGGGATTCTGAAGTTGACACAATGGACGATGTAAACGGCAAAACATTCACTGCTCAGTGGGCTGCCAGAAATGACACAAAATACGTTGTTGAAACTTACAAAATGAATGTTAGCGGAAACTACGAAGCGATTTCCACCGAATCATTCACCGGAACAACCGACTCCGTTGCATCTGCAAATTATACTGTTGAAGACGGTTTCACCGTAAACAGTGAACTCAGTGTTCTCAGCGGCACAATTCTTGCAGACGGTTCTCTTGTTCTCAAGGTTTATATCGACAGAAACAAGTACACATTCACAACAGTTGTTGACGGAGAAACAACGGCGGTTGAATACTTCTACGAAGCAGAAATCGTAACTCCTGAGACTCCTGCTAAGCCCGGTTACAAGTTTAACGGCTGGGATAACACCATCCCCGAAAAAATGCCTGCAAGTAACGTAACCGTCACCGCAAACCTTGAGCTCTTGCTTACAATGAAACTCCGCGATCCTTCAATCACCACCATCAAATACGGCGACTCAATCGTTCTTCACTTAGATACAAGCGCCGCCCTTCCCGATGGCTGGACAGTTACTTGGACCGCTGATAACAACAACTTCACACAAACCGTATCTGATGACGGTACAACCTGCATCTGCTCACCCAGCAAGAGCGGCAACACAAAATTCACCGTAACCGTTTATGATGAAAACGGCGACGTAGTCGGCGGCGGCGAACAGACCTTAACTTCGAAAGCCGGATTCTTCTATAAGATAATCGCTTTCTTCAAAAAGCTTTTCAAATTAACTAAGGTTTATGATCAGTCATTAATTTAATCATCAAACCAACAAAGGGGCTGTGTCCTTAACGGACACAGCCCCTGGCATATTGTAGAAAAACTTGTTTTTCGGTTAGGTGTGACTATTGAGAAAGGAAGCCAAACGGTGCTTTCTTCGCCTGAAGGTGTATATAGAGATACAACAAAAAGCGAAACACATTCTTCAGCAAATTTATCTACAGTCAAACAGAGGCCGTGTCTTTAACGGACACAGCCTCTGTTTTTATACTCTGTTAATATTCAACGGTACCTGTATAAACAAGCTTTGTATAGCCTGTAAGCAGTAAACCTTCATCGCTGTAATTTACTATAAGGTCACCGCCTGCCGTTTTAACCGTTATATCGGTATTCTTCTTGCAATAACCGTTTTCAACAGCTGCCGCAACTGCTGCGCAAGCACCGGTGCCGCAAGCAAGGGTTTCACCGTTACCGCGTTCATAAACACGCATCTTGATTGTTGTTTCATTAACAATACGTACAAACTCGGTATTGGTTCTCTTCGGGAAGATTGATGCATTTTCAAACATCGGACCAACCGTGTTCATATCAATTGCACCTACTCTCGGGCAGAAAACAACACAATGAGGGTTGCCCATTGAAAGGCAGGTTATTCTGTATTCCTGTCCGCCGAGGGTTATGGGATAATCAACAACTCTTTCAGCATCAATCTCAACAGGAATTGCTGAGGGGGTGAAATCAGGCATACCGAGGTTTGTGCAAGCTGAGGAAACCTTGGAGTTTGAAATAAGCAACTCAACGTGCTTAATGCCGCTTGCAGTTTCAATTTCCATGTTTTCCTTATCAACAAAGCCGTTATCATAAAGATACTTGGCAACTGAGCGGATTGCGTTACCGCCTGTTTTAGCGCCGCTGCCGTCACGGTTGAAAATGCGGATTTTTGCATCTGCCACATCTGACTTTTCAATAAGAGCAATGCCGTCGCCGCCGATTCCGTGGTTGCGGTCACAAAGCTGAACCGCAAGAGATTCGGGGCAAGTGATAACACCGTCATTATTCTCGAAAATAATATGGTCATTACCCGCAGTTTCCATCTTAGCAAAGTTGAGCTTAAGACGCTCGGTGCGAAGGTTATTGATATCAACAAGCTCTGTATTGAACTGATTGAAGCGGCTTGCAATAATATCTGCAAGTGCATTGGCAGTATCAAGAGAGGTGATACAAGCGATTGAAAGCTGTATAGCTCTTCTGTGAAGCGCAATATAATCGCCCATTGTCGAATCGTGAAGTGCACCCGTATAAACAATGTAGCTGATTTTTCCGCTTTCAAGAAGCTCGAAAATATCATTACCCTGTGAAACACCCTTAACTCTTATTACGTCAATACCGAGCTTTTCAATCGCATCAGCTGTATCGGGAGTTGCATAAAGCTTAAGGCCGAGGTCATCAAGCTTCTTAGCAAAAGATACAGCATCAATAACGTCATGCTCATCAACGCTCATAAGAACGCCGATATCATTGCCTGCTGAAGGCATCTTGATATCAAATCCAGCCGAAGTAAGTCCCTTGAAGAGGGCTTCAGAGGTGGTTTTGCCTATGCCGAGAACCTCGCCTGTTGACTTCATTTCAGGGCCAACTATGGAGTTGACGTCTGAAAGCTTTTCAAACGAGAAAACAGGAACCTTAACGGCATAGTAAGGAGGAGTCTTATAAAGGCCTGTGCCGTAACCGAGGGATTCAAGAGAATGGCCAACCATTACCTTGGAAGCAAGCTCAACCATGGGAACGCCCGTTACCTTACTGATATAAGGAACGGTTCTTGATGCTCTGGGGTTAACCTCGATAACGTAAAGTTTATTGTGGTAGATAAGATACTGAATGTTAACAAGACCCTTTGTTTTAAGCGAAAGAGCAAGCTTTTCGGAACGGTCAATAATGGTCTTGAGCATTTTATCGTTAAGATTATAAGGAGGATAAACCGCAATGGAGTCGCCAGAGTGAACACCTGCACGCTCGATATGCTCCATAATACCGGGGATAAGAACGTCCTTACCGTCGGAAATAACGTCAACCTCAAGCTCAAGGCCGGGCATATATTTATCAACAAGAACGGGATTATCGATACCGCCCGAAAGGATGATATCCATATACTGCTTAACGTCATTCTCATCATGAGCGATCGTCATATTCTGACCGCCGATAACGTAAGAAGGTCTGAGCAATACGGGATAACCGAGACCTTCGGCAACCCTGAGTGCATCCTCAAGATTAAGGACGCCTGCACCCTTGGGACGGGTGATTTCATACTTTTCAAGAAGTGCATCGAAACGGTCTCTGTCCTCAGCAGTGTCAATACCGTCAGCGGAAGTGCCGAGAATCTCAATACCGTTTTCATCAAGGAACTTTGTAAGCTTGATTGCGGTCTGACCGCCGAAGGCTACAACTACTCCCTTGGGCTTCTCGATTTTAATGATGTTCATTACGTCCTCAGGAGTGAGGGGCTCGAAGTAAAGTCTGTCAGCCGTGTCATAGTCGGTAGAAACAGTTTCGGGGTTATTATTGATAATAGCAACCTCGTAGCCAAGCTCCTTAAGAGTCCATACACAGTGAACAGAGGAATAGTCGAATTCAATACCCTGACCGATACGGATAGGACCTGAGCCGAGAACTATAATCTTTTCCTTATCACTCTTTACAAAATCAACCGCTTCACAGTCGGTATCATAGGTTGAGTAGAAATAAGGAGTGGTTGCCTTGAATTCTGCGGCGCAGGTGTCAACCATTTTGTAAACGGCATCTACGTGGTTTACACTCTCCGCACCGGAAAGACGCATAAGAGCATCATCCGTGTAACCGAGCTTTTTACCCTTAAGATAAAGTTCATCGGTAAGACCGTTTGCTATGGAAGCCTCATAATCAGCAAGTGACTTGAACTTGTTGAGGAACCAACGGTCAATCCTTGTGATATCATGAATTTCATCAATGGAAATGCCTGCTTTGATAGCCTCAAAGACGGTGAAAATTCTTACGTCATCCATTGCTGCAAGACGCTCAAGCAGAGGCTTGTCACTCTTCGGCTTCATGTTGAGAGTATCAACAGAAATTTCAGCGCCTCTTATAGCCTTCATAATTGCCATTTCAAAGCTGGGAGCAATAGACATAACCTCGCCCGTTGCTTTCATCTGAGTGCCGAGCTTTCTTGAAGCGTTTACAAATTTATCAAACGGCCACTTGGGGAATTTAACAACGCAATAGTCTACCGTGGGCTCTGAATAAGCGCAGGTATTGCCTGTAATGTCGTTGCTGATTTCATCAAGAGTATAGCCGAGAGCAAGCCTTGTAGTCATCTTAGCAATGGGATATCCCGTTGCCTTTGATGCAAGAGCTGAAGAACGGGAAACTCTGGGGTTAACCTCGATAACGGCATACTCAAAGCTGTCAGGATTAAGAGCAAACTGGCAGTTACAGCCGCCCACGATGTTGAGCGAATCAACAATAGCGAGTGCCGCATCCCTGAGCATTGAGAATTCCTTGGTGGAAAGAGTGAATGCAGGAGCAACAACGATACTGTCACCGGTATGAACACCTACGGGGTCAACGTTTTCCATGCTGCATACGGAAATTGCGTTGCCGAGGCAGTCACGCATTGTTTCAAACTCAATTTCCTTCCAACCGAAAATATACTTCTCGATAAGAACCTGAGTAATGGGCGACATATCAAGACCCGTACGGGCGATTACTCTGAGCTCATCGGCATTATTTGCAACGCCGCCGCCTGCACCGCCAAGTGTGAATGCGGGACGAACAATGATGGGATAGCCGATTTTTTCGGCAATTTCAAGAGCAGTTTCAATATCGTTTGCAATGTCTGAGGGAATTGTGGGCTGATTAATGGCATCCATGGCATCTTTGAAGAGTTTTCTGTCCTCAGCCTTGTCAATAGCCTCAACGTTGGTGCCGATAAGACGAACACCGTGCTTTTTAAGGAAACCGTCTTTATCCAGCTTACTTGCGATGGTAAGGCCGGTCTGACCGCCAAGACCTGCAAGCAGACTGTCAGGCTTTTCCTTAAGGATTATTCTTTTTACTGTTTCAGGAGTAAGGGGCTCAAGGTAAATCTCATCTGCAAGAGCCTTATCAGTCATAATTGTTGCAGGGTTTGAGTTAACAAGAACAACGTTAACGCCTGCATCTCTGAGCACTCGGCAAGCCTGAGCGCCCGCATAGTCGAATTCGGCAGCCTGTCCGATAACAATAGGGCCGGAACCGATAACCATTACTTTTTTGATATCAGGATTTATAGGCATCAGTTTTTACCTCCCATTTTTGTAATAAAGCTGTCAAATACAAAGCCTGTATTCTGAGGACCGGCGCAGGTTGCGGCATTGAATGCTACCGAAACGGCATTATCGTACTCAAGACCTGCGCAGGTTGCGTCATTTATGTTTTTGAATGAAAGCTTGGCACCGTTTACAGTATCAGCCTCAACAATGTAGCCGTGATTCTGAGCTGTGATATAAGACCTTACGGAATTAAGGTACTTGACGGGCTGATTTGAACCGTGATGACCGTACTTAAGCTTGGCAATCTTACCGCCGTTTGCCATAGCGAGCAGACAATGGCCAAGACCGCAGGCAAATACAGGCAAGTCGATTTTCTTTATTTCTTCAACGCAAGCAGCAACTTCCTCGGGATTACCGGGACCGTCAGAAAGAATTACTGCATCGGCACCCTCACAAATCTCCTCAGCTGAAGCGGTATAAGCAACCGTCTTGACGGTGCATCCTCTTGCATTGAACTCCTTGATAAGATTACCGACACTGCCGAAGTTAACAAGCGTTACCTTATATTTTTCATCCTCAGCGGCATAAACTGCTGAATCAGCAGAAGCAACGCTCTTCACCGCATCCTTTATTTCGTAGCTTTCAAGTAAAGCCTTGTCAGCAGGAAGCGAGGTGCAGATTACAGCGTTCATAGAGCCTTCTTCACGAATAATTTTGGTGAGTTCTCTTGTATCAACTCCGCAAATACCAATGATTGAATTATCAACCATGTATTTTTCAATTTCATACTGGCTGCGGAAATTTGAAGGGATTTCGCAATACTCACGAACTATGTAGCCGTTGATATAAGGCTTGCCGAGCAAATCCTCTTCAATAACGCCGTAATTGCCGAGCATGGGGAAAGTCTGAACAACTATCTGACCGTAATGGTTAGGGTCGGTCATGGTTTCAAGATAACCGACAACGCTGGTGGTGAATACAAGCTCACCTACCGTGTTGCCGACGGCGCCGAAAGCCTCACCCTCAAAAACCTTTCCGTTTGCGAGAACAAGATAAGCTTTTTTCATATATATCAATCTCCCAATTCTAAATCTGCTTTTAATCAGCCATGAGTTTTACAAGTACAGCCTTCTGAGCATGAAGTCTGTTTTCAGCCTCATTGAATATTTCATCAGCGTGCTCTTCAAATACCTTGGCTGTAATCTCCTCCTCACGGTGAGCGGGAAGGCAATGCATAACCATTGCATCGCTCTTTGCAACTGCCATGACTTCATCGTTAATCTGATATCCCTTGAAGGCTGCGCGTCTGATAGCTGCTTCACCCTCCTGACCCATGGAAGCCCATACGTCGGTGTAAAGCACGTCGGCATCCTTAGCCGCCTCAAAAACATCGGGAGTGCAGACGAAATCGCCGTTTTCTGCTGCCCACTTCATTATATCGGCATCAGGCTTATAATTCTCAGGGCAGGCAATGCTGACCTTCATGCCCATTTTGATGCCGCCTACGATGAGTGAGTTAGCCATGTTGTTACCGTCGCCGATGTAGCAAAGCTTATTGCCCTCAATTGTTCTTTTATGCTCACGGATTGTCATAAGGTCTGCAAGCACCTGGCAGGGATGGCAATAATCTGTAAGACCGTTGATGATAGGAATAGAACCCATCTCAGCAAGAACCTCAACCTCTTTCTGGGAATAGGTTCTTATCATGATTCCGTCAAGATAACCTGACATTACTCTTGCGGTATCCTCTACAGGCTCGCCTCTGCCTATCTGCAAATCGTTTGAGCTGAGGAAAAGAGCGGAGCCACCCAAATCATACATACCTACCTCGAAGGAAACCCTTGTTCTGGTTGATGACTTCTGGAAAATCATGCCGAGAGTTTTGCCCTTAAGAAGATGATGCTCGATTTTATTCTTCTTTTCAAATTTTAACTGATCCGCAAGGTTCAATATCTGAGTGATTTCCTCTGCGGTAAGATCCTGAAGCTTAAGCAAATGTTTCATTGGTTTTCCTCCGTAATACGTTGAGATTGTATATTTGCAATGGTTTATGCGAAATATTTGAATAATTATACAGCTTACACATTGCTTTGTCAATAACCGATAATAATAATGTAAGCGCTCAATAAAGAAAATTTTTGTTGAATTTTTATAATGCACTTTGACCCCGCTTGTAAGGCGGGGTCCTGAAAATCATGTTACGGGAATCCACGCACCGTCAGCATCCTGCTTATGAACCACTCCGTTAATTACAGAGGTTGCAGGCTGTGTGGTGGTTGTGGTTGTTGTAGTTGTTGTAGTGGTGGTTTCCCCTTCAGCAGCAGTTGTGGTGGTAGTGGTATCGCTCTCCTGCTCAGCCGTAGTTGTTTCTTCCGCCTGAGTTGTTGTAACTGTTGTTGAAGTGGTTGTTGCTTTGGTGGTAGATGTGGTTGTAGTCTTTTTCCTGGTGGTTGTGGTTGTTCTTCTTGTAGTGGAAGTGGTAGTGCGTGTGGTTTCTTCTTCGGTTGTGGTTTCACTCTCGGTTTCAGATACGTCAACCGTAGTTGATTCCTCAGTTGAAGGCGCTGTGGTAGTGGTAAGAGTAGTTGAGCTGATTGCGGGAAGAGTAGTAGTATTATCCTCACCCGAACGCTCGATAAGCGCTTTGATACCGAAAGCAAGAAGAACAATAAGAGCCGCTCCGATTATAACAATAAGAGCCATAAACGCAAGCTTTTTGGTCTTTGCGCCTGTATCTTCCTTATCCTCTTCATCGGTTTCCTTAAGAGCGGCAATGGCAGCGTTTCTGTCAGCCTCCTTGCCGTAATTGCTCATATATTCCTCGGAATAGTCAGCATCCTTATCGCCTACAACAGCCTGAGCAATAGGAGCAAAAACAGCCCCCTGCTCCGCTTTCATGTAAGCAGAGATAACAGTAATATTATCTTTTCCGCCGTTGGCAAGAGCAGCCCTTACAAGCCTGCTGGAAGCCTCCTGAGAATTCTCGCAAGCAGAAAGAATAGAGGTTATTTCGGAATCGGAAACAAGGTCGGTAAGACCGTCGCTGCAAACAAGGATAACGTCACCCGTTTCAATATCATCCATAACGCAGACACTCGGAGAAAGAGGTGCTTCGTCAGGAAAAATACCGAGATGACGGGTAAGCTTTGTTGCATTGGGAATATTCCTTGCCTTATCGGCAGATGCTTCACCTGCATCAACAACACTCTGGCCGTGAGTGTGGTCAACACTCATCTGCTCGAGAATGCCGTTTGAATATCTGTAAACCCTGCTGTCACCTACGTTAACGCAGATAAGCTTGCCTTTAGCTATGTAAACACCTGCAAGAGTGGTACCGATTCTTGTACCGTTCTTGGAAATTTCATCGCAAATTTTCTGATTGGCATCTCTCAGGCAAGCCGCAAGAGGAGCGCCGAAATCATCGCTGTTGTCAAGCACCTGCTTGGCATAGCTGACAAGAGAATCGCAGGCGATGCCCGAAGCGAGTTCACCCATAGATTCGCCACCCATTCCGTCGCAAACGCCGAAGTAGAAAGGCTCATACATATTCTGAACGTAAGCACTGCCCTTTTTCAGTTCACCGGAGGACGTACTTTTGCCGTTTAAAACGAAATTATCCTCATTGTCAGTGCGCACTCTTCCCGCATGGGTAACGGCACAAACACAGGCTTTGAGTTTTTTCATTTTCATTCTCCTTTCAGAAAATCCGCAAAATAACGCTATTAATCTACATTCTAAGCTAAATTATATAATATACTATAAAAAGCCTTTTGTCAATCAGCGGCAGCTTAAATGTTACCGCCCTGAAGCAAAGTTATTTCCTTCTCGCGCTCTATAAGATTCCACGTAGCATCAATAAGGTGGCTGTACTCAGGAAAGGCAAGCTGCTCACAAATAAAACGCTGGCGCGGAGAGTTAATATCCTCGCCCGAAATCTCCGTGAATCCGTACTGCTTGCAAAGCTGCATTACCCTTGCAAGCTGCTCCTTTGTATTTCTTGAGGGCATATATGTAACGGCATCTACGCCCTGTTCTTTGAGGACTTCGAAAAGTAGTTCTATATAGTCATCCTCAAATTTCTGCGCCGCCTTATCGCCCGTCACGCTTTCGCCGACGTCACCAAGATATGCATAGCAGAAAAGAGCACCTGTTTTTTTGGCAAGAGCCGAAAGTTCGCTGATATGAAGCAATTCTTCATCGGCAGGCACGTAAAAATCTTTTACAAGACCACCCTTGAGAATGCCGAGCAAATCGTAAAGATAGAAGTCACTCGAAGAATCGGCAAGCTGATTTATCTGCTTTTCGGAAAGCTTCATTGACAGTTTGTCCTCAAGCAAGGTGCGAGCATCATCACCGTACACATCCTTGATTTTTATTGCAAGAGCATAAAGGATGTGCCTTTCGGTAATGCTGCCTCCGTTTTCATACTGAGATACGGGCACTACGTCTTTATCAAAATCAATCTCTACTCCGTGTGCAGAAGTAAGAGCATTGATATTGTCAACCATCTTACGGTTGCGGTTGTTGCGTTTTTCCTTAAGAGGAGCAAACGTTTCGGTAAGAAAATCAATCTGAGTATGAGGTACACCGTGGAGGGCCATATACGCAACACTCTTCTGGTCGGGATTATTGACAAGCCTGCCCTCAAGAGGAGTGCCGGCAACGCTTACCCTGCACTCAAGACCGATTGTGGTGGCAACACCTGCAATTTTACCCGCCTCTATAAATTCCCTTGCGCCCGATATAGAATCGTGGTCCATTATACCTGCTGTGGGCAAGCCTGCTTCACGCGCAAACCACACGGCAGCCGTGGGCGAATAGGGAGAAAACGAATATATGGTGTGAATATGGTTATTTGCAAACTGAGGAAGCACCTCAGGCTTTTCGGTTTCCTGCGCAATAAGAGCTTTAAGATTCTCAAGTCTCATCGCCGCGTCGGAAACATTGAGTTTTTTCAGAATTTCATTTTTCATAACCGCACCCCTTAAGCAAGCATTACCTGACCGCCTGTGACGGGAATTGCCTGACCCGTTTCAAAGCACTGCTCTACGCAATACATTACAGCCTTTGCAACATCGGACGGGAAGCATCCTCTCGTGCTGATAGGCTGCTTTGAAAGATAGAATTTTTTAACGTCTTCAACGGTTTTTGCGCCGGGAACCTTACCTGCCTTAAGATACTGAACGAAAAGGCCTTTTTCAGGGTCGGACCAGAGAGGTCCGTCATAGAAATTACCGGGACAAACAGCGTTAACTTTAATCTGGTAAGGAGCAAGCTCAAGCGCGAAGCTCTGAGTAAGACCGATACCTGCAAATTTACTTGAAGAATACGCAAAATTCGCCTTTGAGCCTACTATACCGGACTTTGAATTTATCTGAACGATATCGCTCCACTTATCGGGATTTGCAGCAAACTGAGCTTTCATGATTTCGCTTGCATATTTGGCACAGAGGAAGAATCCCTCATAATTGATTTTTGAAATCAGCTCAAAGGTTTTTGCATCCATTGTTTCAAGGTCACCGGCTCTTGCGATTCCTGCGTTGGAAACGAACAAATCAAGCCCTCCGAAACGCTCAACGCAAAAGCTTACCATTGCCTTTACTTCTTCCTCATCGGCAACGTTGCAGGGGCAGAAAGCGGCATTTTCGCCAAGCTGCTCCGCAATAAGCTTTTCGGCTGTTTCTTTCTGCACTGCAAGGTCAGCGATAAGAATGCAAGCACCTTCATCATAAAGCGACTTTGCAATACCTGCGCCAAAGCCCTGAGCTCCGCCTGTAACAACAGCTATAACACCCGAAAGTCTTCCTTCGGTTTTGATTCTTATATTAACCTTTTCGCCTGCTATGCGTTTAGCTTCTTCAAAAGTCATAACAATTCCCCCTTACTTATTCTGTGAACTGCGGTAGGATTCAACCTCCCAGTTTACTATAAAATCGGTGAGCTCGTCGCTCATGTGTAAAGCGCCGCCGAAAGACTCAGTGTAAACTGCGATTTTTACGGCATCTTCAAAAAGAAGCTTTGCTGTTGCCGCTTGCTTTGCATCGGTACCGATTGCAAAAATTCCTTTACCCTCAATAATTACTATTCTCGGGCTTACAACGTATGACTCAATATACCTGTCATATTTTGCCTTGACGTCCTCACCTTTCTTCACAAAAAGAGGAAACGCCTTGCAGTAAACGATATGGTCAGGAGTAAAAGGCTTGAGGAGCACCGAAGCACTCTCTGCGCAAGAGCTGAAACGCTCACAATCAGCATTTGCAATATGCACAACAGCCTCGGCAAAGTCAAGCTCCGGCGCCGCAACGCTCTCAACAGCAGACGTATCAGGCTTCTTTACAAGGTGATTTTCAAGAGTTTTCATAACCTTTGAAAGCTTTTCATCAAGCCCTTCAACGGTATCGTCAGCAATAAAAATGCCGTGATTCTGGAGAATTATTATATCTGCGCAAACGCCTTTACGCTCTTTGTATTCCTGCATTTTTTCACAGCAGAGTTTGGCAAGAATGTAGCCGGGTCTGCACGCATCAACCCATATAAACGAATCTCCGAAAAGCTCGGTTGCAAGAGTTTCTCCGCCTTTGGAGCAGGTAAGTCCGTTAACAAGAGCAGGATGAAGATGAAGCACAAAGGTCTGCTCAAAAAGAGCATGAAGCGTTGTTTCAACACTGGGTCTTTTGCTTTCCTCACCCTCAGCCCTTGAGGCCATCAAATCAGCAAGCACAAGCGCTTCACGCTCGTCGTCTGAATCGGGATAAGTTTTTTCGAAGATTTCATTGAGCTTTGAAAGATCAATCTTTACAAACTGCTCAGCCGTTATTGTTGCAAGTGAAGTGCCGGAGCCCTTGACGTACATAATGCCGTCACTCTTTGCAGACGTATTTCCTCCGCCGGCAAGAACAAGTTCAGGATTTTTTCCGTAATAATTTGAAAAGCTTACAAGCTTATTTAACATAATGCATTTCCTCCGCAAAAGACCGCAGCAAAGCTGCGGCCGCAATTGTATTATAAAACTCCGTTTTCTTTTGCCCAGCCGTACCATACTTTGATAGCATGGAGACGCTGACCGCTGAGGTTGTGATTACCTCTTGTGTACCAATTCATGGGAACGCCCTGAAGGCTTACAAGATACTTTGCGCTTGCACAGAAACCGTCACCGATAGCATCGTCAAGAAGAATGATGTGCTCATGAGTCTTTCTTGCAGCCTCAAAATCGCCTCTGACAACTTCGTCCCAGATCTTAACAAAAAGAGGTGCGCCGCAGGTGGTGGGAGTTGCAATAATTCCTCTTGCGCCTGCAACGAAGGATTCATAAAGGAAAGGCATATTCGCCTGGAGAACGTTGGTATCGCCCTGCACCTTAATCTTAGCGGTAATACCCTCCATTGTGCAGGTTGTATCTTTTATGCCGACAATCTTACCCGTCTGAGCAAGTCTGCCGTATGTTTCGCCGTCCATAATATGAGGCTGCGCACCGGGGAATTCATAAAGCAAAACGGGAAGAGCGGTTTTATCCGCAAGCTCACAGATGTAGTTGAACATTCTGTCAGGGTCATTACCAAATCCCTTTGTAATGAAAACAAGGCCGTCAACACCGGTCTGCTCCATTTTCTTTACCTCTTCAACCTGAGCAAACCATGAGGGTTCGAGGTTTGCGGTGGCAAAAACAGGAACGGAGCCTGAATTCTTCACAGCAAGGGTTGCAAGCTCGATTCTTTCATCCAGCTTAAGCTGTGCCATTTCGGATGAACCGCAAACAGCAAAAAGATGCTGAGGATTAAACGATGCCTGCCACTCAACATACTGTTCATACACCTTATAATCAATGCTTCTGTCCTCATTAAAAGGAGTGAGGAGCAAAGAATACAGACCTGCGTACTCATTAAATTTTGTTGCCATAATTACACCTTCCCGAAAACTTTTAATCAAAATCGTTTTTTTCAAAAAAACATTTTTGCGATTTTTATTATCTTTCGAAATTGTTTTTGAAATTTAAAACAGCTTATCAAAAGACAGACTTCAAAAATCCTGAAAAATCGTCAAGATTTGTCAGAATATGTTCAAATCAAATCTATTATATAACTCTGTTGATTAAAAATCAACAATTATATGCAATAATAAAAATCTTTTTTACTTATGGATTTTTAAATAAACATGTGGTATACTCCTTGAAAACACAGCATCTGAGGTTTATTTTATGAAAAAAATTTCTAAAGACGGATTTACATTGAAAATGCTGAGCCTTGCCCTGCCGATAGCCTTTCAGCAGCTGTTGGTTTCCTGCGCTCAGATTGTTGACACCGCCATGGTTACATCCCTTGGCAACGTTCCTGTTTCTGCGGTAGGAATTGCAGGCAGATGGATGTTTTTATTTAATATTCTTCTTTTCGGAATTGCTTCGGGAACGTCTGCGCTGATTGCACAGTTCTGGGGCGCGAAAGATAAAAAAAGCATCCTTCAGTCTTACAGCCTTGCGCTCTGCCTCGCTTTTGCCACAGGTATAATATTCAACCTTTTATGCCTGTTTGCGCCAAGACTTCTGATGTCGGTTTTCTCAGAAGAAGAGGAAGTTATACTTGCAGGCATAACTTATCTGAAAACAGCAGGATTTATCGGAATTTTTGCAGCTTTCAACCAGATAACCTGCCTTGTTCTGCGTTCAACCGAAGACGTGACCACTCCGCTCATCACCTCTGCCGTTTCCGTTGTCGCAAACACCGTCCTCAATTACACTTTTATTTACGGAAAATTCGGCGCCCCTGCCCTCGGCGTAAAAGGTGCGGCTCTTGCAACCGTACTTTCCGCCGCTGTTCAGTCCGTGCTGATTGCGATCATCTGCATTGCAGGCAAAAAAATAACCTGCGCAAGACCCCGAATGTATGCAGGCCACACATCCGAATTCCTCGGCAGGTTTTTGAAAGTATGTATTCCCGTTATTTTCAACGAAGCAATATGGGCAATAGGCACAAACATATACTCAATGGTCTATGCACGCTACGGTCACGAGTATTATGCAGGCTACACCATATTCAATTCCGTTGAACAAATCGGTTTTGTTTTCTTCGTCGGAATATGCCATGCCTGTGCAATAATGGTAGGCAAAACAATAGGCGAAGGCAGCAGCGAAAAAGCGTACTCCACCGCAAAAAGATTCATAATCCTTACACCGCTTATCGGCGTTGCCTGCGGAGCTATGTTTATAGCAATAAGACATCCTCTGCTCTCATCACTTAACATCGAAACTCAGATCGCATACGATACGGCGGCGGGAATACTTCTGCTTTATTCGATATGGCTTCCTTTCAGGAACATCCCCTACACCGCAATAGTAGGCGTTTTCAGAGCAGGCGGAGATACAAGGGTAGGAATTCTTATGGATACAGTATCCATGTACACAATATCAATTCCCCTTGTGCTTATACTCGGATTTGCGGTAAAAGCGGATTTTATCATCCTTATTGCAGCCATGTATCTTGGCGAGGATGCTCTGAAAATAATACTTTGCCTGCACAGATTCAGAACACGCAAATGGATTAAAAATCTGACCTATGCAAATCACGAAAAGTCAGCCTGATTATTCCTCCCAAAAATCGACGCAGGTTCTTGCCTGACGCACACTTTTAACATAAGCACTCACCTTTTTATGTTCGGGGTGATTCTTATACGTATCAAGCGCTTCAAAGCTTTCAAATTCCATAATAAGAGCCATATCGTAGCTCATTTCGCTGTGCAGGGCATCTTTACCAATCTCAAAGGATTTTATTTCAGGAATTATGGGAAGAAGAGCCTTGAGTTTGTCAGCTGTTATATCCATATTCTCCTGAGCGGTATGGCCCTGTGCTTCGGGAAGAAACTTCCACATTACTATATGCTTTAACATTTTGTACCTCCGTTGATATGCGCCTGATTTACGGCACAAATTTTACAACATGGTATCACAACAGGTTTGTTTGTGTCAATATCGGCTTGACAAATCAAAACCTGCAAATATAATATAATTGTTAAGTTTTTCAAGAAAGGAATCATAACAATGGATAAGAAAAAGAAAATTATTCTGTGCGTAGCGTGCCTTGTTCTTGCAGGGTTCATTGCTCTTTGCATTTATCACGGCACAAGCGAAACGGAAATCGGCGTAAAGAACATCAAACTTACGGTAAAAAGCGGCACATTTGAGGAAACTCTTAACATCACAACTGAGGAAAAATACCTCGGCGATGCTCTTTTGGCAAAAGGTCTTATTGTTGGTGAAGATCAGTCACAGGGCTTTTTTGTAACATCGGTCAAGAGCATTCCTGCAGACCCTGAAAACGGCCGCTACTGGATGTTCTATCAGGACGGTGAGCTTTTGCAGACAGGAGTTATGGAGCACCCGATTCACAACGGTGAATCCTATTCCGCAATCTGTGAGCAATATACATTCTAATCAAGCATTTCCGCATTACGCAACCCAAAAACCGTAATGCGGATTTTATTTTCGGCAAGGAGAGATGTCATGAAATCTTTTACTGCATTTTTCTCAGCAATAGCAATTTTCTTTATGGGGCTTTTTACCCCCGCCGTGCCTGCACCGAAATCGGATTACGAACTTGACAGGCTTTCCGGCATCTGTGAAAAGCACGAGCTTGCAGATGAGCTGTACGTTATTGACGTTGCTCAGCTAAAAGAGGACGGAGCTTTACACATGGCGGTTGCTCTTCAGGGCATAGTCGCAAAAGAAAAGCCGTCAATTTTTATACGCAATAACACCTACTGCAACAGCTATCTTGAAAAAATTGCAGAAAGCGGAATTGAAGTAATTTTCAATGACGAAAACGGTCAGCCGTGGACTCTGCCTGCTTTGCTTAAAAAATTCAGAGCCTCAATAGCTGATTCAGGCTATGTTCTTTACCGTAAAAGCGAAAAAGCCGAGGGTCTTAATGCCGCAACAAACCTTGCCGCACTTTACGGTTGGCTGCCTGTACAGGAAAACCTTGAACACCTTGCAAAAGATGCAGGTCTTACTCTTAAAGAAGATTATTCAGACGATAATTATAACCTCATTTTCCAGTGGAAATTTTTTGAAGAGCATAAAGCCGAATTCAACTATTCCGCATTGGCAAGTCTTAAATATGAAGTAAGCGGAATCCGTGACCTCGCCATACAGCAGGGATTCTATACATTCTACATCGATGACGATGAGGATACAAATCTTTTGAGAAAAAGGGTTATGGAATACGCAGGCGACAACGTCCCCGTTCTCGGCTGGGTAAAATACGAAGTTGCTTTTGTTACTCAGGCATCAAAAAGCGGCAACATCGCACTTCCCTCCGACCATTGCTACAACAACAGTTATCTCGCATCTTTTGTTTGTGAAGTACCCGATCAAAAGCACAGTGTAACAAAGGAATATACCGATGAAACCAAGCACTATTGCGCCATTGTTTTCAGCGACGGCGATAACCTTCAATGGATTCAGAACGGTTACAGCGAATTTTATCAGAAGCTTGCGTTGGAAAAGCAGTTCCCGATAACGTGGTCTTTTCCGCCGCTGCTTCAGGATTTTTCAAGCGTAACCGTCAACAAGGTTTATTCCGATGCAACAGAAAACGATTATTTTATTGCGGGCGTATCTGGTGCAGGCTATATTCATCCAACCGAATATCCCATATCCGCCCTTGGCGGATTCACGGACCTTACGGCATCGTCAATGAAAAAAAGCAATCTCAGCTACGTTTCCGTGCTTGACGGCACTCCTGAAAACGATTATGACGATAAAAAGCTTACCGACCGTCTTGAGTATTACGCAAGATACGACAACATAAAAGGCGGCATTCTCAGCCTTGACCCCACCAGATACGAAGGCGGAAAAGGAAGAGTTTATTTTGTAAATGACAAGCCCTTTGCCACTTACCGTCTTTCACTTTGGCATCCCGACGGCGAAAGCGCCACAGTTACCGAAGAATGGCTTGATGAACAAGCCGAAAAAGTTAACGCCTACCCCGCAGATATTAAAACAGTAAACGGATACAGCGTTATTAACGTTCATCCCTGGAGTGTCAGCGTTGATAATCTTGCTTATTTTGTAAGCCGACTTGACGACGACGTTGTGCTTGTAACGCTTGATGAGCTGCTTACCATGATGGATAAAAACATTCCGCATCAGAACGCCGCTCCGATTTCATAATCATAACCGAAAACGCCGCCACGGGCAGTATACCCGAGGCGGCATTTTTATGCATTAAAACTGCAAATATTGACAATCAATGACACGAATGATAAAATCAATCAACTATCAAAAGCCTGGAGTGATTCTTTATGAAAAGGTGGATTGCCTTATCGCTTGTTTTGATAATAACGTTGAAAAGCTTTGATTTTACAGCAAGCGCCGTTGTAATCGACGCTGTGTACACACTTAAAGAAGGCTGGTCCGACGCCTATTCTGATTTGCTCGTTGATTCCGTTTCTGAAAGCGGCAATAAAATCAACTACGCACGTGCATTCGCAATGAACGAAGGCGATTTTTTATATTTAAAGCTTGATGCCAAAGACGGTCCGGCACCGGACGGAGTATCACCCGAAGGAATCGAAATAACAACAGACGGCGCTTTGTTTGCCTGCTTTATCGACGAAAGCGTATCGTCCGATTATGACAGAAATCTGTATTCATTTGACTGCGCCGTAAAAAGGTCGATAGAAGGCTTTACTGTTGAAATGTGTATTATTTATAAATCAGGACTGCCTGACACAGTCAGTTTAACCTTCGTTCTCACCGACAGCGTCGGTGAAAAATCCGCAAGGTTGCCGTTCAGTTATACAATACCCGAAGAAACAAATACGTCAGCAGCAGAAACAACCTCAGTAACTGAACAGACCTCAAAAACAACAAAAGCGGAAAGTTCAACCAAAAGAACCATAACCTCCGCACGCACCGCAACCGAAATCCATAAGTCAGAGGCCCGCACAGAGATTACCGAAACGTCTGTTGCAACAACAAAAGCAACCGCCCATTCAACTGACTCAACAGTTAAAAAGGCAGTTGCCAAAGCAGCTGAATCAACCGCACGGATTTCCGAAACAAAGCCGGAAATCTCCACCGAGAAAAAACTGTCAACCGCTGTTTCAAGCACGGTCACAACCATAAACGCAGGAGCGCTTCTCAACCTTGAGATAGCCAAGGAAGCCAAAAAGAAAAAACAGCTGGCAACAGCAGGATGCGTTCTTGTAATCCTTACAGCCTGCTTTGCAGGCACGGTAAACTTCAAAAAGAACAAGAAAAACGATATTGATGAATGAGAGCAGCAGAGCCTGAAGCTCAGTTAAACGATCCCATATCAAAAGTGACAACCGTGTAATAATCGGTTTCATTGCGCTTTGCAAGCGCTTCATCAAGCTGTGCCTTGATTTGCATTTTTTGCTTCATGAGTGCCGCAGGCAACGACATATCAAATATCAGATTCGTATGTCCCTTTGCTCTTACCATGCGGAAATCGTGAACAGAAATTCTCGAATCGATTTCTTTAAGTATCTGATTAACGCAACCGCGCATTACGTCAAGCTCCTCATCCCCCGTAACAACAGGGTCATAGTGAATTACAAGGTTAACGTTATGTTTTTCCATGCAAAGGCGCTCAAGATTGTCAATCAGCTCATGGCACTCAAGAACGTCCGCACTCTGATCCATTTCAACGTGCATACTTGCAAAACGCTGACCGGGTCCGTAATCGTGCACCATAAGATCGTGATACCCGAGTATTTCCGGCTGATTGCTTACTACGCTTATTATAACGTCACGCAGTTCAGGGCTTGCATTTTCGCCCAGCAGAGGGCTTATGGTTTCTTTTGCGAGCATTGCGCCGCTGTAAAGAATAAACAAAGCTACACCAAGGCCCATAACTCCGTCAATATGCCACGGAATAAACATTTCAATAATACCTGCCGCAAGAACCGCAAAGGTTGACACGGCATCGTTTCTGCTGTCCGCCGCAGTAGCGGCAAGAGCGGATGAACCGATGTGCTTACCAAGCTTACGGTTGAATAAATACAGCCACAGTTTTACGGCAATGGAACCTGCAAGAACAATGCATACGGGTACGGAAAAATCCACAGCAACGGGATTGAGTATCTTTTCAACAGACGTTTTTGCAATTTCAAATCCGATAACTATTATCATCGCCGCAACGGCAAGACCCGAAAGATATTCGTACCTTGCGTGTCCGTAAGGGTGTTCGTCATCCGCAGGCTTTTCGGCAAGCTTAAAACCGACAAGCGTTACAACAGAGCTTGCTGCATCGGATAAGTTGTTCATGGCGTCCGCAGTAATTGAAACAGAGCCCGACAGTCTGCCCACAGCAAGCTTGAAAGCACAAAGCAAAGCATTGCATACAATGCCCACAACGCTGCTCAGCAAACCGACCCCTACCCTGACTTTGGGATTTGCGGTGTCTTTATAATTTTTAACAAACAAGCGAAGCATAAGTTTAGTCATATTTTCTTCAACCTTCAACTACTTTAAATTTGGTATATTATATCATATTCATACCTGCGAATTCAATACTCATATAACACCGTTGAATTGCTTTATTTTTTATGGTATCATATGTAAGCAAACGATTTCATCGGAGGTTTTATGAATAATGACGGATAACGGTTTTCAGATAATCTGCCAGTATGCCGGCGAATACACCGACCCGCCTGTAAAAGAGCGTATCGGCAGCAGAGCAATAGTTACGGACTGCGGAAAAATCCTGCTCACACATGAGCTTAGCACAAACGTATATATGAGCCCCGGCGGAGGACTTGAAGCAGAAGAAACTCTTGAAGAATGCTGCAAAAGAGAACTGCTTGAAGAAACAGGCTATAAGGTTATTCCTGAACAAAGATTTGTAACCGTAAAAGAATACTGCCCGGAAGCACTCTACATAAACAATTATTTTATATGCAGTATAGCAGGCACAGGCGAAAGACATCTGACTGACATAGAAATCGAGCACGGTTGTGTTGCTGAATGGGTTGAAATCGAAAAGGCGCTTCAGATATTCGGCGAATATGAATCAAAACGCGCCGATATCGGAAGTCTGTATCTGCGTGAATTCACTGTACTCAACAAATATCTCAATATCAGCAAATGACAAACGGCTGTACGGTTTTCCGTACAGCCGAGTTTTTTGTTTAACCTATAATACCGGTCACAAGATTCTTTACTCCGCCTATAACGTTTTTAACTGTAAGAAGCGGCATTTCCGAGTAACCGTTTGTGCCGTAATTGTCATACAGCCAGAGGCTGAGCTTTTCAAAGAATCCCGAGGGCACCTTTTCAGCCTCAAGCACGCCGATTTCAATAAGGACGGCGGTAAGATTCATGCAGGCATTTTCCCATTCCTCTGCCGTACAGGTGTTGCTTTCAAGCACTCTCTCCGCCTCTGCTACGGCTGCAGAAAGCTTTGATGCTTCCTCTGAAGAAAGGCTTGATGCATCAACGGCTTTTGCCTGGTCAATAATAGTTTCTATCTCTCTGACATCCCTGCCGGCATTGAACTGAGGGAATTCGGGAGAGGAATAAACGTCTTTGATTTCATCATCGGCAATAAGCTTGAATGCAAGCTTGAGGATGATGCTGTTGTGCTGTGTGAGGTCGTGACGCTGACCGTCAAAATAGAAGGTTGTATCGGGAAGAAGACCTGCGGATGCGTCAACTACTCTGTCGGGAGAAATATGGTTATGCTCAGGGTTGGAGCAATAGGTGTTCTTCTGAACGTAATCATCGGGAAGAGTTTCACCGACATTTGCAAAATAAGCGCCCATGGAGGTTGAGTCGGTGTGGATGATATAGTCAGCATTCTGCGTATCCCACGTTTCACCCACGTTTATCATGGCGAAATTGTATTCACAAACATTGAACACCTGAACGCCCTTATCAAGAAGCTTCTGAATGTTTGCATCGGAATTAAGCTGAGCCTGATAGTAACGGTAGGTCTGAGCCTTTATTGATGCTCTTTCGGGGGAAGAAAGATATTTTTCAGCAGCTGTAAGGTAATCGCCGGAGGGGCAGAGAGCCCACATACCGGTGCTTGTAGTCATTACAGACTCAACGAGTCTTTCAACTGCCGCTTCAAGGCACGCCATGAGAACTTCGTCGGGGAGAATTCTTGCAACAACCTCAATGATTCTTGCCGTGTTGGCATCAAGAAGACCAATTTCCTCAAGAAAGCCGTTGTAAAGATAATCTGCCTCAAGGAAAGTTACTCTGTCATTGAAAACGTCACCGATAATGGTAGAGCCGTCAAGTGCCGGAACAATGTAAATAACCTTATGAAGGCAATCCATATACTCAGGATAGTATTCAAAAAGTGAGTTGGCAAACGTTCCGCCCTGGCTGATAGGTACGATGTTGACCTTATCGTGACCAGTCTGCTCTTTTACCATGTCAATATATTCGCAGAGCTCTTTGGTTGTATCAACGTGGTTACCGAATGAATTATAAGTGAAATAATAAAGATGGTCTTCAGGAAGGTTTGTGGGATACTTATCAAAAGGAATGTGGGAGTTGATTTCAGCCATTTCCTCCTCATTGCACTCCGAGAAGGGATAGGGATACTTTTCAACAAAAACCTTTTCGCTGGGCTTAGCCTCATTATCGCAGGTGTTGATACCGAAGCAAAGTTCAATGGCATCAGCAAGAGCGGTTGAAAGACCCATATCACGCTGAGTAACAAGAGAGAGAAGAGCGGGGCCAATGACTCTCTTAATAAGCTCGGGAATCTGAATATAAGCAGGGAAGCTGGAAATCTTATTGCCTTCATCATCAAGCACAAAATCGCCGTTATCATCAAGCACCCAGGTGTTTGACTGACCGAGACCGGGGATGATTATTGTAGGATAAAACTCACAATCAGCGCCGCAATCGGTTTTCTTCTCCGCCGCAAAAGCCGCCATGCTGCCTGCGCAGCAAACAATGGAAATGCAAAGAATAACTGAAATTGCCTTAGTAAAACTTCTTTTCATTTTATACTCTCCTTACCTGAATTTTGGTGCCATTAAATATTAGCACAATTCACCTCGAAAATTCAACACAATTTATAAAAATAATTCTCTGTTTTTTACAGTTGGAAAAAAACAACATTGACGGTTCGTTTAATTTATAGTAGAATCTAAGTAAAAGCAGTTCGCTTTTGCATAAATAAAAACAAACGGAGGAACATTTTATGGCAATCCTTGCTTTTCTCAGCGATATTCCGCTTTATTTTCAGGCACTTCTCGAAAAGCTCACGGGCGAAGATATGTCAGCAATCAGCGGCACATTCAGCGATATTTTTTCATCAGCTCTGGATGCTGCCGAAAAAATCGCAAATTTAATAGGCTGATATAAAAATCACAGGGTTGTCTCACAGCGAGGCAACCCTGTTTTGTTAAAGTGAATGATTATCAATATAATCAACTGTCGGTTTGTTTTCACCCGTCATTGCGTGGGGATGATGCCCCCTGCAAGTAAAAAAGTTTTATTCCTTGAACTTCCTGTCATAAAGCATTGCCGCTATAAACACGACGAAAACTGAACCTGCATTGTGCACAAGAGCTCCGGTTGTGGGATTAAGCAGACCTGCAACCGACAGAATAACCGCAACAACGTTTATTATCATTGCAAGTGCAATACTGAATTTTATGGTTTTCACAGTAGCAATCGAAAGCCGTTTGAGATATGGAATTTTTGATATATCGTCACTCATAAGCGCAATATCCGCCGCATCTACGGCAATATCACTGCCCATGCTTCCCATCGCAATACCAACGTCGGCACTTTTTAGTGCAGGTGCGTCGTTTACGCCGTCGCCAATCATGCAAACAACTTTGTTCTGATTCCGGATAGAAGCGATTTTTTCAACCTTCTGCTCGGGAAGAAGTTCCGATTCAACTTGCTCTATTCCGGCCTTTGATGCGAAATATTCAGCGGAAAGCCCGCTGTCACCCGTAAGAAGAACAGCACGGGTATTTACGGCCCTGAGTTTTTCAATAACACTATGTGCATCGGGTCGGATAACATCCGAAAGAGCGATTATTCCCTCACATCTGCCGTTTACGGCAACAATTACCGTTGCCTTGCCCTGAGCACGCAATTCATCAAGCGTCCTACTGACTGCAGAAGGTATTTCAATTGAGTTTTCGCTCATGTAATCAGAATTTGCGCAAACAACCTTATTGCCATTAACGGTTGCGCTGACTCCCCTTCCCACCGCCATGCTGAAATCTTCACATTGCAATACATCCGTTTCTTTTTTCTTTGCATAATCAACTATTGCTTTGCCGAGAGGATGCTCGCTTCTTGATTCCGCTGAAGCTGCAAGGCTCAGGAGTGTTCTTTCATCGCAGCCAAAGCAAACGAAGTCCGAAACCTCAAGCTTTCCGTAGGTAAGTGTACCTGTTTTGTCAAAGGTTACCGTGTCAACCTTTCCCATTTTTTCAAGCGCTTCGCCAGATTTTATGATAACTCCGTGCTTTGTTGCCTGACCTATCGCCGCCATGATTGCTGTAGGAGTAGCAAGCACAAGAGCGCATGGGCAGAAAACAACAAGCACCGTTACCGCACGTGATATATCCTTGGTAGCTATTCCCGTAACCACCGCAATTAACAACGCAAGCGGCACAAGCCAACTCGCCGCTTTGTCTGCAACTCTCGCGGTATGCGCTTTTTTATTCTCAGCCTCTCGCACAAGACGGATAAGCTTCTGCAACGAGCTGTTTTCTCCCACCTTAGTGGCTCTGATATCAATAGCACCGAATCTGTTTACCGTGGCACAATAAACCTCATCACCCGTTTTTTTATCAACCGGCAACGATTCTCCCGTTACAACGGACTGATCTACCGACGTTTCACCGCTTATTATCACACCGTCTGCAGGTATTGACTCTCCCGGAAAAACGCGCAGAATATCACCTGCCCTGATTTCATCGGCAGAAACCGTAATCTCCTTGCCGTCAACAACCTTTCTGCCCTGAGAGGGTGCAAGTGCAATAAGATTTTTAAGCCCTTTCTTTGCCCTGCCGGTTGTTAAATCCTCAAGAATCTCTCCAACCGCCATTATAAACGCAACCTCTCCTGCGGCAAAGATATCACCGATTGCAACAGCGGCAGCCATTGCCATGCTTATAAGCAACGATGATGAAATTTTGCTGATGCCTGAATTTACGATAAGCTTACGGATTGCCGAATACAGAATCGGCAGACCGCTGATTATAATTGTTACCCACGCAGGGTCAACGGTAAGATTGACTGAAAATTTCGGCAGAACAAAACTCAGCACCAAAAACACAAATCCCACCGCTGTTGCCGGAATGCTTTCGAAAGCCTCAATAAGTTTTTTCATAAAACTCGTTCTCCTTCGTTGACACGGTTATATACATCAATGTATAATATGTTTGATAATGAACAAGGTGTTCTTTACGGTTTTATTATATGTTCTTTTTCTCGTGCGTTCAACAATCACTTTTTGTTACGTGTTCAATACGGAACATTTTTACTTTTTTGTTCGGGAGGTGTGTATATGGACAGAAGACAGGCAAAAACAAGAGAAGCCATTTTTTCGGCTTTCACCGCTCTGCTGTCGGAAAAGAATTACAGTAAAATATCGGTGCAGGATATCATTGACGCAGCCAACGTCGGCAGAACTACGTTTTACGCCCACTTTGAAACAAAGGATTACCTTCTGAAGGATTTATGCGAAGAGCTTTTCGGGCATATAATCAACACCGCCATGGGGCTGCCGCACGAGCACTACCATTGTAATTACGGCAGCAAATCCGACTCGGTATTTCTGCATCTTCTCAGGCATTTACAAAAAAATGACCGAAACATCCTTGAACTGCTTTCCTCGCAGAATAACGAAATCTTTCTGCGTTATTTCAAAAGCAACCTGAAAGAGCTCATAATAACCGAATACGCTGACAAAGGACTTTTTAGGAATTCAAAGCTCCCCGAAGATTATCTTGTAAACCACATTTCATCTTCTTTCGTTGAAACTGTAGAATGGTGGATTTCACGCAAAATGAAAGAATCGCCAGAAGAAATCACGCAATATTTTCTCGCAGCAACCGAACCGATACTGTAAGTTGAATGGAGGAAAACGATTTGATGAAGAAATTAACACGATGGTGGAATCTTTTTAAGACAAACTGGAGCACTCCGCCTAAAGGCAGATATATGTCACTCAAAGAGATTGTTTCACTTTCCGCAGGCGGCATAGGTGTAAAATTCATTGTTTTCTGCGTAAGCAACATGATTATAAGCATAGGTAACGCGCTTATTGGCAACACAATCGGCATTGACCCCTCCGCAATGTATGTAATATACATAATCAGTGTGCTTTCGGGATTTCCTCTTACAGCCCTGCGGGCAAGAATCATTGATAACACAAATAGCATGAAGGGCAAATACCGCCCCTACATCATATCGATGGGAATTCCCACTGTAATCCTCGGCATCGGATTCATCGCCATGCCCTATGAGCACATGAGCCTTACGGCAAAATGCGTTACCGTTCTTTTTTACAATATAGGATTTCAATTTTTCTATAATTTCATGCTGGATGCTTATGACAGCTTGCTCAACGTATTATCACCAAACACCATTGAACGTACGGACGTAAGCGCCGTAAAATCCGTTGTTGAAAACCTCTCGCCCTCCATTGCAAATATTTTTCTTCCCCTGGTTGCAAGGCTCATAACGGGCAACAATACTTTATATGATTTGAAAGTGTACAGAGTTCTTTATCCGCCGATGCTTATTATCGGTTTTGCAATATCGCTTCTCGTATACGTAAACACAAAAGAGAAAATAGTCCAGCCCAAAAGCAGAGTAATCAGGATAAGCTTTGCAGACGCCTTCAGAGCTGTTGCAAAAAACAAATATTTCTGGATAATCTCACTCGCAGGCTGGCTCGGATTCCTTGAGGGCTCATTCAACACAATAATAGGCTGGATGTACAATTATCAGGCAGCCTGCACCGCCGGTCAATACTCGCTTATTGTTGCAATCTCAGGCAACGCATCCTTCTGGCCGAATCTTTTCGCACCCATGCTTATAAGAAAATACGGTAAAAAGAAAGTTCTTATTTTCACAAACATCCTCAACGTATTGTTTATTGCAACCATGCTCCCTGTAGTAAGAACTCAGAATTTCAGCACCATCTGGATTTTACTTGTTTTCATTTTTGTAAATCAGCTTCTTACATCACTCGGCCACTTCATGAATCCCAGCCTCAACGCCGATATAAGAGATTATCAGCAATACATCTCCGGCGAAAGAATTGACGGAATGTTTGCCGCCGTGGGCCTTGTAGGCAGCGTTATAACTCTCGCCACAAGTTCGGTTCTGCCCGCGATTTATGAAAGAGCAGGGCTTAACAAAACCGTTGCCCTTTCGCTCGGTTATGATGGGTCAAACGTTTACGACGTGCTTTACAACACGGAATATTTCACCCACATCTGTTCGGTTCTCGTTATAGCATCCGTTGCCGGCGCAGTGCTTAATCTTATTCCGTTTTTCTTCTATGATCTCACGGAAACCAAACAAAGAGCAATGATTGCAGTGCTTAAAATCCGCGCACTGTTTGAGGACTACGGAAACGGCGTTCTCACTGACGAATCGCTTAACGAAGCTTTTGAAATCATAAACGATGCAAAGCTTTGGGAAGGCACGGCTGTGCAACCCGTTGCAGGAACAAAAGCTCAACGAAACGCAATCAAAGCACAAAATGAAAAAGCGGAAATTTCAGATTACGTTCTCAATGAACTCAACCGTTTTTCAACACCTGAGGGAATAAAAGAGCTTGAGGCTGCGAGAGCCGTAGTTGCCGGCGGCATTGACGGTTTAACGGATTATTCATCCCAAAGCAAGCGTGAAATCAAAGCGATGCCCAAATCAACTCCCGAAGAAAAGGAAGAAAGAAAAGCTTCTCTTGCCGCTTACAGAGAGATTAAATCTGCTCAAAAAGCTATTAAAAAATTCTACCCCGACGGTGTCAGGGAATTTGATTTATCCGTTTTCGATAAACTCTTTGAGGCTGACGAAAAAAACGAGAATGAAATCAATTCAGTAATTGAAAGAATCAAATCAGCCAACGAACACGGTGATAAACCAACCGTCCGTCAGCTTAAATCCGAGCTTGTGCCGCTGCGCCGTATCCGCTCACAGATAAAGGCCGAAATCAAAAAGGCAACCAAGCAGAATTCAATTTATAACCGCGCCGCAAAGCCTTATATAAAAGCGCAGAAGCTTATAAGACAAAGCGAGAATTACGGCCGATATGACGACATTTATGCAACATACAGGCAGTTGAATAATCAACAATAATCAAACAGCACGACTACGTTATGAAGGTTCTTATTCAGCGAGCCGAGCTGGCACAAAGCGGATATATTCCTTCAGAATATGAATGCGGTCTTCAATTTGTAAAGCCTGAAAAGCTCAACGGCGATATCCCCGTAGATACTCAAAGTGTAATTGAGCAGGCTGATCAGATGACTGATGAAGAAATGGAATCCGTTAAACTAAATTAATCAATCAATTCTTGGTGGTGTACTCTATGAAAAACAGTAAAATGAAAACAGTAATTGAAAGCATTGTCACCACAGTGCTGATGGGGCTGCTTATCTATGCGGCATATTCACTCTGGTTCGTGTTCTGGGGAACGCAGAGTAATCCCGACGTGCATCTGTATACAGGACTTTCAGGTGTTGCTTTAGGCTGGACTTTCCTGCTCTTTATTCAGTCTGTCTTCAAAAAATCAGGTTGGATAGCAAAGCTTATAGCTTTTCTTGCAGGCAACGCTTTATTTCACGGCATGATATGGGGCATAAACGCAAGTATAAACCCGAATTGTGATAACAACTACAACGTTGTAATCAAAGCCTTTACCGTAACCTTTACCCTTACGGCAGTTCTTCTGCTTATGACGTTCATCTTAAGAGCAAAGAGCAGCTACAGGGTTGTCAATGCCATTCTCGCCGTTGTATACTTTGCCGTTTCCTGCTGCGGATTCTACAACTTCAACGCCGAAAATATAAGAGCCATTCAGTACAAAAGAAACATTAAGTTTGACAGCATCAGTGCCGACGAAATGATTCTTACGGATAAAGAAAAATCGGCGTGCCTTGAATGGTATGAAAACAATCTTATATCTAACAGCGCTGACTATCCGTTTACTTTCAAGGTTGACGGCAAGGATTTTAATCCCGACGAATGGGAAAAGAGCTTTGTAAAATCAGATGAAGCAGACTCGGTGTATACCGGCGGTAAAACGGAATATCTTAAATTATCCAATAAAGAAAAGGAGCTTGAAGTAACAGTTGAAATGACCTCCTTTGCGGCAAACTCAACCTGTCAGTGGACTGTTTACATCAAGAACACAGGCTCCGGCAATTCAGGTGTCATAAGCGATTTCCATGCCCTTGATTCATCCTTTGCAACCGGCAAAGCTAATCTTTATTACTCAATGGGCAGCGACACTGCCGCAAGTGATTTCTCGCTTATAACAAGCAAACTATCCTTTATTGAAAAGAAATTCTCCGGTAACGACGGCAAACCCACGGAAAAATATTTACCTTATTTCAACATAAACGGTGAAAACTTCAGCATGGTGCTCGGAATCGGCTGGACAGGTCAGTGGGCTTCAACTATGGTGCAAAAAAAAGGCAACACCGAAATCACCGTTAAGCAGGAGCATCTTGAAGCTTATCTGCTGCCCGGTGAAGAAATCCGCTCTCCTCTTGTTTCATTGAGCTTTTACGAAAACAGCAATCCTCTCAAGGGCTTCAACCTTTTCAGAGGCTGGGTAACGGATTGCGTATATCCGGAAAACGTTACAAAGAATTTTTACACGGTAATGGAAGTTGCAGGCCCCACCTCAACAAGGACAACAGACGAAATCATTGAAATACTTGACGGATTAGATGATTCGGTTTACGCACAAACAGATGCTTTCTGGATGGATGCCGGCTGGTACAGCTACACCGAAGGCTGGCACGACGGAGTTGGTAACTGGACGGTTGATACATCAAGATATGATAACGGAATTTCCGAGCTTTCTGAGTATGCGGCAGAAAAGGGCCTCGGCCACGTGCTCTGGTATGAGCCTGAAAGAGTATGGCCCGGCACACATTTTTACAACGTTGGCTCCGAGCATGAGCAGTGGCTTATTCTCGGCGGCGATAACAATATGTGGAACCTCGCAAACGAAGAGGCGTTTGATTATTATTGCGAGTACCTGCTTAACTCCCTTAAGGAAAACGGTGTTACGGTTTACAGACAGGATTTCAACTTTGCTCCCCTTGAATACTGGCAGAAAGCCGACGCAGAATTCTACGGCGGAAGAACAGGCATCTGCGAAAACCATTACGTAACCAACCTTTACAGATTCTTAGATTATCTTTGTGAAAACATTGAAGGGCTTATTATTGATAACTGCGCATCCGGCGGAAAGCGGCTTGACCTTGAAATGACTTACCGCAGCATCCCCTTCTGGAGAAGTGACTATAATTGCAGCTATCATCCCGACCTTTTCGATGCAACCCAGTCACACACCTACGGTATTTCTTTCTGGCTGCCCATTACAGGCTCTGCACTCTATATGACGGATGAATACTCTGCAAGGTCTGACATTATGCCATTGATGCTCATGGACTTCTTTTCACATCAGAATCCCGAATTCAGCTTCCACAAAGAACAGAGAGAGCTTATGGCAGGCAACTACTATCCGCTTGATTTCGGCAGCTTTGATAACGATAAAATGCTCGCCATGCAGTTTTCAACCGCAGACGCCCTCTCCGGCACGGCTTTGATTTACAAGCGAACTCAGGTAAAAGACACCGAATACACGGTTAAACTCAACGGACTTATCCCCACTCAAACGTACAGCGTGTATGACGTTGATTCCCCTGAAACCGTTTACGATTTAACAGGCGAGGAGCTTATGAATGAAGGAATCACGCTCAAGTTACCCGACGGTGCAAAAGCAATAATACTGATGTATAACGCTGTATAATATAAATCCAATATTACCCACGCAAAAACCGGGAAGCCTTAAGCATCAAGGCTTCCCGGTTTAATTTTCTCTAAAAAAAGAATCAGATTTCAATCTCAATGCAGGGATATCCCAGCAGTTTTGTGCTTACTGCGTCGGGCTGATGGCCACCGATAAAGAGCTTTATTTTTCCGTCAGGTTCAACTCTTTCTCCCTGCGCGGTAACAGCCTTTATCCAGTAACGGTCTATATCGAGAGTAACTTCCTTCTTTTCGCCCGTTTCAAGCAAAACGGCTTTGAACGAGCAAAGCTGCCAATAGGGAGTTTCGGCACGGCTGTCCGTATAAGCCGCATAAACTTGAACGATTTCCTTACCCGCAACACTGCCTGCATTTTCGACCTCTGTGCAGACGGTTATTTTTTCACTGTCTGCCGAAACAAGCTTTGCGTTGCAATACTTATAACTCGTATATGACAGACCAAAACCGAACGGATAAAGTGCATCGCCTTCAATATATCTGTAAGTTCTGCCCTTCATGGCGTAATCTTCAAAATCGGGAATATCGTGATCACCCTTGTATATCGTAACAGGAAGTTTTGCGCACGGATTTGCTTCACCCGAAAGAATATTTGCAATCGCAAGACCGCCGAGTGAACCGGGATACCACGCCTGAATAATTGCCTTGGCGTGGTTTCTCACTTTTTCACCCACGTCAATTGAGCTGCCGCAAAGAAGAACAACTATCACGTTTTCACATTCATCGCATACCGCCTGCGCAAGCTTCATCTGAGTTTCGGGCAGGAAGAGCGAGCGCTTATCGCCCGAAGCGGTGTAATCATTGTCAAACCCCGTATCCTCACCTTCAACGCTTCTGTCAAGCCCGAGAGCAAGAATTGTAATATCTGCCTCGGATGCGGCTGCGGCACCGTCGCTTATCAGATTCTGAAATCCGCTCCAATGATTAAGAGCTTCATCGCAATAATTACAGCCTTTTTCAACGGTTACACGTGCGTTTTTGAACACTCTGCGCACACCGTCAGCCACGGGTATATATTCGGATGCGTAGCCGTTGTAATTACCCTCAAGCACGGTAAATGAAAGAGCATTGGGGCCGATAACCGCAATCTTCTTATCCGTATTTTTATCAAGGGGAAGGAAATTATTCTCATTTTTAAGCAGAACGATGCTTTGCTCCGCCGTTTTCAGGTTGAGGAATTTATGCTCCTTACAGTCAAGCTTATCGTAGCCTATATCGGAATACGGTCTTGTTTCCTCAAATTCGCCCAGACGGTAACGGATTGTGAAAAGATTTTCCGCAGCGGCGGTAATCTCCTCTTCATCAATCAGATCCTGCTCATACGCATCAACAAGAGCATCGTAAGTATCGCCGCAATTGAGATCGCACGAGCTTTTGAGAGCAACAGCCGCAGCTTGAGCCCTTGTTTCAACAAATTTGTGGAATTTGTAAATATCCCTGAGCGCACCGCAATCGGAAACAACGTAGCCGTCAAATCCCCATTGCTTGCGCAGTAACTCCTCAATAAGATATGAATGAGCACAGCAGGGCTCGCCGTTCAATCGGTTATAGGCACCCATGACACCCGACACACCTGATTTTACGGTTTTTTCAAATGCAGGCAGATACGTTTCAAAAAGGTCGTGCCTGTCAACAACAGCATTGAATCCGTGTCTGGTTTTTTCGGGACCCGAATGCACCGCAAAATGCTTTGAACAAGCGGCTGCTTTAAGGAATTCGCCGTTGCCCTGAATTCCGTTGATATAGGAAATGCCCAGTTGAGCGGTAAGAAACGGGTCTTCGCCGAAGGTTTCCTGACCTCTGCCCCAACGGGGGTCACGGAAAATATTGATGTTTGGCGCCCAGAAAGATATTCCCTTGAAAATATCGTGATCGCCGTATTCGGTATGTTTATTGTATTTAGCTCTGCCCTCTGTAGAAACCGCATCGGCAACCTTACCCACAAGCTCGGTATCAAATGATGATGCCATAGCAATGGCGTGCGGAAAAACAGTTGCCGTGCCTGCGCCGTGGATGCCGTGTGAGCTTTCGTTCCACCAATTGTATTCTTCTATTCCAAGCCTCTCTATTGCGGGAGAATTATATAAAAGCTGAGAAATTTTTTCCTCAACCGTCATTTTCGCAACAAGCTTTTTCGCATTTTGTCTGGCTGTTTCCTTAGTCACAAAATAGCCTCCTTTTCCGTAAAAAAAGCTGCCGGTCAACTGTACCGGACCGGCAGCCAGGGTTTATAACTCAGGGATTTTCACTTTTTACAAGGTCGTTAAGTACCTTAATGGTTGTTGAGCCTGCCACGCTGCCCGTAGAAAGCAGTTCCTCATAATGCCTGTGATACTCGCCGAAAATCTTATCCGCTCCGTCCATATCCCAGATTGTATCTGCAATAAAATGAGCAAAATCGTTATCCGGCAGAATATAGCCTATTGCATCGTTGCAAAGGCCCATTACAAGCACGGTTTTACCCTCAGGTACAAGGCTCGCGGTTGCTTCATAGGTCCACGCTGTACCAAGATATGAATCCTCGGCAGAAATAACGTTGCCGTAAATAAGCTGGGGAACAATTTCACCGGGCGCCGTAAGCAATACAATATCCTTGCCGATTTCAATGTAACCTGCCTCGGTAATAACGGAGTAGCCTGTTTTACTTGAGGAATCCTCAACCGTTGTTGTGCCGATAAATCCTTCGGTTGCACCGTAGCCGAGAAGTCCTGTTTCAAGATTAATCGCATATTCCGTCATCTTAACGTTGAGAATCGGCTCAACCTCTTTTACTTTTTCCTGAGATTCAAGAATAAGCCTTGCATATTCATAACCAAGCTCAATTGCCGTTCTGTAATCTGCCGCCGCAGGTTTTTCCGCAATAAGAGCATCAGCTTCACTTACAATATTCTGAGGCATCTTCTCCCATTTATTGACGGATACAGGCGCCTGCGCACCCTGCATAAACATAAAATTCATGCCTGCAGCGTTGATTTTTTCTCCCATATAAGCAAGGAAATCTGAGGAGAGAAGCTTTGTTTCTTCATCAACAACCGTGGGATGCGCGCCGATATTTGCAATAATCGTTGCATCTGATTTCTCATCGTCAGGAACAAATTTGAAGCACGCAAAGAAATGCTGGTAGCCCTCGGTGTGGTATCTCTTGTTCTCAACGTACGGATATTCATCGTCAAGGTACAGACCGTTGGCTTCATCCTTACCCATGCCGACAGATTCAAAGTAGTAAAGAGTACCCGTTTCCATATTAAGATACGCTTCAACTATTGCGTCGGAGGCACGGTCAATCATCACCTCAAGGAATTCGCCGTCAATCGACCTTTCGGCACCTCTGAAAAAGCTCTTTAATATTTTGAGAAGCAAATCGAGTCCGATTCCCTGTGTATCAATAACCGTGTGGCAATGAGTTGCGTTGATATTGATTGCATTGATGTCGCTTGCAACACCCTGTTTTTTGAGTTTTTCTTCAACAGCACCCCTTATTGCACGTATATCAGCGTTATTCACACCGATACCGTCAATCGATGCAAAAACCGTTGTACCTCTGCCCGAGCCGTCATTAAGAGCAACTGCATTTGCCTTCTGGTCATCCAGAACACCATTTACCTTCTGGGTAAAATAACCGCCCGTATAATATTCTTTTGTGCCGTCAACAAGGTTTGCGGGAACGATGCTTTCACTCCCGAAGCCAAGCGACCACTTTGCACCGTCTGCGGCGGAATCAATAAATTCCTGCGTACCTTCATAAAAATTCTCGCTGTCTGATGCAAAGTATTCCTCAACCGTAGGATAATCGGGGGTAGGCGCCATAAAGCCCAAGAATTTAATTGCACCGTCAATCACTCCGCCGAGAACGTTTGTTACGGCACGGATTGCACCGTTATGGTTATCAAACGAAAACGCCGATGCATTAACCGAGAAGAGCATTGCGAAAACAAGAAGCACTGCGATAAACGATTTAAATCTTTTTTTCATTTTGGCATCTCCTGACTTCATTAATATAAATATAAATGCTTTTTAACAAGAACGTCATACCGAAGATTTTATAAGACTCTCGGTTTCCTCAAGAATTATCCTGCCCGTTTCGGGACCCGTTGAATTTGTTTCCTCATAGTGATCTCTGCCCATATCGTCGGTTGCTTTATTTATTTAGGGCAAAGCATTGTTGAGCATAAAATCGTTTTCCGCAAGAATGTAGCCGAGTTCATCGTTGCAAAGACCTATAACAAACTTGTGCTTGCAATCGGTCATATCCGCAAGCACCTTTTTGTAGCTTGCCTTCCTGTGGTGTGCACTGTCCTTTTCGGTAAGGAATTCGCCGTTATAAAGCTCAGGGAAAAGCTCGCCCGGAATAAGAAATACAGCCGCATCCTTATCGCCGATTTCCATATAGCCGACCTCGGAATAAATATCTACCTTATTTCTCTTTTTTGTTCTGCATATATCGTTGTTGAGAACTCCGATATACCTTGCAAGAATCAGAACTGTATTATCTCCGGGGATTCTTATACCTTTTGATTTAATGTTAAGAATCGGTCTGAGCTCTTTTTCGTTTTCAATCGAAAGAGCAAGTTCACCAAGCTGCTTACCGAAGCCCTTCATATATGCTTCGCAGTCTATCGAATCCCTGTAAACCTTTTTTATCTCTTTTGCGGAAATCATTCCGCCTATGGCGCCGTTGAAGAAAACCGCGTTTGATGCAGGTACGTTTTCCTCAATCTCTTTTATAAGATATGCAGGAAAATCCGCGCTTGCAAGCGAGGTTGTGCCCAGCAACTCGGCGTGTGAAGCAAAGTTCACAACGTAAACGTCGCCCGAATTATCGTACGGTGTAAAACGGAATCTTGTAAGGTTTTTGTCATAGGTTTCGGGAGTTCTTACGTCCGCCTGCATATCCTGCGCCTCGGCATATCCCATATACAGCCTGCCGTCTTTTCTGCTTTCATAAGCGGAAACAATTGCCCCGGCTGCCTGTTTTTTGAGATTTGCCATAAACGCGGCGTCTCTGCCGCCCTTATATATCTTTTCACCCCACAGCCCCTGCGTGTCAATACCTGCATGGGTATGGGTTGACGAGATATTGATTGATTTGAGCTTACCGAGCCTTCCGCTTTCAAGGGCGATTTTTCTGATTTCGTTGATATCTTTTCTGCTCATACCCACGCAGTCCAGAGCGCAGAAGATAACTCCGCCGTTTCCTCTGTTGTCATCAAGATAAACAGCCCTCGCATACAAATCGTCAAGCACTCCCTTTACGGGGTTGTTGGAATCATAGCCGGCAATGTAATATGTTCTTTCATTGTAATCGGCAGGAGTAAACGCCGCCTTACCGAAACCGCAGGTCCATTTTTCGCCGGCATCAGAAGAAAAGCGTTCATCGCCCGTGAGCATATAACTGTCCGCTTTCTCCTGCGTTGTGAAGTGCTTTTTCGGAATTGTTGAAAGCAAAACATCAGTCAGAGCCTTAACCGAACCCCTTGTGAAACTTTCCTTAAAACTCATAACATTCCTCCAAAAAACTGTATATCTTTACTATACTCATATTTTTAAAAATTTCAAGCATTATTTTCTTGATATTTTTACCTATTTATGATATTTTTATCTTGATACCGGATTGAGGGTGGTGAATTTTTTATGTTATCCATCAGAAAATATGAGGAAAAAGACCGTGACGATGTGCATTTTATATGCCACAACAGTGAAGGTCCGGAGGAGGTTCCGGATTTTCTTACAGGGCAGTTTTACCACAATACGTTCTGCAATTATTACATAGAGCATGAACCGGAAAACTGTTTTGTTCTCGATGATGACGGCAAGGCTGTGGGTTATATTCTGTGTGCCGAGGATTTTGACAGATTCAAGAAAATCTTCGATGCAGACTATCTCCCGCGTTCTGACTCCTTTGGTGAAGACAGATACGAATGGGCTTCCACTGCGTACATTCCGCAAGAAAAATTCAAGGATGAATACCCCGCTCATTTACACATTGATATTCTCCCCGAATATCACAGGATGGGCATGGGAGGTAAGCTTGTTGACACGCTCTGCAGCCATCTGGCAGAAAAGGGTGTTACGGGAGTCTGCCTCACCTGCGGACCAAGAAACGAAAGGGCTGTGAACTTCTACAAGAAGCGCGGCTTTACCCTTTTGTCTCTTGACCACGACGATGCTTGCTTCGGCAAGAAAACGAAATAAGAATTTCGTAAAATCCTCATTTAAAATTTGATGAACAGGAGAAAAATTATGGCATCATCTGCTCTTATTGATCAGCTTTATAAGGCTCTTCCCGATGAAACCAAAGAGTTTCTCGGCACTGCAATCAAGGCTGTTATTGACGCTAAAAAACGCGGAGGCAAGGTAGCGGCAGTTATCGGCAGCGGCCCCAACCTTCACGAGGGCGTTACAACTCTTATTGCAACCCTCATCCATGCAGGACTTATTGACGGTGTTACCACAAGCTCCGCCGTTATCTCTCACGAAATGGGCGGCACTCTTGACCGTGTAAAGCGCTTTGACGCTGACGTTCTCGGTGACAAATGCCCCGAAAATATCCGTTGCCGCGGCAACATTTACGAGCTTACTCAGCTTTCGGAAGAAGAGTGGGCACGCATCCGCTCCGAACTGCCTCTTGATGAAGAGCTTGTTTCCATGTGCGAAAAGGCAGAAGGAAAAGTTATCATCAAAGCAGCCGGCAACATGGCTTACCCCGTAGGTTATTTTAACGAAACCGTATCGAGTGAAATTATGATTGCTGCCCAGACTCTCGGCGAAAGCTTTGAGTACGTTGCAGGCCTCGGCGCTGACCCCAGAACAATGATAGGCGCAGGCGCAATCAAGGGTGTTCCCGTTCTCGTAAGCGTTCCCCAGCTTATCGGCGGCGGTCAGGTAGGTCTTTGCATTTCTGACAGTATCCCCGTAAGCCAGCGTTGCAAGCGCATAGCAAAAATGCTCTCCGATGCTGACGTTATTATTGAATCCGCAGTTGCTCTTACTCAGGAAATCCATGACGGACCCTTTGAAACATATACAGGCCACGGAATCTGGGCGGCAATGAACGGCATGCCCACGTACAGCCTTAAGGATAAAACCCTCATCCGCTTTGACCTTGATGAAAACCTCAAGCGTTCCTGGGATCTCAATAAGCAGAGCGAGCTCATCCAGAAGGCAATCAACGAAGGTCTTCCCAAGACAAAGCTTACAAAGATTCCTTTCCGTATGGAAATGTCCGCATTCACCCGTCTTGAAAACAGCATCCCCGTTATCGGTGATATCGGCGAGCTCTGGCCCATTTTCGTTGACCGTATCTGCAACGAGCTCGGCATTTCCCTTGATTTCTCTTCCGCTCCTCAGAATACCGAGGAAGGTGCCGCAATGCGTGAGCGCATCGTTGAAGAAGTCAAGCCCTTCTCGCTCACTAAGATGCGCAATGCTCTTCATGACAAATACAGTTTTTAAGTAATTAAGGAGATTTTAAATATGAGTGCTAAAGTTTTAGGTGTTATTCCTGCCCGTTACGGTTCATCTCGTCTTCCCGGCAAGCCCCTTAAAGATATCTGCGGCAAGCCCATGATTCAGCACGTTTATGAAAACGCAAGCAAGTCAAAGGTTCTTGACAAGGTTGTTGTTGCAACCGATGACCAGCGTGTTTACGATGCAGTTATCGCTTTCGGCGGTGAAGCTGTTATGACAAGCGTAAATCACCCCACAGGCTCCGACCGTGTAGCTGAGGCTGCAAGCCATTACGCTGACTGCGACTACGTTATCAACATCCAGGGTGACGAGCCCCTCGTTCCCCCCGAAATCATAGACGATATCGGCACCGCTCTTATCAACAGCCCTGACTGCGTTATGGCAACAGGCAGCGTTCCGATTGAGGGCGAAGATTACATAAAGAACAACACCGTTGTAAAGGTTGTAACCGACGTTAACGGCAATGCAATCTATTTCTCACGTTCCCCCATTCCCTATCCCCGTAACGCTCAGCACGCTAAGTATTTTGAGCACGTAGGAATTTATGCTTACACCCATGAATTCCTCAACACCTATACAAAGCTCGCTCCCACTCCCCTCTCAGAGGCAGAGTCACTTGAGCAGCTCAAGGTTCTGGAGCACGGCTACAAAATCAAAATAGTTCCCGCTCCCGCTCAGTATGAAGCAGTAAGCGTTGACACCGAGGAGGACCTTCAGGAGGTTATCCGCATTTATAAGGAACGTCACGGCTGCTGAGCTTTCACTCCGAAGAGTAAAAGCATGGAAGGGAGAAAATGTATGAAAGTTAAACACATCACCGTTGCTTTTGACGAGCCCAGCTTTTTCGGCTGGCCCGCCAATCACGGCATCTGGATATTCGATGACGAATTGCTTGTAGGCTTTGAAAAAGGAATTCATCATTATAACGGACCCGATGTGCACGCTCTTGACAGAACAATTCCCACCATAAGAATGTTCGCAAGATTCCGCCCCGAGACCGGATGGGTTCACGAATTCCCCGAAATTCCTGCAATAGACTATGAGAACAAAACCCGACTTCCCGACGTACCTGCCGACCTTCTTACTCCCGAAAGCGGCCTTTATCTTATGCCCTCAGGCTGGGACGGCAACGTATTCACACAGCTTATGGTTACCAATGATAAGGGCAAAAGCTGGCAGGGCCCGTTTTATATCCCCGATTTCGGTCTGGTAGGTGTCGCCGCCAGAACGGACTACATTGTTTGCGACGGATATTTTCTTCTCGCTATGACCGGAGTTAAAGCGGACGGTCTTGAAGGCAACACCTTTGCGGCAAAGCTTACCTTTGACGGCAAATGGGAAAAGCTGGGTATGATGGGCGAAGACCCTCCTGAGGGTGATTTCAGAATTATGCCCGCAATAGCAAGGCTTCCCGACGGTTCATTGCTCGGAATCGGACGCTATGCCAGCGAGAACGAGCCCGGTTTCACTCAACTGGACGTATATCTGAGCAATAACGAAGGCAAAACATGGGATTATGAAACGAAGCTCACATACGTAGGAAACGATATGAGCGGCGGAAGTCCCCCTGCGCTGTGCACTCTGCCCGACGGCACGGTATTGCTTGCCTTCTTCCGCAGGCAGTCACCTCACGGACTTTTTATCACAACCACACGTGACGGCAAAAACTGGAGCGAGCCTCAGGCTCTTCGCACCGATGCTGTCAACACGGATATCGGTTATCCCCGCATTGCGTTTTTCAATAACGAAGTGCATATACTTTATTATTATAATCTCGGCGAGGAAGCACCCCGTTTCGTTGCCGACACGGTAATTTCAGATTGGGAGACATTAATAAATGATTAAAGCTGAACTTTTATATCAGGAATACCTCTCAACAGAGGGTATCAACGAAGAAACCGGCGAATGCCATGCCGCAACGGTAGCTATCTGCAACGGCACACCCACCGCAGCATGGTTCGGCGGCACAAAGGAAAAAAACCCCAACGTACGCATCTGGTTTGCAACCCGTGACGGCGGCGAATGGAGCATCCCCGCTCCCATTACTCCCGATGACGGCGAGGCGGACTGGAATCCCACACTCTTCGCAGAGGACGGAGTTCTTACTCTGATTTATAAGAGCGGTATTGATGAGGGCCATTGGTACTCGATGAAATCCGTTTCCACCGACGGCGGCAAAACCTGGTCAACTCCCGTTGAGCTTGTACCCGGAGATATCGGCGGACGCGGACCTGTTAAGAATCAGATGATAAGACTTTCAAACGGCGCACTCCTCGCCCCCGGTTCAACCGAGGATTTGTGTGACCGCTGGGAATCCTGGACAGACTACAGCGCTGACAACGGCGAAACCTGGAAGCTTTCCGCTCCCGTTGCATTCGAGCTGCCTGACGGCACAATCTGCAACCGTAAGGAAGAGCTTCCCAAAGAAGGCGAAGGTCTTATTCAGCCCGCAATCTGGGAAGACCAAGCACACGACGGCAGAGTTTATATGCTTGCACGCACAAACCTTAACCGGGTTTACCGCAGCGAATCAACCGATTTCGGACGCACCTGGTCTATTGCACGTCCCACCGATATGCCTAACAATAACAGCGGCATCGGTGCTGCAATGACAGACTGCGGAGTTCTTGGTCTCATCTGCAACCCCGTAAGCGAAAACTGGGGTGACCGTACCCCTCTTTGCCTTTTCCTCTCTGAGGATAACGGAGCTACATATCCCGTACGCATCGAGCTTGAAACAAAGCCCGCTACGGAATTTTCATATCCCTCAATCGTTGCAGAGGGCAACACTCTTCATATGGTATACACCTGCGGACGCAAGCAAATAGGCTACGCAGTTGTACGTATTGAAAGATAAAGAATTTTACAAGAAAGGATTATTATATGGAAACCAAAAGCATATTTGCTTTTCTGGCAATAAGTATGATTACCATGTGCTTCGGATGGGGTATGCGCGGCTCGGCAATCGGCGGCGAAAAAGGTGCAATGCTCCCCGGCGCTTTCATGGGTATACTCTGCGTCTGGTACACGGGCTCAGAGCTTCTTATGGATAACGTGTATCTGTTTGCCGCCGCCTGCGCCCTCGGCTATTTCTACGGCGGTATGGAGCCCTATGGCTCAACAATGGGACTTGTTCTCACCCACGATGCCCCCCGCTACAATCCGTCGCTCGGTTACCTTGCTCTGGCATTCAAGGGCTCAATATGGAGCGGACTCGGCTCAGCATTTTTAGGTATCAGTTTTTCCGCAATGAGCGGCACGGTGTATAAATGGTACGATTTCGTTATTTTCTTCGCTCTTGTTCCCATCGTTCAGGAAATCGGTTACCGTATTTTCAACACCCCCTATGACCCCGAGCACGGAAAAATGCCCAAGATCTGCTTCTCCAAGGACAGCCGTGAGGAATGGGGCCGCAACCTCGTAGTCGTTGCAGGACTGTTGGTACTTATGGCAATCCGCCGCGATATTTTCGGTATCATTATGTGGGTCGGCGGCGCACTTGCAGGCTCAGTCGGCTGGGTTGTTGCAATCACATTCTATGACAAACAGCTTCATCCCCTCAAAAACGGCAAGCGTATGTTCGGTAAGCTCGATGCGCTCAACGTTATTGACGGTTGGAAAATTATGGAGTTCACTCAGGGCTGCTTCAACGGCCTCGGCATCGCAGGTGCTTTTATTCTCGGCTGGCCTCTTGCAGCAAAGAATCTTGAGCAGGCTGAAGCTGCAGGCAAGCTGTGGTATATGCTTCCTGAGAAAGTTGATATCACTCTCTCCTGGGTATTCTGCGCACTTATTATCCTCACTATTTTCCTTTTCATCATCCCCTACCGCAGAAACGGCAACAAAATCACCCGTGCCTTCGGTGAGGTTGACATGAACATAGTTGAAGTGCTTGAGCGTCCCTGCTACATGGTAGGCCCTCTCGCCCTTATCATGCTCGGTTCAACAACCATGGCTGAAATCATCTGCTGCTTTACAATGTACTACGTCATTGCACAGCACGACGGCCTTGAGCGCTACTGGGACTACAAAAACATAAAGTTAATCCGTATTTTCCTTATTCTTGTCGGCGCAGCTGCTCTTGCCGTTCAGGCATTAAGAGGCTACACCCTCTGGGAAACCTGGATTTTCTACTGCGTAGGATATATCCTCTTCGACCTTGCATTCTTCTGCCGCCCCAAGAGAGTTGCAGACAATTACAGAAATGCAAAATCCTTCAAGGATTTCCTTGTAGCCTTCGGCGGAGATCTTACAGTTCTTCCGTTCTTCTACATATTAATGGCAGTTTTGCTTGTTTTCGGTTATATGAATTTCAGATAATCCGAAAAGCATAGGCTAAAGCGATATCACTTAAATCAGTTACACAGTTGCCCCCTGCACCATCACCTTCGGTGATAAGCGCAGGGGGCTTTTTTATGCGTATTTAACTCTTTGATTTTTCCGTCACTCAATCAACACTGCCGCTTTCATTTTTTTTGAATACGGAAGCTGACGGTCATTATAATACATATTCAGGCCTCCCGGATTGCAGGTTATCGTGTTACCGATAATGCTTCCGTGAATATCAAAATCACCTGACGAAAGCGCAACGTTGCCTTTGGGTGCATAGATAATCCCCCGCGAATCAAATCCTCCTTGCTGTGAATAAAGCGTAATATCGCCGTTTCTTGAGTAAATCGAGAGTGTTGCGCCGGCTTCATTATAGGTGTGAGCACTGCCTCCGATTAATATATCGCTTTCGGCTATCATGCAACCGTCAAGAGTTATTCCGCTTGAGCCCTGATTTGTGGAAAGCTTTCCGCCGCTGTAAACAATACCTTTGATTTTGTATTCGCCCTGACCCGAAAGTGACAAATCTCCTTTACGGTTATATAAATCCCCGTTAAGAGTGAACGGGCCTGCTATATCAGCGACAACCTCATCAGCTGAAACTGTCTTTCCCCACACGTAGACGTTACCGTTTACCGTTGTTCCTCCGCTCTGAAATTTAAGTTTATCAAAGGCATACACATTTGAGTTCACCGTCATTGACACACTGCCCTGTTTATCAAACAACCCCATACAATAAACCGCACCGTTAAAAACAGACGGTCCGTTAAGGGTTATTTTTCCTCCTGCGTAGGTTTCACAATCACATTGAAGGCTGTAATTGGAGCTTCTTGTGAGATTGCCTCCTGTATAAAAGAGGTTTCCGTTTACGTTTGTCTGGCCATTGAGGGTTGTATTTCCCTCTACGTACAAATCTCCGCCCACAACGAGCGATCTGTCCCACGTTGTTGTAAGATTTCCGCCGATATAAGCGTTTCCTTTAACGTAAACCGGACATTGCGGTGTAAAATCGCCTTCAATATATAAATCACCGTAAATAATCAGCAAATCAGAATGATAGCTTGTTGAAAGGGTTCCTGCACAGTATGTATTGCCGTTAATGGAAACCGATGAGTTGATTACAGAGCCTGCAGGGTATCTGTTAAGGTAAAAATTTGATTTGCTGATATGAGAATACGTTTTAGCGAACACCCCCTCATCAACAGCAGGAACGGCCGCCATTATGGTTTCATCAAAATCCGGCATCGGCTGAGAGCTGACATTGCTTGCAACATTGCCTACAGTAATACTGCTTTGGTTATACGCCGCATTCCCTGCCGAAAAGACGGTGCCGGATATGGTGCAGCCTCCGCCGTCTGCATAAACGTTGCCGTTGCCGAAAATGCTGCCTCCGATGTTATAGTGTCCGTTAAGAGTAAACTGTGAATTATCACCGTGAAACATCAGATAATCAAAATCTACCGCAACGTCTTTGTCAACGTATTTTGCGGCAGCCTTTGCGTTAATCTGAACGGAGTCGGTATTGAAAAGGCTTGCAAATATTGTTTTACTCTGCACACTGTCACTTACACGGATTATTTCATCCGAAGGGAATTCGATTATGACGCTGTCAGCCGAGAATCCGTTTTTCTCAACGTATTCAAGAGCCACCAATCTCGCCGTCTGCTCATCGGGCATATATCTTACCGCCGCAAGCGCAGCCGAATCCATAGCGCTTTGCAATTTACTTTTCTGATGATATTTCAGACCCATATCCGTAACGAGTGACACAACAGAAAGAAACGCAACAAGCCCGAGCGCCGCAATAACCATCACGGCGCCTTCTTCATTTTTGAAAAATCCACGAAACCGTTTCTTGTTTTTCATACGTTTCCCCGCCCCCCTTAAATAAAAGGTAATGCGTGTTTTAAACCTCGGAGCCGCAGACAGACTCCTTGATTTGTTCTATTTGCTTGGTTAATTCCGCAACGGTAAGCTCCGCCCTTTCCACGTAATAGCCGTAAAGCTTTCGCTCTTTTCTGAATTCAAGCTTACTTTTGTTGTGTTCATTTTCAAGAGCGCTTATCTTTTCGGCATTTTCAAAAATCAAGGCTTTGTTTGTTTCACGGAGCTTGGATATTTCGTCTTCGCTTTCAGCAGTTCTTTGCATGAGAATGTTGTTTTCAACCTCAAGCTCTGCTATTTTCTTCTGCGCATCATTCTTTTCCTCTGCGCAGGCATTGAGTTTTGCATCCTTTTCTTCTGCTTCATCGCACTTGATTTTTAATTCTTTTTCACAAAGCAAAAGCTTTGATTCAGCGTTTTCAAGCTTTTGCTTTGCAGCTTCATATTCATCAGAAATTTCTGCAAATCTTTCTGCCTGCTGCAGCAATTCTTCATTTTTATTCTCCGCACAGGAAAGAGCAGCCTTCATTTCTCCGTTTAAACTTTCGAGCATTGCAATTCTTTCGGTATATTCTTTAACAGAATCCGTGCAGGAAGCGTTTTGTCTGTTTCTGAGCTCTTCATTTTCAGCTTCAAGCGCATTTACCGTTTCTCTGAGCTGAGCAATGATTACATTGTATTCATCGGCATCAGCTTCAACGGGCAGAGTTTTCTCACGGATTTGAGATTGATACTCTTTGCATTTTTTTATATAAATATCACGCTCTCTGTTTGAAAACGCAAGTTCCTCTTTCATTGCAGAAAGCTTTGATTCATGAAGCTTCAGTGATGCCTCACAGCTTTTTGTCAGTTCATTAATGAAGGACTGAACCTCTTCGGGATTATATCCGTAAAGAACTTTTTTAAAAGGAAGCCCTTTTTCTTCGTTACTGACCGTATTTACTTTTTCAGAGGGAATTACGCTGCCGCTGAGTGACTCGGTATTTTCAGGCATTTTATCCTTATTTACTACGGCGTCATTTTTATTCCTTTTCATATCAATCCCTCACAGTACGTTTATTTTAATTGTATCACCGTTTTTTATGCCGAGCTTTGAAGCCGAAAAGCTTCTGAGTTCAATAACGCTCTTTGCTTCCTTTACGGTTTTGCATATCTTTCCGGGGTGTACGTCTGTATCGGTTTTTACCACCGTTCCGCTTTCATCAAGATAAACAACGTCAATCGGAAATCTCATATTAAGCATATGAATCTGATTGCACGGCGTTATATAAAGAGCGTAATTCTCCGCTATCGCATTGCGGAACATCAGCCCTCTGAATCTTGTAAAAAAAGTGTCGGCAAGCTCTGCATTATCCGTGATAACAGTATTGTTTTTTAAAATACTTATCTTTTTCATAACAGTATCAAAAAGTTTCAATTATATTCATAACAGTCGGTCCCATGAGGATTATGAAAACAACGGGAAAAATAAACAGAAGCATGGGCAAAAGCATTTTAATCGATGCCTTCATGCCCTTTTCTTTTGCCACCTGGCTTCTTTCGACCCTGAGCTGTTCGGACTGTGCACGCATTACGTTATTAATGGGAATGCCGAGCTGTTCAGCCTGAACAAGTGCGGATGCGAAGGTTTTGAGTTCATCAAGATTGGTTGCATCGCAAAGATTCTGCAGCGCTTCTCTTCGTGTTCTTCCCATCTGGATTTCTCTGTAAACAATAAGCAGCTCATCTATAAACGGTCCGCTCAGCTTCTGAGAAACCTTGAGCAATGCGGCATCAAATCCGAGCCCCGCTTCTATGCACACGCAAAGCAAATCCATTGCATCGGGAAGCTGTTTTTTTATTCCCGTCTGGTGGCTTGAAACACGTGAGCGAAGGTACATTGTAGGCCCCATTATTCCGACAACAACACCGATTACCAGAATAAGTAAAGCAATCATTGTTTCCGGTTTAACGATAATCAGTATAATACAAGTCAGAAATACCGCACCAATGAGAAACGCTTTCTTTATAAACTGAAAATCCGAAGCTTCCATAAATATGCCTGCGTACCTGAGCTGTTTGCGGATGGCTTCAAGAGTTTTCGTTTTGTTGGCGCTTTTCTTTTTCGGAGCAAAACGTCCGAGCTTTTCGGAAAAGGTTTTTACTCCTTTTGCTATGAATCTGTCATAAAACGAAAGCTGCAATTCCTGAAACGCAGGCTGACCGATTGAATTGTTGATTTTATCAATACGCTTTTGCTTGCGGTCGTTTTTAATCCCTATCGGGGAAGCGATCAGAACGAAAAGTATGAACGCAAGAAATGAATATGTTATAACCAGGAATTCCACAAAGTTCACCTCCGTATCAGTACTCTATGGAAACAACTTTTCTTATTGCAATAAAGCCGAGAATTTCCATAACAACAGAAATTATAAGCATAATATTGCCGGCTGTTGTTGTGAAAAAGGTTGACATATAATCAGGATTTACAACCATAAGGATTGCCGCTACGGCTATGGGGAGCGAGCCGATTATCAGACCCGACATCCTCCCCTGAGCGGTAATTGAATTGATTTCACCTTTGATTTTGATTCTTTCTCGGATTGTGTTTGAAATTGTTGAAAGTATTTCGGAAAGATTTCCGCCCGTTGTGCGCTGGATAAGAACCGCAGAAACCACCAGCATCAGGTCAGGGCTTTTAACTCTGTCCACCATATTATTGAGCGCTTCTTCCATTGTTGCGCCGTAGCGTATTTCATTGCACACTCTGCCGAATTCAATTCCGATTGGCGCAGGCATATCGTTTGCAACGTTTTCCATCGCCTGCTGAAAAGAGAATCCGGAGCGCAGGCCGTTGCATATCATTATAAGCGTGTCACCAAGCTGTGCTTCAAAAGCCTTTGTTCTTTTTCCTTTTTTTATTTTAATAAACATCAAAGGCAGGAAAGCACCTATTACTGCAAGAGTTACAGACGGCATCATGCCCAGCTGAAACAGAGCCGCAAGCCCTGCGGGAACAAACGTCAGCACTACCCAGATAAGGCAGAATTCCTCCGGCTTCATCATAATATCGGCAAGAATAAGCTCGTTAAAGATTGTTTCCATAAGCTTTTTCCGCTTGACGGACTGATTGCCGCCATTAAGCGCACGGCTGATAAGCGATGACTTTCTGTTTTTCTTTTTCTCCTGAATATGAAGAGTCAGACCGCTTTTTTTGCTGGAGATTTTGTTGACACGTTTTTCTACCGTACGCTTATTCTGCGTTGCCGTGCCCATAATGCTTACCATCAGGAAGAAGCTGAACAATCCGAAGGTGACAGAAAGAATAACAATGCTAATTTGCAAACCATTCATTATTGACCGTCACTCCGTTTCCTTTGATTTTTTCAAGGCAATTCGGTCTTACTCCCGTTGCGTTGAATTTGCCTATGAATTTTCCCGTGGCATCAACCGCTCCGTCAGTTTCATAAACAAATATATCCTGCATACTTACCACGTCGCCTTCCATGCCTATTATTTCGGTTATGGAAGTTATTTTTCTTGTGCCGTCACGAAGTCGGCTTTGCTGAACGATTATATCAATGGCTGAAGATATCTGATCTCTGATAGCTCTGAGAGGAAGCTCCATTCCGCTCATAAGAACCATTGTTTCAAGCCTTGCAACCGTATCTCTGGGTGAGTTGGCGTGGGTTGTTGTAAGTGAACCGTCATGGCCCGTATTCATTGCCTGAAGCATATCAAGCGTTTCTTCAGAACGAACCTCGCCGACGATTATTCTGTCCGGTCGCATACGCAGGGCATTTTTTACAAGATTGCGGATTGTTACCGCGCCTTTGCCTTCAAGGTTTGCGGGCCTTGCTTCAAGCGTAATAACGTGCTCCTGCTTAAGCTGAACCTCCGCCGCATCCTCAATGGTAACGATTCTTTCATCCTCGGGAATATAGGAAGACAAAACGTTCAGAAGAGTTGTTTTACCGCTGCCCGTACCGCCTGCAACGACTATATTCAGCTTACCTTTAACACAGGCTTCAAGGAACTGAAGCATATGCGGAGTAAGCGAACCGAATTTAAGCAGTTGCTGCGCCGTAATAGGTTTTTTGCCAAACTTACGTATTGTCAGAACGGGTCCCACGAGCGACAATGGAGGGATAATCGCATTAACGCGGGAACCGTCTGCCAATCGTGCATCAACCATGGGGCTTGCTTCATCAACGTGTCTGCCTACGTTTGACACTATGCGGTTTATAATATTCATAAGATGTTCTTCATCTCTGAATTTCAGGTCTGTAAGCTTGAGCTTTCCCTTATCCTCAACGTATATCTTATCGGGTCCGTTTACCATTATTTCACTGTAAGAAGGGTTCTGAACAAGCTCTTCAATCGGACCGTAACCCATAATATCGTTAAAAAGCTCGGTTGCAACCTTTTCACGGTCTATTCTCGGAATCAGGAACTCGTCATCGTTAACCTTATCGTCAACAATTTTATACATTGCTTCGCGGTCAGTTATCATCTTACCGCTTCTGTTCATTTCATCAATTATTGCTGAGTGGATGCGACGCTTTACTTCAAGGTACGGATCTTCAACCGTTTCTTCATCAGCTGTAATTTCTACCGTATCATCCGCATCAGAAACGTTTTGCATCTGCAATTTTTTCTGACCGTCAATTCTGTCTAAAAGTCCCATAACCGCACCTCACAATGCTTTTTATTTTTTCTTGACTTTTGCAAACATCTTTTTCTTTTCAGGCTTTGCTTTTACGGGCTCAATTCCCGTATGGATTCTGATTATTTTATCAGTCATATCGGAAATTGCTTTTGATACCGGGGATTTAGGCTGAGCCACGGTAATTGCCTGCCCTTTGTTTACGCTCATAAATACGGCGGAATAATCCGCAGGGATATCTGCAAAAACCGGAAGCTGGAACATTTCCTCGAAATCCTGCGCTCTGATAAGGCTTTTTTCAGTCTTATTGAGAATTATCCTGATTTTATCCCTTTGATGCAGCTGATCAAGAATCGTATAGCACACCTTTGCATTGTTCAGAGAAAAAATCTCATTATTATAAATCAAGAATATTTCTTCACAGTTTTCACAGGCTGTTATTGTGGTGTCGTTGAACGATGAGGGTAAATCGATAATCAGGTATTCATAATAAGGACGCATAATGTCGATTATCCTCTCAACGTGTGCCGCGGTAACAAAATCTGCATATTCCGAGCTTTTCGGTGCGCAAAGGACGCTCATACCCGTGCTGTGCTCAACGGAAAAATTATTTATGTTTTCAATTGTGATTCCGCCTCTGTCCTGAACAAGATCAACAACCGAATACTTAGTATCAAGGTCTAACGCCATAACAACGTCGCCGAACTGCAGGTCAAGATCCATGAGCATAACCCTTTTGCCTGCCCTTGCAAGCTGAGATGCAACGCCGACTGCAAGCGTTGTTTTACCCGTGCCGCCTTTACCGCCGAAGAATCCGATTGCTTTGCAGCGCACACGTCTTTCTTCGTTGTTATCAAGAACACGCTGTTTTTCGAGCGCAAAAACAGTTTTAATGTTTTCAGAAAACTCCTGCGCACCTATGCCGTCCACGGGAAGAACCTTGCGTATTCCGTATTGAGCAGCTTTATTGACGAGGTCAACGTCAATTTTGTCATTTACAAGTATAGCTATCGTGCCCCTTGCAACGGTCAGAAGCTCCTGAATGAAGCTGAAAACAGAATCACTTACCTCGCCCCTGACCGCACATAAAACTATTTCCGGGAATTTATTGACCGTTTTGGTTTTTCCTTCTGCTGTAAATCCCGAATAACCGCTGATTGCAAACGCTTCATCGGCTATAAGATCTTTAATTTCTATTCTCAAATCGATATCGTCTGATAAAACAAGTAAATTGATTTTTTCCATAGCCGTTTCATCTCCAATCAATTATCAGTTACTTTTGGTTACGGGAGGAGCCGTAGTTATCTCGCCCATTCCGTAGTTTGTTGCAGGCTCACCGCTTCTGTCCTCGGGTATGGGGGCTTTTGCAAGGTCATCTGCGATACCCTTACCTTCGACGTGAGAAACAAGCACAATTTTGTAATAACCCGAACCGCCCGCTCCTGAATTATCAAGCCCCATGAGTATCGGAATCTGCTGTTTTGTAAGCGCAAGAGTCACTGCTGAATACGACGTTATTTCTATCCCCGCTTCCTGCTGAACGTTTGCGGTATAGTCGCTGATTCTTATAACCTGAACGTTTTTGAGTATCGGCTCAGCTGACGGTATTGCATCGCCTTTATATATATTAATGTAATCGTATTCTTTGATAAAATGCGAGACCGCATTTTCATTACTGACGCCGATAGAATATGCGTACATTCCGTTTGACAGCTCGTAAGACAGTCGGTTTTTAAACTCTCCGTCACCGACGGTTGTAATTTTGCGTGCCATAAGCTGCTCACCGGCATAGATTTTTTCCGTTGTCATATATCCGATAATCTCTTTGGGATTGCAGACCGTTCCGAACGATACTGCGGTAACGGGTAATTTTATAACCTGAAACATATCCTCTGTAAGGATTGTGTCTTTTTCTATATCCTCAATCGCAACCACTACCGATGCATCGTCTACACCGGTTACGATGCTGCTCGTTTTGAGCTCGTTTGCGAAAAAATAAGTAGCGACGCCTGCCGCCAGAGCAATAATTACCGCTATAAGGTATATTTTTTTCATAACAGACAGTCACCTTCCTATGATTCAACTTTCATTATAACCGTTGAAGTTATCGTCTTTTCTTTGCCCAGAACCGAACTCAACACAGGCGTAAAAAATGAAATATCTGCCTGTATACTTACCTTTACGTCGCCCGAAGTCGGGTCAGCAGGTGACGTGTATTCAACCGTTATATCAACTCCGTCATTTGCAAAAACAGTTGTTGACATATTTTCGATATGATTGATTATTGACCGGGTATCGGCATTTTCAGCAGTGTGAACAACGGCATATCTTGCACCTTCACGGCAGGCGTTATTCAGAGAAAGCTGATTGTAAAAAAGCCATCCGAAATCAATTATTCCGCAAAGGATAAGAAGAAATATCGGAAGAATAAGCGCAAACTCAACCATAGCCTGCCCATCCTCACGCCTGAATTTTTTCAAAAAGCTTTTTTTCATTTTGCCGTCACCTCCGATTTATCGTTTTTTATAAAAAGTTCCTGTTTTAAGCATTAACGGGTAAGCTCGCTCAGCGAGCGAACCTACCCGTAACGAGTCACTTATTCAGTTTTGCCAGATTCTTATATCAGGGTGGTTATCAGGTTCCCGTGCCGCCTCCGGCTGCTGCGGTGGTGCCGATTTTGTCAAACTCTTCGTTTACGTCATTGAACATATCTCGGATCTTCGGTCCGAGTGCTACGAGAGCAACGATTACTACTACTGCAATAAGTCCGATGATGAGACCGTATTCTACCATGCCCTGGCCTTCTTCATCTTTAAACCATTTTCTCAACATGTTAATACCTCCGTCTCTTTCCCTTATTAATTCGTTTTTTTCTTAATATCTGCTGTTTTTCTCTTTCCCTTATTGCGTTACGCTCAAATTATGTACCTGAACCGCCACCTGCTGCAGTGGTACCGATTTTGTCGAACTCTTCGTTTACGTCGTTGAACATGTCGCGGATCTTCGGTCCAAGAGCAACAAGTGCGACAATCACGACGACTGCGATAAGTCCGATGATAAGACCGTATTCTACCATGCCCTGGCCTTCTTCGTCTTTGAACCATTTTCTGAACATAACTTTTTACCTCCTTTATTTTTTAACCCTTTTAAGGGTATTTTTGACTAAAACAACGATGAGAAGATTTTGTCGGAAAGCTCGCCGAACATCGGGTATAAAACCGTTACCACAACGCCGAGCGAAAGATACGGGCCCATGGGAACTGCCGTTTTGAGTGAACCTTTTTTCGTTGCCATAAGATAAATCAGATACACTGCCAATCCTGCCGCCATAATGAGTGCCGCCTGAAGATATCCGAAAGCTCCCAGGCAATAACCAATCGCTGCACTGTATTTGACGTCGCCTGTTCCTATCGGGATTCCGATAAGCATTGGAAGCTGGTAGAGAATGAAACCGGCTGCAAGACCGACAAGCGAAGGAATGAGAGACTGCTTGACGGGAACACCCATTACTATTGCATAAACTATAGCAACCGTTCTTATTATCATCAGTGCAAGAACTGACGAGTTCGGAATCTTTTTGATGTCAAGGTCAACAACACCGATTGACATCGCAATTGACACGTATGCAACAGCTTCAATTCTGGTTGCCGTATCTTTAAAGAGAGCAAATACGGCGGCGAACAAGCCTCCCGAAATGAGCACCCATGCAACAACAACAGCAACGTTTTTTACCGCTTCTATTTTTGAGCTTTCGTCTGTTCTTCGCTTGATTTGTGAAATCGAAATCAGGTTGAAAGCCAGTGCCGCGAGTATTCCGAGCAATCCTGCGTAAACTATTTCAATCATCAGTGTTCACCTCCGATTTATTCAGGAACTGCCATTCCCTTGTTGCAACTTTATGGTACATCCGAAAATTGTAAAAGTCAAACATTAATTTTTTTAATTGTTGAAAACTTTTGTGCATTTTTCACAATGGAAAATGACCGCTTTTTTGCCAAAAAATCCCTTTTGAGCCGTCTTTTCTTACTTTTCAAATATATTTATATTACTTTTTAATCCAAGGTCCGAAAAAAGCTGTTTTTCTTCTCCGTTTTGCACAAAATTCAGGCAAAAAAGCTGAAAATCAGCATTTTATTCAGCTTAAATGCATGTTTCTTTATATATTAAATGTGAAGTGCATAAAGCGTGAAACCTAATGAATAAAAATTACTCGAAGCCCTTGAAAAACTTATGATTTTTGGAAAAAATCCCTTGTAAATGGCGTTTGAACGATGTATAATATAACTGTAATCAGCGCGAGAACGAAGGATATTTTACACTTGGGAGGTAAATATGAATAAACTGACTGCTCAGCAAATGGCCGAAAAGTGGAACGTTTCCGTCAGAAGGGTTCAGGATTATTGCAGACAGGGTAAAATTCCGGGTGCTCAGAGACTGGGTACCAACTGGCTGATTCCTGCGGATGCCGTGCGTCCTATGGACGGCAGAAAAAAGGCGGCAAGGGATGATGCGGACAAGGACGTTCCCATGCCGAGAAAATGTCCTTTCCTTTATATGACTGATTTATATCCCGAAGCCGGCACTGCAGACAGGTGCATCCTTTCTCTTTCAGGCAATCCCGAAGCGCAGGCACTTTTTGCTGCTGAAATCGCTTACAGCCGCGGAGAAATTGATAAGGTTTATAAATACGCAAAGTATTTCCTTGAAAAGCACTCAGGCTTTTATGCCGTTCTTGCAGGCGGTATGCTGCTTGCTCAGTGTGCATTATGGGCGGGCGATATCAATATGTGGCAGCTTGCAAGGAAGCACATCTGTGAAGCCCATGCAAAATGCAATACCGACCGTGATATTATCTCACTTTCTCTCGGTGTTATTGACAGTGCAATCCGTTCGACCCAGGATTTCCCGAAATGGTTCAAAAGCGGACGCTTTGAAAATCTTCCTGTTGATGCGCACTATGCCGCTAAAATCTATTATGTAAAACATCTTATAGTATCAGCTCAGCAGCTGGCTTCCGGCGAAATAAAATACCCCGATTTGAGAGGATTATCGCTTATGAGGTGTATTCCTTACGTTGTGGAGCCGATGATTGCAGACGCCGTTGCAGACAAGGTAATTCTTGTTGAAATATATCTGCGTTTGCTTTGTGCTATTGCGTGCCATCAGGTCGGCAATACGGACAGAGCAGTGTTGCATATAGATAAAGCGATTTCGGACTGCCTTAAGGATAGGCTTTACGGACCGCTTGTTGAACACCGAAGACAGCTTGGCGGTATACTTGATGACCGCCTTGCCGCCACAGACCCACAGGCTTTGAAAAAAGTCAAGGAGCTTTATAAGCGGATGCAGACCGGTTGGACCACCATACATAATTCCGTGCTTGAAAGGACCGTTTCCGCTTCTCTTACAATCCGTGAAAGAGAGGTTGCCCGCCTTGCGGTATTCGGACTTAACGATAAACAAATTGCCAACCGATTCAACATATCCGAAAATGCAGTAAAGAATATTATTGAATCCGCAAAAGAAAAAACGGAAGTTTCACACCGCAGCGAACTCGCTTTCTACATATGACACTACTAAAAGAGCCGTACTTTTCGTACGGCTCAAAACTTTTATAAAGCAAATTTAAACAGCTCCGCAGCGCCTGCCTCTGCCTGTTAATTCGATATTGATAATTCTCTTTTCGGTTTGCGCCAAACAGGTGGTGGAAATTTATAATAACGTATGATATAATTTGTTTATAAAATAAATTGACGGTGATGAATATGCAATACAACAAACCGAAAATGATTCTTTTTGACGTAGGCGGAACACTTTTTGACGACGGCAAGTGCAATCCTGCCGAAGGGTTTGAAAAGCTCCGCCATTACGCAATCAATCCGGACGTAACAAACGGAGAAGCACTTGCCGGATACTGGGATGATTTTCTTTCTGAAGTTTCGGGTATTAAATCAGAATCAGGGATAAATCTTGACGTACCTTTGTCGTCTGTTATTAAGTATGCCGCAATAAATACAGGTCTTGTTTTCGGCATCCCTATGGCAGCGCAGGAAGAGATTTTTGACAGATACAATTCTTCAAGGAACGTTATTGACGCAGTGCCGGAACTTATCCGAAAGCTCGATTCTCTCGGAATCCGTACCGCAGTAATCAGCAACAATATGATGAGCGGAGAAAGCCTTTCGCTTGCGATAAAAAGATGGATTCCGTCGGCAAAATTTGAATTCTGCCTTACAAGTGCAGATATCCTGTTTTCAAAACCGTCAAAAAACATTTTTTTAACCGCATTAAAATATGCAGGGCTCGAACCTGAGGAATGCTGGTATTGCGGTGACAAAATCAAGCCCGACGTTTACGGCGCATCAGGCTGCGGAATATCCCCCGTGTTGCTTGACGTTGAATCTTCAACCCCTCTTGAATTCCGCGGCGATGATACCTGTGAGAAATATCTTGCGGTTAATAATTGGAACGTACTGGGAGAATTCATTGAGGGAACAGATAAATAAGTATTTACGGAGGTAGAGGTATGAATTTCAATCTGAACAGTTTCAGTAAAAACGTTATTTGTGAAAGCGCCGCAAGCGACACCGTTATTGAAACAGCCGTTGACGGCGATAAGCTTGATTTGTACGTAACCGCAACCGATGATAAAGTTAAATTCATTGAGCTCGAATGGAATTTTGAGAGCGACAACGGTATATGGGTTCTCGGTGACGCATGGGAACGCAGCTACGGCGAACTCCGATTCGTAAAGCTTGCTGATAACGGCAGATGCATGCCGTGGTATTTTATTGCAACTGATAAATCGGAATGTTTTTGTTTCGGTGTAAAAACACAGCCCAAGGCTTTCATCAGCTTCAGATATACTGCTGAGGGAATCAAAGCTCTTGTTGATTGCCGCAACGGTAACTGCGGCGTTGAGCTCGGCGGCAGAAAGCTACATATTGCAACCTTTATTTACAAAAAATACAACTCTGCCGACGTGTACGGCTGCCTTTGCGATTATTGCAGGGTTCTTTGTGATAACCCCATTCTCCCGAAAGAAAGTATTTACGGCGGCAACAACTGGTATTACGCATACGGTAAAAGCAGCTACGATGAAATAATTGCCGACACAAAGGTTCAGGTTGCTCTTGCACAAGGGATTGATAATAAACCGTTTGAGGTAATCGACGATTGCTGGCAGATCAACTCCTGCGAAGGGCCGTGGCTTCCCAATGAAAAATTCAAAGATATGAAGAAGCTCGCAGATGAAATCAAGGCTCTCGGCGCAAGACCCGGAATATGGGTGAGGCTTCTCCACAACAGGGACACCGCCGTTACGCAAGATATGAGAATTCTCAGGGGCGGCAAAAGGCAATACCTTGACCCTACTCACCCCGCAGTTAAAGAATACGTTAAAGCTGATATTGAAAGGATAAAAGAATGGGGCTACGAGCTTCTCAAGCACGATTTCACAACCTTTGATCTTTTCGGTGCATGGGGCGGTAATCTCTTTCTGACGGAAAACGATACAGACTCCTGGTGTTTTTTCGACAAATCAAAGACCAACGCCGAAATCGTTCTCGACCTTTACAGACTCATAAAGGATACGGCGCAGGATATGTATATCATCGGCTGTAACACTGTTTCTCATCTTTGTGCAGGGCTTGTTGAAATCAACCGTATAGGCAACGATACAAGCGGCAGAGAATGGGAGCCCACCAGAAAAAACGGCGTCAATACCCTCGCATTCCGTCTTGCACAAAACGAAGCTTTCTATATGTGCGATGCCGATTGCGTCGGTATTCTTGCAGATAACATCCCTTGGGAAAAGAATAAGCAATGGCTTCACGTTCTCTCTTACAGCAACTCCCCTCTTTTTGTTTCGTGCAGTAACAAGCTGACAGATGAACAGAAAAATGACCTTGCAGAAGCCTACAAGGTCTTCCAGAAGAAGCACGAAACAAAACCTGTTGATATTTTTGAAAATTTCACACCGTCCGTATGGGAAATTGACGGTGAAACGGTAAAATACGAGTGGTAAACCTTATAAATTCCGATTTGCGGAGGCAATAATATGAAGAAAAAGATATCCGTTATAGGTCTCGGAAACAGAGGCACGGAATATATGGGCTTTCTTAAAGCTTTTCATTCCTCAAGGGTTGAAATCCACGCTCTTTGTGATATCCGCCAGCAGGCGCTTGACGATATCTCCCCTAAGTTTTCGGTTCCGAAAGAAAGGCAGTTTATTTCAACCGAAAGCTTTTTCGCTCAGGGTGTGATTTCCGATGCGTTGATTATCTCCACGCAGGATGCAAGCCATTACGAAATAGCAAAGCAGGCTATCCTCACAGGTTATAAACTCATATTGCTTGAAAAACCCGTAAGCGGCATAAAGGAAGAATATATTTCTCTTCGCAACCTTGCCCGTGAGAATAAAACACTGCTCATAGTCTGCCACGTTCTTCGTTATTCAAACTATTACGGCAAAATCAAAGAAATCATTACAAGCGGTCAGATTGGTGATATAGTTACTATAAACCACACAGAAAACGTGGGATATTTCCACTTTGCCCACAGCTTTGTAAGGGGCAACTGGCGCAACGAATTTACGTCCACTCCCTCAATCCTTGCAAAATGCTGTCATGATCTTGACCTTATCGCATGGTTTATGAACTCCCCTTGTGTGAGTGTAAACTCTGTTGGCTCGCTTAATTTCTTCAAAAAAGAAAACGCACCCGCCGGCGCAACTCCTGCCTGTATGGGCGGTTGCAAGGTAAAAAAGAACTGCCCCTACGATGCGGAAAGTCTTTACATAACGGATCCGTTTTATAAGGCAAAATTCATCAAATACATGGGCCGCACCCTTACAGGAAAAGCAAGCAACAGCAAAAAAGACATAAAAGATGCTATAAAAAACGGCGATTACGGCAGATGCGTTTTTATGTGCGACAACAACGTGTGTGATAATCAGTTGGTAACAATGACATTTGAAAACGGTGCATCAGCCGTTCTTAACATGAACGGATTTTCCGATAAGATGTTCAGGGAATGCCACATAGTAGGCACGAAGGGCGAGCTTATAGGCTACGGCACAAAACTTAAAATGAATATCTTCGGCGGAAAATCAAAAACAATTCATACCTTCAGCCCAAACATAGGCGGTCACGTGGAGGGCGACATAAGGCTCGTTTCGCGCTTCGTTAAAATCCTGTGCGGCGATACAAAGGATTTAACGGATATCACCACCATCGACGCAACCGTTGCCAGCCACAACATGGCTCTTGCCGCAGAAGAATCAAGAAAAAGCGGTGGAGCAACGGTATTTGTTAAAGACGACGAATAAAGCTTCGCACAAAAAATGGAACTGATTTGAAACCAGTTCCATTTTTGTTTTACAGTATTATTTTATACGCTTTCAAGAGGCGGATTGTTTCAACGATCATATATACAAGCATTGCTCCGCAGGTGATCGAAATCACCTCAGGACTTCCGGGGCGCAAGAGCATATTGAGTATACCTGCAAGGCCAAGGAAAAGGCCTGCAGAAAGAATAAAGTTAACAACAAACGCTGAAATTACGCCTTTCTTTGCCTTTCCTTTTTCAATTGCAACGCACGTGGGAAGAACGCTTGCAAGCGCCGCTAACACAAAAACAGATATGAAATAGAGGGCTTCTATCCATTGAAGGTATAAATAGTAAACCGCAATAATCAAAGGTGCCGAAACAACCGCCGCCAGCAACGGTAGCGTAACCGTCTTTTTACCCTTGATTGCGCCGATAACAACCCAAGCAAACGCCAACAGCACAGCTAAAGCAAAGAGAATATACGGGATAAAACTTCCGAATATATTATGCCTGTATTCCATATCGGGCTGCAGCTCGGATTCCGCATTATAAGGCGTCTGACCGCCTGCTCTGTCAAGACCTATAACAGTATCTTTAACCGTGCCTGCAAGAGAATAATCCCAGACCTCAAAATTCAAGGCAAAGGCAGGGCTGTCCTGCGATAAAGCAAAGTCAAAATTCAGAGCGTCTTTGAACATCGGGTCGGCAACCGTCGGGAAATGAATAAAGCCTTCCCTCTGTGCCATTTCAAGCGTATAAATGTATTTGCTTGTGTTGAAATACAGTTCATCACCCTCCGTCAGACTCCACATAAGATTGCCGTTATCGTAGAAATGGGAGGAATTGAGCATTTCAATATAAACCGGCGCTTTGTTATACGTAAGGAAAATATTGTTATAATACATCGCCGTTGCGTGGGCTTCGCCCTTTTCAATACCCGGGCTCATCAGACCTTCTCTGCTGAGGGCTGCAATATTATTCCTGATAACGTTACCTTCACCGTAGTGAACGTTGAAGCTCTGGCTGCCGCAGGCATATACAAGGTTTTTCTCAACCGTCATAAATGATGAGCCTTCGTCAAGATAAATACCCCAACCGCCGTAACCGCCTTCACCGGGATCGGCGGCAACGTTATGGATAACGTTTTCCCTCAGAACGGTTCCGGGCTGCCTGCCGAGCATATAAATACCGCCCATATCGGAAAGCCATCCCTGGCCGATATTGTAAATAAGGTTTCTGCTGATATTTATGTTCTTTGTTACGTGGTAATTATAGCCCCATATCCAGCCGACGGAAATACCGGTATAATAACCGTCGTGTATTTCATTATTTACCACCTCGGCAGTATCGCAGAAGGTTATATGAATACCGATTGCGCTGAAGAATTTTCTGCCGTATTTGTATATTTCATTGTTTTTAACCGTAATGTTCTGCGTATAGTTTTCCTGCTCGGGTAAACAGTTTTCACCGCCTGCATAAACAGCGGTTGCAGCGATATTTTCAAAATAGCAGTTTTCAACAGAGGAATTTTTTACACCGAATCCGAATTTTACCGCAGTGCCGCCGAGATAAGTAAATTCACAGTTTTTCAAGTGAATATTCTCTGCGTATTTAACGGCAACAACTCCGTCAACAAATATTGCAGCCTGAGGGAAATCCATATCGTTTTCTTCCCACCAGGTTCCTGCATAAAAGCCGTCAGCTTCGGGCTCTACCCAATCGGTACGGGTAAAACGAATGCCCTCAAAGGAAATACCGTCAACGCCGTTTATATCAACAAGCCTGTCAATATTTGAGCCGTAAAGAGTGAGTGTATCGGCTTTTTCGCCGTCTTTGGGCACGTAATAAAGAACGCCCGAAGCTTTGTCGAGGTACCATTCTCCGGGCTCGTTAAGTGCTTCAAAAACATTTTCAAAATAATATCGGTCAATATCTCTTATTTCCATGGTGGAAGGTCTTGATAAACCGATTTTTCCCGTTTCGGCATTGTAGGATTTTATATTCATCAGCTCATCGTGCCAATAGTGGAGAATACGGATATTAACGTCCTCGGGATTGTGAAATTCCTTTGGAATATCATCGGTGTTTGCATAGAAAGAGCGCTGACCGTAAGTGAATTCCCACGGTCTGTTTTCCTCATTCCAAAGGTCATCCTCGGGTGCGGTGCCTTTAACCGTTAAATAGCCTTCTTCAGGGAAACGGGTTGTTTTTACTTCGCCGTTATCGCTGAAAAGAGATTTAAAATACCAGTTATCCACAGAGGTATCAAGCTGTTTGGTAAACACCTTTACTCCGTTGGCTTCTCCCTCTTCAAAACCGCTTATTTCATAAGCACCTGAGAAAACAACCTGATTTTCATCATAAGCTTTATAAGAAACGTTAGCCATATCGTCGGAATTGAAATACAAGGCATCGTCAAAGCAATACGTTCCGCCCAAAAGATATACAGTTGCGGTTTCGTTTTCGTTTTTCAGACCTTTAAGCATCTCTTTTGCGCCCCAAAGGCTTATCGGTGACTGTAACGTGCCTGCGCCGTCATCCGAGGCATCCGAAGATACATAAAGAACTATGTCACTGTCATTTACGTTTACCGCAAATGAAGTCAAAGCGGTCTGTGAGAAAAAGACTGAGCATAAGCACAGAGCCATAACTATGCACGTAATCTTTTTGATTGCAACTTTCATGCTATCCCTCTTTTTTGACGTTTTTGTTATTGTAGCACACAAAGCAACGCAATTCAATAAATTTAACGTTAATAATATAGAACATTGGCATTACGGGGTATCGCTTCACTGATGCTCCATTTTTTAGTGGAAATTATTTTTGCCGTGTGATATAATGAAATAAACATTAAATCTACTGTAAAGGCAGGGTGCAATTATGAGCCTCAGTATGCTTCATTGTGACGGTGAAAAAATTATTAACGCAGAGGGAAAGCAGGTCTTTTTGCGCGGAACAAATCTTGGCGGATGGTTGCTTGATGAATTATGGCAAGGGTTTTTCAAGGGCGGAGATGCCCAGTGGGATATAGTTACCACGCTTGAAAAACGTTTCGGCAAGAAAGAAGCTGACAGACTTATAAAAATCCGTGAGGATAACTACATCACAACATATGACCTCGATTATCTTCAGTCGCTTGGATTTACCTGCGTGCGTGTGCCGTTCTGGTACCGCAATTTTCAGACAGATGATGCAGGCACATGGAAGCGCAAGGAAAACGGTGAAATTGATTTTTTACGCCTTGACTGGGTTGTTGAGGAATGTGAAAAAAGAGGTATGTACGTAATTCTCGATATGCACGGTGTGCCCGGTCATCAGAGCATAGCCCACCACTGCTGCCGTGTTAATCATTGCAAACTCTATGATGAAACTGAAGAGGGCGCTTATTTCCGCTCGCTCGCCTGCGAGTTGTGGAGCGAGATTGCCCGCCACTTTGCAGGCAACTCAACTGTTGCCGCCTATGACCTGATGAATGAGCCAATGTGCGATTACGAGGGTGAGGATAAAGTCAACAGCAAGTACCACGACGTTTATTCTTTGCTTTATAATACAGTCAGGGCAATCGATCCCGATCACATCATAACACTTGAAGCTATCTGGACACCCGATGATATGCCGCATCCGTCAGAACGAGGATGGGAAAACGTCATGTACCAGTATCACTATTATGACGATTCAAATGAAAGCTTTAAAGAAGTGACCCTACACCACGCAAGCAAAAATTTCAACGTGCCCGTGCTTGTAGGTGAATTCTCTCCCTGCCGCGGAACTGCTGACTGGGAATACATTCTCAAGCTTTTCAATGAATGCTCATTTAACTGGCAGACTTGGACATACAAAGGACATTGCCCCAAGGGAGAAACAAGCCAATGGTTTATGATGGGCTCGGATGATCCCGACAACGTTGTTGATATAAATAATGACTCAGCTGAGGAAATAGAGCGCAAATGGTCCTCTGTAAGAACAGAGCTTTGCTGCAAGCCGATGAACAATCACGCATTGCTTTCAGAATATGCAAAAGCATAATTTTTCAGGCGATTTCGGCGTAAAGGCTACGGTAATACTCTCACCCCGGTAATAGCCATGGCATAAAATGCAGAATATCAGCGCAAACGGTGGTCCGGGGCATCGTCAATTATCGGCTGAAGCGATTGATTTTCTATTGACGATGCAATGAAAGGAGCTAATATTATGAGCGCATTTGATAACAACAAATTTGAAAAATACAAAGCGGAAGCTCAGGAAAACTGGGGCAATACCGACGCATATAAAGAACATGAAGAAAAAACAAGAAATTATTCGGAACACAAGCGGAATGAACTAACAGAGCAATTGGACTGCATCATGTCAGAGTTTGCGGCTTGCTTGATAAACGAAGCAACACCGTATTCAGCAGAAGCACAAAGCCTTGTAAAAAAACTGCAGAACCACATCACTGAGAATTACTACAATTGTACGAACGGGATTTTAGCGGGCCTCGGTCAGCTGTACATTGCAGATGAACGCTTTAAAAGCAATATAGATAAGCATGCTGACGGCACAGCGAATTTTATCTCTGAAGCAATTGAAATCTATTGCCGCAAGTAAATTCCCGTTTATCAATCCTAAACTTCAGAAGCAACAGCCTGAAAACTGTTGCTTTTCTCTTTATGTAAGTGATATAATGAATTTAACAAATAAGAATTTTGGAGGAGCTTGACAAAAAATGAAACCTGTAAGTTTTTATCTTGTAACCGATACACATTACTTTGAAAATGAATTGGGTGCTGAAGGAAAAGCCTTTGAAAAAAAGATGGCAACCGAACAGTATTTTGTCAGAGAAAGCAGTGCAATCGTAAAATCAACCTTTGCACGCATCGGCGAAGATAAAGAAACGGATATTGTTATAATTCCCGGTGACCTTACAAAAAACGGCGAAATTGAGAGTCACAAGAGCTTAATAAAAGAGCTTTATAAGCTTAAAGAAAGCGGTAAAAGGATTTTTGTTATAACCGCCGGTCACGATTACGGAGAAATTTCATACGCATATAAAAACGATGAACGCATTGAGGTTGAGGGTACAGATTTCAACGCTCTTTGCGATATGTACCGCGATTTCGGTTACGGCGATGCCATTGCAATTGATGAACCCACGCATTCCTACGTTGCCGAAATTACAAAAGGAGTAAGGATGCTCGCTATATGCTGCGACAGTCTTAACCAGCCAAAAGGAGCAATGGATGAAAGGCACATGACCTGGGCAAAGGAACAGATTGATAAAGCAAAGAAAGATAACTGCTCAATGTTTGCGATATGCCACTACCCCATTATTCCGTCCGTACCCGTATTCGACCTTGTAGGAGATGCCAAAATCAAGGAATGGCAAAAGGTTGCCTCTTTCCTTGCCGACAACGGAGTTGAGCTTATTTTAACGGGACATATGCATATTCAGAGCATAAACGAGTTCTATTCCGAAAAAGGCAACAGACTGATTGATATTTGCACCGCCTGCCTTGCAGGCAGCCCCGCAAAATACAGAAAAATCACAATAGACAATAACTCTGTTATGAAAATCCAAACAATCGACGTTGAGGATTTCGGTTGGGATATGAACGGTCTGACGGCACAGGAATATTGCCATAAGAAGTTCCACGATGCAATTATTGCCCGTGTGGACGGTGCTCTCAGCGGCGGCAAAGGAATTGTAAAGCACCTGAAATCTTTTGCAAGAAAGCGTTTTTATAAAACCACCGTTGGAGCGGTTGAGCGTCTGCTCCTTATCAAAAGAGATGAAGCGCTTAAAAACAAAAAGTTACCTGAGCTCGTAGGCGAAATCGGCGTAGGAATCTTCCTTGGCGACGGCGCTCACACCGAAGGAACACCCGTTTATAATTTCATTTCCGGTATTCTCAGGAGATTCTCTTTTATCCTTAAAAAGGTTGAACCGAAGCTTGAAAAAGACGGTATTAAGGTTGATTTAAGAAGTATGCTTCTTAACACTATAGGAAACAACAAAGGCTTTTCGGATAACAACGCCGAGTTTACATTGAAATAATAAATAAAAAAGTGAGAGATGAAATGGCGAAATCTTAAATTTGCGCAGACGCACAACGTTAATTATATTCTCATCGATGATAAGCATGAGTAACCGATACCTTGTTGCAATAAATGATAAGGAAAGCAGGTGAGCATAAAAATGGGAATTGTATTCAATATACAGAAATATTGTATACACGACGGTGACGGAATACGTACCTGCGTTTTTCTCAAGGGCTGCCCCCTCAGATGCATCTGGTGTCACAATCCCGAAAGCTATGAAAAAGCCCCTGCCCTTTCCTTTAACAAACATAAATGCTCATCCTGCGGCAGATGCCTTTCAGGTTGTTACGCTCGCACAATTGAAAACGGTACACTTGAGCTCATGCGTGAAAAGTGTACACGGTGCGGCAAATGCGCCGATATCTGCTTTAACGGAGCAAATGAAATAATCGGCAAAGAAATGACGGCACCCGAAGTGCTGACCGAAGTTCTCAAGGACAAAATGTTCTACGACACCTCGGGCGGCGGAATAACCCTTACGGGAGGCGAGCCATCATATCAGCCTGATTTCACGCTGGAGCTTCTCTCACTTTCAAAAGAGGCAGGGATTTCACTTGCCATAGAAACCTGCGGCGCCGGTCCCCGTGATTTTTATGAAAAGGCTGCACGATACGGCACAACGTTTCTGTTTGATATTAAATGTATTGATCCCGTTCTTCACCGCAGGCTTACAGGCGCAGACAACGCTCATATTATGGCAAATCTGCGCTATCTTATGGATTCAGGCGCAGATATCATTATCAGGTTACCTTTAATACCCGGGTGTAATGACAGCGATGGAGATATCGCTCTGCTTGCAGCTTTTCTTAAAGAAAACAAGGAGCATTACAGATATGCAGAGATTATGCCCTATCACGTTTCAGGCGCAGGTAAAGCCGAAAAGATAGGATTTGATTGCGTTTACAAGCGTGAAAACGCAGGTGACGGTGAAATAGCACGCTGGCTATCGCTGTTCGCTTCCCACGGCGCTGACGTAAGAGTATCAAAATAAAAGAGGTTTGATTATGACAGATTTACTGCACCTTGACCCGTTCCTTTACGGATATTTTCTTGATGAAACTCTTGAGCACGGCGAAAGGGTCGGGCTTGCCCTGCTCTATGCCGCAAAGAATATTGAAATACGATTCTCACGCCGCCTTCTTCCCGAAACGGCTTTTGAAACCGAATACGCCACTTCTGCCTACTCTCCTTCCCAGGGGCTGAATTTTTGTGTTGAAAATATTATGAAGCTTGCAGAGGATTTTCCCGAGCATAAAGAAACCCTGTGCAAATACGTTGACGAACTGAACTTTTTCAAGGATAAAGCAAAAAGACTTTATTCCGAGCCCACCGAAGCACTTGACCGCGCAGGTGCCGAATGGGGCGGCAGATGGGGCGGACATTCCAACCCCGATTACGGCAGAATAGTCAATTACGGAACAGATTATATCCGTTCAATAATTGATAAAAACCGTGATAACCACCCTGACGAGGCCTGGTTTTACCGTTCGTGCTCATATGCGCTCGATGCAATGGATATCATCGGTGAAAGGTATCGTTTATCCGCTCTTGAAAAAGCAGAGAACTGCGAAAGCACCGATGATAAAGCTTTCCTTGAGCGTATGGCAAAAGCGTTTGAAACCGTTCCTAAAAAACCTGCTTATGATTTCACGTCCGCCATGTGTGCTTTCATGCTCGTTTTCGCCCTCGACGGAAGTGATTCTCCCGGACGCTTTGACCAGTATATGTACCCTGCATATTCAAAAACCGAAAATAAAGAAGAAATCACCGATTTGCTTGACAGGCTGTGGGAATATTTTCATGATCATCGCTCGTGGAATCTCTGCATTTCGGGAAGCGACGAAAATTGGAACGACGAAACAAACGAGCTGACGTTTGATATTCTTGCAATGGCAAGAAAAAAGGGCTATAACACGCCCAATCTCACTTGCCGCATTCACAAGAACACCCCCGACAAGCTCTGGGATTCAATTGTTGATACTCTTGCAACGGGCATCGGACTCCCTGCGCTCTATAATGATGACGTAGTCTGTACCGCGCTCGAAAGGATAGGTATTCTGCCAAAAGACAGTCACGATTACTGCATGAACGGCTGTAATCAGATAGACATCCTCGGCAAGAGCCATATGGGCCTTGAAGACGGAGAAGTTTTATTCACAAAGTGCCTTGAATTTGCGCTTCACAACGGAGTGAACGCCATGAACGGCGAAAAAGTTTCCCTTGAAACGGGCGACCCGAAAACGTTTGAAACCTACGAAAGATTTGAACGGGCTTTTATTGATCAGCTCGAATACGTAACTTACAACTCCTGCTCAAGTGCAAATACATACCAACATCTCAGAGGCGTGTTTGAGCCTCATCCCCTGCGTTCCTGTCTTATAGAGGGCTGCCTTGAAAAAGGCCGTGATTACAGAAACGGCGGTCCGCTCTACAATCACGGTCAGGTTTTAGCCGAAGGCATTGCCGATACTGGCGACAGCCTTTATGCCGTAAAAAAGCTTGTTTTTGATGAAAAGAAATACACTATGGCGCAGCTTGTTGATGCTCTCAACGCAAACTTTGAGGGATACGAGCAGCTTCACCATGATTTTAAAAACTGCGAAAAGTTCGGCAACGATATTGAAGAGGTTGACCGCATAACCGCAAAGGTGCTCAACCGCTTCTTCACCGTTCTCAAGCGCAACAACACGTACAGAGGCGGAGTGTTCACAGGCGGATGCAGTACGTATAACCGTGCCGCCGATTACGGACGAAGAACTGCAGCGCTCCCTAACGGAAAGCTTAAAGGCGAGCCTCTGCTTGCGGACAGCATCGCCGCAACGCCGGGCCGTGATACAAACGGACCTACGGCACAAATCAAGTCCGTTCTCAGATACAATCACACTGATGCCTGCAGCGGATTTGTTTTCCAGAACAAGTTCGAGAAGAGGCTCTTCTGCAGCGACAAAGGAAAAGCATCATTCATCGCTCTCGCAAAAGCATTTTTCGCAGGCGGCGGACAGCAATACACCGTTACCGTAGTTTCCCCCGAAGATCTCCTCAAGGCAAAGGAAAATCCCGAGAATTACCGCAATCTTATAGTGCGTGTAGGCGGTTACAGCGAATATTTCGTAAACCTCGATGATGCACTTCAGGATAACGTAATAGAAAGAACTTTTGCAGGAATGTAAATCCGTACTTTAACGGCAAACCGAAAATCAAGGATTTACAATCGTACAGATGAAAACTTCCGATTCATCTGTACTTATCAACACAACGGAGAATAATATGAACAACACTATCGAAATAACAGATTTCCTCGCCCCCGAGCTTGACGTATATGCTCGATTGAGTGAGGTTCAGCTGCTGAACAGGGAATTCCCGGAAAAAGGCTTGTTTATTGCTGAAAGCCCGAAGGTCATTGAACGGGCTCTTGATGCAGGATATGAGCCCGTTTCATGTCTTATGGAAAAAAGGCATATCGAGGGCGAAGGCAAGCAGATTCTTGCCCGTATCGGGGACGTACCCGTTTTTTGCGCAGAATTTGATGTTCTCACTCAGCTGACGGGCTTCAAGCTTACAAGAGGTATGCTTTGCGCGATGAAGCGAAAGCCCCTGCCCTGCGTAAAAGAAGTCTGTGAAAACAAAAGAAGAATAGTTATACTTGACAAGGTTATGAATCCTACCAACGTGGGCGCCATAATACGCAGCGCCGCGGCACTCGGCATGGATGCGGTAATCCTTACCCCCGGATGTTCAGACCCCCTGTACAGACGCGCCGCAAGAGTCAGTATGGGCACAGTGTTTCAGATTGAATGGACGTTTTCAGACGATGAAAGCCTTGATGAAATAAAGGCACTCGGGTTTAAAACGGTAGCTATGGCACTTAAAGATAATTCTCTTTCCATCAGCGACCCGAGGCTTGCAGCAGAAAACAAGCTCGCCATTATTATGGGAACTGAGGGCGACGGTCTTTCGGACAGCACTATATCCGACTGTGATTTTACCGTAAAAATACCGATGTATCACGGTGTTGATTCGCTCAACGTTGCCGCGGCTTCCGCAGTTGCTTTCTATCAGCTTGCAGATAAACATAACGAAATAAAAAAGCAGTAAACCGCATCTTCGGTGCGTGAACTGCCCCAAATTGTGCGGACAGTACAATTTGGGGCAGTTCAGAATCGAAAGAGAGCGGTTTTATCTGTATCATCAGTCCTTGTGTTACTTAATGCCCGTTCAGAACAAGCTGTAGAGTATCTGACTGTTTTTATAGTTTAGATTTCCGTTTAGTTTTTATTCAATATCCGAAATATTGCACACAATACTGTTCAACCGTATTTATGTATTCCATTTCACACAACGGATCAAGACCGAGGCCGTGATTGGAAAGCGGATAGAGAATGAAGTTATGAACCGCACCTGCACTTTCAAAAGCAACTTTTATTCTTTCGGCGTTACCGGAGGGTACTATCATATCCGTGCCGCCGTAAGCAAGAACAGAGGGAACGGTATCTTTTGTTACATAAGCTGTGGGTGAAACGAGGTTTATCACTTTTTCAGCTTCTCCGTTTGCAATCATTTCTTCCGTAATTTCAATTCCCGAAAGCATACTTGCAAGACCTATGCTGCCCCACACTTCAGAATGAAAATCGGAGGGACCTACCTGATTGGCGGTAAACGCAAGCTCTATCGCAGATTCATCTGCCATTGAAAACCCGTAAAGCATTGAAAGATGCGCTCCTGCAGAATAACCCGAAACAGCAAGTTTTGTGATATTAAGTTCTTTCTCCTCTGAAAAATCCTTTATTTTATCGATCGCTTTGTCTATTTCATCGCACATCGTAAGTGCAGTCACCTTGCCGAAAAGGCCGTCTGCATAGAGGGTATAATTCATTGTTGCGGTGATATAGCCTTTCTTTGCGAATCTTTCGCATTTTTCTGCCATATCCTCTTTGTTACCGCCCGTCCACGATCCGCCGTGAATATAAAGAATAACGCCGTTATGCTCATTATAATATGCGGATTCGGGAACATAGATATCAATAACGTTTCTTTCGGCATCGCCGTAAGCAAGGTTTTTGAATACATCGTATTTTTCAAACGATAAGCCACTGATGAAAGTTGAAAAAACACTGAATGAAGAAAGTATAACTGCAATTATTCTCTGTAAAATCTCTAACATTTTTCTCTCTCCTTTTTAATCACAAAATAAATCTGAAAGCATAGATTACGACGTTAAGAATATTGTTCAAAACAAATCTTATTAAGGTGAAAACGTAAGGGAATTCAAAATTCCAGTCGTCAAACGTATCAAGCGAGCCGATAAGTGAAGAGTCGTATGTTATTTCAGGATTTTTGAATGCCTTTGTTTCCATTTTCATAATGCAAAGATTCTTGCATGCTTCACGCAAAGCGTTGCCAAAACCTATAGGATCTTTTGCATAGGCAAGCTTTACAGCCGCTTTATGCTGAATGACCTGCAGTGCCCACATACCCGAAAGAATGGTATCGTTGCCGTTATAGACAGCAAGAACCGGGCTCATATATCCGCCACCCGTGAAATTCGATGAATAGTCAGAAACAACAAAGCCTTCAAATCCCCATTCTTCACGTAGCAAGTCCTTGAGAAGTGCAGAGCTTGAACCGCACCATTTTGTGCCAATGCGGTTATACGCCGACATAATGCCCTTTGGCCGTGATTCCTTAACGGGAATTTCAAATGCCTTGAGATAGATTTCACGCATCGTCTGCTCATCGCACCAGGTAAAAACGCCTGTTCTGTGAGATTCCTGGTCATTTAGAGCAAAGTGTTTGATTGTTGTTACAAGACTTTCGGAGTTTGCTCCCTTGATAATTTCTGCCGCCATTACACCTGAAATTATCGGGTCCTCCGAGAAATATTCAAAGTTTCTGCCACCTCTGGGATTACGGTGAATATTTGCGCCTGGAGCATACCAGGTATCGGTACCCATATCTGCCGCCTCTTTGCCTGCGCCCTTACCCATCTGATAAGCAAGGTCAACGTTCCACGTGCAACCAATTGCAGTTGCGCAAGGATAAGCTGTACCGCTGTCGGTATAAACAAGCCCGTTTCTGCCTTTGACGCTTGAAGGGCCGTCGTTATCCATTGTGTGAGGGATTCCGAGGCGCTCAACACCATGGGTTTCATAGCCGCCGTTGATAACAAGCATTGTCATTTCATCAAGAGTAAGCTGATCGAGAAATGCATCCCACAGGCTTTCATCCTTCGCAACATCCTGTAAAGTGATTGTTTTGCCGTACCTGACACCAATTTTGGGTGCTTCGCCTTCGGTTACGGAGTCTGGAGTTTTATCAACGTCAATAAGATAATCGTCTTTATCAAGCTCTCGCAGTTCGGGATATGTGCCATCAGCATCGGCTCTTGACATAATCTCGTATCCGCTGTAAATATCTTCAAAAAGATTCTCGATTTCTGTACCTGTTGCGGAATCGTTTTTGATTATTTTCGTTTCTGCAATATCGTAATCATATGCTGCAATATGATTTCTGACATCGTTTGCGACAATTATTTTATATGTACCTTTTTCAAGCACCCAGGCTTCGTTTTCTTTATAGTCATAGGATGCCATATCATCCGTTTTAAATGAAATTGTAAGTGTTTCGCCTTCCCCGGGGTCAAGCATAGCGGTTTTTGCAAAACCGCCAAGACAAATTGCGCTTTTTTCAATACCGCCCTTTGTATAGGGAGCGCTGTAATAAAGCTGAACCACCTCCTTGCCTGCAACATCGCCCGTATTTGTAACTCTGACTTTTACGGATATTGTTTGAGCATCAAAATCGGTTGAAACAACTTCTTTATCAAAGCTTGTGTATGAAAGGCCGTAGCCGAAAGGATACTGCACCTTATCTTTTGCGAAAGTTTCAAAATAACGGTAGCCGATATAGATACCTTCATAGTATTCAACGAAATGCTCTCCGCCCTCATACTCATTACTGCCAAAGCATTCACTTGAGGGGTGGTCTGCAATGCTGTAAGCAATTGTATCCGTAAGCTTTCCTGACGGATTAACCTTTCCGTCAAGCATCCGTGGCACAGCTGTCATTCCGAATTCGCCGGGAATCCATATGATCGCCGCAGCTTTGATGCTTTCATATTCATCAATCCAGCCCGTTTCCATGACGTTGCCTATGTTAAAAAGCACAACAACGTTTTCAAATGCGGATGTAACCTTTTCAACCATTGCTTTTTCATCATCGGAAAGACTTAAGGTTTCAACCGTATGGTCAGTACCCTCCGCACTAGTGCGGCTGATAACGATTATTGCGGTATCCGAAAACTCAACTGCGTTTTTAAGCAACTCCTGAGTGAGGTGCTTCGGATTCATTTCCTCAAGGGTATTCTTTGCAAGAAGCACCTGAAGAAGATTGTTGATAACGGTATTGTCCGTTTTGGGAAGTTCATTTGAGAGACAATGCTTTTCATAAAGCGAACGAAGCTCGACATTATATTCTATTCCCTCTGCTTCAAATGCCTCATAGAGAGTTACAGGGTCATCGGTAGTTATGGCACCGGAGCCTGCTCCGCCGAAAAACGGACAAACCGAGCCCGCTCCGAAGATATTGACCTTTTTATTCTCAAGAGGGAGAAAATCATCTTCGTTTTTCAGCAGAACAATGCCTTCGCTTTCAATCTGCACTGCTGTTTCACGGGTTTCGGCAATGATTTCACGGTCAACATCGCCGCTTGTTGCAAACGCTGTATTGCCGAAAAAAACACATAACACAAGGGCAAGGGATATTACTTTCAAAAATTTCTTTTTCATCGAAACACCTCTTTGCTCAATTCTTGATTTCATTATACTTTCATTCATTTATTTTATCAATATAGAAATTTAAATTTATACATTTATTTTTACAATCTCGTTTTAGTTCCTTAAAATAATTATTGACTGAGGAACAATATGATGATATATTAAAAACAACGGAAAAGGAGGAAATAAAAATGAAAAAGATTACAGCAATCATTTTAAGCGTTATAATGATTCTCGGTGTATTCGCAGTTTGCGGATATGCTGAAAATGAAAGGCAGTTTTATCTTGTGCTGGGCGATTCCATTGCCTACGGTTCAGGAATTTCAAATTCAAAAGAAGCCTGCTACGGCAAAATTGTTGCCGATACCAACGGCTATGATTATGCAAATCATGCAATCCCCGGCCACACCACAACAAATCTCATAAACCGCCTCAAAGACGAAGCGGTAATTGCCGACCTTAAAAAAGCGGATATCATCAGCATATCAATCGGCGGCAACGATTTCCTTATGAGTAATCTCATCGGTCTTATGTTTGATTCAATAGTAAAAGGCGATCACTCCGAATTTGACAGAATCGCAGACGGATTCTATACCAACTTCTGCGAAATAATTGATATAATCAATTCACACAACGCAGATGCGGTTATTCTTATGCAGACTCTCTATAATCCTCAGTCCGGCTATCTCAGAGCCCCTTATCAGCAGGGTGCGGACAGAATAAACGCAGCGATTGAAAAATACAACACCGAAAATCCCGGCGAAATCGTTATCGTTGACGTTGCAATGGCACTCGGCGACGACATGGCAAACTACGCAGATGATGAAATTCACCCCAGCTCACAGGGTAACGAAATAATTGCGAACGTTATTCTTGATAAGCTCCATGAGCTAAACCTCGGAAGCGATGCCGCTCCCGTTATTACCGCAAAAGGTAAGGACATTGAGATTTCTGCAGTTTTCACTTCTTCATTGCGAATTGCAGGAGCTGTTTTCAATGCGCTTTCTGTTATTTATAATTTCTTTATGAGTGTTATCGGTTAATAATCTAAACAGCATAATCGGCAGGGTTTTTGCTCCCTGCCGATTTTTTATCATCCCCTGCCCGTTTCGGCTTTTATTTTAGTGGAAATTACCGTTTATACATGATATAATTAATTTAAATCTCCTCTAAAAAACAATAAAAAAAACGGTGATGAATTATGGAATACAGAAAACTGCCACACGGAAACGAAAATGAAAAATTCAGCGTACTCGGCCTCGGAATGGGCGGTATAGGTAAAACTCCCGTTGACGAGATTGAGGCTATAATCCGCAAGGCTGTTGAAAACGGAATCAATTTTTTTGACCTTTGCACGGCAGGTGCGTCCTATGCACCTATCGGCAGAGCTATCCGCGATTGCCGTGACAAAGTATTTTTACAGGTGCATTTCGGCGCGGTATATGATGATAACGGCGAGTACGGTTGGTGCCGTGATTTTGATACAATAAAAAAGACCTTTTTGTGGGAGCTTGAAGCGCTCGGCACAGATTACGTTGATTTCGGTTTTTTACACTGTGTTGATGAAGATGAGGATTTTGACACTCTGTGTGAAATCGGCGTTCTTGACTACATAAAAGAGTTAAAAGAACAGGGTGTTGTCCGCCACATCGGGTTTTCCTCCCACACTCCGAGCGTTGCAAACAGAATCATTGACACAGGACTCATTGATATGATGATGTTCTCAATAAACCCTGCTTATGACTTTGAAAAAGGCGATGAATACGGCATCGGCAGCGTCAAAGAACGCTTCGATTTATTCAAGCGCTGTGAACGTGAGGGTGTGGGCATCAGCGTTATGAAGCCATTTTTTGCGGGTCAGCTTCTGTGTGCCGAGCAGTCACCCTTCGGCGTTGCACTCACACATACACAGTGCCTGCAATATGCCATTGACCGCCCCGGTGTTCTGACTGCTGTTCCCGGAGTTCAGACAATGGAACATCTTGATACCGTGCTTGAATTCCTCACAGCAAGCAACGAAGAAAAAGATTATTCCGTTATAGCCACTTTTACTGCCGATACGATTACAGGCACCTGCGTTTACTGCAACCATTGCCAGCCCTGCCCTGCAGGAATAGATATTGGCCTTGTAAACAAGTATTATGACCTTGCTCTTGCAGGCGACACTATTGCAGCCAACCATTATACAAAGCTATCGGTTAAGGCAGATGCGTGCCTGAAATGCGGCCATTGCGAAAGCCGCTGCCCATTCGGAGTAAAGCAGGAAAGCAGAATGGCTCAGATTGAAGAGTATTTCAGCAGATAAAGTATAACGATATGGCACCCTCCGTCTTTTCTTCACCCCCTTTTCTTTGGACACAGACAGCTTATTTACTGTGTGTTTGAATATCCGCCTCCGAATCGGCAAAAATAACGTATATAAAAAACAAACGGAGGTAGTGAAATGTTCAAACACGAAAAGATGCTTTTTCATCCCGTGGCGGTGGAGAGACCCAATCCGCAGTACGCGGTGCTTTTGCAAGAACAGCTTGGCGGAGGAAACGGCGAGTTGAAAGCGGCGATGCAGTATATGTCACAGAGTTTCCGAATCAAAGATCCCGAAATCAAAGATCTGTTCCTTGATATTGCGGCGGAGGAGCTTGGTCATATGGAGATGGTGGCACAGACCATAAACCTCTTAAACGGTCATGATGTTGACGCCCAAAAGGTGCCCTGCGGCGAGATCCAGTCCCACGTAATCCTGGGTCTTAACCCCGGTCTGATCAACGCTTCGGGTTATTCTTGGACGGCGGATTACGTTACGGTTACGGGCGATCTGTGCGCCGACCTGCTCAGCAACATCGCGTCCGAACAGCGCGCCAAGGTGGTTTACGAATACCTTTACCGCCAGATCGACGACAAAAAGGTGCGCGAGACCATTGATTTTCTCCTCAATCGCGAGGAAGCCCACAATCAGATGTTCCGCGATGCTTTTAACAAGGTACAGAATTCCGGCTCCAACCGTGATTTCGGCACCACCAAAGCCGCGAAAATGTATTTCTCTATGTCAGATCCCGGCCCCAACACATTTGCCACGGGTGATACAAAGCCTGTTTCCTTTGAGTGATAACAAAAAGCCGCCGAGGAATCGTTTGATTCTTCAGCGGCAATTTTTATCTTTCCCTGTATCACAACAGTTCGGTATATTGGAATTTACCTTTCAGTATCTATCAACACCGCTCTG
>JAFQKF010000009.1 GCA_017397105.1 Clostridia bacterium | reverse complement strand
TACTCTTTCGGTTTCAAATAATTTAGTTCTGTTATTCATAAGCCACTCCTCCTTTGTAAATCTCACAAGAGCGCCGATATCCTTTAAATCATAGGCGTCGAGTGCTCCCTTGATTGCACCACAGGTAGCAACGTTCTGAAAAGCGGGTGTTTTTACAGTGCCGTGAACTGTTTCAAATTCAACCAAACGTGCTTTCCCCTGCTGTTTTATAACCTTGAAAGAAGCCATATTATTCTCCTTTAGAATTTGCTATAAACATTGCATCGCCGTTTATCACGGGACGCAGGATGTGTACTTTTCAGTAATTTTTACACATCTAATTACTTTTTGGTATCATCAAAATTTTTGTCCATCCTGCCTTGGATAAACATTGCATCGCCGAAACTGAAAAACCTGTACTTTTCTTCGACAGCAATTCTATATGCATTCATTGTTTTTTCATAACCGCAGAAAGCACTTACAAGCATAATAAGTGTACTTTCAGGTAAGTGGAAATTCGTAAGAAGTGCGTCGATACATTTAAACTCATAACCCGGATAAATAAAAATGCTCGTCCAGTCATCGTATTCACAAACCTCACCTTTAGCCTGACAAACCGATTCAAGAGTTCTGCAGCAGGTCGTACCGACCGCAATTACTCTTCCGCCGTTTTTCTTTGTACGACTGATTATATCAGCAGTTTTCTTCGGAATTGAATAATGCTCAGAATGCATCTGATGCTCTTCAATATTCTCCGTTTTAACAGGACGGAAAGTACCAATTCCGACATGAAGAGTTACAAAGCCTACCTCTACACCCTTCTCTTTAATTTTTTCGAGAATTTCAGGCGTGAAATGAAGACCCGCAGTAGGTGCGGCAGCAGAGCCGAGCTCCTTTGAATAGACAGTCTGGTATCTTTCGCTGTCTTCAAGACGTTCCTTTATGTAATGAGGCAAGGGCATCTCACCGATTTCGTCAATCACATTGTAGAAGTTACCTTCATAATCAAAATGTACAACGCGGTTACCGTTTTCCATAACAGAAAGTACGGTTGCTTTCATAAGACCGTTACCGAAAATGAACTCCGCTCCTTCTCTCGCCTTTTTACCCGGACCGGCAAGAACCTCCCACTCGTGAGCATCATGCTGATTAAGAAGCAAGAACTCAACAACAGCACCTGTTCCGACCTTGACACCGTACATACGGGCAGGAAGAACTCTTGTATTGTTAAGAATGAGACAATCGCCCGCATTCAGATAGTCAAGAATATCATAAAAATGCTTATGCTCAACTTCACCACTTGTTTTATCAAGAACAAGCAAACGTGACGAATCCCTGGGTTCAATCGGGTGCTGGGCAATCAGCTCTTCGGGCAAATCATAAAAAAAGTCGCTTTTTTTCATCATAAAACCTCAAAAAATTTAATGTTTCGCAAACATTAGTATTGACTTTAAATATTTATAATGGTATCATATTCACCAAATATTAGCGTTCACTTTTGTATTATATTACATAAAAGTTGTTTACGCAATAGATTTTTAATTTTTATTTGCAGGTGATTAGCATGAAAACTTACAAAGTAGGTATTATCGGTGCTACAGGTATGGTAGGTCAGAGATTTGCATCTCTTCTTGAAAACCACCCGTGGTTTGAGGTTGTTCTTGTAGCAGCAAGCCCCCGTTCAGCAGGAAAGACTTATAAGGAGGCAGTCGGCAGCCGTTGGTGTATGGATACTCCGATGCCGTCAAATATGGCAGATCTTGTTGTTTACGACGCAACTGCTGACGTTGAGAAAATCGCAAAGCTTGTTGACTTCGTATTCTGCGCAGTTGATATGAAGAAGGACGAAATCAAAGCTCTCGAAGAAAGATATGCAAAGGCCGAATGCCCCGTTGTTTCAAACAACAGTGCACACAGAGGTACACCCGACGTTCCGATGGTAGTTCCCGAGCTCAACGCTGACCACATCGAGGTTATCGCTTCACAGAAGAAGCGTCTCGGTACTCAGCGCGGATTTATCGCAGTTAAATCAAACTGCTCTCTCCAAAGCTATGTTCCCGCTGTTTATCCGCTTGATAAGGCAGGCTACAAGGTTGAAGATGTTCTTGTTTGCACATATCAGGCAATTTCAGGCGCTGGCAAAACTTTTGAAACATGGCCTGAAATGATAGATAACGTTATTCCCTTCATCGGCGGTGAAGAGGAAAAGAGCGAGCAGGAGCCGCTTAAAATCTGGGGTAAAATCGAAGGCGACGAAATTGTCAACGCAGTTGAGCCTCATTTCACGGCACAGTGCATCCGTGTTCCCGTTTCTAACGGTCATCTCGGTGCAGTATTTATGAAATTTGCCGATAAGGCTCCTTCCAAGGAAGAAATCCTCAGCGTTTGGGAAAACTTCAAGGGTGTTCCTCAGGAGCTTGCACTCCCCAGCGCACCGAAGAAGTTCCTCAACTATTTCGTTGAAGATAATATGCCGCAGACAAAGCTTCACCGTGACCTTGAAGGCGGAATGGCTGTAAGCATCGGCAGACTCCGTGAAGACACACAGTACGATTACAAATTCGTTTGTCTTTCTCACAACACCCTCCGCGGAGCTGCAGGCGGTGCAGTTCTTCTTGCAGAGCTTCTTGCTGCAAAGGGTTATATGGACTAATTCCTAATAAAGTAAAAATCCGTATCGACGTTCAAAAACATCGGTACGGATTTATTTTTTATTTTTACAAGGAGATTTTTTATGAAACCAACTGTTTTCAGCGGTACAGCGTGTGCAATAATCACGCCGTTCGACACGGATGGGAAAATTGATTACAGGATGCT
>JAFQKF010000008.1 GCA_017397105.1 Clostridia bacterium | reverse complement strand
CGCAGTTTTGAAAGAGCAGATTTTTGTCACAGCAAGGCGAAAATCTGCAGGAATACGAGGTTATTCCAAAGGTTTTTAACGCAGCTGTGGCGGAAAGTTGCCTTTCAAAACCGTATGGAGTTCGAATGTAGTCACTCTAACTGACAGATGACTTCCTGCAAGGCTTCGTGATATACTTTATGCTTGCATTAAATAATTCAAGGCTTGTACGTTGATTCGGCGTACAAGCTTTTTTTGTAAAATTGACAAATTTTTGTTTTACAGAAATACAGAATTAACAAAAAATATGTACGCTTATTGACTTTTTCAGTTCTTCTTGTTATTGTTAAATTGCAAAAAAGACTTGGGATATGAGTGGCTTTTATCCTCAAGTCTTAAATAAACAGAAAGGTGTTTTTTCTATGGAATTTGTAGATCTTAACCTGTTTTTGCGCAATTTTATTTCATCGGTTGACTACTTCTTTTTTGATGTTGTAGTCTGGCTGAGTCAGTTTTTCCCCGGTCTTATTGTGTAATTAAGGAGGGCTGTTATGAAAAAGATAGTTTTAAGAATCGTTTCGGTTATTCTTTGCTTGGCGCTGCTGTCAGGCTGCGGTCTGACTGTTCTTGCTGCCCGTAACAGCGATGTTAAGGGTGAATATAATTATACAATAACAAGTCCTTATGACGGTGTTGATTGGGATAATTTCAAGCAGTACAAGGCTTCCCTGCATTCTCATACCGATGCAAGCGATGCGGTTCAGTCAATAGAAGAGAGCGTCAAGGATCATTATGACCTCGGTTATCAGATTCTGGCGATTTCAGACCACGCCGTGCCCGGTGTAAGATGGGATCAGGTGCCCGAAACCGTGCCTCTTTACCGTGTTTTCAAATTCGGCAATACAGGAATGCGTGATCCCGTTGTTCTCACCCCTGAGGAGCGTGAGCAGATTATTAACGGCACTTATAAGAGCGAAGCCCGTGATAAGCTGGCAGAGCAGCTCGGTTATGACCTAGGCGGAATGCTGGAGATTACGGACAGCTGTGAAGCTAACGGCGCAACACCTATTAACGATTGCCACATCAATACCTTCAATTGCCAGAGTGTCAGAGCAAAGATGGGCATTTACGGCGATTTTGAAACTGTTGTAAAAGAGTGTGACGCAGAGGGCGGTTTCTCATTCCTTGACCATGTTGGTGAATACGTAGGCAGATTACCTGAGGATGAAGCCAGAGCTCACCATCCTTTCTATGCCAATAAATTTGCCAACATCTTTTTGGAATATGATTCATGCGTTGCGTTTGACGTTAACAGCACCCGTTACGATTCGGTTATCTGGGATGAAATTCTTAAGCTGACAATTCCCAAGGGCAGGAACGTGCCCGGAATAGCCTTTTCCGATTCGCATCACCTCGGCGACAATGACTGGGCGTTTACAATGATGCTTATGCCCGAACTTACCAAGGAAGCCTTTGAGGAATGTATGTGGAGCGGCGCATGGTTCTCTGTCGGCAGAGTTGATTTACTGTATCTCGGTGAGGACTTTAACGGTACGGGTAATTTACCTCCCGCTGTTTCGAGAGTATACGTTGATAATGAAACAGATACAATCTCTTTTAAGGGCAGCGAATTTGATAACGTTCAGTGGATATCCGACGGTAAGATTATCGCTGAGGGTAAGGGACTTACCTCGCTTGACCTTAATGAATATGAGGATGAGCTCGGATGCTACGTCCGTTTCCAGATAACAGGCCCCGGCGGTATTCTCTATTCACAGCCGTTCGTTACCATGGCAGACGGTGTAACCTACACTTCTGACGTTTACAAGACTTTTGATACGTCTATGATTTTCCGTGCGATTTCAAGGTTGTTTGATATCACAATCGGTCACACCTTTACTGCCATTCTGCTTAAGAGAGTGCTCTGGAATCACATCTGGTGATTTTTTAACTGAAACGGAGGAATTTTTATGAAGTTATCATTTAAAAAAGTGATTTCTCTTGTGCTTGCAATGATAATCACAGTAAGTGTATTTACACTCACGGTTTCTGCGGCGGATGCTCAGGCGGCGCAGTCTGAAAGCATTTTGATGCAGATTGTGTCATTCTTGCTCGGTGAAGAGGTTTTTGCAGACGGCGGCTTTAATTTTGAAGCTTTGCTTCACGTTTTGTATTATAAAGATTCACCTATGATGATGAAGATTTATGATGCCGCGTACGTTGCGTTCTGGGATATGCTTATCTCAATTATAAATCTGTTTGTCTGATTGTCTGAAGAATAGTAACCCCCCGGCTAAGCCGGGGGGTTACTGTTGAATCAATACAGATGCCAATTATCTGAAAGTTCTTGCCATTCGGCAGTTTTGGATGCGTGGTTTATTATGAAGGCTTCCGCACAGAAATCGGACTTAAAAATTTCATTCGTGCCAAGCAGATTAACAATTGATTCTTCGAATTCAAATTCACTGTGTGTTTTTCTTATGGCGTCAAGCAAGCGCATTCCGACTTCAAAGGGCATGAATGAATCACGGTCGGTTATATGAAGCTGAATGCCGTGGCAGAAGCAGTCTTTATAATCCGAAAAAGTCGGTGTAAATGAACATTCACGCAGAATAACGCCTTTCTGTTCGCCGAGTTTTTTAAGTACTTTTTCACAATTAAGCCAGGGTGCGCCAATCATTTCAAAGGGCTTGGTCGTACCTCTGCCTTCGGAGAGATTTGTCCCCTCAAAAATACAAGTGCCGATATATGCAAAAGCCGTATCAACTGTGGGGATATTGGGAGAGGGCTGAATGAATACAAGGTCCGTATCATCGTAATAAAGATATCTTTTCCACCCGTCCATTTTAACAACCTCAAGGCTGCAGCCGATATTCTCCGTATCATTCATCATCGTGGCGAATTCACCGATTGTAAGCGCACAACGGGTAGGGGTAGGGAATCGGCCGACAAAGGAAGAAAACTTTCGCTCAAGCACCGTGCCCTCAGCCTTTAATCCGCCCAGTGGATTGGGACGGTCCAGCACAACAAATTTGATACCGTGCTGTGAGCAAAGCTTCATTGCATCGGTCATGGTGTATTGATAAGTGTAAAATCTTGCTCCGACATCCTGAATATCAAAAATAACGGTATCGAGTGCACAGAGGGCTTTTAGTGCTTCGTCAGTATCGTTGCCGAATAAGCTGTAGACGGGAAGTGAAGTTTTTTCATCGGTATAGGAAGATATATCCATACCCGCCTGCTTGTCACCTCTTACGCCGTGCTCGGGAGCAAAAAGCGCCGTAAGCGAACAAATTTCTTTTAACAAATCAACGGTAGAAGTCAGATTGCGCAGAACACCCGTATGATTGGTTATCAGTCCGCATTTCCCATGGAATTTATATCCGTCACGTTTAATTACGTCAGCTGCGCATAAAACCTTTTGTTTCATATTCCAATATCATTCCTTAAAGTTTTGTATTCGGTAACTATCATATCGTAAAAGCTTTTTCTTACGGCAAAATATCCGCTTCTGTTATCGCGTCCGTAATGAACGGCGTTGGTGAGAAGAACACCCCAAAGACCTGTTTCGCAGTCAGTGTAAAAACTTGTTCCCGTAAAACCGGTATGTCCGTAGCTTCCGTTTGGCATCTGCTTGCCCATAGGGGATTCCTGCCCGCCTTTTAACTGAAATCCGAGCCCTCTTGACTCTGAGAATCGGGGAGTATAATTATGTAATGCAAGGTCAAATATTTCTTTTGAAAGAAAGCGTTTTCCGTCCTTTGCTATCCCTTTTTCGGAGCACATTCCGGCAAAAGCGATCATGTCGTCAAGGGTGGCGAATACTCCGGCGTTACCGGAAACGCCGCCGAGAAAATATGCATTTTCATCGTGAACGTGTCCCGTTGCCCATTCGCCGTTGTGTGAATACAGTTCTGTTGCGGCAAACGGAGTTTTTTCCGTACTGTTTCTCATTGCGGCAGGGTTATAGCAGGCAGATGACATTCCGAGCGGAGTGAAAACATATTCGTCTGCAAGCCTGTCGAGAGATTGACCGCCGACTTTTTCAAGAACGTGCTGGAGAACAATGTATCCCATACAGGAATAACAAACCTCTTTACCGGGCTCGAAGCGTTTTTCAGAGTTAAGAATGGAGCGAAGTGCCGCCTCATTACCGCTTGCTTCTCTGAAGAGCGGAAGCCCCGCAGGCATACCCGAAGTATGGGTAAGCAGGTGAAGTGTTTTGCAATCGCCGTAATTACCGGGGTTATCAATAAAGCTTCCGATATTGTCATTTAAACTCAGCTTGCCGTTTTCGATGAATTTCAAAGCAACCATAGTTGTTGCGACAAGCTTGGATAAAGATGCAAGGTCAAAAAGAGTACCTTCGGTTATGCTGTGTGTATACGGTTTTATCTGCCGTTGACCGAAAAAACTGCGGACAAAAACGGTGTGCCCCACGCCTATCGCTACCGCAGCGCAGGGAAAAGCAGACCCGACTCCGTTCTGAATCAGCTTCAGACTTTTCTCAAACACACTCTCACTCCTTCCAACGTTTAATATTTTACATCAATTATATTGTCAAGGTCAACACATTTAATCTTTTTACAGCAAAAAATCATCCCATACAGATGAACTGTAAGGGATGATTATAATTACCTTATTTTTCTTCAATAAAATGCATCGTTATGCTGTCGCCCGTATATTTGAGTGATGACAGATTGATGCCTGAATTCATAAGCAGAGCGCCGGAATAAACCTCGCCTGTTTTCCGGCATTTATAGAACTTGTTTTTATCAAGACCTTTAAGCTTGAGGAAGAACAGATGCTCATTATTCTCTCTCATGATAACAGCCGTTGCCATAACCTCGGATTTATCGGGGGAAACGAAACTCCACGCACACTTGAAATGATCAAAGTACGGGTCGATAAGTCTGTAAAGATCGCCGTAATGAACAAGGTCATAGTATTTGTGATATTCTTTAACCTGCTCAAGAACAATGGCTTTATCCTCTTCGCTTATCTTCGTCGGGTCAAGCTCGTAGCCGAAGGTGCCCCAAAGAGCTACGTTGCCCTTTGTTTTGTAGCCTGTTCTCCTTGAAGCGGAAACGTGAGCACCCATTGCCGATGCAGGGTAGCACATGGAGGTACCGAACTGAATGGTAAGTCTTTCAATGGGGTCAGTGTGGTCGCTTGTCCAGATCTGAGGTGAATAGTAAATCATGCCGGGGTCAAAGCGTCCGCCGCCGCCGGAGCAGTTTTCAAGAAGCATATCAGGGAAAGCCTTTGTGAGGCGGTCCATAAGATCATAAGTGCCGAGAACGAAACGGTGGAAGAATTCCTTTGATCTCTCAGCGGGAAGAATTGCGGAGCCTGCCTCGGAAATATTTCGATTGAAATCCCACTTAAGGTAATCGATTTTATTTTTGGAAATGACAGAATACATCTGATTGAAGATGTTGTTTCTTACGTCTTCTCTCGAAACGTCAAGTACGTATTGATTTCTGCCAATGGAGGATTCTCTGTTGGGAACGTGAACGTACCAATCGGGGTGCGCCCTGAAAAGTTCAGAATCGGGAGAGATCATTTCGGGCTCATACCAGATACCGAATTTCAGACCGATTTCATTTACTTTGCTGATAAGAGTGCCGAGACCGCCGGGGAGTTTGTTTTCGTTTACGAACCAGTCACCGAGAGAGTTGGTATCGTCGTTACGCTTGCCGAACCAGCCGTCGTCCATAACAAGCATTTCCATACCGAGTTCCTTTGCCTGCTTTGCGAAGCTGACGAGTTTATCGGTATCAAAATCAAAGTAGCAGCCTTCCCAGCTGTTGATAAGAAGAGGTCTCTTTTCGTACTTATACTTGCCTCTTACGAGGTTGTGCATATAAAGCTTGTGATAAATACGGCTCATTTCGCCGAGACCCTCGGATGTATAAACAAGAACAACTTCCGGGGACTGGAAGCTTTCGCCCTTTTCGAGATGCCAGGAGAAATCTGTGGGATTAATACCCATAATAACTCTTGTTGTGCCTGAATAGTCGCATTCTGCGGAAAACTCAAAGTTGCCGCTGTAAACAAGGTTGAAGCCGTAAGCATCTCCGTGATCCTCGGTTGCACCGTGGCGGAGCAATGCGGCAAAGGGGTTCTGGTTATGGCTTGATGAGCCTCTCTTGCTGGCAACGCCCTGAATGCCGTGGGCAAGCCTTCTCTGTTCACGGCATCTTTCCTTGGCGTGTCTGCCATAAAGGGTGATGAGGTCAAAATCCATGGAGGGTAAATCGAGGCAGGCGGAGAAAACACGTTCAATATCAAGAGCGTTATCGCCTGCGTTTTCAATCTTCACGCTTCTTGTGATGGCATCAACGCAGTTGAATGCGGTATAGATGAGCGTAACCGATGCGCCCGTCACCTTATCCACTGCAAGGATTTCGAGAGTATCGGCTTCGTCATCGTTATTTACGTAAACGGCGGGCAGGGGAGCGAGAGAGGGCTTTCCCTTATAAATCTTATGGTTTACGTAACGGATATCGGTAACTGTATTACCGTCGGCATTTTTGATTGCAAGGGCAGAAATCCTGAAGTCACCGCTGCCGTTGCATGAATACTCCATGGGTGCAACGTCTGTTGAGAATTCTTCGTGGGGAATATGCTGATTGGCAGGGCTGAAGGATGCGCTTTTAATTCTTTTTGCATTTGCCCAAAGATTGCAGTCAGGCAGATATGCGCCGTAGTAGAGATTCAGAAGATAGTTTTCAGCACCTACGCCGATAATATAGCTTGTTTTGGGTGTGTCAAGTTTAAATACTTTTTGTGCAGGATCAAACGTAATCATATTTTTCCTCCTTAAGTAAACTGTTTACTGTATTTTACCAAAAGAACAGAATTATTACAATATTTAAAACGAAAAAACAAAATGAATGTTTGCTTTTGAAGATGAAAAATCCGAACCCATCGCCGACTGGCATAAGGTTCGGATTTTTACTGTATGGTGCGGATAACAGGGGTCGAACCTGCACGCTTGCGCACTGGATCCTAAATCCAGCGTGTCTGCCAATTCCACCATATCCGCATACAACGTGATTATAACAAAGAAAAAATCTGTTTTCAAGCATTAAATTGTTTTTAACGCAAAGAAATGCGGAAAAACGGTCTGCACGGTGATTTGCTGCCGTACAGACCGTGCTTTATTTTACGGTTTTATCGGTTTTTACCTCGTAGTTTCCGCTTAAAAGAATATTGCAGAGATTGCGGGAATCCGTTATGAGTTCATCAGTATAAATTCCACCGGGGATTTTACAGTTCTGTCCGTGGTAATCAGAGCCTGCTATGAAACGCAAGGAGTATTTTTCGGCCCATGCGAGTGCAATATCATTGCTGGAATTATGGTTAGGGTGAGAGTTGTAAATCTCCATACCGTCAAGGAGTTCAGGATCCTGCACCTGAATATTTACCCTGAACGGATGAGCCTGAAAAACAACGAGTGAGTGTTCATCAGCAAATGGTCTGAATTCTTCAAGATCCCTGAATTTATCAAGCTCGTGTTCATAAAGAAAATCTTCATTGAATCCGTAAACAAGAAAATCGCTGGGGTCATCGGTGAATCTGATCTCTGCACCGAGAATTACTTTAAAGTCCTCGGTTTCGCATTTCTTTGCCGCACGGTAACCGCCAAGGAAAAAATCAGCCTTTTCATCCGGTGCCGACTTACCGAAGCGCCTGAAATTATCTGCCGAAAGGTGGTCCGTTATAACCACACCGTTGTAACCGAGTTCTCTGTAATGCTCAACAACCGTCTTTGCATCTACGGTGCCGCAGGGGCTTGTTTCTGAAGTGTGAGCATGAGTTTCGAAAAGGAATTTTTTCATCTGTGTATCACCTCAATTGAATTATATACTTTTATTTCGTTAACTACAATCGTTTTGAAAAATTTTCGCTTGCTTTTTAAAAGCGACAAAATTACCGTGCTGTCGGATATATAATTCATTTCAGGGGTGAAAAGATGCAAATAATATATCTGGATATTCTGATAGTGACAAACGTAATAATTGATTATTTGCTGTTGCGTGCAAGCGCCGCGTTGCTGCAAACAAAAATCAGCGCATGGCGGTTGATTATTGCTTGTTTTTCAGGCGGATTATTTTCGCTGATAATACTCGTTGATATGCGTGCTTCGGTTGCGTTCATCCTGAAAGCATCGGCTTTGATTATTATTGTTGCGGTTGCATTCGGATTTAAAAGTCACAGGTGGTTTTTCAAATGCTGTGCGGCATATTTTATGGCGAATTTTATTTTTGCCGGGCTGATGTTTGCAATGTGGTATAAACTGTTTCCAAACAGTATTCTTTATAAAAACGGAGTTGTATATTTTGACGTAGGCATAAGGGATTTGCTTTTAAGTGCGGTTGTTTGTTATGCGGTATTCAGCCTTATATCCTTTCTCACAAAGAGAAAAATACCTGCGAATACCATATATCAAATTATTATTTCTAAAAACAACGTGGATTTGAAAGCGAAAGCGCTATATGATACCGGATGCAATCTCAGGGAAAGCTTTTCCGGAAATCCTGCAGTTATTGTTGATAAAAAAATAGTTTTGCCGATAATACCTGAGGGCTTTGAACGGTTTTTTGAAGATGCAGAGCAAAGCATACACTCAAAGGAAAAATTCAGGCTGATTCCTTATTCAACCGTAAAAAACGCAGGCGTTTTCAAGTCTTTCAAGTGCGATTGTATCAAGGTTTTTGACGCCGGTAAATGGCATACTGTAAATGACGTTTACATCGCTGTCAGTGAACAAAGAATTACCGGTGATTTCGATGTGCTGTTAGGTACTTCGGTGTTTGAATCAATTAATTATGAGGTGAAGAATTATGAGTTTAAAAGGTAAGCTGATTTTGATTGTTGCAAGGATAAAAGCGCATTTTTCAGGGATAGAGGTTGATTACATAAATGGTCCCGATACTCTGCCGCCGCCGCTTTCAAAGGACGAAGAAAACGTATGGATGTCAAGGCTTTCGGACGGTGACGTAACCGCAAGAGAAACGCTGATTGTCCACAATCTGCGCCTTGTGGTCTACATAGCAAGAAAATTTGAGAGTACGGGCATACAGATAGAGGATTTGATTTCCATCGGTACAATCGGACTCATAAAAGCCGTTAACACCTTTTGCCCAACAAAAAACATCAAGCTTGCAACCTATGCATCCAGATGTATTGAAAATGAGATTCTTATGTATCTGCGTAAAACCAATTCATCAAAGGCTGAGGTTTCATACTATGAACCGCTTAATATTGATTGGGACGGTAATGAATTGCTTCTTTCCGATGTCCTTGGAAGTGAGCCTGATGACGTCTACAGAGACCTTGAGTTCGAAGACCAGAAGAAAAGGCTGTACCGCATTATTGATTCGCTTGAAGAACGTGAAAGAACAATCATGAAAATGCGCTTTGGAATCGGCGGCACTCAGGAGCACACGCAGAAGGAAGTGGCGGATATATTGGGCATATCACAAAGCTATATCTCACGCCTTGAAAAAAGAATAATCGAGAGAATGAAAAAAGAGGTATAATAATATTAATAAAGCTCACTTGACATTTTTCCCTTTCTGGTATAATATGTTACTAACTAATCATTAAAATGGATTTATAGGGTCAAATATAAAATTTTATCAGACAGGAAGTGGAACCAAAGTGAGTGAGAATTTAATTCAGTTTGTCCTTGAAGCGCAGAAAGGAAACGAAGATTCCTTTGCAAAGCTTTATTCCAGAACTTTAAAAAGCTCTTATTATCTTGCACTTAAGTTAACCGCAGACGACGCACAGGCACAGGAAGTTCTCAAAAAGGCATATGCGCAGGCATTCTGCACTTTAACCAAGCTTAAGCGTCCCGAAGCTTTTGAAGCTTGGATTAAGCAGAAGGTTGCCGGAGCATACAAAGAAACTCAGAATTTTGTGTATTCTGATGCTGACGGTGACGTTTCTGCATTCAGATCAGAGTTTTTGCCCGTATCTGTTCTTGCTGATGAATCTCTTTCAAAGAGGATTGAAGAGGGCGTTGCCTGCCTTCCCAAAGAGCAGAGAGCAGTTACCGTTCTTCATTATTACGTAGGAATGCCTACCGACTTTATCGCAAAGTTCCTCAGCGTTTCCGAAAGCACGGTTAATTCTCTTCTTGCAAAGGCAAGAACCAGCATTGTTGCGCTTCTTCCCAGGAACGATGAATCTCTTGCAGAGGAAAATCTTCCCGTTCTTACACGGATTTTCCAGTCCTCAGCTTCTAAAGTGGTGATTAACAACGAGCTTGTAAGAAGTGTTTTCATTTTTGCAATTGATGCTTACGAAAACAAGGACAAGGTTGTTGAGGCAGCTCCCGGGCAGCCCGTTGAAGAGCCTGCAAAAGAAGAGCCTGCTGCAGAGCCCGAAGCAAAGGCTGAGGAAACAAATGATGACGTTAAGTCTGATGCTGAAGATTCTGCAGAGCAGGATGCTCAGCCCGCTGAATCCGCTGAGGAAGAAAACGCTCAGGAGGATGAAGAACCCAGAACCATCATCATTGATAATAAAACAAAGCCCTCGCAGGCAGTTGTAAGCGGCGAGGATATCTTCAAAGAAATCGATTTGGGCCTTGTTCAGCTTGGCACTGCATCCGATAATGCACAGCCTGATGCGCCCGTTTCTCAGGAATCATCAGGTGTTTATATCGGCAAGGCAAAGGCTCCTGCTCAGGTGTCTGTGCCTGAGAGCGATGAAGCTCAGGATGATAGCGAAAGCGGCAAAAAGAAGCTTCAGCCCAAAACAATTATATATATAGTTCTTATTTCTCTCCTTGTTATTGCCGTTGCTGTATCGGGTATTCTTATTATGAATAAGGATAAGAACGAAGAAACAACAACCGGTAACGTTGCAGTTACTCAGCAGGGTGAAGCAGTTAAATCGCTCTGGACTCCCGAGCTTTTCCCCGATTACGATGAAATTTCCTATTTCAACGAGAAGTGCTGTATTTTCAAGTCTGCTGAAACAGGCAAATACGGACTTATGGATTATCAGGGCAATGTTGTTCTTGAGCCCAACTACGTTGAGTTCGTCAGATGCTCTCACGGCAGGGATTACACCCAGCGTGACAGCTACCACTACCTTGTAAGAATTGAAGCAGGCGGAAGCCTTTATGAGATTTCAATGGTTGATTACACCGTAAGCTCAACCGTTCATGCAACTCACTCTTCAACAGGTGATGAGCTTAATGAGAGAAAGTACAGCGAACGTGACCGTTATCACAACGGCTATGCAGCTGTAAGAGATGCTGAAACAGGTAAATGGGGCTATGTTTCCCAGCAGAGTGACAAGCTTGTTATCGATTGCCTCTACGAAGCTGTTAACGACGGTCTTTCAAGCGAGCAGTACGCAATGGTTGACTATTGCCTTGCTGTTGATAACGGCATGGTAGCAGTCAAGAAGGGCGGCAAAATGGGCGTTGTTGACGTTTCCGGCAACGTGATTGTTAACTTTGAGTATGATTCAATTCTTCAGGGCGATGCAGGTGTATTCATCGCTTGCAAGAACGGCGTATGGGGCATCCTTTGCGTAGGTCAGGCTGTTGATACCTTTGAACTGCCCGAAACTACTCCTCAGCCCGGCAGCCTTGATGCTATTTATGAATACGCAACTCCTCTTACCGGTTCTTATGAGGTTGTTGACAGTACAATCAACGTAAGAACTGAGCCCGGTGCAACCGGTGACGATACTCTCCTCGGTGAAATTGACGAGGGAACAATCGTTACAGTTGTTGCTGAGTATAAGGATGATAACGGTAAAAAGTGGATTTGCTTTGAGTATGAAGATAGTTACGGCTGGGCAAGAGCCACTTATCTTGAAGAATCAGGAATCTGATTTTTAATTTAATACTTTTGCTGTGATGGGAAGAGCCTTTTCCGTGTTTTACAGAGAGCGGGGCATTTGCTGAGATACCTGCAAACCTCCGGCTGAGGCAGCCATCCCTGAGCATCTGCTGCGATGAGCGGCGGCGTATGCGGCGTTAACGTATTGAGTGGTGCATTTGCGCAATTTGGGTGGTACCGCGGTCTCAAGGCCGTCCCATTTGATTGTGTAACTGCACCTTTTTGCAATTTTTTAAATAACGGGCGTTCTGCCCAAAAGGAGATATATACTATGAAATGGACTTCACTTAATGAACTCAGAGAAAAATATCTGTCATTTTTTGAATCAAAGGAGCATCTGAGAATGCCAAGTTTTTCGCTTGTTCCTCAGGGGGACAAGAGCCTGCTTCTCATCAACGCAGGTATGGCGCCTCTCAAAAAGTATTTCACAGGTGAGCTTACTCCTCCCAAAAACAGAGTTACAACCTGCCAGAAGTGCATCAGAACTCCTGATATTGAGCGTGTAGGCATTACAGCCCGCCACGGCACTTATTTTGAGATGCTCGGCAACTTCTCCTTCGGTGATTACTTCAAGCACGAAGCAACTGCATGGGCTTGGGAATTCTTTACGAAGGTGCTTGAAATTCCCGAGGATAAGCTCTATGTAAGCGTTTATCTTGAGGATGACGAGGCTTATGATATCTGGACTAAGGAAATCGGTGTTAAGCCCGACCATATGGTAAGATTCGGTAAAGAAGATAACTTCTGGGAGCACGGCGCAGGTCCCTGCGGTCCTTGCTCTGAGATTTATTTTGACCGCGGTGAAAAATTCGGATGCGGCAGCCCTGACTGTAAGGTTGGCTGTGAATGCGACCGTTTTATAGAAGTATGGAATCTCGTTTTCACACAGTTTGAAAATGACGGTAACGGCAATTATACCAAGCTTAAAAGCTGTAACATTGATACAGGCATGGGTCTTGAAAGACTTGCGTGCGTTATGCAGGGTGTTGACAATCTTTTTGAGGTTGATACCGTTCAGAATATAATGAAGCACGTTATCGAAATTGCCGACGTTAAATATCACGATAATGAAAAGAACGATATTTCTCTCAGAGTTATTACAGACCATATCAGAAGCACAACTTTCATGATCGGTGACGGTGTAATGCCTTCAAACGAGGGCAGGGGCTACGTTCTTCGCCGCCTTCTCAGAAGAGCTGCAAGGCACGGAAGACTTCTCGGCATAGACGGTACCTTCCTTTATAAGGTATGTGAAACCGTTATCAAAGAAAATGCTGAAGCTTACCCCAATCTTGTTGAAAAGCATGACCTTATCGTAAAGGTTATCAAGGCTGAAGAAGAAAGTTTTAACAAGACAATTGATACCGGCCTTGTTTTGCTTGAAAACCTCATTGCTCAGAATACAAACGGAATTCTCAGCGGTGCTGATGCCTTCAAGCTTCAGGATACCTTCGGCTTCCCCATTGATCTTACAAAAGAGCTCCTCGAAGAAAGAGGAATGAGCGTTGATATAGATGAATACAAGCGCTTGTACGCTGAAAGCAGAGCCGCTGCCCGTGCAGCACGTAAGGATGCAGGTGCTGAGGCTTGGAAGGGCGGCCAGGCTTCTCTCAAGGATATATCAACAACTGAGTTCCTCGGCTGCAATCTTCTTGAAGACGGTTCATCTTACTGCTCTTGCTGTGATGCGGTTGTTAAGGCAATAATCGTTGACGGCGAGCGTGCGGAAATCGTTACCGCAGATACAAATGCAGTTATAGTTCTTGATAAAACTGCGTTTTACGGCGAAAGCGGCGGTCAGGTTGGTGATACAGGTGTTATAAAAACCGAAGCAGGCGCAACCTTTGAAGTTACCGCAACAAACAAAACTCCCGACTCAATCATCCTTCATATCGGTAAGCTTATCGGTGGCGATTCAATTGCTGTTGGCGAAAAAGTTTATGCGGCAATTAACGTAAGCAGACATGAAAAGATCATGAGAAACCACACTGCCGCTCATCTTCTTCAGGCTGCCCTTCGTGAGCAGCTCGGTTCACACGTTGAGCAGGCCGGTCAGCTTGTAAATGATACTGTCATGAGATTTGATTTTACTCATTTCTCTGCTCTTACAGACGAAGAGCTTGCCGCAGTTGAGAGTAATGTTAATGAAATTATCCTTGCCGCAATGCCTGTTTCCAGCACTGAAATGCCCATTGAAGAAGCTAAAAAGCTTGGTGCAATGGCACTTTTCGGCGAAAAATACGGCGATGTTGTACGAGTTGTAAAAGCAGGGGAATTCTCAACTGAGCTTTGCGGCGGTACACACGTAAACAACACCGGTAAACTCGGTCTCTTCAAGATTGTTTCAGAATCCTCTGTTGCTGCAGGTGTTCGCAGAATAGAGGCTGTTACAGGCTACGGTGTGCTTGATTATATTGCTAAGAATAATTCATTAATCAACAATACCGCTGCTGCTATGAAGCTTGCAAACGTTTCCGAGCTTGATAAAAAAGCCAATGCTCTTATGGCTGACCTTAAGGCAAAAGAAAAGGAAATTGAGCAGCTTCGTGCGGAGCTTTCTCAGCTCAAGACAGGCGACCTCATGAGCGGTGCTGTTGACCTTGGCGGTGTAACTCTTATTGCTACCACAATTGAAGGTGTTAACCCCGGTGACCTTCGTTCAATGTGCGATAAGGTAAAGGAAAATGCTGATTCTGTTGCGGTTATCTGCTCCGTTAATGGTGCAAGCGCAAACTTTGCCTGCGCTTGCGGAAAGGATGCAATCGCCAAGGGTGCCCATGCAGGTAATATTGTAAGAGAGGTTTCAAAGCTTGCCGGCGGTTCAGGCGGCGGAAGACCTGACAGCGCAATGGCAGGAACAAAGGATGTTTCAGGTGTTGCTTCTGCTATGGCCGCAGTTGAGAGTATTGTTAAGGCAATGCTTAAATAACCTTAAACAGCGATTTATATTCATGTATTAAAATCAAAAGGAAGTGAATTTATGGATTGCATTTTCTGTAAAATTGTAAACGGAGATATTCCTTCAAAAAAGGCATATGAGGATGAGAAGGTTCTCGCTTTTTATGACCTTGAGCCTCAGGCTCCCGTTCATGTTCTTATAATACCCAAGGAGCATATTTCATGCGCCGCTGAAATTAACGGCGAAAACAGCGCTGTTGTTGCCCATATTTTTGAGGTTGCGGCAAAGGTTGCTGATGAACTCGGCCTTGACGGTGACTTCAGAGTAGTTACCAATTCAGGCATCAAAGCAGGTCAGACTGTAAAGCATCTGCATTTCCATCTTCTTGGCGGCCGTGATTTCACATGGCCTCCGGGTTGATTGTGTGTATGAAAATTTTCAGCGAGGAGAGTTAATATGTCTGAGTTTTATACAATGAAAATAGCGGGTCTTGAACGAAACCTGCCTGTTTGTGCCGTGAATGAAAAGCTTGATATTGCAGGCTTCATAATTTTCGGTGACGTTGAAATGACAATAAAAGCAAGCGAGGAGCTTCTTAAGAAGCTCCCCGAGTTTGACTATATCGTTACTCCCGAGGCAAAAAGCATTCCCATTGCCTATGAAATGTCAAGGCAGAGCGGTAAGAAATACTTTGTTGCCAGAAAAAAAGCCAAGCTTTATATGAAAGAGCCCGTATCCGTAAGTGTGCGTTCAATTACCACTAACGGTGAGCAGACTCTTATTATGGATGCGCTTGAGGGCAGAGAGCTTACCGGTAAAAGAGTAGTAATACTCGATGACGTTATCAGTACAGGTGAATCGCTTAAGGCTGTTGAAGAGCTTTGTGCCAGATTTTCTGCAAACGTTGTGGCTAAGTGTGCTGTTCTTGCTGAGGGTGATGCCGCTGACAGGGATGATATTATATTCCTCGAAAAGCTTCCTCTTTTCTTTAAATAATTATTTTTCGGAGTGATTTCGTGTGCCGAGACCTTTTGCGGTAACGGGATTTACTTTGCTGTTTATTCTGTATATCCTGTTTGCCGTTAATTCCGATACAGTTCTTATTGCGGTTTCCGTGCTGCTGGGAGCGGTTTTTATTCTTGGCGTTTCGTTTCAGCGTATAAGGAAAGAACGTGTGATTCCCTGCTCTGCAGCTGTAGGTCTTGTTGCCTGCCTGCTGTTCTATTCGGCAATGCAGTTTGATTACGGGGTTGCACTGTCTCTTGCAGGGGACAGAGTAAACTCTGAAATCAGAATTCTTGATTATTCATATTCGGAAAACGGAAGAACTTATTACGAAGCAGAGAGTATTTCAATTAATGGCGTTGAGTGTGAAACAAAACTCAGATTGTCCCTGCAGCTTCCGTTGGATGCTGAGCCCTATGATACTGTAAGCGGAGATTTTGTATTTAATGTTCTCGGCTCACGTAATGCTGAAATACTTGATTATTTCAAATCAACGGGCACTTTTCTCGGAGCATATCCTGCAGACTTCAGCAACGATGCGTTGAAGGTAACGACGGTTGATGAGGCACAAAAACCTCTTGCTTACCGTTTTGTAAAAATACGCAAGGATATCAAAACAGCCCTCAGCAGCTTATTGCCCGGGGAAACGGGTGCGTTGGCAGTTGCGCTTTTGCTTGGTGATAAAGCACGCTTGCCTGAATCGGTTAACGATTCTTTGCGTGATATCGGAGTTTCTCATCTTATCTGTGTTTCCGGTATGCATCTTTCCGTTTGGGCTTTACTTGTGTTGAAAGCATCGGACAAGCTGAAACTGGGGAAGAAGGTTGCTTCTGCCGTGTCGGTTGTGTTTGTTCTTTTGTTTATGTTCCTTTCAGGGTTCACTTATTCTGTAACAAGGGCAGGCATAATGCTTATAATCACTTTGCTCGGCAATATTTTTTCCCGGGAAAAGGACGGCATCAATTCACTCGGATTTGCGGTGGCGCTCATTCTTGTTGCTCAACCGTTTGCGGCAGGTAACGTTTCTTTTCTGCTGTCAGTGCTGTCAACTCTCGGTATGCTTGTACTGTACCCTGAAATACGTGACAGAACACACGGGCTTATCTCGAAAATCAGAATATCGTTTGTAAGAAAACCCGTTGAATACTTTGCAGGAATACTTACCGGTACTTTTTCCTGCGTTGTTTTTACATTACCTGTCTGTATATATTATTTTAATTCAATTAATTTTTTAACTTTTATTTCGAATGTTTTTATAATTCCTGTAGCGACAGTTTGTATGGTGTCAGCAGGAATAACTGCCGCATTCTCGTTTTTACCTTTAGTAAATGTACTGAAATATCCTTTGGGGCTGGTTTGCGGCGTGGCGGCAAAGCTTATCATTGCAACCGCTGACAAACTGAAAAATTTTGATTCGATTACCTTTTATCCGGAAAAAGGCCTTATACTCATTTGTCTTTCAGGTTGTCTGATAATAATGGGATTGGCTGTACTGTTTTCTGTAAAATCAAAGCTTCGTATACGCCTTGCCTCTTTGCTTTGCGCGGCGGTGTTTTTATCATCGGTTATTCTCTCGCACGCATATTTTTCGCCGCTTGTCAACATAACTGTTGCGGATATAGGAAATGCTTCTGCGGTGCTTATCAGCAAAGGCAGAAAAGGTATTATGATCGGCTGCGGAGAGGATGACTTTTATTCGTCGGAGCAGATAAATTATATGCTTGAAGACTGTCACGTAAGCGAACTTGAAATGCTCATGCTTCCGAGAATCAATAAAACCGAATCGGGTTGCTGCAATAAATTTTTACTTAAGCACAGACCGCTTGCCGTTGCGTGCGATGAATTACCTGAGGGTAGTGCGCTTTTGCTGAATGATGTTGAAAAAACCGGATTTAACGGCCTTTTCGGCGATGTTTTTGAAAGCGGTAATTTTACGTGTGTGAGTAACAGTGAAGCATCATTTGCTTATTTGCAGATTTATTCGCTGAACGTTGTTATATCGTTTTATCCGTCTACCGATTTATCAGAATACGGTTTGCCTGAGCCTGATATTATGATTTGCAGAGCTGATTTACCTTACGGCTTTGATGCAAATGTATATGATTTAGTGGTGCTTGCGGATACTGACTGTTTGCGTCAGAATTCGTTATTGCTCAGCGGTGTCAATACCGTTGCAACCGCAGGTGAGGGTAACGTCCGAGTACGTATTTCGGAAGAAGGGAAATATACGGTTGACAGACTATAAATTAACAGGAAAGTAGGTGTAACTATGCCGGTACTATCAGAAAGCGGTTTAAAAGAAAAGCTTCGAAGCACTCCTACGGGTGCATACCTAATTTACGGTGACGAGGATTATCTGAAAAAGGTTTATGTTGACAGAATTATTGACAAAACCGTTGACAAAAGTTTTGAGGATTTCAATCTTCACGTTTTTGACGGAAATGAAGCTGTGCTCGGCGATGTTTATGACAGTGCCCAGGCTTTTCCTGTTATGAGCGAAACAAACTGTATTGTCGTCAAGGATATGCCGCTTGATACTCTTGATACAGGAAATGTTGCGCTTCTTAATGAACTTCTTTCCGAATTACCCGAATCTTGTGCTCTTGTTTTTTGCATGATTTCACGCTCTGTTTCGGGAGAAAAATGGAAAAAAATCATTAATCTTTTCGATACCTTCGGAAGTGTTGTAAAGCTTGATAAAAAAGAAAAAAACGACCTTGTGCGTACTATTGAGAAGGGTGCTGAAAAAAGAGGTGCTCCCTTTGCTGCAGGGGTTGCTTCGTATCTTATAAGCTGTGTCGGCAGTGATCTTAATACCGTTATCAACGAAACGGATAAACTCTGTTCTTACGCCAAGGGCAGAACTGTTACAAAAGATGATGTTGATGCCGTATGTCCCAAAACTCTTGAGGCTAAAGTTTTTGATATTACAAAAGCTCTTCATTCCGGCAGGTTTTCCATTGCTCAGCAAAAGCTAAGCAACGTTATTGCCCAGAAAGAAGATCCGCTTATGATTCTTGGCGCTTTTATAATGTCATATACCGATATGTACCGCGTAAGGGCGGCTGTGACGGCAGGTAAGCGTGCCGAGGACGTGGCTAAGCTTTATAACTATTCCGGTAAAGTTTTCAGATTGACCAATGCTCAAAGGGAAAGCCACGGGCTTTCACTTTCATCTATTTATTCCTGCATTGAACTTCTCGCTGAGGCTGACAGGATGATGAAAAGCTCGTCAGTCAGCAAAACACTGATTCTTGAGCAGACACTTGCACGCCTTGCGATTTATGAGGGGAATGACCGCTGAATGATAAAAATTAATCAGGCAGTTATCGTCGAGGGTAAGTATGATAAAATCAAGCTCTCACGGTTTATAGATGCGCCGATAATTACAACTGACGGTTTTGCCATTTTTAAGGATAAAGAGCGTCAGCAGCTTTTAAGAACTCTTGCAAAAAGCAGGGGTCTTGTGGTGCTTACCGACAGTGACTCAGCAGGTTTTATAATACGCTCTTTTATAGGCAATGCGGTTGATAAAAAATACATAATCAATGCGTATATTCCCGATATTTACGGCAAGGAAAAGCGTAAAACCGAGCCTTCAAAAGAAGGAATGCTCGGTGTTGAGGGAATGACGGAACAGGTTATTACCAAGGCACTTACAGATGCCGGAGTTTTTTGCGAACAGTCATCGGTAAAGCAGCGTGAGATTACCAAGCTTGATTTGTTCGAGGCAGGCTTTTCGGGTTGTGCTGACAGTGCCGCCAGACGTTCACGGTTGCTTGAATATTTCGGATTACCGAGGCGCCTGAGTTCAAACGGATTGGTTGAGGTGCTCAACTGCATTACCACAAAGGAAGGCTTTTTAAAGGCGGCTGAAGAAATAAACGGCAGAGGAGAATAAGAAATGCGTATCGGTCACGGATATGATGTGCACCGCCTTGTTGAAGGCAGAAAGCTGATACTTGGCGGAGTTGAAATTGAATACGTCAAGGGCTTGCTCGGGCATTCGGATGCCGACGTGCTTTTGCACGCAGTCAGTGATGCTTTACTCGGAGCGGCAGCGCTTGGCGATATAGGCAAGCTTTTTCCTGACAGTGACCCCGCATACAAAGGGGCTGACAGTCTTATGCTCCTTAGAAAAGTTGTTGATGCCGTGAAAGCCAATGGTTACGGTGTTGTAAATCTTGATGCAACAGTTCTGGCTCAGGCACCTAAATTGCGCCCTTTCATTGATGATATGCGTGCAAATATTGCATCAGCGTGCGGCGTTGACGTTGACTGCATAAGCATCAAGGCAACTACTGAGGAAGGGCTTGGATTTACAGGCACAGGCGAAGGAATTGCCGCCCACTGCGTATGCCTGATTGACAAAAATTAAAAATTTTGTTAATTATTCAATATTTATTTGCAGTAGAGTAAAAGCTGTGTTAGAATTATTACTTGTAAAAAATCCGCAAAAGGAAGGGGAGAAGCCCATGACCTTTGTTGAAAATATAACAAGTCTGTTTTCGAAAATAACGTCCGTTTTGTCGTCTTTCGGTATTGCGGATGCGCTTGATATTATTCTTGTTGCCTTTATTATATATCAGGCAATCAAGCTTATCAGAGAAACCCGTGCATTTCAGCTGGCAAAGGGTTTGCTTTTGCTTGCTATTGTTTACTTTGTAATCACAAATATCATTGATATGCAGGCAACCGCCTACATTTTCAGTAAGGTTTTTTCAAACGTTATTCTCGTGCTCATAATCTTGTTTGTGCCTGAATTGCGCCATGCTATTGAGCACATGGGCAGAAGCTGGTCGTCAACACTTTCGTTTTTCGGTCTGGGAGAAAGGAAGGCTGTCAGCGAAAGCAAGATGCGCACCAATTTTATCGAAATAGCAAAGGCCTGCGGCCGTATGAGCGCAAGCAAAACCGGCTCTCTTATTATTCTTGAAAACAAGACTCTTCTGGGTGATATTATTAAAACAGGCACAATTACAGATGCAGCCATTTCCCACGAAATTATAGGAAATATGTTCTTCCCCAATTCTCCTTTGCATGACGGCGCCGTCATTATAAGGGGCGAAAGACTTTATGCCGCAGGATGCGTCTTGCCGCTTACTCAGAATCCCGAAATCCCCAGTGATTTGGGTATGAGGCACCGTGCGGCGCTTGGCGTTACTGAACAAAGCGACGCTGTTGCAATAATAACGTCTGAAGAAACGGGAACAATCTCTGTGTGTTATAAAGGTACAATCGAAAGAGGGTTCAACGAGGCTTCTCTGAGAGAAAGGCTTTTTGAACTTTTCCTTTCAGATGATGATGATTCACCCAAAAACCTGGGCGAAACAATTAAAAAATTCTTTGAGGGGCTGAGAAAAAATGAAAAATAAGAAAAAATTCAGTTTGAACAGCCTTTTTTACAACAACAGATTTCTGATGTTTTTTTCAATATTTGCCGCTGTTATCGTGTGGCTGGCGGTTGTGCTTGAATTCAGCCCCGAGGACGAACGCGTTATTGAAAAAGTACCCGTCACAATTGAGCAGACTCAGGTTATGAGCGATTTCGGTCTTCAGGCTTTTGGTGAAACCGAATATACTGTTGACGTAACCGTTTACGGTAAAAGATATATTGTTTCACCCGTGTCGCTTGAAACTGATGATATTGTTGTAAAAGCCAATACCAAGTACGTGGATTCCGCGGGTCAGTATACACTTACTCTTGTTGCCTCAAGTGTTGATGAAAACGCTGAATTTGAAATAACCGATATTTCGCTTGACAGTATCAGTGTTTATTTTGATGTTGAAACCGAAACCGAATTTGCTATTGAAGCCGTTATTGATGCACCGTCGGGCATCGCACCCGAGGGATATCACGTCGGTGATACCGTTATGTCCTCCAATACGGTTACGGTTTCAGGTCCTTCAACGCAGATTGAGCGTATTGAGAAAGTGACAGCCGCTGTTTCTCTTGAATCGCAGTTAACACAGACCGAATCTTTCGGCTGTGACGTGAAGGCTGTTGACAGTAACGGTTACGAGCCTGAATATCTTACGTATTCCATTGATACAGACGGATTTACAATGACAATTCCCGTTTATAAAACTGCGATGCTCAGCGCCTCTGTCAGCTTTATCAATTCACCTGCAAACTATATTAAAAATCCGCTCAGTTACACAGTAAGCCCCTCAACAGCACTTTTTGGTGTCAATGAAGGCAAACTTGAAAATCTTAATGGAATTATTTCTGTGGCAACTATTGATTTTTCTGATTTGAAGCCGGGTATCAACACGTTTATAATCGATTCGCTTCCTGTCGATTCAGGTGTTTTGCTTGACGGTACGGAGTCGTTCGAAATTGTTGTTGACGTACCTGACGTGTTTGAGGAAACCTTTGAAATTCCCGTGTCGGGAATACAGGTAACAAATATTCCCAGAGGAATCACACCGGAGATTGTAACTCAGGGAAGTATAACCGTTACGGTTGTAGGTACTCAGGAGGAACTCGCAAAGATTGACGAACAGTCTATATCTCTGCAGGCGGATGCATCGGAACTTAAGTTTTTAGAAAAACTCAGCGTGCCTGTTAAGGTGATAATTTCCGATTCGGATTTTTGCTGGGCAAGCGGAGATTATGAGGTAACGTTATCGGCGTAATAAATCAAGGCATCGGACTTCTAAGTAAAGTCCGGTGCCTTTTATAATATAATTTATTAATAAAATATTTATTATTAGTTATTGAATATATTAGATAATCATGATATAATAATGTGAAAAACTGGGAGAGAAGGTGTTTACGGCATGAAAAGAATATTTTCTGCAATTATTTTACTTGCCGTTATCGCAGCCTCTTTCTCGGGCTGCTCCGGGCAGTTTTACAAACCCGTTGAGTCGCTTATGAAGCCGCCTTCGTTTTCCGGCATGAATGAAGCGCTCATAGATGCCTTTAAAAACCACGCCGGTGAAAACGCAGTCTTTTCTCCACCGTCGGGCGGTGACCATAAGTCTGCCGTTGTTACTGAAGATATTGATTCTGACGGCAGAGAGGAAGCGCTCATTTTTTATTCGCAAAAAAATGAAGGTGATGCACGGGTTTCGTTTTTTGATTATATTGACGGAGCTTGGCGTAATATTGCCGATTTCGGCGGTTCGGGTGACTCGGTTGACAGTGTGAAGTTTGTTGATATGGACGGTAACGGTGAAGCTGAGGTGCTTGTAAGCTGGAAGGTAGGAACAACCTCAGGCAGGATTCTTTCCGTATACGTAGCGTATTCGGATTCATTCAAAAGCACCTACAAAGAGATTGCCAATGAGTCCTATGAAATAATGACGTGTGCCGATTTTGATTCGGACGGTCTTGATGAAGCCTTTATTATCAGCCGTACTGTTGGAGCGTCCGGCAATCAGTGCACGGGCAAGATGCTCAAGTATAACTCTGATTCAATTGTTGTTGCCGGCAACGTAAGTCTTGATGCTAACGTCAGCAAGTATACGTCAATCAAGACTGAAAAAACTGATGAAAACAGCCCTATGCGTGTTTACGTTGACGCTCTTAAGGGTAACGAACAGATGATAACCGAGGTTGTGTATTGGAATAAGGAATCCGGCGAGCTTGTTGCTCCTTTCCTTGATTCGGAAACAATGACCAACTCTGCAACGCTGCGGTATCAACCCGTCGGATGCATGGATATCAATAATGACGGTACGATTGATATTCCCGTCCAGACTATTATGCTCCCCGTTGACACTTCCGATTTTTACGTTGATTTGGTTGCGCAGGCAACGTTCCAGGAAATTTATCTTACAGAATGGATGAACGTTTCAGGTAACAAGCTGGTTACCGTAGAGTATTCCGTTATAAATTCCCAAAATTCATATATGTTCTTGCTTGAGGAGCATGAAATCGGAACGATTTACGTTAAAAGCAGAACGGAAAACTGCTGGGTATTTTACGCTTACGATGAACAGAGCAAAAGCGGCTCTGATTTATTCTCGGTTCTTTCAATTCCTGAAGACGAATGGAATGAAAAAAGTTACGAGCAGTACGCTGTACTGTATGAGGGCGATAATATAATCTGTGCATATATTTCTTCGGCAGGTAAAGCAATCGGCATTGATTCGCTCAAGCTTTCTCAGAGAGTTATGTACTTGAAATTATGATGACATGAGGTGATAATGTGAAAAGGGTACTTGTTGCCGAGGATGAATCCGCAATCCGCGAGTTTATTGTAATCAATCTTCGAAGAGGCGGCTATGAGGTTGTTGAGGCAGGTAACGGCGCTCAGGCGCTTGAGCAATACGAAGCGTGCAACGGAGATTTTGATATAGCTTTGCTTGATATTATGATGCCTGAGGTTAACGGACTTGACGTTTGCAAAATTCTCAGGAAGGAAAGCGAAACAATCGGTATTATAATGCTTACAGCAAAAACTCAGGAGATGGATAAAGTAACAGGGCTTATGATGGGCGCTGATGACTATATCACAAAACCTTTTTCTCCCACGGAGCTTGTAGCACGTGTTGATGCCGTTTACCGCCGTGTTTCCATGCTGTCAAATCCGTCATCCGCAAGCACGGCTGACAGTATAATCGAACTTGGCGATTTCAGGCTTGATTTAAAAAGCAGAACGCTCACCAAAAAAGGTGTTTTTATTGAACTGACTCAGGTTGAATTCCAGATGATGGAATATTTCTTCAAAAATCCCGGTGTTGCGCTGCACAGAACGGATATTCTCAACCGTGTGTGGGGCAGTGAATACTTCGGTGAAGAAAAAATTGTTGACGTTAACGTCAGAAGGCTTCGCATGAAGATTGAGGACGAGCCTTCAAACCCCAGAAACATAGCAACCATATGGGGTATCGGTTATAAATGGGTAGTATAATTTAACGGTAAGGAGGGAAAAAAGTGAAGGGCATAACAAGAAGATGGTTTATTGAGGTTGTATCTCTTATATTCGCCATTCTTCTTGTAACCGCAACCGTTCTTGTAGTGATTCTTGCCAGGTCTTACTACGGTACTGTTGAAACCACACTTTCCTCAAATGCCGGCGATATGGTAACGCTGTTCTTTTCGCGCTATGGCAGCACAACGGGCGAGGGCTTTGCCGCAAGCGGCAGAGAATTCCTTGAGGATTTTACCGAGAAGGACGTTATGGAAGTCTGGATAATTGACAGAAGCGGTAAAGTGATTCTTTCCTCAAGCGGTTTTGAGATTGATGAAACCGAAATGCCTGATTATGAAGAGGCGCTTTCCAGCGAAACTCACAAGGGTTCCTGGTCGGGTAAAATTGAAAGCGGCGAAAGCATAATGGCGCAGACTGTTCTCGTTACGGGTACCGACGGTATTCATGCAGGCGCCGTAAGGTTTATGATTTCGCTTGAAGGAATTGAGCGTCAACTTTTGAAGCTTTCGTTACTGATTTACGGAATATGCTTTATCTTCTTTGCAGTTCTTGTTCTTATTTCCGCAAATTTTTTCTTTAAATCGATAATTCGTCCCGTTAAAAAAGTGTGCGATACAGCGCAGCAGATTGCAAGCGGAGATCTTGACGCACGAATGGAAGAATACAACAGTGATGATGAGATCGGCCGTTTGTGCAAAACGATAAACGATATGGCGTCTGAGCTTGAAGCGGCAGACGAGATGAAGAACGATTTTATTTCCACCGTTTCGCATGAGCTGCGTACACCGCTTACCGCTATTAAAGGCTGGGGAGAAACCCTGCTTCAGCTTGGTGACAGTGACCCTGCCATGAGCAGGCGCGGTATGGAGATTATTATTGATGAAACCACCAGGCTTAACGATATGGTTGAGGAGCTGCTTGATTTCTCAAGAATGAATAACGGCAAGCTCAGCCTTAATACCGAGAGAATTGACGTGCTTGCCGAGCTTGATGAAGCTGTATTCACCTTCAGAGAGAGGGCGGTCAAGGAAGGAATAGAAGTAACCTACAATGTACCTCACGTGCCTATTCCGGCCTTTGGCGATGCCGCAAGAATAAGGCAGGTTTTTGTAAATATACTTGATAATGCAATTAAATACAATCAACAGGGCGGCAAGCTTATCGTCAAGGCTGACCTGATTGATTCCGACAGACTCATGATTACCTTTACCGATACGGGCAAGGGTATTTCCGAGGATGATTTACCGAAGGTTAAAGAGAAATTCTACAAAGCCGATTCAACCGTCAGAGGCTCGGGAATCGGACTTGCCGTAGTTGATGAAATTATAAAGCTTCATAACGGTGAATTCAGTATTGACAGTGTACTCGGCGAAGGAACAACGGTAACTGTTGTTTTCCCCGTTGACGTTGCAGGCAAGGAAGGAGAGAAAAAGATTAATGAAGAAGAAAGATAACAAATGTCCCTACGTTGCTGTTGGCGGTCAGGCGCTCATGGAAGGCATTATGATGAAGGGCCCCAAGGGCACAGCGATGTCATTGAGAATGCCTGACGGCTCAATTGAAACCCAGATGAAGAGCTTTAAATCATACCGTAAGAAGTATAAAATTCTCAATCTCCCTCTTGTGAGAGGTATTGTTTCTTTTGTTGGATCAATGGTTGTCGGCTATAAGTGCCTTATGGAATCTGCAGAAAAGACAAGCCTTGACCTTGAAAATGACGTTGGAGAATCCAAGCTTGACAAATGGCTTTCCGAACATTTCGGACCTAAGATGATGGCTGTTATCGGCGGCATTTCAATGGTGCTCAGCCTTGCACTTGCTTTTCTTCTGTTTATGTATGCGCCTACGAAAGCATTTGAGCTTGTTAATAAGTACCTTTTTGACGGAGGAATTTCCGCTTTCAAGACTTTGTTTGAGGGCGTAATCAGAGTCGGTATTTTTGTGATTTACATGTATGCTGTTTCGAGAATGAAGGAAATACGCAGAGTCTATATGTACCACGGTGCTGAGCATAAATCGATTTTCTGCTTTGAAGCAGGGCTTGAACTTACCGTTGAAAACGTAAAAAAACAAAAGCGTTTTCATCCCAGATGCGGCACAAGCTTCATTTTTATCACCATTATCCTCAGCATTCTCATTTCCTCAATTTTTGCTGTTGTGCTTCCCGATTATATTGTGGAAACAACCTGGCTCTGGATCGGAATAAAAGTTCTTATTATGCCCCTTATCATGGGCATAGGTTTTGAATTCATTCAGCTTGCAGGTAAGTATCCCAACAAGCTTACAAAGGCTCTTTCAGCCCCCGGTCTGCTTATGCAGCGTATTACTACCGTTGAGCCTACCGATGATATCATAGAGGTTGGTATTCAGGCGCTCAAGGCTGCTCTCAGCGGTGAACCCGAACAGGTGCCTGCACCTTTAGCTGAATCTGATGACGTCACTGACGCTCAGGCTGCTTCCGAGGATTCTGCCGAATGAAATCGATTTCAGAACTTTTAAAGTGGGGCGAAAAAACTCTCACTGATGCCGGCGTTGAAAATGCGAAAAATGAAGCGCTCTGGATTCTGGAGTCACTCGGTGTCAGCAGAAGAGATCTGATTATCAATTCATCCTTTTGCCCCGACAGTAAGGTTAACGCCGCTTTCTCATCAGCCGTTGCCGACCGTTCGGAGGGATTGCCTCTGCAGTACGTTATCGGCGAATGGGATTTTTATTCCTATACGTTCAGGGTTGGTGAAGGGGTGCTGATTCCTCGCCCGGAAAGTGAAATGCTTGTTGACAGCGCCTGTGAGTTTCTGAAGGGCCGTGAAAACGCCGTTGTCTATGACTTGTGCGCAGGAAGCGGATGTATAGGGCTCAGCATTGCCAAGCAGAATCCGGGATGTAAGGTTTATCTTGTTGAAAAATCTGAAAAAGCGGCTGAATATTTAAGACAGAATATCTCACTGCTTGAAGCTGAAAATGCCGAGCTTGTTATCGGAGATATTTTTAAACCTGAATTTTTTGATTTACCTGAAGCCGACGTACTTGTGTCGAATCCTCCGTATATTGCAAGCGACGTTATATCTACTCTTCAGAAGGAAGTTTTGCACGAGCCTGTTATGGCGCTTGACGGTGGCAAGGATGGTCTTGATTTTTACCGTGCCATTCTCGGCGGATGGCTTTCAAGAGTTAAGCAGGGTGGTCTGATTGCTTTTGAATGCGGCGAAGAGCAAACTGAGGCAGTAGCAAATCTTTTCCCTGATTTTTGTATTGAGGTGAAGGAACATACAGATATTTACGGTCAGCCGAGGATGGTTACCGCAAAAATGAAAGGATGATTTTACAATGCTTATGAATCTGCTGCGCAGCGGTTTTTCTACGCAGACACTCATTGGTGTTTTTTCAAGTATATTTGTTGTTTTCTGCACGTTGCCCATCCATGAATTCGCTCATGCGTGGGTTGCCACAAAACTCGGCGATGATACCGCAAGGCTCAAGGGAAGGCTTACAATAAATCCCTTAGCGCATATAGACCTTATCGGTGCTTTGATGATTGTTCTCGTTGGCTTCGGCTATGCAAAACCCGTACCCGTTAATGCAAGACGGTTTAAAAATCCGAGGGGCGGTATGGCACTTACCGCGCTTGCGGGCCCGCTGTCAAACCTCATAATGGCACTGTTTTTCCTTCTGCTCAGCAATCTCAGTGCCTATGCCTTATCAGGCGACGATGCTGCAGCAACCTACGGAGTTGTACTTTTTGTGTGCCGTTATTTCTTCTATTACGCTGCTTATATCAACGTCAGCCTTGCGGTGTTTAATTTACTTCCCATTCCTCCGCTTGACGGCTCAAGAATAGCAACTCTTCTTATTCCTGCAAAGTATTACTTTAAAATTATGCAGTATGAGAGATATATCATGCTTGGTATACTTGCGTTACTTTTCTTCGGTGTGCTGTCAACACCTCTTGCCTGGATTACGGGTAAGGTTATGATTGCTGTTGAATGGATTGCGATATTACCTTTTAGATTTATCAGTTAGTTTGAAGGGAGCGCTCTGAGTTGGAGCAGTTATCTTATAAAATTGAAGTTTTTGAAGGGCCTATGGATTTGCTGCTTCACCTTATAAGTAAGAAAAAGGTGAGTATCAATGACGTGCCCATTCTTGAAATAATTGAACAGTATCTTGAGTATGTCAAGCGTATGCAGCAGGAGAATCTTGACGTTGCCAGTGAATTCCTTGAAATGGCAGCAAGGCTTGTTTATATCAAAACCGCATCTCTTCTTCCCGTTCATGAGGAGAGTGAAAAGCTTGTAGAAGAGCTTCGTGGTGAGCTTACCGAATATCAGGATTGTAAGCTTGTAGCCGGCAAGCTTGCCAAACAGGCAAACGGATTCGATTACTTCTGGCGTGAGCCTGAGGAAATTGAAGCAGACCTTACTTACACAAGAATACACGAGCCTGCCAAAATCTTTAAGGCATATCTTGCTGCGGTAGGTAAAGGTAAAAGAAAATTACCGCCTCCCGTTGAAGCTTTTTCGGGCATTGTTGCTCATAAGATTGTGTCGGTTGCTTCGAGGATTGACGGTATTATAAAGCGTTTTACCAATTCAACAAAGCAGAAATTTATATCGTTCTTTGAACATTCCGAATCCCGTTCGGAGATGGTTGCAACCTTTCTTGCTTTACTTGCCATGGCGAAAGCAAAGAGGATTTATATTGAGGGCGACGGCGACAATGCCGAAATAATCCTGCTTCAGGGCAGAGGGGAGAACATAGAAATTGACGAATAATGAAAAATGTGCGGCATGTGAAGCAATACTTTTTGCTTCGGGCGAGCCGTTGGAAATAGCAAGAATCTCAGAGGTTCTTGAAATTGAAAATGAAGAAACCGCATTAATTCTTTCAACTCTTGCAGCAAAGCTTGAGCAGAGGGAGAGCGGAATATGCCTTTTAAAGCTCGGCAATAAATATCAGCTTTGCTCGCGTGCGGAGTATGCAGGCCAGATACGCAGCGTACTTGAGAAGAAGAAAAACGCTCCTCTTTCCAACGCTGCATTTGAGGTGCTTGCTGTTGTTGCTTACAATCAGCCCGTAACCAAGGCTTACGTTGAGCAAATCAGAGGCGTTGACTGCTCGGGCGTTATAGCAACTCTTTGCCAGAAGGGTTTGCTTGAGGAAAAGGGCAGGCTTGATTTGCCGGGCAGACCCTTGCTCTACGGCACTACGCCGGACTTTCTCAGGTGCTTCTGTCTTACATCGCTTTCAGAGCTTCCCGAGCTTCCCGATAAGCGTGAGCTTGAGGATGATGACGATGATGAGATTGACAGTGAGCAGGGTGAACAGATTCGCGGATTTTTCAATCAGACCGAGGAAATCAATGAAGAATAAAGGCTTTCAGTAAAGGGGTGATACTATGAAAGCGTTAATTATCATTTTCGCAATTATCCTTTTCTTTGTGCTTTTGCTATCGGTAAGATTTACGGCAGTTATTCATTACGATGAAGACGTTGCGCTTGACGTGCGTTGGCTTTTCATCAAAAAGCAGATAATGCCTGAGGTTGAGCCGAAGAAACCGAAAAAGAAGAAGGAAAAGAAGAAAAAAGAACCCGAGCCGGAAACTGTTGATGAAACGGTAAAGGAGCCCAAGAAAAAGGGTGACAATATTATCACTCGCTTTTATCGTAACAACGGTATTCCCGGTTTTATAGACCTTCTTAAAAGGCTTATGAAAGCCGTTGGCGGTATGTTCTCAAGGATTTTCAAATCGTTTATAATAGATGATTTGTTTATTTCTCTTATTGTTGGTGATTCGGATTCGGCGCAGACGGCTATCAAGCACGGTAAAACCTGTGCTGCCGTATATCCGATTCTCGGTTATCTCACCACTCATATGAATATCAAAAAGCATAAGACCGAAATTCTGCCGGACTTCGCGCAGGGGCGTAATATTGTGAGAGTTCACGCTAAGATTTCGGTAGTACCCAGGAAGCTTATTAACGCCGTTATTATCGTTGCGTTTGAGCTAACCGGAAAAGTTCTGTTTAAATTGCTCAAAGGTTCAAAGGCTAAAAAGCCTGCAACAGCGGAGCATTTAAAATAATAATCAAATAAATTTTATGAAAGGCGGAAACTAAAATGAAAGAACAGTCAGCAGCAGGAATCCTTGGCACATCAATTGAAAAGATTAAAGATCTCGTAGACGTAAGCACAATTATCGGTGACCCCATTGTAATCAGTGACGTACTTCAGGTTATCCCTGTTTCCAAGGTTACATACGGCTTTGCATCAGGCGGTACCGATTTCCCCTCAAAGAACAGCAAGGATCTTTTCGGTGGCGGCGGCGGAGCAGGCATCACCATTTCTCCCGTTGCATTTCTTGTTGTAAATAACGGCAACGTTTCCATAAAGTATCTCAACGCTTCCGAAGGCTCGGTTGAAAGAGCAATCGGCATGATTCCCGACGTTGTTGATAAGGCAAGCGAAGTTATCACAAAGCTTACACACAAGGACACTCAGGTTGACGAGGCAATTGACGAATATATTGCCAACAACTAAAAGTAATTAATAGTTGTATCATCTGCATATTATTTACAAATCTTTTTTGCAGGTGATACATTTTGAAGCATAATAAATTTTTGTATTTACTGTGTTGCGTTTGTTTAGTGTGGGCTTTTACGGTCAGCGCAGATGCAACAATCGGTGTAAGTGCCCAAGCGGCAGTGCTGCTGTGCGCAGATAACGGTGAAGTGATATACGCCGTAAATGAACATGAACGGCTTTCTATGGCAAGCACAACGAAAATCATGACTTCTTTGCTTGTGCTTGAGGAAAAAACACCGTTTCGTCAGGTCAGTGTTACAAAGCAGATGGTGTCTGTAGAGGGTACTTCCATGGGTTTGTTACCCGGTGATACGGTAAGCTTTGATGCGCTTGTTCACGGTATGCTGCTTGCATCCGGCAACGATGCTGCCAACACAGCGGCCATTGTTGTGGGCGGCAGTGCTGAGAATTTTGCATCCATGATGAACAGACGAGCTGATGAAATCGGCATGGATAATACAAATTTTGTTACAGCTTCGGGTCTCGATGACGAAGAGCATTATTCAACCGCTTATGACATGGCGTTACTTGCCTGCGAGGCTCTTGAGAATCCTGAGTTTCGCAGTATTTGCGCAAAAAAAACAGCAACTCTTTGCTACGGAAATCCCCCTTACAGCAGAACTTTGACTAATCACAACAGGCTTTTATGGAGCTACTCACACGCTATAGGTGTTAAGACAGGTTTTACCAAAAAAAGCGGCAGATGCCTTGTAAGTGCCGCTGAGAGGGACGGAATAACTCTTGTAGCTGTCACTCTCAATGACCGTGATGACTGGAATGACCATATCAATATGTTAGAATACGGTTTTTCTCAGGTGAAAAAGTCTGAAGTTTTTCCCGATTTATCATCGGTTAAGTTACCGATAGTCGGCGGTGACGTGGCGGGTGTTGCGGTTGAGTCGGATAAGATACCGGCAATTGTCAGCAGTTTTCCCGTTGAATACAAGGTGTATTTGCGTCAGTTTGAATATGCGCCGATAAATGCAGGCGAATGTGTCGGCTACGTTGAATATGTCAGCGACGGTAAGGTGTGCGGATATAGCTGTATTGTTGCGGCGCAGGATGCGAATGTTAAGGCGATAACCGAAGTTCCCGAGTCAAAGGAATCCACACAAGATAATCAGAATTTTTTTAAAAGAGCAATAAACCGTATCAAATCAACTCTATACGGTTTGTTTTACGGTAATTAAAGGAGTGTATCCGTTGGCGGATAACAACAAGATAAGATTACAGAAGTTTCTTTCTGAAGCGGGCGTTGCTTCCCGCAGAAAAGCAGAAACAATGATTGAAAACGGCGAAGTCAAGGTTAACGGTGTGAAAGCCAGAATCGGCGACTGCGTTGACCCTAAAAAGGACACGGTTACAGTTAAGGGCAAAAAAATTATGAGAGAAACTGTCATGAGATATATTCTTCTCAACAAGCCCAGAGGATTCGTAACCACCAACCATGATGAAATGGGCAGAAAATGCGTTGCAGAGCTTGTCAGCGATATAAACGAGCGTGTTTATCCCGTCGGAAGGCTTGACAGAAACTCCGAAGGTGCGCTTCTTATGACAAATGACGGTGAATTTGCAAACGCAATGATGCATCCTTCTCATCACGTTCCCAAGACCTACCGTGTAACAGTAAGACCCTCCGTCAATGAGGATCAGCTCACAAAGCTTGCGACAGGTGTTGACATTGACGGCAGAATGACTGCGCCTGCCGACGTGCGTGTTGTTACAAAGGAAGAGGGCAGGGTGGTTCTTGAAATTGTTCTTTATGAAGGCAGGAACCGTGAGATAAGAAGAATGTGTGAGGCTGTTGAGCTTGAGGTTGCAAGGCTGAGAAGAATTGCTATTGGCAATTTAAAGCTCGGTATGCTTCAGCAAGGTCAGTGGCGTGATTTAACAGAGCAGGAGGTGGACAAGCTGTTCTCTGCGGCAGGTATTAAAAGACAGAAGAACGGCTCAAAAAGATGATAGAATTCAAACCCCTTCTTAATGATGCTGCTGTTAAATCAGCTTTCGGTGAGAATGCAGTTGCCTATGTTGCGGCGGATTCCGATTACGAAGCTGCCAGATGTGTTTTTAGCGTTGAGGGAATGAAAACTTATATTCATGAGCTTAAAGCTCCATGTGATGACCCTCTCACCGTTGAAGGTCTTGTGCGCTCTGCATTGACTTATGCGGCTAACCGTGATTCGTTTACGGCTTACGTAGCCGCTCAAGCTGTCAGCGAATCGTGTGCACAGGTGCTTATATCGCTCAAGTTTGAACTTGAGGGTGATTATTATACCGTTGACATTCCCGATGTTTTTATCGGCGGATGCTGTTCAAATTGCAATAAATAAAGTTTTGGAGATGTTCCGATGATTAGAAGTATGACCGGCTACGGACGTTCACAGCAGACTGTAGACGGAATGAACATAACTCTTGAAATAAAGAGTGTAAACCACAGATATTTTGAATTTGCCGCAAGGCTTCCAAGAAGCTACGGTTTTCTCGAGGAAAAGCTCAAGAGCTTTTTCTCAGGCATTATTTCCAGAGGTAAGGTAGAGTGCAACGTTCAGATTGAGGCGCTCGAAGAGCCTGACACCGTTATCAGCGTAAACCACCCGCTTGCAAAAGGATATCTTGATGCATACAAAGAACTCAGCGAAACCTACTCTATTGAAAATGATATAACCGTTTCTTCGCTTGCAAGAGTGTCTGATATTTTTGCGGTCCGCAAGCAGCAGACCGATGAGGATAAAATCTGGGATGCGGTAAGTGTTGTGGCAGCTGCGGCGCTTGACGGTTTTACCGCAATGCGTGAGCGTGAGGGTGCAAAGCTTAAGAATGACGTCAACACAAGGCTTGATTCGATTCTTGACTGTGTTGCTTTTGTTGAAACCCGTTCACCTGAAACGGTAAAAGAATACAACGCAAAGCTTCTTTCAAGACTTCAGGAGCTTCTTGCCGACGTAAGCGTTGATGAGCAGAGGTTGCTCACGGAAGCCGCTATTTTTGCGGATAAGATTGCTGTTGCAGAGGAAACTGTCAGACTCAGGAGCCATATTGCTCAGCTCAGATCTTTCCTTGACAGTGACGGCGCAATCGGCAAAAAAATGGATTTCCTTGTGCAGGAGCTTAACCGTGAAGCAAACACAATCGGCTCAAAGTGTCAGGATGTTGAGATTGCCCGCAGGGTAGTTGACATCAAGGCTGAGATTGAAAAAATCCGTGAGCAGATTCAGAATATTGAATAACGGAGGGGTACTGATATGAAGCTTATAAATATCGGATTCGGCAATATGATAAATGCCGGCAGGCTTGTTGCTATTGTCAGCCCCGAATCCGCTCCGATTAAACGAATTATTCAGGAGAGCAAGGAGAAGGGCACTCTTATAGATGCTACCCACGGCAGACGTACGAGAGCTGTTATAATCACTGACAGTGACCACGTAATTCTCACTTACCTCCAGAGTGAAACTGTTGCAAACCGCCTCAATGATGAAGCTGATGAAATTGACGAGGAGGAAGACGATGGCTAAAAAAGGAATGCTGATTGTTCTTTCGGGGCCTTCGGGTTCCGGTAAGGATACCGTAATCTCTGAATTACTTAAGAAAAACAGTGAACTTAAAGTATCTGTTTCCCTTACCACCCGTAACAAGCGTGAAGGCGAAATAGACGGCGAAAGCTATTACTTTGTTTCACGCGAATATTTTCAGAAGAAGCTTGATGAAGGCGGATTCCTTGAATCTGCCGAGTACGGCACCAATCTCTACGGCACACCCAAGGCTCCCGTTGATGAAATGCTTGCCGCAGGTAAGAACGTTATTCTGAAAATTGATGTTCAGGGTGCCGAGAAAATCAGAGCACTTTATCCCGAATGTGTTACGGTTTTTATTCTTCCGCCTTCGTCCCGTGTGCTTGAGAGCCGCTTGCGCGGCAGAGCAAGTGACGATGAGGAAGACATCCAGAGGCGTCTGCTTATCGCTAAAGAAGAAATCCGCAGATGCGTTGAATACACTTACGTTGTGGTAAACGACCGCCTTGAAGATGCGGTTGATGACGTTCTGGCTATTATCAGCTCAGAGTCACATAAAACTTTACGTAACAAAAAAATTATAAGCGAGGTAATAAACAATGACTAATCCCGATATGAAAAAACTTCTCAAGAACAATATCAGCCGCTACTCCCTTGTTATTGCTACTGCAAAGAGAGCAAGAGCAATTGCCGAAAAGGCTGAAGAGGATAAGGTTATCATGGTAGAAAAGCCCGTAACTCTTGCTGTTGATGAGATTCAGCGCGGCGATTACGTGGTAGTTGAGCCTGAAGAAATCAGAAATCTTTAATTTCTGTAACCGACTAATTAAGAAAGGGGCGCAGGCTGCTGCGCAATGGTGAATTTTATGAAAATTGCCGCTGTCGCAGTTTCAAATGCCGCTTTCAGCTTTGATAAGGTTTATGATTATTCGATTCCTGAAGAATTTGTTGAAAATGCTCGGCCCGGTTGCAGGGTATCCGTAACCTTCGGTAAAAGCTCAAAAAAGCGCGTCGGAATAATATTCGACGTTTTTGAGGGCGAAAAGCGCAAGGGATTAAAAGCAATTCTTGAAGTGTTGGACGAATCTCCTTTACTCAATGATGAAATGCTTCGCCTTGCTCAATGGTTGAAGGAGCGTACATTCTGCACCTTGTTTGAAGCTGCAAAGGCCATGCTTCCTACAGGAATTAATCATCATATTGTAATCTCTTATGCTGCCGTTAAAGATAATCCCGATGCTGAAGGGCTTACAGGCACCCAGCGTGAAATTTTTGATTATCTTGCATCTTGCGGCGGATACGTAAAAAGAGATACTGTTTATAAAAATCTCGGCTTGTCCTCGGCGGACAGTGCTGCAGAAATACTTGCAAAAAAAGGGATACTTGTATGTAATACCGATGTTGTGCGCAATGTTGGCGATGCGAGTGTAAGAATGCTTATGCTCAACGATGATGCTCCTGAATTTGTCCGCCTTACGGCAAAGCAAAAACTTGTTGCGGAAACGCTCAGGGACATAGGATGCGCAACGGTTAAGGAAATTTGCTATTTTACCGGCGTCACTCCTGCGGTGCCCAATGCGCTTGTCAATAACGGTGTTGCAAAATGGGTTGAATTTGAAGTGCTTCGCACTCCTGTTGGTGAATATGATAAAACTGACGATTCTCCCATCGTTCTGACACAAGAGCAGAATAATGCGTATACCAACATAAGCAAAAGAATAATGAGCGGTAAGGCCGGGGTCACTCTGCTTTACGGTGTTACGGGCAGCGGTAAAACTTCCGTTTACCTCAGGGCGATTGACGATACTGTTAATGCAGGCAAATCGGTTATCGTAATGGTGCCTGAAATCTCTCTGACGCCGCAGACCCTTTCGCTTTTCAGGCGCAGATACGGTGAAAGTATTGCAGTGTTTCACAGTGCGTTATCTGCAGGTGAACGTGCCGATGAATGGAAGCGTGTAAAAAACGGTGATGCAAAAATCGTAATCGGCACTCGAAGCGCTGTTTTTGCACCTCTTGAAAATATAGGCCTTATTATCATAGACGAAGAGCAGGAGCATACCTATAAATCCGAGCAATCACCCAGATACAGTGCAATTGAAGTTGCGAAATTCAGGGCGGTTGAGCATAATTGTTTACTTTTGCTCAGCTCTGCAACTCCGAGCATTGAAAGCTATGCAAACGCTGTAAATGCGAGGTATTCTCTTGAAAAGCTGACTCACCGTTATGGCCGTGCCGTGCTGCCGGACGTTGTGACGGTTGATATGCTTACCGAGCCCAAGGCCGAAGGATGTGAATCAATAAGCCGGTATCTGCTTGATGAACTTAAAGAAAACGTAAATAATAAAATGCAATCCATTCTTCTTATTAACAGAAGGGGATACAATACTTTTGTTGCCTGCAATGCCTGCGGTCATGTTGTAAGCTGCCCTAACTGCAGCATTTCAATGACCTATCATTCAGCCAACGGCAGACTTATGTGCCATTACTGCGGCAGGTCTGTTCCGTTTACAAAAACCTGCCCTGAGTGCGGGCAGGACAGTGTCAGGTATTCAGGCTTCGGCACTCAGAAAATTGAGGATGAGCTTGCAAGGCTTATCCCTGATGCACGTATCCTGCGTATGGATACGGACACCACCTCTGCCAAAAACTCCCACGAACGTTTCCTTGGTGAGTTTTCACAGGGGAAATACGATATAATGATCGGTACTCAGATGGTTGCAAAAGGTCTTGATTTTGAAAACGTTACTCTTGTAGGCGTTGTTTCGGTAGACCAGCAGCTTTATAATGATGATTTCAGGAGCCTCGAAAAGACCTTTTCTCTTCTCACTCAGGTTGTAGGCCGTTCAGGCAGAGGGGACCATAAGGGTCGCGCTGTGATTCAGACAATGACTCCTGAAAATGAAATCATCCGACTTGCCGCAAAGCAGGATTATGAAGCTTTTTTTGAAAATGAAATTTCAATAAGAAAGGCTTTGGTTTATCCGCCATACTGTGATATCTGTGTTCTGGCTTTCATAAGTGAAAATGAAATCAGATGCAGGGCGGCGGCTAATTTTGCTCTTGAAAGAATAATGGATTTAACAAACGGAGAATATTCAAAAGAAAAGATTATTGTTCTCGGTCCGAGGCAGGCTAAAATATATAAGGTAAATAATAAATACCGTTACCGCCTTATTGTTAAATGTAAAAATTCTAAAGGTTTCAGAGAAATGATATCGAAAATTCTTATTGAATTGGGTGAGCGCAAGGAGTTTTCCATTGTTACTTCCCATGCCGATATTAATCCTGATTCAATAATGTAATATAGGAAGGTAAAGAATATGGCTTTAAGAAATATTGTAAAAATCGGTGATCCTATTCTTGCGAAAAAATCACGCGCAGTAGAAAAATTTGACGAACGCCTCTGGACTCTGCTTGATGATATGAAGCAGACTATGTATGAAGCACAGGGCGTAGGTCTTGCAGCTGTTCAGGTAGGTATTCTCAGACGTGTTGTTGTAATTGACTGCGGTGACGGTTATATTGAACTTGTAAACCCTGAAATCATCAGCTTTGAAGGTGAGCAGAGAGTTGAAGAGGGTTGCCTTTCTCTTCCCGGAGAATGTGGCGTAACCTTAAGACCTGCTGTTGTAAGGGTCAAGGCTCAGGACAGAAACGGAAAATGGTGTATATATAAAGGTGAAGATTTGAAGGCAAGATGTTTTTGCCATGAAATTGATCACCTTGACGGCATAGTTTTCACCCAGAGACTTGCTCCTGATGCTTCCGCAGAGAATTGAGGTAACCGTATGAGAATTGTTTATATGGGCACTCCTGATTTTGCGGTGAGCTGCCTTGAAAAGCTTCATTCACTTGGCCATGAAATTGCAGGTATTTTCTGTCAGCCGGATAAACCTCAGGGCAGAAAAATGATTCTTACAGCACCGCCTGTAAAAGAAAAGGCATTGGAGCTTTCGCTCCCTGTTTTTCAGCCTGCAACCTTGCGAAACGGCGAGGCGCTTGAGGTTCTTAAGCAGCTTAATCCCGATTTGATAGTTGTTGTTGCATACGGAAAAATCCTTCCCCGTGAGATTCTTGAGCTTCCGAAACACGGATGCATCAATATTCACGCTTCACTTCTTCCGCAGCTCAGAGGTGCGGCACCGATTCAGTGGGCAGTTATTAACGGATTGAAGAAAACGGGCGTTACTTCAATGCTTATGGATGAAGGCCTTGATACGGGTGATATGCTGCTTAAAGCGGAGGTTGAGATTGGTGAAAATGAAACCTCTGCCGAGCTTTGGGACAGATTGTCGATACTCGCCGCACAGGTACTTGAGGAAACAATTGAAAAGCTCCAAAAAGGTGAGCTTGTAAGAACAAAGCAGGATGATTCGAAATCTACCTATGCGCCCTTACTTTCCAAATCAATCAGCGAGGTTGATTGGAATGAAAATGCGCAGAATGTACACAATAAAATACGCGGGCTTTATTCATGGCCTTGCGCCGTTACAACAATTCAAGACAAAGTTATCAAGCTTATGTCAAGCCGACTTGCCGAAGGAAGCGGAAAAGCCGGCGAGATTGTTGAAAGCAACGGTAAGCTTGTAATCGCTTGTGGTGACGGTAGATGCGTTGAGATTCTTTCCCTGCAGGCTCAGGGGAAAAAGGTTATGAATTCAGCAGACTATTTAAGGGGTAATCCGATTGACAAGGGGTTAATCATAATTTAACAGCAAAGGAGAAAGATTATGGGTTGGCTTTATTTTGATCAATACTATTTATTGCTTGTTGTTCCTGCGATGATTATCGCTCTTATTGCGCAAATCAATGTTAAGAGCACGTATTCCAAGATGTCTAAAGTCAGAAATATCCGCGGTATTACCGGTGTGCAGGCGGCACAGACCGTGCTTACCTATTACGGAATAACCGACGTTACCATCCAAAGGTGTGCCGGTACTCTCAGCGACCATTATAATCCTCGCAACAAAACGCTTAACCTTTCGCAGGGTGTGTATGATTCTGATTCTATTGCTGCTGTGGGCATCGCTTGCCATGAGGTTGGCCACGCAATTCAGCATGCAACAGGTTATGCGCCTATAAAAATCAGAAATTTCCTTGTTCCGATTTGCAATATCGGTTCTTCTCTCGGTTTACCGCTTGCAATTATCGGTTATGTTATGGGCTTTGAGCCGCTTGTTTCAATCGGTCTTATTCTCTATTCACTTATCGCAGTTTTTCAATTTATAACTCTCCCTGTTGAATTCAATGCGAGCAGCCGTGCCATGGCAGCTATTGAAGAAAGAGGATTACTTTATGATGACGAAACAGGCAAAGCACGAAAGGTTCTTAGTGCGGCGGCAATGACTTACGTTGCTTCACTCATCGTTTCACTGGCTAACCTTTTGCGACTTGTTCTGCGTTTTGGCAACAGAAGAAGATAAATTTAAAGGACGGTTTAATTTTTATGAAATCAGCAAGACAGACTGCTTTTGAAATATTGCTTCGTGTTCACCGTGACGGTGCGTATTCAAACCTCACTGTGGACAGTATGCTTAATGAAAACACTGCACTTGACGGCAGAGATACCGCTTTTGTCTGTGCACTTGTTTACGGCACTCTTGAACGGTTGATTTCTATTGATTATAATTTATCTCTTTATTTGACACAGCCCATCAAAAAGCTTCGTCCGGAGTTGCTTTCAATAATGAGGATGGGTACATATCAGATTTTATTTATGGACAAGGTTCCCGATTCAGCCGCTGTCAATGAGAGTGTAAGGCTCGCAAAGGAGAACAAATCGGCGTTTGCGGCTTCTATGGTAAATGCCGTGCTCAGAAGAGTTGCGGCTAACGGTTTCGTTCTTCCCGAGGGTGATGAAAACTCTTTTGAACGCATGGAGATTGAGTATTCCTGCCCTGCGTGGGTACTTAAAATGTGGGCCGATGCTTATGGATTGGACAATGCAAAGGCTATAGCGCTGGATGCTTTAGATGCTAAACACGTTGTTCTCAGAGTAAATACATGCAAAACAACTGCTGATGAACTTATTGAAATTCTTAAAGAACAGGGCGTTGAGGCAACAAAGAGTGATACAATTGAAAATGCACTTGTTCTTACAAAGCAAGGCGCTCTTGAGCGGCTTCAGGCTTATAAAGACGGACTTTTCCACGTTCAGGATTTTGCTTCGCAGATTTGCTGTAAAGCTGTTGATGCAAAGCCCGGAGAAACTGTATTTGACGTATGCTCAGCTCCGGGCGGTAAAACCTTCACCATTGCTCAGTATATGAACGCAACAGGAGTGGTAAACGCTTTTGATATTTATCAGTCACGCGTTGATCTTATCAGAAGCGGTGCCCGCAGGCTTGGGCTTGATAACGTAAAGCCGTTCCTGTCGGATGCTTCAATATTTAATGAACATTACGGCTTTGCCGACAGAGTGCTTTGTGACGTTCCTTGCTCAGGGCTCGGCATAATCGGCAGAAAGCCTGAAATTCGCTTTAAAAAGCAGAATGAAATTGAAAATCTTCCTGAATTGCAGTACAGAATTCTTTGCAATGCAAGGCGCTATGTCAAGGCCGGCGGCAGATTGATTTATTCTACGTGCACACTTAATCCTGCTGAGAATCAGGAGGTATGCAACAGATTTTTGAGTGAGTGCCGTGAATTTACCGCCGTAGACTTCATGGAAGAGTTTGAAAGACCTGACGGTTCAAGTTATCTTACTTTACTTCCTCATATCAGTAAAACGGACGGATTCTTTGTTGCTGTTTTTCAAAAGAGAGGTGAGCAGTGATGAAGAAAGATATTAAATCCATGCTCCTTACTCAGCTCAAAGATGAGTTTTCCGCCATGGGTCTGCCATCCTACAGAGCGGGGCAGGTATATTCATGGCTTCATATAAAAAAAGTTGATGAATTTGCTCAGATGAGTAATATTCCTAAAGATTTACGCTCTGAACTTGAAAACTGTTTTGAAATCTATTCCTGCTCAATTGAGCGCAAGCAGGTATCGGCGGTTGATTCAACGGTTAAGTATCTTTTTCGTCTGCATGACGGTGAATTGGTTGAATCTGTAATTATGAAGTATAAATACGGCTATACCGTTTGTGTTTCAACTCAGGCAGGCTGCAAAATGGGATGCGCATTTTGTGCATCAACTGTTGGCGGTTTTCGCCGTCATCTTACCCCGAGTGAAATTCTTTCTCAGCTTTATACTGCTGAAAAAGATCTTGATATCACCGTTTCACATATTGTTCTTATGGGAATGGGTGAACCGCTTGATAATTATGATAACGTGATGCGTTTTATTGAATTAATTACAAACGCTGACGGTCATAATATATCAATGAGGAACATTTCTCTTTCAACTTGCGGAATAGTGCCGAGAATTTATGATTTGCTTGAGAAAAAGCTTCAGCTTACTCTTTCCATATCTCTTCACGCACCGTTTGACGAATTGAGAAGTCAGATTATGCCGGTTAATAAAACATATCATATTGACGAACTTATCGCCGCTTGCAGAAAATATGCTAAGGACAGTTCAAGGCGTATTTCTTTTGAGTATGCTATGCTGGCGGGGGTAAACGATACTGATGAGTGTGCTAAAACTCTTGCGGCAAAACTTAAAGGAATGCTTTGCCACGTAAATCTTATACCGGTAAATGAAGTTGCAGAGAGCCCGTTTCATCCAAGCTCTCCGCAGCGTGTAAAGGAATTTACGCAAATACTTGAGAAAAACGGCATCAATACTACCGTTCGTCGCAAGCTCGGCTCAGATATTGATGCATCCTGCGGGCAGTTAAGGCTGCGCCACAAGGACTGAATGTGTTTTTTAAGGATGTGATGCTTTATGAAAATAGTTGCAAAGACCGATGTCGGTCTGGTCAGAAAACAGAATCAGGATTCTTACAACACCGGCGAACTGTCAAACGGTGCAGCATGGGCTGTTGTGTGTGACGGTATGGGCGGTGCTGCAGGCGGTGCTGTTGCAAGCTCCGTTGCCGTTAAAATGATTTCTGAAAAGATTGTTAACTGTTACAGGGACGGACTTGGTGAGAATACAGTTAGAAACATTGTGGTTTCTGCTGTTGAAAGTGCAAATGCCTGCCTTTTCGATATGTCGGAATCAAGCGACGAGCTTTACGGTATGGGTACCACCGTTGTTGCTCTGATTGCAGACGGTGATATAGCATATATTGCTCACGTGGGCGACAGCAGGGCGTACGTTATCAGAAATGGCGGCATTACTCAGCTTACCCGTGACCATTCCGTTGTTGCTCAGATGATTGAGCGGGGAGAGATCACCCGCGAAGAAGCCAAGTCACACCCCGACCGTCATATTATCACACGTGCTGTGGGTGTAAATGATAAAATCAACGTTGATTTTTTGAGTGTTGAAATTGAACAGGGTGATATTCTTTTGGTTTGCACTGACGGTTTATCCGGATTTGTAACCGAAGAGGATATGCTTTCGCTCACAGCAGACGGTCAGTATCATAAATTCGCCGACAGACTTGTTAGCCTCGCCAATAAAAAAGGCGGCTCTGATAATATCACTGTTGTGGCTTTTGTGAAGTAAGGAGGATTAACCTATGCAGAATTACACAGGTAAAAGACTTGACGGCAGATATGAAATACATGAAGTTATCGGCGTTGGCGGTATGGCGGTTGTTTACAAGGCTTATGACAATATAAACGACCGTATTGTTTCAGTTAAAATTCTCAAGGAAGAGTATCTTGCAAACGCTGAATTCAGACGCAGATTCAAGAATGAGTCAAAAGCAATTGCTGTGCTTTCGCATCCTAACATAGTAAAAGTATTTGACGTAAGCTATGGCGACAAACTTCAGTATATCGTTATGGAATACGTTGAAGGAATAACGCTTAAAGAGTATATTGAGCAGCAGGGCAGGCTTGACGTGCGTGAAACCGTTCATTTTATGATGCAGATTCTCCGTGCTCTTCAGCACGCTCACGATAAGGGCGTTGTTCACAGAGATATCAAGCCCCAGAATATTTTGCTGCTGTCAAACGGTAACATCAAGGTTACTGATTTCGGTATCGCACGCTTCAGCTGCAGTGATACAAAAACCATGACTGACAGTGCCATCGGTTCAGTTCATTATATCAGCCCCGAGCAGGCAAGAGGAGATATCACAGACGATAAAACGGATCTGTATTCTGCCGGAGTTGTTCTTTATGAGATGCTTACGGGTAAAGTTCCTTTTGAATCGGAGAGTTCTGTATCCGTTGCTCTTATGCATCTGCAAAACGATGCAAAAAGACCCAGGGAGATCAACAGCAACATCCCCGTAGGTCTTGAGCAGATTACAATGCGTGCAATGCAGAAAAATGTAAAGGACAGATATCAGTCTGCTGCTGAAATGCTTCTGGATATTGAAGAATTCAAACGCAATCCCAACACCCGTTTTTCTGACAGCTATTTTACCGATAAGAATCCCACAAGAAGTATCCCTTCGGCTCAGATACGCTCCAAAGCGGTTTCTATGCCGTCCATTAACGGTGCGCCCGCGCCCGTGGTTTCACAGCCTGTTGCAAAACAGCCCGAGCCTGTTGAAGAGCAGGAAACCTCCAACAGTAAAACACCTGTAATTATTGGTGTTGTTTCAGGTTTGCTTGTAGTGTTGCTGATTGTATTTGGTGTACTTTTCTTTAAATTCTTTGCAAATTCGCGCCTTACCGTACCCAATCTTGTCGGTAAGAACTATGCAGAGGAAATCGCAGGCAATTCTGATTATGACCGCTTTAAGTTTGAGGTCGAATATGTTCAGAACAGCACACATGAGGATGGACACGTTTTCAATCAGGAACCCCGTGCAGGTCAGAAGATTGATAAAAACAGTAATACAATTATTATTTCCGTTGCAAGCACCATTCAGATGGTTCCTGTTCCTGACGTTACGGGTTATAACTATACAGAAGCCAAGAAGATGCTTACAAGCAAGGGCTTTAGCGTAACAGCAACTCCTCAGACCAGTTCCACCCAGGAGTTCGGTACGGTTATTACAACTTATCCGGAGCCCAACACCGAAGTACAGGAAGGCACAACGGTTGTAATTTATTACGCAAGTGATGAGAGTCTTATCTCTGTTCCTGAGCTTATAGGCTGGGACCTTGAAACTGCTGAACAGCTTCTTATTTCACTTAATCTTGAGCTTGATGATGCTGATATCAAGAGCGAAAACAGTGATGCTCCCGAAGGTGAGGTTATCGGTCAGTCACTTGACCCCGGAACAAAGGTTGAATCCGGCACAAAGGTTGGAGTAACAGTAAGTAACGGTATTCCCGAGGCCTCAACTGCTTCCATTTCCGTTCAGCTTCCCAGCTATTCAACGGGCACAACAGGCAAAGTTATGGCTACTCTCAACAATGACGTTCTCTTTGAAAAGAACCTTCTCCTTGACGGAAGCGTCTACAGCTTTTCGGTTGAAGGTGCAGGTGAGGACAATACGTTAAAGGTATTTGTTGACAGCACACTCCTTTATACCTGTCAGATTGATTTTACCAAAACTCCTGCATCAATCAGTGATGCGCAGTACAATAACGTTAGCGCCGCCAAGGCAACTCTTCCTTCTGTTGTCGGCTTTACTTTAAGCCGTGCAAAGCTTGATTTGCTTACACAGGGCTTCAATAATATTGAAGTCAAAGAGGTTGCGGTCAGCAATTCAATCCAGAACGGCATTGTTCTTGACCAGTCACCCGAAGCCTCATCATCCTCTCTTTTTGCGGCAAGTTATCCGCTTGATACCAAGATAACACTTACCGTAGGCACGTATGAAGGGGTATAAGAATGGCTAATGATATCGTTGCAGACGGCATTATCTTAAAGGGTATTGACGGATTCTATTACGTTGAAACAGATAGCGGTATTCACGAGTGCCGTGCCAGGGGAGTTTTCCGTAAAAAAGGAATGAAGCCGCTTGCCGGCGACAGAGTCAAGGTGATTCTCAGTGAGATTAACGGAAACGTTGTGGACAGTATTTACGAACGCACAAGCATGTTTTCAAGACCTCCTGTTGCTAATATAAATAAGCTGTTTATCATTTCATCTGTTGTGGAGCCGTCGCCGAATTTTCTTGTTATTGACAGAATGACAGCTCTCGCTTGCAACAAAGGAATTGAACCCGTTGTTGTCTTTTCAAAAAGTGACCTTGCAAATCCCGGTGAATATATTGCGATTTATAATAAAGCAGGTATAGAGGCTTTTGCGGTTTCGTGTGTCACAGGAGAGGGGATTGAGCGCATCAAAAGCGCCCTCAAGGGGCATATAAGCGCATTCACGGGTAACACCGGCGTAGGCAAGTCATCAATACTCAACGCTGTTTTTCCACATCTGGAGCTTGAAACAGGCGAAATCAGTCAAAAGCTTGGCAGAGGCAGGCATACCACGCGCCAGAGTGAGCTGATAAAGCTTGAAGACGGCTATGTTGCCGATACACCCGGTTTCTCATCGCTTGAATTTGAAGGTGATGACCTCATGCTCAAGGAAAACGTTGCCTTCGGCTTTAAGGAATTTTTACCTTATCTCGGCACCTGCAAGTTTTCAACGTGTCTGCACGTCAAGGATAAAGGATGCAAAATTCTTGAAGCCGTTGATGAGGGTAAAATTTCATCCTCGCGTCATGAAAGCTATGTTGCCATGGTTGAAAGTGCACGCCAGCTTAATGAGTGGGAACTGAAGTAACAAAAAATAACACCGCTGATTATACTGTACTAAGCAAGGCTTGAGTTTAAGTATATCGGCGGTGATTTTTTATAAGAAGAAAATTCAGTTGGTTTTACTGTGTTGCTTTTGCGGCAGGGCTGATAGTTGCCTGCTGTTTTCCTAACAGAGCGCTGATTCTGATAATAGCCGCTTTGCTGCTGATTGCAGGGCTCAGTCTGTGCAGATACTGTTAAGCAGGAGGGGAAGCTTAATGAAAATAGTGGTAGTAAGGAGTCCTAAGGCCTTCAGAGGGATTCTCAGAATGCTTTTCGGAATTAAAAAGAATGAGGAAAATACATAGAAAAACGGGGCTGCTGATGCAGCCCCGTAAGTTTTTATAAAAATTATTTCTCTTCCTTCTTCTTGTGGAAAAGGATTTTATCAACAGGGAAGTAAAGGAAGAACTGAAGCGCAGAGCATACCATGGTAGCAGCATTCTTTGCAGCAGTTTCGTTGATAAGATAACCAAAGATTTCCTTATTGATGAGGAGTTCCTTAAGAGTGGGGTTAAGCCATGCGGAGAAGAAAATAAGAGCAATTGTGAAAACTATGTAAATAGGAAGAGCAACTGCTACGTTTGCGCCGGAGTTGAAGGTTTTTTCTTTGTTAACGAAGAAAGCAACAATCTGAGCGATGATGTTTGCAACGTTACTTACTATAAAATAACCGAGACCGCCTACTGCTACGGGGTAAATGAATACCCACCATTCAAAAGGCTCAGTATAAAGGTCTTTGATAGCAGGGATTAAGTTGAGTGTGTTTAAAAGAACAAACTGCACGATCATTGCAAGAAGGCTTACAACGATAAACTTGACAAACTGCCAGATTGTTACAAGAAGTGAGCCTTTGCTTTCAGCAGCTTTGTCAATCTGATTCAATTTTCCCATAATAAATTCTCCTAAAAATTTTATTTTGCGACACCGCAATTTTTAATAAGTATATCATATCATACCGACAAAAGCAATACTAAATCTCAAACGGATTGTCGCAATTTTGCGGATTTGACATATAGTGAATTGAGGGCAAATCAAAAACATTGTCCTGAAAAACTGATAGGAGTGTTACTGTAAATGGGCGACAACAGAGTCTATAATGATATGCAGTCAAACCGAAGAAACGATGCTCTCAGGAGAAGTTACTCAGGATTGAACGTGGCTGCACAAATGCATTGCACGCCCGCAATGGCTTTTATTCCGCTTCAATCTGATATTCAGACTTATAATTGCTCAAAGGGGCTTGAATGCGGAACTATATTTCCCGTTCTCGATAAACCGTTCTTGGGAGGCAGATGCAAATGAAACAGCGTAACGCCGCGTTGAAAGCGGTGAGTGAAAAAGGCTTTGCGGTAACGGAATGGAATCTTTACCTTGATACTCATCCTACCGATATGCAGGCTTTTGCAGAATTCAAAAGAGCAGTAAATGAATATAAACTTGTTAAAGAGAGCTTTGTAAACGAACACGGTCCTCTCTTTAATACCGATATTTGCAGAAAATCATGGATTTCTGACCCGTGGCCGTGGGATTATGAGGGGTGTGGCTGCTAATGTTTAATTATGAAAAAAGACTTCAGTATCCTGTGAAGATTGCAAATCCCAATCCGAAATATGCGCAGATAATTTTAACACAGTACGGCGGACCTGATGGCGAGCTCGGAGCTTCCCTGAGATATCTCAGTCAGCGATTTGCCATGCCTTATCCCGAACTCAAGGGCTTGCTTACTGATATCGGTACCGAGGAACTCGGTCACCTTGAAATGATCGGAGCGATTGTTCATCAGCTTACAAGAAACCTTTCTGCCGATGAAGTAAAGAAATATAACCTTGAAGCGTACTTTGTTGACCACACGGCAGGAGTCTATCCGGCGTCG
>JAFQKF010000007.1 GCA_017397105.1 Clostridia bacterium | reverse complement strand
CATAAAAGAAACGCTCCGCTGAATCAAAACTGCGACCTTTTCGGTGCTTCGCAGTTTTGAAAGAGCAGATTTTTGTCACAGCAAGGCAAAAATCTGCAGGAATACGAGGTTATTTCAAAGGTTTTTAACGCAGCTGTGGCGAAAAAATGCCTTTCAAAACCGTATGGAGTTCGAATGTAGTCACTCTATACAGACACTCTCAACGCTGAGAGTCTTGCCTGTTTTTTCGTCAATTTCAAAAATACAGCCGTTTAGCATACACGGAGTATCCGCCGTATCAAACCTTGCGGGCATACCCGTTTTAAGCCAACCGATTGCTATATCGCTTTTTACTCCGAGCACCGAATTCTTCGGGCCCGTCATTCCGAGGTCTGTTATATAACCCGTGCCGCCGTCAAGGACCTGAGCATCGGCGGTCATAACGTGAGTATGAGTGCCGAAAACAGCAGAAACACGGGAAGCAAGATAAAATCCCATTGCCCGTTTTTCAGCCGTCGCCTCGGCGTGAAAATCCACAAGGATTATGCGGCAATCCTCAAGCTTGCCGAGTACGGAATCAACGCAGGTAAAGGGATTTGAGGCATTGTCCATATAGGATTTACCTGCAAGATTTACAACTCCGATTTTCACAAAGCCTTTGTCTATAACGGTAAAACCGCTGCCCGGATTCTCGGGATAATAGTTCGCCGGGCGGATAACGTCAAAGCGCTCATCGAGGAAATCGTAAATCTCCCTGCGCCTGAAAACGTGGTTGCCTGTTGTTATAACGTCCGCTCCGCTGTCAAAAAGATACTGAGCGGAAAAAGGCGTGATACCGTTACCTGCTGCGGAATTCTCACCGTTTACAACAGTAAAATCAATCTGTTTTAATTTTTTGAATGCAGGCAGCTTGCGTCTTAAGAATTCGCAACCCTGAGTGCCCACAACGTCGCCCACAGCAAGAATATTCACAGCATAACTCCTTATCAAATTACAAGGGGCTGCCCGAAAAGGCAGCCCTCTTTAATATTATTTTGCGTAGTCGAAGGCTCTGCTTTCTCTGATGATATGAACCTTAATCTGACCGGGATACTCAAGCTCCTCCTCAATCTTCTGAGCAACGTTTCTTGCAAGAAGAACCATTTCGTCATCGTTGATTTTATCGGGCTTGACCATAATTCTGATTTCACGGCCTGCCTGGATTGCAAAGGTTCTTTCAACACCTTCAAAGTCGGAAGCAATACCCTCAAGCTTTTCAAGGCGCTTGATGTAATTCTGAACGTTTTCGCGTCTTGCGCCGGGTCTTGCTGCTGAAATTGCATCCGCTGCCTGAACGAGGCAAGCGGTGATTGTTTTTGCCTCAACGTCACCGTGGTGAGCCTGGATGGCATGGATAACCTGCTCGCCTTCCTTATACTTCTTGGCGGCATCAACACCGAGCTCAACGTGGGAACCGTCCTGCTCATGGTCAATAGCCTTACCGATATCGTGAAGAAGACCTGCACGCTTTGCGAGCTTAACGTCAACACCGAGTTCGGAAGCAAGAAGACCTGCAATATAGGAAACTTCAAGTGAATGGTTGAGTACGTTCTGGCCGTAGCTTGTGCGGTACTTGAGCTTGCCGAGAAGCTTTACAATCTCGGGGTGGATTCCGTTCACACCGGCATCAATAAGAGCGTGCTCACCGGTCTGCTTGATTGTAGCATCAACTTCTTTTCTGGACTTCTCAAACATATCTTCAATTCTTGCGGGGTGAATTCTGCCGTCTGCAATAAGCTTTTCAATGGTAAGCCTTGCAACCTCACGGCGTACGGGGTCAAAGCTTGAAACCGTGATTGCCTCGGGAGTATCGTCAATGATGAGGTCAACGCCTGTAATTGTTTCAAGAGTACGGACGTTTCTGCCCTCACGGCCGATGATACGGCCCTTCATTTCGTCATTGGGAAGAGCAACAACGGATACCGTTGCCTCTGCTGCATGGTCTGCTGCGCAGCGCTGAATTGCGGTGGATATAATTTCTCTTGCGAGCTTTTCAGCATCATCCTTGGTCTTCTGCTCGTATTCCTGAATTCTGAGAGCCTTTTCATGAGCAAGGCTCTGCTCAAGAGTTTCAAGCAAATAATCCTTAGCCTGCTCCTTGGTGTAGCCTGAAATTCTTTCAAGCATTTCAAACTGGCTTCTCTTTATGCTCTCAATTTCATCAAGCTTTGCCTCGGCACCCTTGATTTTTTCCTGAAGAATTTCATCCTTCTTTTCAAGACTTTCAGTCTTTTTGTCAAGAGTTTCTTCCTTCTGGATGAGTCTGTTTTCCTGACGCTGAACTTCCTTTCGTCTTTCGCGGAGTTCTTTTTCTGTTTCTGTTCTCTGCTTGTGGATTTCTTCCTTTGCTTCAAGGATAGATTCCTTTTTCTTTTCCTCAGCGGTTTTGATAGCCTCGTTGACTATTCTTGCAGCCTCTGTTTTGGCTGAGCCGATAGCCGCTTCGGAAACCTTCTTTCTATGTAAACCGCCTAAAATGAAGCCGACAACAGCAAAAATTACTGCGGCAACAACGGCGATAATAATAGAAACCGTCAAACTGATTTGCAAAAGCTTTACCTCCTGTCTTTTTTAAAAATTTAGGTTTATCGAAATACGGAATAATAGCACTGATAGTATATTTCAAGCCGAAATCCACCGTTTCGGCACAAAATAGCACTATTGTATATATAGTATACTTTTAAAAGCCTCATGTCAAGTAATTTTTACTAATTAGCAAATCTTTTCTATTGACAATATTATTTTGTAGTGGTAATATTATACCAATATTTCAAATCATTGATGCAGAGAGCCGGACGGGTGGCTTTTTCAGAGAGCTGCCGTAAGCTGTGAAGGCGGTAAAAGTTCCGTGCGGCAACCACTGCGGAGTGTCTGCCGAAGCGGCAACGATAAGGCAGACCGGCTATGCCCCGTTACAGGCTTCATGAGAGGCGGATTATATCCGCAATTACGGGTGGAACCGTGGGGCGTTTGCTTCATCCTGTTTTGTATGGGATGGAGTTTTTTTATTTTGTAAACAAAATTTCTTGAAGAAAGGACGGAAATATTTATGATTAATGTTACACTCAAAGGCGGCGTTGTTAAGGAGTACGATAACGGAACAACCGCTCTGGCAGTTGCAAAGAGCCTCGGTATGGGTCTTTATAAGGCAGCCTGCGTTTGCCGCATCAACGGCGAAGTAAAGGATTTAAGAACTCCCATCAACGAAGATTGCGCTCTCGAAATCGTAACCTTCGACGAAAAGGAAGGCAAAGAGGCTTTCCGTCACACAGCATCCCACGTTCTTGCTCAGGCTGTAAAAAGACTTTACCCTGAAGCAAAGCTTGCTATCGGCCCCGCTATCGACAACGGCTTCTACTACGATTTTGATATCGACGTACCCTTCACTCCCGACGTGCTTGAAAAGATCGAAGCGGAAATGAAGAAGATTGTTAAAGAAGGCCTTGAGCTCGAAAAATATGAGCTTGACGCTGACGAAGCTATAAAGCTTATGGAAGAAAAGGGCGAGGCTTTCAAGGTTGAGCTCATCAAGGAGCACGCCGACAAGGGCGAGAAGATTTCCTTCTACAAACAGGGCGAATTCAACGAGCTTTGCGCAGGCCCTCACATCCCCGACACAAGCAGAATCAAGGCTTTCAAGCTTACCTCCTGCACAGGCGCTTACTGGAGAGGCGACTCCAAAAACAAGATGCTTCAGAGAGTTTACGGCACCGCTTTCACCAAGAAAGAGGATCTTGAAGCTCACCTTGAGGCTATTGAAGAGGCAAAGAAGCGTGACCATAACAAGCTCGGCAGAGAGCTTGAAATCTTCACCACAAGTGACCTTATCGGCCAAGGTCTGCCCATTCTTCTTCCCAACGGCGCAAGAATCATCCAGACTCTTCAGCGTTTCGTAGAAGACGTTGAGCAGAGCAAGGGCTGGCTTCTCACAAAGACCCCTTATATGGCAAAGAGCGACCTTTATAAGCTTTCAGGCCATTGGGATCATTATCAGGACGGTATGTTCGTACTCGGCGACGAGGAAAAGGACGATGAAGTTTTCGCTCTTCGCCCCATGACCTGCCCCTTCCAGTATCAGGCTTACCTCAACAGAGCACGCTCCTACCGTGACCTTCCCCTTCGCTACAACGAAACCTCTACTCTCTTCCGTAACGAGGCAAGCGGCGAGATGCACGGTCTTATCAGAGTAAGACAGTTCACCATTTCCGAAGGTCACCTTATGTGCACACCCGAGCAGCTTGAGGACGAATTCAAGGGCTGCCTTGAGCTTGCAATTTACATGCTCAAAACTCTCGGCCTTTACGAGGACGTTTCCTACCGTTTCTCACAGTGGGATCCCGACGACAGAGCCAAGTACATCGGCACTGAAGAGCAGTGGGATGAGGCTCAGGGCGTAATGCAGAAAATCCTTGACCACCTTGAGATTCCTTACAAAATCGGCATCGGCGAGGCTGCTTTCTACGGCCCTAAGCTTGACATTCAGATTAAGAACGTTCACGGCAAGGAAGACACTCTTATCACCATTCAGATTGACCAGATGCTCGCTGAAAAATTCGGCATGGAATACGTTGCGGCTGACGGCACAAAGAAGAATCCCTACATCATTCACAGAACCTCAATCGGCTGCTATGAGCGCACACTCGCTCTCCTTATTGAGAAGTATGCAGGCGCTTTCCCGCTGTGGCTTGCTCCCGAGCAGATCCGCCTTCTTCCCATCGCTGACCGTCACCACGAAGCAGCACAGGCTATCGCCGATAAATTCGCTGCCTGCGGCTTCCGCGCAACCGTTGACACCAGAAGCGAAAAGACAGGCTACAAAATCCGCGAAGCACAGCTCAAGAAGATTCCCTATATGCTCCTTATCGGCGACAAGGAAATTGAGGACGGTACACTCTCCGTACGCAAGAGAGGCGAGGGCGACCTCGGCGCAATGGGTGTAGACGAATTCATCGCTCTTGCAAAATCTCAGGTTGACAGTAAAGAAATTTTCTGATAAAGCCAAAATTTTGAACGGTTTTGGAGAATTTTTCCTCTGTTAAAAGAATATTAATAATAATTTAAATATTTTTGGGATTTGATATCTTGACAGATTGTCTGCCAAGTTATATAATCTAAATTTGTAAAGAGCGGAAAAATCCGCAACTTATTAAAATTTTCCGAGAGGAGTCAAAAAATGAAAACATTCAAAAAGTCCTTAGCAATTCTCCTTGCAGTTGTTCTTACATTCGGTTCAGCCGTATTTATGGCAAGCGCTGAAGACACTCTTTGGGGCAGCAACGCTGATCAGATCTTCATTTTTGATCAGGAAGCAAAGACCCTCACCATTAAGGGTGCAGGCACTCTTACAAACAGCACAGGCTGGATTGGCAAGTACAACCTTGATGACAGCACCAAGGTTAAGACCATCGTAATCGACGGCCCCAGCGCTATCGGCTCAAGCGTATTTGAAGACTTTAAGTACACCACCAAGGTTGACTTCAAAAACACAATCGAAATCGGCACTTCCGCTTTCGAAGGCTGCACAAGCCTTAAGGCTATCTCCGGCAGCAAGAACATGACCGAAATCGCCAACTCCGCTTTCAAGGGCTGCACAAGCCTTGACACAGTTGTTCTCGCAGACGGTATCGATCTCGGTGCTTCCGCTTTCGCCGGCTGCACAAGCCTTGAAGACATCAACCTCAGCAAGGTTGACTCAATCGGCGCTTCCGCTTTCGCCGGCTGCACAAGCCTTGAAGCTATCAGCGTAAACACTCTTGCAGCTTCCGCTTTCAGCGGCTGCACAAAGCTTGAAGATATCACTCTCGGCACTGCAATCACCGAAATCCCCACAAGCTGCTTCTACGGCTGCAAGGGCCTTGAAGAAATCGAGCTTCCCAAGACTCTCGAAGTAATCAAGGATTCCGCTTTCGCTGCTTGCACAAGCCTTGAAGAAATCGAAATCCCCGCAGGCATTGAAGAAATCGCAGATTCCACCTTCGCAGGCTGCACAGGCCTTGAAACCGTAGAGTTTGCTGACAAGTCCAAACTCGCTCTTATCGGCGAAGAAGCTTTCTTCGGCTGCACTCTTCTTTCCGAAATCGTAATCCCCAAGACCGTTAAGGAAATCGAAGATTCCGCTTTCGCAAACTGCTCCGCTCTTGCAAAGGTTAACTATGATGATAAGGCTGAATGCAACATCATCTCCACAGAAATAATCGGCAAGGAAGCTTTCCTTAACTGCGCATTCACCTGCGTAACTCTTACAAGCGAAGTTAAAGAAGTTGGCAAGAGAGCTTTCGGCTACAAGGCTAAGGGCACTAAGATTGAAGGTTTCAAGATTGAATGCGAAGACGAAACCGCAGGTTTCACTTACGCAAAGGACAACGGATTCTATGAAGAACCCGCTTCAGCTTTCGACGTTCTCCTTTCCTACGGCAAGCTTGCTGTTAACTCAATCGTTTCCATCGCTCCTTCATTCGTTAACATCATCAAGGCTCTTATCGCAAGCATCACCGATCTTATCAAGAACCTTTCCGCTAAATAAGATAACCTTATGATGATTTGTCAAACTAAGTGCAACACTTTTTGATAGAATCATCAAATAAATCCAGCGGTTTTTGGTAATTTAAAACTTTCTTGGGCCTGGCGTTAATCAACGCCAGGTTCTTTTTTAGTGTAGCAGGACTGACACGGGAAAGATTTCTACCCTTGGGATAAAACTCTCTCAATAAGCCGTTTAGATTTTCGTTTGTGCCTTTCTGCCAAGCACAATACGGATCGGCGAAAAATACATCACAGTTTAATTCTTCTTCAATCTTCTGCCAGCCCGCAAACTCTGTTCCTCTGTCACAGGTGATGGATTTAACCGCCTCATCAGGAAATTCTGACAATGCTGATATTATCGCTTTTGCCATTGTGTCAGCATTTCTGTTCGGCATCTTAATTGCTATGTAATATCTTGTTTTTCTTTCTGCAAGAGTTGCAAAACATACCTTCGATTTACCTCTGCCTGATACCACTGTATCAGCTTCCCAATGTCCGAACTCATTTCGTTTGTATACGCTTTTGTCTCTTTTTCTTATTGATTTTCCTAAATTAAACTTACCTCTGGTTTCTTTTTTACCACGGCTTTTGCCTTTTCTTCGCAGCACTTTCAAGTTTACATCAATATATTTTTCATATATCCAACGGTATATTGTTTTGAAAGAAGGCATTGGCAGCTCGCAAGGTGTATTTGCTATCTGTTCGGGTGACCAAGTGAGCAAAAGCTTTTCTTTGATGTATTCCAATATTTCTTGATTATGGAACATTCCTCTGTGACAGTATGAACGTCGGAGAAGATATTTCTTTTGTGCTGTGTAAGGATAATGTGTCGGTATGTCATACATATGCGTACAATTTCTTCGCAGTTCTCTTGATACCGTGCTGACACTTCTTCCTATTAATCTTGCTATTTTTCGATAACTGTATCCTTTTACGTAATATTCCCGTAGACAACAGCGTTCTTCTATGGTAAGATGGGTATAACTCATATGAATCCTCCTTGGTTTTTGTTTTGTAGCAATCACATTATACCATGGATTTATATGAGTTACTTTATTTTCTTAAACTGTTGCACTTGATAGTATAATTCACCCTTATAAATCAATCCCCCGATGCGTGAACATCGGGGGATTTTTGTATATTCTTACGTAATAAAAACGGCAGGTCTCCCTGCCGTTTTATCTTTATATTTTACCAACCGTAAACTTCGCTGCCCCAGGGCTTTTCAACAAGCTCCTGCTTTGTGTAAATGAGAGTATTATCGGGCACGTCTTTATTGAGAAGAACTCCTGCGCCGACAACGCTGTAAGCGCCGATTTTAACGCCCGGCATAAGGATTGCATTCACTCCCGTGCGGCAGTAGTCGCCCAGGAAGCTTGCATCGCCGAAGCATTCCGCATATTCCTTTCTGCCCTTGCAGCGGTGGGCGGTGATACCGTTATCAAAACGAAGCGTGCCGCAAACGGTTGCAGCACCAAGGTCGGTATTCTCACCAATAACCCCGTAGAATTCCATATAGTGATACAGGTAAACTCTTCTGAACACAACACCCTCAAGCTCTGCCGCATGGCTGATTACGCAGTCATCGCCAACGGTTGAGCCCTCAGCAATAAAGCACGCATTGCGCACCGCACATTCATTACCTATGACGGTGTTGCCCTGAATGATGGCGCCATTATAAATACGGGTATTATCGCCTACGATTATATTGCCCTCAATTATTACGTTAGAACCTATACTGCTGTTTTTACCAAGCTTTACAAAGCCTTTTATAACAGCGGTTTCATCAATTGCCGCGCCCTCTGCAAGCTCATTTTCTTTAAGCGCTTCACAGCGGCGCTTGTTGATTTCGCAGTTAGCCTCCATGATATGCCACGGCTTATCAAGATTAAATACCTTTTTCTGCGCCGTGACTGCGGTTATCTCTTCGCCGTCACACATAAGGTCACTCAGACTCATTTCAAGATAACCCTCTATATGAGGCATCATGCCTACTTCAACGTTTGTGAATCTGCCCGAGTTTCTTTCAAGAGTTTCAAATATATTTCCTTTGAGTGCGAAAGCAGCAAAGAAATGAGTTGCCTCGCCCGAGTGTCCCCATATCTGAGCAATTTTACCGTCCTCAATTTCGCATCCTATGCAGTCATCCGCTCTGCTTCTTATTGAATCGGCAAGCACCGCATTATCCTTGCCCGAATCAAACGCATCAATAAGAGCTTCGATATCGGATTTATCAATAACCGTGTCACCGTAAAGGCAAAGAAAATCCTCACCGCCCATAAGCTCCCTTGCTTTGAGAAGCGAAAAAGCAGTGCCTTTGGGAGCGTTATCGGTTATAACCTTGACGTTTGCATACTTTGCAAAATACGCTTTTACTTCCTCAACAAAAAGATTGCCTACTATTACGATATCCTCAAATCCGAGCTCGCAAAGGATATCCACGCTATGAGCCACGCAGGGCTTATTGGATACGGGAATCATAGCCTTGCAGCGGATTCTGTTGTAGGGCCAGATTTTACTGCCTGCCCCTGCGCAAAGAATTACGGCCTTTTTCATGCTTATTCTCTCCCTTTCCTGAGATAGCTGTTTGTAATGTTTTCAAGAACTGCTTCGTTTATCTCAACCCCTGCAAATCTGTATGCGGCAAAAACCGCACCGATTTCAGGTGTAAAGTTCAAAAGCTTTACATCTTCAAATCCCTCTTTTGCAAGCTCCTGCCTGAAGATGCCTGTATAAAGCTGAGAATGCTGGAATATTCCGCCCCAAAGACCTATGGGCAATTCCTTGGGGAAATCTTTTATAAGACTGAGCACTGTTTTCGAGAGCTTCTTTGCTCCGCTTTCAAGAATCTCATAGCTCACCTTATCATCCGTAGCGGCAAGCACACGCACGTTTACAGCAAATGCCGCCACCTTTTTACGGCTTACGCCTTTATCATAAAACAAGCCTATGAGGTCATATATATTATCAATCTCAAAAAACGAAAGGCATTCCTCATAAAGCTCGGTTTTTTCGCCGTAGCCCTCGTAAGAAGCAATCGCCGCCTTTATCGCATCAAGTCCGATGCAATAGCCGCTGCCCTCATCGCCGAGAATGTGACCCCAGCCGCCTGCGTGAATCATTTCGCCGTCGGCTTTTCTTGCGGTAACCATTGAGCCCGTGCCGCTGATTACCACGGCGCATTCATTACGCGCATTGAGTGCCTGCATTGCTATGTATAAATCAGAGTCCATATAGATGTTTTCGGCTTCAATGACACCGCTCGCAAAGGCCTCAAGCTCCTCATCGGTTGCTTTCTCGCCAAGCGCAGACATTCCTATAACCGCACCCCTGAAGCTTTCACAGCCTGCCGTTTTTCCGATTTCGGCAACAATCTGAGCCATGTTGGCACGCGCTGAGTCAAGACCTATAGAATAATAATTGATGCTTTCACCCACGTATGAGCATACAAAATTACCCGTTTCATCAAATACTACAGCGGTGGTTTTGCTGCCGCCTCCGTCAACGCCAAGAAACAATTGTCTTTCCATATTTTGCCTCCGTTTCTTTACAGTTTTGTAACTCATTTTTACAAATTCTGAAACAAATATGTGTTACTATAAGGTAGCGAAAATATTACTCCTTTGAAGGAGAATGATTAATGAAAAATATAAAAAACGAAACCAAGTGCGTACTTGTATGCGTAACTCCCCAGCTTTCTTGCGAAAGGCTTATAAAAGCGGGCGAGCTTATCGCTATGGAAAACCGAATGCCTCTTCGGGTACTGAGCGTTTTTGGCGAAAAGGAATCCGCAAGCAGCGAAACCTCTATGATTCTTGAAGCTCTTTACGAAGCCGCCAGGATGGCGGATGCATCTATGAGCATTTATTTTAATGACAGCCCCGATATCCTTGCCGCCGTTGTGGCGCACAAGGAGAATGCAGGTATACTTGTAACGGGCTTTCCGCGTGAGAGAAGCAGCGGTTTTATAGCCAAAATCCACGAAATCCTGCCCGATATTCCCATTGCTATGGTAGACGAAAACTCAAATATTTCAAGAATTCTGCCGCAGAGCACCCCTGACGAAACAGTAAGCACCAACATTGATATTCAGCGATTAAACCTCTCCGCCGCCAAATAAGCGGCGGTTTTTTAATTCTGCGCTGCAAAAAACATTGCGTTTACCGCTTTCCTGAGCAAGGCATATTCCTCGCCCTCAAGAGCAGGGTTTTCATTTAGCATGGCAACCGCCGCCCTGCGTGTTTCGTTTAATATAAACGTATCGCTCATCATATCGGCGATTTTCAAATCCGGCAAGCCGTGCTGGCGTGAGCCGAAGAAATCACCGGGACCTCGCAGCTTCAGATCTTCATCTGCGATTTTAAAGCCGTCAGAGGTTGTGACCATTGTATGCAAACGGCGCTGAGCCTCGGAATTCTGTGCATCGGAAATAAGAATGCAGGTGGATTTATGCTTGCCTCTGCCTATTCTTCCTCTGAGCTGATGAAGCTGGGATAAGCCGAAGCGCTCCGCATTCTCAACAACCATAATAACGGCGTTGGGCACGTCAATACCAACTTCTATAACCGTTGTGGAAACAAGCAGCTGAGTTTCACCCTGTGCAAAAGCGCGCAGGGCTTCTTTTTTATCCTCCGCTTTCATCTTGCCGTGGAGCAGACCGACCCTGAAGCCTTTAAAGAATCCGTCGGCAAGCTTTGAATAAAGCTCCTGCGCCGAAACAAGCTCAAGCTCCTCATCCTGCTCAACAAGTGGACACACTATATATCCCTGCCTTCCCTCGCAAAGATGCTTTTTCACGTAGCCGTAAGCTCTTTCACGCTTTTCACCGTCAATGCTGAAGGTATCAATCTTCTGCCTGCCCTTCGGGAATTCATCGAGCACGCTCAGATCAAGGTCACTGTAAATGATAAGAGCAAGAGTACGGGGTATCGGAGTTGCCGACATAACGAGGGTATGAGGGCAGTCACCCTTACCCGAAAGAGCCGAGCGCTGATTCACGCCGAATCTGTGCTGCTCATCGGTAACAACAAAACCCAGAGATTTGAATTCAACGTCCTTCTGAATAAGAGCGTGGGTGCCGACTACAAGCGCCACCTCACCCTGAGCGATGCGTGCTTTTATTTTTTTCTTGGCTGCCGCAGGGGTTGAGCCCGTAAGCAGAGTAACGTTTATATCGGTATCCTTAAAGAAATTGCAGAAGGTTTCATAATGCTGCTGAGCGAGCACCTCAGTGGGCGCCATAAGAGCGCTCTGAAATCCGTTTTTAGCCGCATTATACACAAGCGCCGCCGCAACTGCCGTTTTACCCGAGCCTACGTCACCCTGCAAAAGTCTGTTCATCGGCACAGCCTTTGCCATATCCTCTGCGCTCTGAGCTATCGCCCTTTTCTGCGCATTTGTAAGCTCAAAAGGCAAGGCTTTGTAAAAATCCTCAATAAAATTCTGCGGCATCACGCAAGCGGTGGTGCGGCTGTTTTTGCTTTTAAGACGCAAAAGACCCAGCTGCAGGAAAATGAGCTCCTCAAAAATGAGCCTGCGCCTTGCCTCGCTCATATAATCCTCACCGGCAGGGAAATGAATATTCTCAAGCGCCTGCCTGAGCGGCATAAGGCAGTAATCATTGCGGAGCTTTTCAGGTAACGGGTCGTCAATAACCGCATTGTCAAGCGCCTGCCTTACAAGCTTTTCAAGAGCCCTTGAATTGAGTCCCATCGTCTGCGGATATACGGGCTTTATTCTTTCGCCCGATTCGGCACTCTCAAAGGTGGGTGAGGTCATCTCCCTCGTGTAACCGTTGAGAGTTATTTTGCCGAAGAAAATATATTCCTCGCCCTGCTCAAGCTGCATGGCGGCGTATTTATTATTGAAAAAAGTAAGATTAACCATGCTTTCGCCATCGGTTATCTTTGTTTTATAAAGAGTCATCCCCTTGCGCACCTTGTATTCGGTGCACGCACGGCAGACCATTGCCCGTATACTAACGTTTTCATTGAGCTCAGCCTGAGCAATGGGCACGATTTTGCTCTGATCCTCATACACACGGGGAAAAAGATAAAGCAAATCCCTGACGGTGAAAACCCCGAGCTTTGCCAGCTGCTTTGCCCGCTTTTCACCGACACCCTTCAGATATTTTATATCCGTCTGAGTTGAGAACATCTTTACTCCTTAACACTTAAAATTTTCCATTTTTCTATGTTTGAATAAACGTCGCTGTCACAGCACGGAACGTTTCCGTAATCAAGCGAGTTTGTATAAGACACCGTAGCGGAGCGGTAACACAGGGGAATAAACGGATTTTCCGTGTTGAAGGTGTTTATGAAATCCATAATTTCGCATTCGCCTGCAAGCAGCTGCTCATAGCGCAGTATACTCTGCACGTCGGCATCGCCGCTTACTCCGTAGCTGCAGCCGCCGCCCGAGAAAAGCGCCGAAATATCCATATCGGGTGTAAGGCGGATTTCACCTATATAAAAATCAAACTCCTCGTTTTCAACCGCTTCAATGTAGCTTTCATGGGGCAACGCCCTCACTTCAACCACAATTCCTGCCGTAAGAAGCTGAGCCGCTATGAGATTTGCAGCTTCCTTTTTAAAGCCGTTATCGGCATTTACAAGCAGGGTAAAAGTTTTGCCCGTAAGATCAACGGCAGATTTTGCAACAAGCTCCGTTGCCTTAGCCGAATCACTTTCAGCCACGGTAAGCTTGCCTGCTATAACGCTCCAATCGGGGTTAAACGGGGATGCCGCCGCCTTTGCGTGACCCTGAAAAGCGGAATCGGCAATATCTTTTTTGGAAATGCATGCATTCACTGCCGCTCTGAAATCGGGAGAAGCAAGAATTTCGTTGTTGCTGTTGATACCGAGATACACTATGTTATTCATAAGCACGTCAACAGTTGATGCATTTACCCTTGAATACTCACCGTCTGCCAAATCGTCAAAACTGAAGCAGGTATTGCCGATTTCAAGGCTGCTGAGCATATCGTCGGAGGACTTGATCTCAAGCAATTCAATAACGGTTATTTCGGGTCTGAAGCCTTTTTTATAAGAATTCTTCTCGAGCACGTATACGCCGTTTCTGTTGACAACCTTATATCTGCCGCTGCCAATAGGGAATTCTTCGTCCGACTGCTCTTTTACAATCGGGAAGGTAAGGCAATTCTGTGCATAAACGTCGGACTCTGTAAGGCTGAAAATAAGAGTGGACTTGTTTGACGACGTAACGGATTCAAAATTTGCAAGCCTTGCGGAATAAGCGGGAGATTCCTTCGCAAGGTTAAATGAATAAACAACGTCAGCCACCGTTATTGCGGAGCCGTCGCTGAATTTCACGGAAGAATCAAGCGTTACGTTGAGCACACTTGCACCTGCCGCGCAGCTTTTTGCAACAGCAGGCTTCGGAGTATAGCTTGCATCAAGGCTGAAAAGTCCGTCATAAATAAGGGTCATAAGGCGTGTGTTTACCGTGCTTTCAGCTTCAAACGGATTCATTGAATCTGTTTTTGAATAGACGAGCTTAGTCTGAATTTCGGAGTATTTCTCATCTGCTTCATCTGACAAAGTGGTTGACTCCGTTTCAGGCTCTTCCTTGCCGTCACAGGCGCAAAGGCTCAGCAGCACGGCGACTGCCATAAGAATTGCAATTATCTTTTTCATACAAGGTCACCAATCAAATCAAAAATAATCTCTTTTGCCATAAGGATACCTGCGCTTGAGGGCACAAACGGCAGGCTTGCCGGGGCATGGCGTGAGCTTTCGGGGGAATCGAGCTGCAGCCTCGGCTTTTTTGGCTCTTCATCGGACCATACGGCCTTTACTCCCTTAATGCCCAGCTGACGAAGCTCCCTGCGCATAACCTTGCACAAGGGGCAGCCCTGAGTTTTTTCAACCGCGGAAACCCTCAGCCTGAGAGGGTCGAATTTATTGCCCGTACCCATGCAGGAAATAACGGGAATTCCAAGCGAATAAGCACGCTTTATCAATTCAAGCTTTGCACTTACGGTATCAATCGCATCGGCAATATAATCGTAGCAGGAAAGGTCAACCGAATCTGCATTTTCGGGCAGGTAGAAGCAATTTATAACGCTCACCGAGCATTCAGGATTGATATCCGTAATGCGCTGCTTCATAACCTCTGCCTTATCCTTACCGAGAGTTGAATGAAGTGCCACAAGCTGACGGTTGAGGTTTGAAAAGGAAACACAGTCACAGTCAACAAGAGTAATTTTACCGACTCCGCCCCTTGCAAGCATTTCAGCGGTAAACGAGCCAACTCCGCCTATGCCGAAAACTATAACGGCGCTGTTTTTAAGCTTTTCAACGGCGGCTTTGCCGATAAGCGCTTCGCTTCTTATGAACTGATTTTCCATTATCTCACCTCTTTAATGATTCTATATTACACTATAACAGCTTATATTGCAAATGATTCTTTTTTTACTATTGTTTTTTTTGAAATTATTGTTTATAATTAGCGGTAGTATTCACTTGAAAGAAAGGTGTGTTTCATTTTATGAAGCTTGGTATAGTAGGTCTGCCCAACGTAGGCAAAAGCACTTTGTTCAACGCAATCACAAACGCAGGCGCACAGTCTGCAAACTACCCCTTCTGCACAATCGAGCCCAACGTGGGTGTTGTTGCAGTGCCTGACGAAAGGCTTGACAAGCTGACAGAGATGTATAACCCCGTCAAAACAACTCCTGCTGTAATCGAATTTGTTGATATTGCAGGTCTTGTAAGAGGCGCTTCCAGAGGCGAAGGACTGGGCAACAAATTCCTCTCCCACATCAGAGAGGTTGACGCCATTATCCACGTCGTACGCTGCTTTGAAAACAGCGATATCGTTCACGTTGACGCATCCATTGACCCTGCAAGAGATATTGAAACCATTAACCTTGAGCTGATTTTCTCAGACATGGAAATGGTTGAAAGAAGAATTGACAGAGTTACAAAGCAGCTCAAGGGCGATAAAAAGTGCGCCGCAGAGCTTGAATTCCTCAAGCGTCTTCAGGCTTCGCTCGAAAGCAGCATCCCTGCAAGAAACCTTGAATGCGACGAAAACGAAAAGGCATGGCTTGCAGAAATTGCTCTGCTTACCGCAAAGCCCGTAATCTACGCCTGCAACATGAGTGAAGAGGATTTCGCAGGCGGACTTGATTCTAACGAAAACTACAAGAGAGTATGCGAAATTGCACAGGCTGAAAACTCAGAGGTGCTCCCCATCTGCGCTGAGCTTGAGGCTGAGATTTCTTCGCTTGACAAGGAAGAAAAGGAAATGTTCCTTGCAGACCTCGGAATTGAGCAGGGCGGTCTTGACAGACTTGTTCAGAAAAGTTATGCACTGCTCGGTCTTATTTCTTACCTTACCGCAGGTCAGCCCGAGGTAAGAGCATGGACTATCACCAAAGGCACAAAGGCTCCTCAGGCAGCAGGAAAAATCCACACGGACTTTGAGCGTGGCTTCATCCGTGCGGAAGTTATCGCTTACGATGACCTTATAGCTCTCGGCTCACTTGCCGCAGCAAAGGAAAAGGGTCTTGTAAGAAGCGAAGGAAAAGAATACGTTATGAATGACGGCGACGTTGTTCTTTTCAGATTCAACGTTTAATAACTGAATATGCAAAACGGCTTGTACACATTGACGTACAAGCCGTTTATTATTTTTGTTTCTTTTGGTCTTCACTTGGTGAAACAGCCCCATTTTATCGGCTTATATAGTTGCCGGGATTGAGATGTTCACCGTAATAAAGAATTTCAAAGTGGAGATGAGGTCCTGTTGAGTTGCCGGTTGAGCCGACCTGACCTATAACCTGACCTGCGTAAACCTTCTCACCCGTGGAAACACTGGGCATCTTGAGCATATGGGCGTATCTTGTTTTGTAGCCGCCGCCGTGGTTGATGGTTACAAGATAACCGTAGCCGATTTCGCTCCAGCCCGCAAACTCTACCGTGCCTGCCTTGGATGCGATAACCGAAGTGCCGCTTGCTCCTCCGCCGCTCTTGCAAAGGTCAATACCCTTGTGGAAGCCGCTTCGGCGGTAACCGTAGGGCGAGCTTACGTAATTACAGCTGGGCGCAGGCCACAGGAATCCCGAAGCGGAGGGAGATACCGTAACACCGCCGTAATAGCTCTTTGTGCCAACGGTTTTCTCTTCGGAAACGGGTTCTCTTATAACAACGGTTTCTTCCTCAACACTGTCAAGCACACCGTCGATATAAATTCTGGTAGTAGTAACTCTGTTAAGACCTTCAACGCCTGCTTTTGTAATCTTCTGATATCCCGAATACTTGGTGGCATCCCTTGTGATTACGGAATCGTAATCAACCTCCTCGTAATCGGTGCTGGTTACGGTTTTCTGAATTCTTACATATTTTGATGTTTCCTCAACCTGTACCGTATCGCCTCTGCGGATATTCTCCCAGTCAAAGCCTTCGTTAAGAGCCTCAAGCGCTTCGGTATCCATTGAGAAATCATCCGCTATGCTTTCAAGCGAATCACCGCTTTGTACCGTGTATTCCCTTACGGTTTTCTTTTCGGAATTAAGCAATTCCTCAAACTGCACTGCATCAATTATAGTCTTTGAACTGTCGGAATAAAGACCCTGAACGTAGTCTATATTCTCCGCAAAGCCTACAACGTAGCCCTCCTGCTGAGCCTCAAGTTCATAGGGCTCAAGGATATTGTAGAAAACGGTTTTGGCATCCGCTTCATTTTTGATGGCACCTGCAAATTCGCCGTCAATGTAAACACCGCAGGCGTTTATAAGATTATCAGCCGAATTTTCAATAACTCTGTCGCATATAGTCTGGGCATCGTTGAGCTCTTCAAGCGAAACTATTTTAAGCTTATACTCAGCGTTGAGGAAATCGGTTGAAGCCGCAGCCTGATCTTCGCCCTGCGAAAAAGTAAGAGCGCCCGTATCAAGCTTTTCCTCAATCATTTCCTGCGCTTCAATATAAACAGATTCATCGCTGATATAGCCGATGCTCTGATTATTGTAGGTTACCTCAAGCGCAAAGGTGACGCCGTTCCAGTAGCTTACCGCAAGCACGAGCACCGCCGCCGCAACTACGGGCAAGCCGAAATTTGCAACCGTTCTGAGCAACGTGTCGTGATGGCTCAGACCTTTTTTAACGTATTTGAAAAACAGCTTTAAGAATTTAACGGGATGGCGCACGGCACGCTTAAGAGTCTGCCCTGCGGATTTTATTTCGTTAGCGAAAACGGAAAGCTCCGAAACGAACACCGAAAGATACGTTCTGATTTTTAAATCAGCCTTTTTGGCAAACACCGAAAATCTGACTCCCAGCTTTTTTACGGGCTTTGACAAAAGACGGACGAAGAACGTAAGCAATACACCCACGCAGTTAAGCAGAGCGTTTCCGAAACTCTCAATAAGCGCATAAACGGAATTGGAGCTTTTTTTCTCCTCCCCGTCAGCATCCTCACGGACAGTTTCCTCCTGCGCTTCACTTTCCTGCACAGATTCTTCATATATTTCATCAATATCGAATAAATCAAAATCGCCCGAATCAGCCACGGCTGCCTGCGGTTTATCCTCATCCGGTATTGAAACAATTTTATTCTTTTCTTTATCCATATATCAATACTCCGAAAAGTTACAAATTGGTTACAGATTATTATACCACATTACAGCTATTTTTCAATATATAAATATAAAAAATCCGTAAACAATAGGCAGGTATACAACGCGTACACCTGCCTGAGTTTATTTTTCAAGATATTCTTTTAATGCTTCAAGAGAATCATGCGCATCCTTTATGCCGAGGTCATACATGGCCTGAAGCTTGGCTTTATCCTTTTCAACCCTGCTCATTTCAATATTTTCCGACGGGCTGAAAACGAAGATTCTGCCTTCCTTCTCAAGCTTCCACACAAGTTCAAACTGCTTTGTATATTCAGCGTTTCTGCACGAAAGCGCACGGGCAAACTCGGGATACTTTTTGCCGTAAAACAGCTTTGGTAAAAGTCCGCTGTCCTTACCCCTTACAAATGAACGGTGCTTTGTAAGGATTACAATAATCTTTTCAAAGCCCATTTCAAGAGTCTTTGCAAGCGGAATACTGTCAATACTGCCGCCGTCAAGGTAAAGCTGACCGTCTACCTCAACAGGCCTTGAAAGGTACGGAAGCGAGCCTGAAGCCCTGAGTGCCTCGCTCTGCCTCATAACGTCAAGGTCATCGATTTTTATATATTCCGCCTTGCCCGTATTCATGTTTGCAACCACGCAGTAAAACTCCTCGGGAGTCTGCCTGAAGGTTTCGGAATCGATGATATCAAGCTTGGAGGGCACGGTATAAAAAGCAAAATCCTTGCTCATTATATCGCCCGTTTTAATCAATGACTTCAAGCCGAAATATCTGGGGTCATCTATGTATTTCAAATTGTAGCGTATCGCTCTGCCGGGCTGCCTCGTTTTATAATTCACGCCGAAAAGTGCACCTGCAGAAACTCCGATAAGAGCATCTGCGGCTATTCCTTCCTCAAGGAAAACGTCCAGCACTCCCGAGCTGTAAAGCGCCTTCATCGCGCCGCCCTCAAGCACTATAGCAACCTTTCCGTTATTTGAAATCACCAAAAATCCCCCTTTGTAATAAATTGCCAAACACCGCCTGAAAAATCAGACGGTGATGCAAAACCACTTATTTTGCAAGCGCTTCAACAAGAACGTCCATTGCCTTTTCAAGCAGAGGCATGGGGATATTCAGAGCAGGAAGCAAACGGACTTTTTCCTTTGCACCGAGCACAAGAACACCGTTTTCCATGCATTCGCCGATAACCTCAGCCTTTGCACGCTCACATTCTATACCGAGCATAAGACCCATACCGCTTACGCTCTTTACACCCTTTGCACCCTCAAGGCGTGAAAGGATATACTTTGATTTCATTTTTACCTGAGAAAGAAGCTCATCGTCAATTCTTTCAAGAACACTGATTGCACCTGCACAGCAAACGGGGTTGCCGCCGAAGGTTGAGCCGTGAGTGCCTGCGGTAAGAGCATTCTCAGTCTTTTCGCCAAGCATACAAGCGCCGAGAGGCAGACCGCCCGCAAGACCCTTTGCGGTGCTGACTATATCGGGCATAAAGCCGTATTCCATAAAGGCATAAAGGCTGCCTGTTCTGCCGTTACCCGTCTGTACCTCATCTACGATTACAAGCATATCGTTTGCATGAGCAAACTCCACAACCGCATTTACAAACTCCTTGGAAAGAGCGTGAACGCCGCCCTCACCCTGAACAAGCTCCATCATTATTGCACAGCAGGAATTCTCCTGTGCAAGCTTTTTGACGCTTTCCATATTCTCAGCCTCGGCATAAACAAAACCCTCGGTAAAGGGACCGAACTCGGTATGGAATGAATCCTGACCCGTTGCGGCAAGAGTTGTAACCGTTCTGCCGTGGAAGCTGTTTTTAAGGGTGATTATCGTTGACCTGCCGTCGCCGTTTTTAAGATATGACCAACGTCTTGCGGCTTTGATGGCGCACTCGTTTGCCTCAGCACCTGAATTGCCGAAGAACACCTTTTTCATGCCCGTTCTTTCGCAGAGCATCTGAGCAAGCAGGGCACAGGGCTGAGTGTAGTAGAGGTTTGATGTATGAGTAAGCTCGTCAAGCTGAGCCTCAACCGCCGCTTTCCATACGGGGTCGCTTATGCCGAAGGAGCTTACGGCAATACCGCTGCCCATATCAATATATTCCTTGCCGCTCTCATCATAAACAAGCGAGCCGCTGCCCTTTACGAGAGTTACGGGGAAACGAGCATAGGTATTGGCAACGTATTTATTATCGATTTCTCTTATATTCATAATTAACCACCTACAAACATTGTACCGATACCTGCATCGGTAAACATTTCAATAAGAATTGAATGGGGCACTCTGCCGTCAATGATAAACACTTTCTTAACGCCCCTGCGGATTGCGTCTATGCAGCATTCAACCTTGGGAATCATACCGCCCTCGATTACGCCCTCGCTCATAAGACGGGGAGCATCGCTTACACAGATTTCGGGAATGAGGGATGATTCGTCATTCTTGTCCCTGAGAATTCCGCAGATATCGGTAAGGGAGATAAATCCGCCTGCCTTGAGAGTGCCTGCGATTCTTGCAGCCGCCGTGTCAGCATTGATGTTGTAAACGTTGCCCTCGCTGTCACATCCGACGGTGGAAATTACGGGAATGTAACCCATTTCGAGCACGTCAAGGATGGGCTGAGTATTGATATTGGTAATCTCGCCTACGTAGCCGAGCTTTTCATCAAGCATCTTTGCTTCGATAATGTGACCGTCAATGCCGCAAAGTCCCATTGCCTTGCCGCCGACGTTCTGAAGAAGATTTACAAGATTCTTGTTGATTTTGCCTGCGAGAACCATCTGAGCGATTTCCGCCGTTTCCTTATCGGTAACACGAAGACCGTTTACGAACTCGCTCTTCTTGCCTACCTTATTGAGAAGCTCCGTGATTTCAGGGCCGCCGCCGTGAACAAGCACAACCTTGATTCCTACAAGTGAAAGGAGCACGATATCACGCATAACCGCCTCACGCAGTTCTTCGTTAATCATGGCGTTTCCGCCGTACTTTATAACAACGATTTCGTTTGAATAATCCTGAATATAGGGAAGTGCCTGAATAAGCACCTCTGCTCTTTGTGAATTTGTGAAATTAATCTCTGCCATTTTTATTTATCCTTTCTCAAGTACGGTAATCGCCGTTGATTTTAACGTAATCATAGGTAAGGTCACAGCCCCATGCGGTAGCCGATGCATCGCCGCTGTTGAGGGCTACGTTTATTGTAATTTCCTTCTGAGTGAGGATTTTCTTTGCTTCCTCCTCGGAGAAATCGATACCCGCTCCGTTTTCGCATACGTTCACGGTACCCTCGCAGGAGGTGAAGGAAACGTCAATCTTCGTAACATCTACGTCAGCTCCGCTGTAGCCGATTGCACACAGCACTCTGCCCCAGTTTGCATCGGCGCCGAACATTGCCGCCTTAAGAAGAGAGGAGCAGATTACGGACTTTGCAACAGTCTTTGCGGTTTCCCAATCCGATGCACCCGTTACGGCACATTCAAGGAGCTTTGTTGCGCCCTCGCCGTCGCCTGCAATCTTCTTGCAAAGGTAAACGGTAACCTCATTGAGAGCCTTGCAGAATTCATCAAATTCAGCACCCTCCGCGGTTATCATCTCATTTTCCGCCATGCCGTTTGCAAGCACGCAGACCATATCGTTTGTGGAAGTATCACCGTCAACGCTTACCATGTTGAAAGAGGTTTCAACGTCGGCACTCAGAGCTTTCTGAAGCATTGTGGGGGAAATTGCACAGTCGGTAGTAACGAAAACAAGCATTGTTGCCATGTTGGGATGAATCATGCCGGAGCCCTTGGCAATTCCGCCTATTCTGCACTCCTTGCCGCCGATTTCAAAGCTTACGGAAATCTGCTTTTCAACCGTATCGGTAGTCATTATACCCTCTGCGGCGTAGGTGCCGTTTGCGCCGAGGCCTGCTGCGAGAGAGGGGATGCCTTCTTTGATGGGAGTGATATCGAGGGTCTGACCGATAACGCCCGTGGATGCAACTACTACGTCTGCGGGAGAAATGGAAAGAGCCTCTGCGGTAAGGGCGCACATTCCCTCAGCGATTTCAATACCGTTTGCGTTGCAGGTGTTGGCATTGCCGCTGTTGCAGATAACTGCCTGGGCGTAACCGTCGGCAACGTTTGCCTTGGTAACGGTAAGAGGAGCACCCTTTACGAGATTCTTTGTATAAACGCAAGCCGCCGCCGCTTTCTTCTCGCTGAAAATAAGGGCGAGGTCACGCTTTGATTTATTCTTCCTTATTCCGCAATGCACGCCGTTTGCGGTAAATCCTTTTGCGGCGCAGATGCCGCCTTCAATATATTTCATAACTCTTTCTCCTTATAAATCAAGACCTGTTTTTTCATCAATGCCGAGCATGATATTCATGCACTCAACCGCCGCACCCGAGGCACCCTTGCCGAGGTTATCGAAGCGGGAGATAAGGAGGATTCTGTCCTCATTACCCTGCACGTAAATATTCATGCAATCCTTACCGCTCAGAGCGTTGGCGCATATAAAGCCCTCTTCTCCGATTTCGCCGCAGTAAGAAACGATAGGTGAATTATAGGTTTTTGCGTAAATATCCTTTATATCCTGCACGGTGGCGCCGTTTGCCAGATCCTTTGCAAAAAGGGGCACGGTAACGCACATTCCGCTGTAATAATCGGAAACTATGGGGCAGAAAACAGGCTTCTGAGCAAGACCCGTTACGGCAGTCATCTCAGGCAGATGCTTGTGCATCTGGGTAAGACCGTACTGCCTGGGAGCATCAAGCTCAACCGCTCTGCCGTCAGCCTCATACCGGGCTATCATATTCTTTCCGCCGCCGCTGTAACCTGTTACCGAGTGGCAGGTGATACCGAGGTCAGCAGGGATTATTCCGTTTTTAACAAGAGGCTGAACAAGCGAAACAAAGCCGCTTGCGTGGCAGCCGGGCACGGCAACACGCTTTGATGAGCGGATTTTCTCAAGGAATTCCTCACCGAGCTCAGGGAAACCGTATGCCCAATCGGGCGAAGTGCGGTGAGCGGTGGAGGTGTCGATTATCTTGGTGTTTTCATTCTCAACAAGTGCCACGGACTCAATTGCCGCCGCATCGGGCAGGCACAAAAAGGTGATGTCACTGCTGTTGATTGCCTGCGACTTTGCAACAGGGTCTTTCCTGAGCTCGTCAGAAAGAGTTATAAGCTCAATATCCTGCCTTTGCGCAAGTCTTTCGTATATTCTCAGGCCGGTGGTGCCTGCTTTGCCGTCAATAAAAATTTTTGCCGCCATGGGAATCACTCCGATAGAAAAATTTACTGCATTTTACAAATGATGTGCATAATCATACAACTTTATTTTAAATATGTCAAGAGATTTTTGAATAATATTCATCAATTCAGCAAAATATTCAAAATTTATCCATTTTTGTGCAAATAGTTGCATATATTTTAATATAATTGTATAAAATCAACTAATTATTAAAGCCGTTTCAATAAAAAGAGGCTTTGCCCGATAAAAAAATCGGCTTGTACCGGATTATTCCGGTACAAGCCGACTGTCGCTTGCAATTTATTTTAACTCATGAAAGCTTGTGAACAAATAGTCCGCTGAGAAGCTTAGGCTCAAACCACGTGGATTTGGGCGGCATAAGCTTATCCGCATCAGCTATCGCCATAAGCTCCTCAAGGCTTGTGGGGTACATGGCGAAAGCGAGGCACATATCACTGCCTGCCCTGCGCTCAAGCTCACCCAATCCTCTTATTCCGCCAACAAAATCAATCCTCTTATCCGTTCTCGGGTCATCAATTCCAAGCACGGGGGAGATAAGGCTTGATTGCAAAACGGAAACGTCAAGCGATGCTACGGGGTCGCTTTCATCAAAAGTGCCGTCCTTTGCCGTAAGCTTATACCACTCGCCGTCAAGCAGCATACCGAAGGTGTGGCGGCTTTCGGGGCGGTACGGACCCTCGCACAGCGCCTTTTCAACGGTAAAGCACTCTGAAATCTTTTCAATAAACTCTGCGGGAGTATTGCCGTTCAAATCCTTCATAACACGGTTGTAATCCATTATTTCAAGCTCATCACAGCTGAAAAGCACCGCAAGGAAGAAGTTGAACTCCTCTTCGCCCGTATAATCGGGTTTTTCCTGCCTGCGCTTGATTCCAACCTTTACTGCAGATGCCGCTCTGTGGTGACCGTCTGCGATATAAAGATAATCAATCTCCCTGAATTTTTCGCTTATAAGCGCCGCCGTTTCGGGGCAGTCAATCTCCCAAACGGTGTTTTTAATCCCGTCATCCGTAACAAAATCATAAAGAGGAGCGTGGCTCGCCTTCCACTCGCGCAGGATTGCGGCAAGAGCTTCATTTTTGCGGTAAGTCAGGAAAATGGGACCCGTATTTGCATTGCAGGTGTCAACGTGTCTTATACGGTCAGCTTCCTTGTCCGCCCTCGTAAGCTCATGCTTTTTGATGACATTGTTCATGTAATCATCAATGGAAACACAGCCTGCAAGGCCCGTCTGCTCCCTGCCGTTCATTGTCTGGCTGTATATATAGATTTTCGCCTCGCTGTCATCGATGCACACGCCGTCATCAACAAGCTTCTTCAGATTTTCCGCCGCCTTGGCATACACCTCGTCGGAATAAAGATTCGTGCCCTCGGGCAAATCTATTTCTGCTTTATCAACGTGAAGGAATGAATAAGGATTACCCTTTGTCATCTCCCTTGCTTCCTCGCTGTTCATAACGTCATAAGGTAATGCCGCTACCCTTGAAGCAAACTCAGGACGCGGACGTATAGCCTTGACGGGCTTGAAAACTGCCATTAAAATCCTTCCTTTTCTTATCAATTAATTAAATTTATATTACAATGATATTAAACTTTTGTCAATTTATTGCGCGCAGTAATTGATTTTTATATAATTTTAGTGTATAATTTACCCGTTCAGAAAACAAATATAGACGAACGGAGGCTTTTATATGTTTTGCAGAAATTGCGGAACTCAGATTCCTGACGGTGCAAACGCCTGCCCCAACTGCCTTGCAGTGCCCTCAATCGCTCCCGACCCCAACGCGGCTCAGGCAACCCAGCCCGTCACTCAGCCTGAAAATACTGAAGAAAAAAAGAGCTTTTTCAACGCTCCCGGCAAGGGAGGCAAGAGCTATGCGGCAATCGTTTCGGCGCTTTTGCTCCTGCCTGCAATCTTCATTGTTACCATTGACTACATATGGAACTATCACATCGACTGGGAAGCAACGTGGTACATCGTAGGCGCTCTTCTTGTTATATGGATTTGCAGCGTTCTCCCTGCTATCAAAATCACTCCCGCTCCCGTCACCGCAATAATCTGTTTTATGTCGGCGGCGCTTTACGTGATGTACATAGTGCGTCAGGTTACCGGCAGCATGGAATGGTTTACAATGTTCGCCCTGCCCGTACTTCTGATTCTTGCGGTGTTCATAGGTCTTGACTCCGCTCTTATCAGCTCAACAAAGCTCAGTGGTCTTGCTCTGCCGGCAGTTGTGAGCGCTGAAGCGGCAGTTTTCTCGATTCTCTGGGGCTTCCTCTGGGATAATTACTATCATCACGGCGTAATCGAGCTCAGATTTTCCGTAATCTGCGCAAGCGGCTTCCTTATGCTGACTGTTATCCTCGCCGCTCTCGCATACGTTAAAAACGTAAACAAAAAATAATTATCCGCTCCGGCATCCCCTTTCGGTGACCGGAGCATCTTTTTTGAAAGGATTCTGTTATGTTTAAAATTCTGATTTGCGATGATGAAAAGGATATTGTTTCTGGTCTTAAGATATACTTTGAAAGTGAGGGATATTCGGTTCTCACCGCCTGCAACGGCAGGCAGGCCGTTTCGTTTGTTGAAACCGAAAGCGACATCGACCTCATTCTCATGGATATAATGATGCCCGTTATGAACGGAATTGAAGCTCTTGTGAAAATAAGAGAAAAATCGAATCTGCCCGTAATTCTCCTCACCGCAAAGAGTGAGGATACAGACAAGGTTGTAGGCCTCAACGTAGGCGCTGACGATTATATCACAAAGCCTTTTAATCCCATGGAAGTGCTTGCAAGAGTAAAGGCTCAGATAAGGCGCTACAAAAGCCTCGGCGGCAATTCTGCGCCTCAGGCTGACGAAACCACCTTTGTCAACGGCGGAATTATCGTGGACGATAAAACAAAAACGGTCACCGTAGACGGTGAAGAGGTATCGCTCACTCCCAAGGAGTACGATATGCTCAAGTTCTTTATAAACCACGTCGGCGAGGTTTTTTCACCCAAGGATATTTACCGCAACGTGTGGAATAACGACCCCTACGGCGCAGAAAACACAATAACCGTTCACGTAAGACACCTGCGTGAAAAAATAGAAATCGATCCCGCCAATCCGAGATATCTCAAGGTGGTATGGGGTCACGGCTACAAAATGGATGCACAGTAAGGCAGGGCAAATTTATGAAGCTTCATCTGAAAAATCTTTCCGACCGTCTGATTGCAATAGTCGTTCTTATATGCATAACGATTCTTGCCTCAGGCAGTGCCATTGCCATTAACACGCTGATTGATTACAATTTTTATAACGATAACGGCAAGCACGCCTGGTCATTTTACCTTTATGAAAAAGCTCAGAAGGAGTTTGAGGAAATTGAGCAGGTTTATTACGGCTACCTTATTGAAAATTACGAAATCGGCAAACCCCTGCCGAGAATAGGCAACGGCTATGATGCCGAAGGCAATCCTTTGCTTGATCGCAGCACATTGCTGCAGTATTCAAGAGAAAACTGCAACTATTTCTTTAACGTCAAGGATGAAAACGGGGATATTGTCTGGTACAACTATCTTCTTAACGCTTCGGGCGCAACCGTTACCACAGGTGACGAAACTCAGCAGATTCACGGCACCGTGCCTGTGCAGTACAACCCCGTAAAGGGCTGCTCGGTGTATATTTTTTCGGGCGAAAAGGTATCCTTCACAATTGAGCTTTACGTACCCGAAAGCAGCGAATGGATTGCGCACGACGGAATCTACAACGCTTACAGATGGATTGAGCTTGCAGACGATCTCAAATACGCACTCTTCTTTTTCATAGCGCTGGCTTTTGCCGTCATGGTCATCCTGCTTATAATGCTCACCCTGAGCAGCGGTAAAACAAACGAAAAGGGCGAACTTACCGAAGGCTTCCTTGACCGTATACCGCTGGATATCGTTGTGGTGGTAGCAGTGATGTTCTGCCTGTCGTCGCTGTCCTTGCCGTATCTTGCAAACCTGTCGAACATAGATATGGTAACAAACAACATAATAATAATTCTTGCAGCGGTTGTTGTTGTGCTCGTTATTCTGATGTTTCTCAACACTCTCACCTCAAGAATTAAAATGGGCAAAGCGTTCAGAAACACTCTTATTTACCGCATATATCTTATCCTTGCAAGGAAAACGCCCAAAAAGGTACGCAGCATTTACAGAAAAAAATCCACCTTCAAGCAGTTGCTTGCCGCGGTGCTTGCCACCGTTGCGTTCAGCCTTGCCATTGTTCTTTACTTTGCCTACCGTTACTTTATCCTTGATGATATAAACTTTGAGCTTTACCTGATTTACTGGGTAATAAGCCGCATGATTACCATACCGATTATAATCATGTTCCTGCTCAACTTCAGCTACATCAAAGACGAGGGCGAAAAAATCGCACGCGGCGATTTAACAGAGGTGGAAATTGACCCTCAGCTTCTCTTCAAGCCCTTCAGTGTACACAACCGTAACCTTGAGCTTATAAAGAAAGATATGTCCCGTGCGCTTGAGCATGAAATGAAGAGCGAGCGCTTCAGAAACGAGCTTATTTCCAATATTTCACACGATATCAAGACTCCCCTCACTTCCATTCTTCAGTACGTAAGGCACCTGCAGAAACCGAACCTCACCCCCGAGCAATACAGTGAATATGCTGAGATTATCGGCAGGCAGTCAGAAAGGCTTAACGTGCTCTTCATGAACCTTCTTGAAATCTCCAAAGCGAGTGCAGGCGTTGAGGTTGCAAGGCTTGAAGAAATTGATATCGGTGTGCTGGCAGAGCAGTTTGCAGGCGAATACGCCGAGCTTTTCGAAAAGCACGGCCTTACAATTGAATTCTCCAAGGAGGACCGCGAATACTCCGTTATGGCGGACAGTAACATGCTGGGCAGAGTGTTTGAAAACCTGATGAACAACGCCCTCAAATACGCTCTGGAAAACACGAGAGTTTTCATGAAGGTTGAAGAGGAAAACGGTAAAATCAAAGTTTCTCTTCGCAACATTTCAAGGGACGTAATTGACCGTGACCCCAGAGAATTCTTTGAAAGAAGCGCAAGGGGTGACAGTTCAAGGAACACGGAGGGCCACGGACTCGGACTTTCCATTGCAAAAAGCCTCGTTGAGCTTCAGCACGCAAGCATCGATATTGAGCTTGATGGCGATATATTCAAAATCATAATTGAATTCGATTCTCCCGACAGTAAAATCAAGAAAACGGATACAGACGAATAAAAGCTGACAAAACGGGCTGCCTCAAGCAAAGAGGCAGCCCGTTATATTTTTATAAAGCGCCGTTGATTTCCTCGGCATATCTTACAGTTTCCATGGCATCCTTTGCGTATTTATCCGCCCCGATTGCCTTTGCATACTCGGGATTCAGAACCGCTCCGCCCACTATCACCCTGCACCACGGTGCTTTTTCGTGAATAAGCTTTACGGTTACTTCCATGGAGGGTACGGTGGTAGTCATAAGAGCGCTCAGCCCTGCGACGGGAGCGTGAAGCTCAATGATTTTATCAACAATCGCCTCAGCAGGCACGTCCCTGCCCAAATCCGCAACGTCAAAGCCGTAATTCTCAAGCAGAAGCTTTACAATATTCTTACCTATATCGTGAATATCGCCCTTTACGGTGGCTATAACGAATGCGCATTTTCCTGCGCTTTTATCTGAGCTCATAACGGATTTTATCTGCTCAAACGCCGCCTTAGCTGCCTCTGCACTCATAAGAAGCTGGGGAAGATATGCTTTTTTTGCTTCAAAACGCTCGCCGATAATATTGAGAGCGGGGATGATTTCCTCCTGCACAACGCTGAGCGAATCCTGCGTTTTAATAATCTCAGCGGTAAGCGCCGCCGCCTGCTCCTTAAGACCCTTTACGATTGCTCTCTGAAGCTGAGATTTATATTCATCCTCCGCTTTTGCCTGCGCGCCCTCCCCTGCGGCAACAGCCGCCGTCTGAGGCAAAGCCTGCGCAAACTCAATATACTGCGAGCAGTTTTCATCGCTTGCATTGATTGCGTTAAAGGCTCTGTAAGCCTTCATCATTTCAAGCGAATAAGGGTTCATAATCGCCGCCGAAAGACCCTGCCACATGGCGAGCGAGAAGAAGGTGCTGTTTACAATATCCCTCTGAGGCAAACCGAAGGATACGTTTGAAACGCCGAGCGAGGTATGGCAGCCGAGCTGCTCTTTGATAAGCTTTACCGCTTCAAGAGTTTCCCTGCCTGCCTCTGCCTGTGCGCTGATTGTAAGGGCAAGAGGGTCGAACACGATATCCTTTTTATCAATGCCGTATTTTGCGGCTTCATCAAGAATGGTGCGTGCGATTTCCAGCCTGCCCTGAGCAGTTTCGGGAATTCCGTTTTCATCAAGCGTAAGCGCAACAATTACTCCGCCGTATTTCTTTGCAAGCGGAAAAACTGCCTGCATACTCTCTTTTTTGCCGTTCACGGAGTTAATCATGGCTTTTCCGTTATAGCGGCGCAGAGCGGTTTCCATTGCCTTTGCATCGGAAGTGTCAATCTGAAGAGGCAGGTTGATAATCGCCTGCAATTCGCAAACGGCGGTTTTAAGCATCTGCTCCTCGTCAATTGAGGGTAGTCCCACGTTTACGTCAAGTATATCAACGCCCTTTTCCTGCTGGGCAATCCCCTCTTTGAGGATATAATCAACGTCATTTGCCATAAGCGCTTCCTTGAAGCGTTTTTTGCCCGTGGGATTGATACGCTCGCCTATAAGTACGGGTCTGCCGCCGAAGGTGACGGCATGGGTATATGACGAAACAACGGTTATATTCTTGTTCTCAACCGGCAAAGGTTCAATGCCTTCGCACGCATTTACAAGAGCGTTTATGTATTCGGGAGTGGTACCGCAGCAACCACCTGCCGCTCTTACTCCCTTTCTCACAAGCTGAGAAACAGATTGCGCAAACTCCGCAGGGGCTACGTCGTAAACGGTTTTGCCGTTTTCAACCTTGGGTAAGCCTGCATTAGGCTCAAGGATAACGGGGACCGATGCGCATTCAAGATACTTTTCAACAATTCCGGCAAGCATATCGGGGCCGAATGAACAGTTGACACCTATGGCATCGGCACCCATACCCTCAAGCATTGCAACCGTTGCCTCAGGGCTTGCACCCGTCATAAGCTTACCGTCCTCACTGTAAGCGTTTGAAACAAAAACGGGCAAATCGCTGTTTTCCTTTGCAGCAAGCAATGCCGCCTTTGTTTCGTAGCTGTCGTTCATGGTTTCAATAAAAATCAGGTCCGCTCCGTACTTCACGCCGAGCTTCACCGTTTTTGCAAAGACCTCCACAGCATCCTCAAAATCAAAATCGCCGTAAGGGGCAAGCATTCTGCCCGTAGGTCCGATATCGAGAGCTATCCATTTTTCCTGCTCCGAATCGCTCTGCTCCCTTGCCGCTTTTGCATTCTCAAGCGCACAAGCTATAATCTCCTCAAGCTTTTTCTCTGAGAATTTAAGGCAGTTTGCGCCGAAGGTGTTTGCATTCACCACGTTGCTGCCTGCATCAAAATAACTGCGGTGGATTGCGGTAATCTCCTCGGGATGAGTGATATTCCACTCCTCGGGCAGCTCGCCCGCCTCAAGACCGCAAACCTGGAGCAAGGTGCCCATTCCGCCGTCAAGAAAAAGTATATTATCCTTTAAATACTCTGTGATTTTCATGGCTTTCACCCGTTATTTTTCAATTATTTCGGAGAGGTTGGACTGAATTTTAGCCGCAACATCGGGGTTGTTCATCGAATAAACGTGGACGTTGGTTATGCCGTTTGCAAACAAATCAATAATCTGGTCCGTTGCATAGGCAATGCCTGCCTGCTTCATAGCCGCAGGTGAATGGCCGAATTTATCAACAAGGCTCTTGAAGCGCTGAGGCATGAACGAGCCCGAAAGCTTTATGGCTCTTGCAACCTGATTTGCATTTGTAATGGGCATTATTCCGGGAATTACGGGCACGGTAATACCGGCTTCACGGATTTTATAAAGAAAGTTATAAAGCAGGTTATTATCAAAAAACATCTGGGTTGTAAGGAATGAACAGCCTGCATCAACCTTTTCCTTAAGGTAAAGGATATCCTGAGCCTGGTTTTCGCTTTCAGGATGAATCTCGGGATAGCAGGCAGCGCCAATGCAGAAATCCGCAGAGCTCTCCTTAATATCCCTTATAAGGTCAATCGCATGGCTGTAAGCCCACTTGCTGCGGTCGCTCGCCTCAAGCTCGGGAGTAAGGTCGCCCCTGAGAGCCATTATGTTTTCAATACCTGCCGCTCTTATTTCTTCAATCTTCGCCCTTACCGTTTCCTTCGTTGATGAAACACAGGTAAGGTGAGCAAGGGTGGGCACTCCGTGCTGAGCCTTGATATTCTTTGCAATATCAAGGGTGTAACGGCTCGTACCGCCGCCTGCACCGTAAGTGACGCTCATAAACGACGGCTTTAGCTCGGCAATCTCCTCAATCGCCTTTTTCACGCTTTCAAATGCGGTATCCGTTTTGGGAGGAAAAACCTCAAAGGAAATGGAAAGATTCTTTTTTTCAAAAAGCTCGCTGAGCTTCATACCAACACCCTCTTATATTTGTTATAAATAAAATTATAGCATATATTTTTGTAAAAATAAAGCCCGTATATCAAAAACAAAAACCGCCCTGCCGATTTTCTTATCCGACAGGACGGTTACGATTATTCTTTTGTGAAATGCTCCTTGCCCACCGAGCACAGCGGGCACACCCAATCCTCGGGTACGTCCTCCCATACCGTGCCGGGAGCCACCCCATTTTCGGGGTCACCCTGCTCTTCGTCATAGACGTAGCCGCATATTTCACACACGTATTTCATAGTAATACCTCCTGATTTTTATTATAGTATTACCTGAATCGGGAGAGTTTACACAAGCTCTTTTGCAAGTGCCTTTATCTGCTCAACGTTTTCATCCTTTACCGCTGAATGAATTGTAACGGTGGTTTCTGTGAAGCTGATGTCTTTACTGCTTTCAAGCATCTTTTTGATTTTGTTTGCGGCAACGGGTGCCCAGCTTCCGTTTTCGATTATACCGATTGTGCGGTTTCTGTAGCCTCTCTCGGTAAGTTCATGAACGAATTCACGCATAAACGGGAAGATATCGCCGTTATAAGTGGTGGTTGCAAGCACGATTTTTCCGTAACGGAAAGCATCCTCAACCGCCTCTGCCATATCACAACGTGCAAGGTCATTTACCGCAACCTTTGCGCAGCCGTTTTCCTCAAGCTCCTTTGCAAGCATAAGAACGGCTTTTTTGGTGTTACCGTAAACGGAGGTGTAGCAGATTACAACGCCCTCACTCTCTACGCCGTAAGATGACCAGGTATTATATAAATCAAGGTAATAACCAAGGTTTTCGCTGAGCACGGGACCGTGAAGAGGGCAGATTTTGCTTATCTCAAGACCTCCGAGCTTCCTGAGCACCGCCTGCACCTGCACGCCGTATTTACCTACGATACCGAAGTAATATCTGCGAGCCTCGCAAGCCCAGTCCTCCTCAGCATCAAGTGCTCCGAATTTGCCGAATGCATCAGCTGAAAAAAGAACTTTTTCAAGGCTTTCATAAGTCATCATAACCTCAGGCCAGTGCACCATGGGGGCTGTGTAGAAATTAAGGGTACGCTCACCGAGCGAGAGTGAATCGCCCTCGTTTACAACGAGCCTGCGCTCAGAATAATCCTTGCCGAAGAATTTTTTCATCATGGCAAAGGCTCTGTCCGTTGCAACGATTACCGCGTCGGGATACTGCTTCACAAATTCGTCAATATTTGCGGAATGGTCGGGCTCCATGTGCTGCACAACAAGATAATCGGGAGCCTTGCCGCCGAGCGCTTTTTCAATATTATCAAGCCATTCATCCCTGAATGCGGCATCTACGCTGTCCATAACGGCAATTTTTTCATCCGCAATTATATATGAATTGTACGCCATTCCCTCGGGCACAACGTACTGACCCTCAAATAAATCAATCTTTCTGTCATTTACACCTACGTAAACAATTCCTTTTTCCATATTAATCACTCCTGCTTTTTAAAATTATCCTAAAAGAAAATCAAATGCCAGCATCAGGCAGAATCCTGCAAGCAACGAATAGGTTGCGCCCCTTTCGCTGCCGTGGGCATGGGTTTCGGGTATCATTTCGTCACTTATTACGTAAAGCATTGTGCCGCCTGCAAAGGCAAGCGCAAAGGGTAAAACTGCAGTTGAAAGGCTCACCGCAAAATATCCGATAAGCGTACCGATAACCTCCACAAAGCCTGCAATAACCGCAACAAGGAAGGTTCTGCCCCTCTTCATTCCTGCCGCAAGCATGGGCGAAATTATAACCATACCTTCGGGAATATTCTGCAAGGCTATGCCGCCTGCAACGGTAAGCGCCTGAGCGGTGTTACCCGTGCCGAAACCGACGCCTGCCGCAATACCCTCGGGCAGATTGTGTATGGCTATGGCAATTACAAAAAGCAGAACTTTGTTGAGCTGCTCCTGCTTTTCGGGATGGCTTTCCTGCTCAACGCCCGTAAGCTTGTGAAGATGCGGAACAATTTTATCAATAACGTTCACGCAAAGCGCACCGCAGAAAACGCCCGCAACGGCAACAAGCAGAGGGAATCTGCCGCCGTGCTCAAGCGACGGAATTATAAGCCCCACCACTGCGGCGCAGAGCATAACCCCTGCGGCAAAGGAAAGCACTATGTCGCTGAATCTGTGAGTGGTCTTTTTGAAAGCAAAGCCGAAAACCGCACCGATTACCGATGCTCCGCCCACTCCGAGTGCCGTAAGCAATACGATATACATAATTGCCTCCTTTTCACTTTTTTAGTATTATATCACAATTTCATACAAATGTATATCGCAAAAATCACGTTTTGTGAGTTTTCTCATATTTTTTCGTTGTGCATACCGACTATCAGGAAAAATCTGAAAACTGTTTTTTGCTTTTTTGTAATTTATGTGTTATAATGCCTTTATCGTTTACACGGAGGTATTTTTATGAACATTACAATCATTGACGGTCAGGGCGGCCAGCTCGGCGCTCAGCTTATAAAATCAATATCTTCAAATTTTCCGTCCGCAAGCTTAACGGCAGTAGGTACAAACTCCGTTGCCACGGCGACAATGCTTAAGGCAGGAGCAAAATATGCCGCAACGGGCGAAAATCCCGTTATAGTTGCCTGCCGCAACGCTGACGTTATAATAGGCCCCGTCGGTATCGTGATTGCCGACTCTCTGCTTGGCGAAATCACCGAAAAAATGGCGGTAGCCGTTGGTCAGTCAAGAGCTGTGCGCCTGCTTATTCCCATGAATAAGTGTGACAATATCATCGCAGGCGTTACAAATCTCAACGTCGGCGCACTCGTGGAGGATGCAATTATCAGGCTTCGCGGCATAATTGATGCCCGTAATTCTTGACAATGCCGCGCCGTTGTAGTAAAATACATCCGTTGTTCAGAAGAACATCGCGGAAGCAGAAGTTTCCTTTCTTTTACGCATTAATTTATTAACGATACTATGAAAGTGTCATTATCTCAGAAGAGGTAGTGTCACTTTTTTGTATTAAGAAAGGATTTTCCAATGAACACTCAGAATAAACTGATAAAGCCCGTACTTTCCGCACTCTTCCTTGCCCTTGCATTTATTATGCCGTTTCTTACGGGTCAGATACCCGAAATCGGCTCCATGCTTTGCCCGTTGCATATCCCCGTTATTCTTTGCGGATTTATCTGCGGCTGGCCGTGGGGGCTTGCGGTAGGATTTATCGCTCCTCTTCTTCGCTCGTTGACTCTCGGAATGCCGCCGCTGTTTCCCACCGCCGTATGCATGGCCTTTGAGCTTGCAGCCTACGGCGCAATCTCGGGTATTATGCACAGAATACTGCCCCGTAAAAAGCCGTACATATACTGCTCCCTGCTCACCGCAATGCTTGCAGGCAGGCTTGTATGGGGTGCATCGATGTTTGTCTGCATGGGCATAAACGGCGCAGGCTTCACCTTTGCCGCTTTCCTTGCAGGTGCTTTCACCAACGCAATACCCGGAATTATACTGCAGCTTGTGTTGATTCCCATTCTTGTTGCGGTGCTTGATAACCCCAAAGTGTTAAAAAACATAAAGAATTAAATTGGAGACAGCTATGAAAAACAGCGGGAGAACTCGCAAAGCGCTGATAACGCATTATCAGCAATATCCTCAGTTACAGATTCAGGATTTATTCAAATATCTTCATCAGAGCTCCTTCGGGTGTGAGCATATGGTATCCTCTCTTGAGACTGCAACGGATTTTATCCGCAAAGAGAGCGAATGCGTTCGTAATAACAGCGCACTTGTTGACCGACTTGACGGTAATTACAGCCGTGTGCATCTTTCTTATCTCAACCGAGGGCTCAGCCCCGTCACACTCGGCAAGCTTTTCTTTGAATCCGCCAAAATCGAGCCTGACGGCAAAGAAAATCCGGAGCACAAGCTGAGCATTGCAAAAGAGCTTATAAATGAAAAGCTGCTCCCGTTTTCTGCGGATGAATTTGATGAAGCGGTAAAAGCATGGCAGGCGCAGGGATATCCTGCCGTGCATCATTCGGATATTTTCCGCAACGCTTACGCCCCTGCTTACCGTGTTATATCAAACCGATTCATCCCTTTTCTTCCTCTTTTTGCCGCTATTGACAAAGCTCTTGAAAAAGGCAGGGTAATCCTCGCAATCGAAGGCGGCAGCGCAAGCGGCAAAACCACACTGAGTCAGATTCTCAAGGATATTTACGGTTGCACCGTTTTTCACATGGACGACTTTTTCCTGCGTCCCGTACAACGCACCCGCGAGCGTCTGGCTGAGGTCGGAGGAAATATTGACAGAGAGCGGTTTCTTGAAGAAGTGCTTATTCCGCTGAGCAAAAACGAGCCTGTCCGTTACCGCAGATTTGACTGCGCAACTTTTGAGTTATCCCCTGTAACCGAAGTCATCCCCGAAAAGCTTACGGTAATTGAAGGCGCTTATTCAATGCACCCGTCGCTCTCGGAATACTACGATATATCGGTATTTCTTGATATCTCCCCCGAATTACAGAGACAGCGCATAGCCGTACGCAATTCGCCGCAGTTTGCCGAGAGATTCTACAACGAATGGATTCCGCTTGAAAACGTGTATTTTTCACAGATGCAGGTAAAACAGCGCTGCAGCATGCGCATTGAAATCAGCGAATAATTCAATATTTATCCAAAAACGCCGCAGATTTTAAGTCTACGGTGTTTTTTCATAATTAAGCAGTAAAAACACTTTTATTATTTCACAGCTTATGTTATAATAAATAATGTTATAAAACAATTAAACGTACAGGAGAAAAGTATGGGTTTTGATACCGTAGAAAGCTCTGTTACCAGACCTCCTCATAAGACGGTGCTTATCGACAGAGCGGATATGGAAACTTTACTTTGCGTTTTCAACCAGTAAATCAATAATTACCTTTTTAATATCGGCAATTAATTAAGTGTTTACCGCTTGTTTGAATGCCGGTAGGTTTTGTTATGCCCAAAAATATTAATAAAAGGTGATTATATGAAAAACAAAGAAACAAAAAAACTCTCAAAGATAAATTATATTTTATTTCTCCTCAAGCCCTATTGGAAATACGGAAAAGGCTATATCCTCACAGTTTTGCTCATGTCCGCAGTGCTCCAACCCGTATCGGCTTACCTTGCGGCGCTCTTGCCCCAAAGGGCAATCGATGCCGTTATGAATGACGCCCCTCTCAAAGAAGTTATCTTCATAATCATTGCGTTCACGCTGTTTATCGTTTTGGTTTCTGCGCTTGAAAAGGTTATTGAAATGGCGTATACGCAGATTACCCTTGTAAAAGTCAGCAACAAAATCAAAAATGACGTTAACAAAAAAGCTTTAAGAACGGATTTCAGGTATTATGACAGACCCGACTTTTTCGTAAAATTCATTTTTGCGCAGGATAATTATCCCGTTCACGCTCAGAATGTTGTTATGATTCTGCCCGATATTCTGCGCGGTATTGCAACGGTTGCCGCAATGGTTGCAATCATCGCCGCAACGGGGCCTGTTTTACTCGGAATTACCGCATTTTTTGTTATACTCAATGCGCTTGCGGGGATTCCCGTTATAAAGCCCACCGCAGATTACGAAGAAAGCCTTGTTGACGCATGGCGCCCCATGGAGTATTCAGGCAGAGTGCTTAAAACAAAGGAGAATGCCGCCGAATTGCGTGCATCGGGCGCAGGCTTGAAGCTTCTTGATTCAATCAATGCGGCAATGAATAAATTCCAGAAGGTCTATAAGCAATATATAAAAAAGGTTGCGCCCTTTCATCTTCTGCAAGGCGCAGTTTCTCCCATACAGGCAGCGTGCATTCTTGCATATATAATCTTTTTCGTTATCAACGGTGATAAATCGCAGATAGGCTTGTATGCATCGCTCACCGTTGCTTCAACCGCTCTGGCTTCGGGGCTCAACGATGCCGCAAGCAGCGTTATGCAGCTGCTTGAGTGCATAGCCAACGGCGAAAAGGTTGCGGAGTTTTTTGAGGCTGAATCAAAAATCGAGCCTGAGAAAACCAACGCTCTCCCTGCCCCTGAGGGAAATTATGAAATTGAGTTTAAAAACGTTTCCTTCGGATATGAGGATTCCTCTCTTCTGTTCAAGGATTTCAATCTTTGCATAAAGCCGGGGCAAAGGGTGGCAATCGTCGGTGAAAACGGTGCAGGCAAAACCACGCTCACAAAGCTTCTGCTTCGTTTATACGATGCAAACAGCGGCGAGGTACTAATCAACGGCAAAAACATAAAAGACTATGACGTTCATCAATTGCGGCTTAACACCGGAGTGGTGTTTCAGGATGTCCGCGTGCTTGCAATGAGCCTGCGTGATAATCTTACCGTATATAACAGCGCAACGGATGAAAAGCTGTGTGAGATACTTAAAAATGTCGGCTTGTCGGGAGTGCTTGAAAGGGTAAACGGAAATCTTGACACAATGGTTTCCCGTAGTTTACACAGGACGGAATCGCACTTTCAGGCGGAGAGGCGCAGAAACTGATGCTTGCACGGCTGTTTACAAGCTCGTTCGGGCTGTTGATACTCGATGAGCCCTCGTCAGCCCTTGACCCGTTATCCGAGGTTAAGCTGATGCAGAATATACTTGATATTTCAAACACCGCCACCACCGTTATGATTGCTCACCGTCTTTCAACCGTGAGGGATTTTGATTGCATTTACCATATTGAGAACGGCAAAATCATTGAAAGCGGAACACACGATGAGCTGATGAACATGAAGGGCAAATATTATAAAATGTTCATCAGTCAGGGCGAGAATTATCAGAACTGAAACTGAATTTTAAAACGTATAAAAAGGGCTGCCTCACCTAAAAAGTGAGACAGCCCTTTGGCACCCCCTGCGAGAATCGAACTCACAACTGACCCCTGAGAGCCAGAATTGGTTGACAAAACTTTGGAGACATGTTAATATGAAGTAAACTTCACGTGAAGTTTACTTCATACAGAGGTGCACGATGAAAACAAAAGTAAAAGAATTAAGAGTTTCTGCGAATATGACTCAACAGCAATTAGCTGACAAGGTTGGTGTTTCGCAAAGAACAATCATTTCAATTGAAAAAGGACAGTACAGTCCTTCTTTGATGCTCGCTTATAAGCTTTCAAAAGTATTTAATGTAACGATTGAAGAATTATGTTGTTTTGACTAAACTGAGGTGATTTTATGAAATTAATAAGAAATAAGAAGTCTTTCGTGCTTGGAATGCTGACAATTTTTGTTTCTTTGTTTCAGTTTGCAATATGTATTTGGGCAGATAAACCTAATATTCTGTTTGTTGCTTTTTTACTCGCTGTTTCCGGAACAATCAGTTTGATCAATGCCATATCCCCTCGTTTTTTGGGAGAAAAACAATATGAAAGTTTTGAGGATGAAAGAGATGTTTATATCGCCTCAAAATGTACCACAATTGCTTCTCGTGCAATGTTTTTAGGTGTGGTTTTGGCGATGATTGTTTTTGGAATTCTTTTCATGATATTTGAAAACACTTTATTTTTATGGGTATTTGTTTCTTTAGCTTCTTGTTTGCTGTTGTTTTCTGTTGTTTATTTGATTGTAAACATATATTATGAAAAGAGAATGTGAAAGGCCATAGGGTTTACAACAGTATCCGTCTCATTAGTTAAGGATTCTTCTTTGCCTTCTTGGCTTATTTGTGTTTCTCTGTTTAGTAAAAGTTGCTTTATAACAACAAAACAGTCACTTTTTTGATTAGCAAGAATTATCATCTTAAGGGTGATAATTATTCCAACTTAGGGAGACAATTCTGCTAACGTAAAAATCAGATTTTTATAAAGTCTTTGAAAATGTATAAAAATAAAAAGCCGAAAATCCTTGATTTTTCAAGGACTTTCGGCTTTAAAAAATGGCACCCCCTGCGAGAATCGAACTCACAACTGACCCTTAGGAGGGGCCTGTTATATCCATTTAACTAAGGAGGCATATATTCAATTTTTCCGCGCCTGTTATTACGAGCGAAGTGAGTAAAAAGGTTCTCTTGTGTGTAACACAAGAGGTTCTTATTACGAGCGAAGCGAGTAACAAGGTTCTGATGCGTCAGCATCAGGTTCTTATATCCATTTAACTAAGGAGGCATATATTTAATTTTATCTGCGCTTTAATCCGCGCATTCGTTTTGTGCCCGATTATTTTATCAAATGCCAAAGCCGTTGTCAAGCATTTAGAAGATTTTGCACCGTGTTTTGAATAAATTCTTGCATTGAAATTTAAGAGGTGTTATAATGCTTTCATGTTTTATACGGAGGTTTGGTTTATGCTGCGTTCCGCTTTTCGCTATATTTTCCGTTTCATTCCATTGCTGATTACGGTTATCATCACCCTGCCCCCTCTTTTTTCAAACGCAGACGCAAGACTCCTGCTTGATATTGAAGAACAAAAAACACGCATCGCCGCCCTTGAAACGGCTTATGAAAACGGTGAAATCGCTCCCGTTGATGAAAATCTTTTCTTCGACGGCGACCTTGAGGCTGAGCTCAACAGCGGTATTAAATTCAACGAGCTTCGCTATATTGCCACCCATAACAGCTATCAGACCGAAGGGACTGAAGAAATCCACACTATTTACAGCAGCCTTTCCGAGTTGACCTTCGGACTCTTGGGCAGTGAGGCCGGCTTCAAGCGTGAAACCGTTACCGAGCAGCTCAATAACGGAGTATACAGCCTTGAGCTTGACATTGAAACCTTTGACAGAAACGGTGAAATCTCCTTCACCTGTATGCACTCCCCGAAAACAGATATGGCCACCTCCTGTTATGATTTTGCTCTCACACTTAAGGAAATCGCCATGTGGTCTGACAATAATCCCGACCACCTGCCCGTAACAATCATCGTTGAGCCGAAAACTCTTGTTTTCGCCCTTAAGGATATGAAAAGCTTCAAGCTTGAATATGCTCAGGCTTTCGACGCCCTGCTCAGAGAACAGCTCGGCGACAAGCTCTTTACCCCCGACGATATGCTGCGTGATTACCCGACCTTCGCCGCCCTTCGCGCTGACGACGGCTGGTGCGAGGTCAAGGATATGCTCGGCAAGGTGCTCATCCTTTTGCACGACTGCTCGGTTACTCAAAAATACATAAAATCCGACCCTTCTCTCAGGTCACTTGCAATGTTCCCGATGCTTCGCAAGAATGACGTTGAGCGTGACTGCGCATCGTTTATTCTTGTAAACGACGCCAAGCAGGCACATTCCCTGAGCGGCGAGCTTATCGAAGACGGCAAATTCATAGTGCGCACCAGAGCAGACTCCTACGGAGCAATCAACAAAGAAAACAGCGCACTCGCCATAGAAAGCTCCGCCCAGATTGTTTCAACCGATTATCCCGTAATCAACGGCAACACAAACGCTGAATATCTGGCTTATTTCGGCGATTACAAATCAATCAAGCCCAACCGATAACCAAATCCGTACTTACTCCCACAGGAGGTAAGCAAATGTATTTTGACGATATAAGGCTAAACACGGTCATCAACATTCCGCCCGCTGTGATTGACAGGCAGAAAATGCTTGACTTTGCCTTTGAATATGACAACATCCCCCTGCACACCGACGAAGAATATGCAAAAACTTCCCCCTTCGGCGCCCTCATTGCACCCGGCATGATGTCATTTATGGCGGTATGGGCAAAGTATCTTGAGGTTGACTTGTGGGGCGATGAGCTTGTGGCAGGAAAATCATCAAAAGTCGAATGGCTTGCCCCCGTCTATGCAGGTGACACCCTCACGGGCACCGCAACCGTAACCGCTCTTACACCGAGGAACAAATACAACGGCACGGTTGAAATCACAATAACTGTCAAGAATCAGCACGGTGTAACGGTTTTAACCAACGTAACCGAAGCTGTTGTAAAAAGAAGAACAAAATAAACTTTTTGGAGGAGTAATCAATGGCTGCATTCATATCATCGGTTTTACTTACGCTCAAAAACGTTTTCCACGCTGCCGTGGCAGTAATCATGCTTATACCTGTTCTGCTCACCATGGGCAACGCAGGCAACCCCGACACTCCCGTTATCCCCAACGAAAACGCCACAAATTCCTACATAAACGAATACCTTGACCCCGATATTTCCGCTCACCGCTCAGGTGCGGGAATCGCTCCGCAGAATACTCTTATGGCGTTTGAAAACGTTCTTAAGAATTCCGACACTCTCGGGGTTGATACCATTGAATTTGACGTTCAGATTACCGCCGACGGCGAGCTTATCCTTCTCCACAATCTCACCTATGACGATACCTCAAATGCAGAGGAAGCCTTCGGCAAAAAGTTCAACTTCGCTTCACTCATCACCCTTGAAGAGGCTCAGGTGCTCAACCTCGGCGAAAACTTCAAGCTCAACGGCGAATACCCTTACAGAGGCCTCAGAGGCGAGGATATTCCCAAGAATCTCAGGGTAGTAACCTGTGATGAGGTAATCGATTACATTGAAGCTAACTGCGGCGATAAGGAATACAGATATATCATTGAAATCAAAAGCATAGGCATTCACGGCATGAAGGCTGCCGACAAGCTTTATTCAATCGTCACCGAGCGCAATCTTCAGGACAGAGTTATCTGGGCAACCTTCGCCCCCTCAGTTGCCGCTTATATGAAAACTCAGCATCCCGATATGCCCCGCTCCGCAAGCGTTATTGAAGCGATTCAGTTCTATTTCTATTTCAGAATGAACTGGAATCTCAACGACGTAAGCCCCGAATATGTGGCTCTGCAAATCCCATACGGCTCAAGCGCTCTTGATAATCTTATCAACCTCGGCACAAGGGAAATGATAAACTACGCCCATGCAAACAATATCGCCGTTCAGTACTGGACCATAAATTCCGAAGAAGAAGCGCTCACCCTTATCAACAACGGCGCAGACTGCATTATGACCGACTATCCCGATATGGTTTACGGCGCGGTAAAATCCTGCAAATGAAGGTGTTTTAAATGAGAAGCAACTCAAAGCCCGTTCTTGAGCTTGAAATTTATCTTATCCGCCACGGCGAAAGCCTCGGCAACATAGGCTACAGCGGAAGAACGGACCTCACCCTGCGCGAAGGCTGTGACCCTCTTCTCAGCGCAAGGGGAGAAATTCAGGCGAAGGCGGCAGGAGAATATCTGAAGGGCATGGAATTTGACGCTTTTTATTCGAGCGCACTTTTCAGAGCGGTACAGACTGCATCCTTCATAAAGGCAAATCAGCACGACTGCGCAGAAAAACCGCTTAACATTCTTCCGCTTCTTACCGAAACCGAGATTCCTCCCGAATACGGCGGCGCTTCGCTTGAAGAGCTTCGCGGCATCTGCCCCGAGGCGGTGCTTGCCGACGGAGTTGACGGCACGAAGCCGTTGGTATGCTTCAACGCATTCGAAGATGAAAAAGGACTTTTTGAAAGGGCAGAAAAAGCCGTTGAGTATCTGCGTGCCCGTTACAAAAACGGTGAGAAAATAGCCGTTGTAAGCCATGCGGCATTCATGACGTTTTTTGTTTTCTATATCATGGGCTACCGTGGCAAGGTACCGCTTTATGACATCAACTTCAAAAACACAAGCTTCACAAGAATTCTGTTTTATAAAGAGGGAACGAATCCTTACGGCGACACGGTTTTTGATTTCATCAACTCAACTCCGCACTTTGAGTATATAAAAGACTGACGTTCAACAGCCTTGTGTGTTCATACGCATAAGGCTGTTTTTTTGTAAAAAAAACATTATTTATTGCAAGCGCACGCCGCTTGTGGTATAATTGTTTTACAATATTGCAGGAGGGGATTTTGTGAAGGTAAAAACCAACCGTAAACATCCTAAAGCAGCCCGTATGTTCACTGACAGAAAAGAGTACAGGGATGCCTTCCGGGATGCATACGAAACCGTTAAAAGTGAACTCAACTGCGAAAGCGACGTTCACGTGTTATACTATTACGGCATCGGCGGTATCGGAAAAACTCACTTGCTCAACAAACTCAAAGACGAATTAAAAGAACAGGTTCCCTCCCCTATGTATATTCACGTTGATTTGGGCGTGTGCCAGGAAAGGATTACCGTTCTTGAAGGAATAAAAAAGAATCTTGCAGACAATTATAAATTCAGCTTCTCGCTGTTTGAATTAGGCGTATACGTTTACGCCAGAAAAGTAGGCGCAAAAGCGGAATCAATCGACGTTAAGCAGTTTATCGCCAGCAGCCCCGTTCTCAGCCTTATTTTGCAGATATCCAAAGAGCTGCCGGTAGTAGGCGTCGCCGCAAAAATTCTGGACATTGCAACAACCGCTTTGACAACAGCAGACAAAGCCTCCTCAATTATTCTCACCAGAATAAAAAAGCACGATAAAAAGCTCAAGGAACTTGACTCCATGGATTCGGACGGGCTTTACAGATACCTGTCGCATCTGTTTGCTCTTGATATGGCGGAAAATCTTGAGAAGAAAACAAAAGAACCTTTCGTGTTTTTCCTTGATACATACGAAAAGCTTATCAGCAAACCCGGCAACGTCGGTGAGCCGCTGCTTGCCGATGAGTGGATACGCGGAGATGATGGCCTTATTCAGTGTATCCCAAAAACGCTCTGGGTTATTGCAGGAAGAGATCGCCTGGATTGGGAAACCTTTGACCCTGAATGGCGCGACGCTCTGGAGCAACACAGGCTTGATATGCTTTCCGATAAGGACAGCAGCGACTTTCTCAAAAGCACCGGAATTACCGATGAAAAACTCATCAGTCAGATTTTTGAATTGACAAAAGGTACACCCCTTTGCCTTGACCTTTGTGTGGATACGTTTTTCCGCATCCGGGATAAGGGTATCACCCCCGACATCTCCATGTTCGGCAACAACAGCCTTGAGCTTACCGAGCGTTTTATTCGCTATATGGATAATGAGCAGAAGGACCTTTCGCTCGTGCTCGCCTATCTGGATAAATGGGATGATGCTCTGGTAATCGGAATCGCTCCCGATATTATTCCGAATTTCAGTTTTTCCGCTTATGAAAGAACAAAAGACTACTCTTACGTCACTTATGATGACGACTCCGACAGCTACTGCATGAGTCCCATTGTAGGTAACGTGCTGAAAGTCAAGTGTCCCCCGTTATTAAAAAAGCGAATCGGCACCGTTCTTTTTGATAAATTCTCAAAGGTTCTGGAGAAAAAAGATTTCCTTTCCCCCGATTTTTCAACCGCTCTCACCTACGTTACTCAGGCAGGTCTTCTGCTCTGCGAGGACCGTGATGAGCTCTGTGAGTTTTTCACTAAGCATATTGACGGTAATCTCATTTCGCTTGCCGAAGCCGGAATGTTTGAATGCGCCGATAATATTTTTGATATGCTGTTAAAGGAATCGGAAACCGAAAACGATGTTTTCCGTAAAACAATAATGTTTCTCAATGCACGCCTGGCGCAAATCAAAGGGGATTGCAAAAAAGCTTGTGAGCTGGCAGACGAATCCTTAAAACTGCAAATGGAGCTGTGCCCGGAAATTGACTCTAACACTCTCGCGATGGCAGAAGCTCTGGCAACAATGCTTTCAGGCGCAGGCAAAAATGAAGAAGCCATTAAAAAAACAGAATTCGTGCTGGAGCACCGCCGCAGACTTCTCGGAGAAGATGCCAAAACTACGATAAACTCCTTACTTAACCTTGGCGTTTACCTCTATCGGGCAAAAAAATACCGTGAAGCATTTGAAACATCTCAGCAAGCATATGAAAAGTATAAAAAAGTTCTCGGCGAAAACTGCGACAGCACCATACGCGCTATGCACGATATGTCTGTCTCTCTCTATTGCCTGGAAGAATACCGACAGGCTCTGGATTTGCAGGAGAAGGCTCTTGAAAAATCCATAAAATATTACGGCGAGGATAACCCCGAAGCCCTCATGATCATGAGCAGCCTTGCATTTACTCTGAGCCGTCTTGATGAGCCGGAAAAAGCGCTTGAATTAAGAAAAACCGTGCTTGAAAAGCGACTCAGGCATCTCAGAAAAAATCATAACTACACAATATCAAGCATGAACGACGTTGCACGGTCACTCAACAGCCTCGGCAAATATGAAGAAGCCGCCGATATGTATAAGAAGATTTATGAAGCACACTGCAGTGTCTCCGGCGAGAATAATCAGGATGCACTCAGCGCATTGGATTCAGCGGCAACCATTATTATTAACAGTTTAAAAAAGCCCGAGGAGGCACTGCCGCTGTTTATAAAGATATTTGAGAAAAAACGTGAGCTGTACGGCACAGGCAATGAAAAGCTTTTAGTTTCCATGAAAAAACTTGCAGCCTGCTATGACGGCGTAAAAGAGTACACCAAAGCTCAGGCTCTTCGAGAAGAGATTAAAACGCTCACCGAATAACAGTATTTTATCCGCAGCCAAACCGCAGATATTGCAAACCAAGCCGTCATATCGGGAATATTCTTATTGCAAATAATGAGGAGTGAATTTCGCTCCTCTTTATTTGATTTGTTCAAAAATGCTTGACATATTTATTAGCGTAAAATAGAATAAAGTAAACACTGTTTGTTGAAAAATCAAGAAATTCAAAAGAGGACTGCTTATGAATTCGATATTGGAATTTTGGGGCCAGATGACAGCAAATCCGCTTCTGTTTGTTGCAGTAGCGCTGACGTTCGGCGTTATTCTGGTAAACGGTTGGACTGACGCACCTAACGCTATCGCCACTTGCGTTGTAACCAGATGTATGCCGCCGAAGGCAGCAATACTTATGGCGGCAGTTTTCAACTTTCTCGGCGTTTTTTTGATGACGCTCATAAACGCCACCGTTGCCGAAACCATTACAAAAATGGTTGATTTCGGTTCAGACCCGGACAAAGCAATAATCGCCTTGAGTGCGGCACTTTTTGCCATTGTTCTTTGGGCTGTGCTCGCCTGGCTGTTTGGCATTCCCACCAGCGAAAGCCACGCTTTGATTGCAGGCCTTACCGGCAGTGCAATCGCACTTCACGGCAGTTTTGACGGCGTTAACGGCAGTGAATGGATAAAGGTTGTTTACGGCATATTCATTTCGGTTATACTCGGCTTCGGCCTTGGCTGGATTGTGTGTAAACTCGTTACCAAAATCTTCTACAATGCAAACAGGCCCAAAACCGAGCCGTTCTTCAGAGGTGCGCAGATTGCAGGCGCGGCATCAATGGCATTTATGCACGGTGCGCAGGACGGCCAGAAATTTATGGGCGTTGTACTTCTTTGTGTATATATGTCGAAAGGTCAGGGATTGCCCAATGATATTGATATAGCAAACGATTATCTTTGGCTTATGATTGTTTGTTCGGTTATCATGGCCGCAGGCACAGCCATGGGCGGTAAAAAGATTATCAAATCTGTTGGCATGGATATGGTCAAGCTTGAAAAATATCAAGGCTTCTCGGCCGATATCGCCGCTGCGCTTTCACTCCTGATTTGCTCGGTTTTCAGTCTCCCCGTATCAACGACTCACGCAAAAACCACTTCCATTATGGGTGTAGGTGCAGTAAAGCGTGTTTCTGCAATTAATTTCGGCGTTGTTAAGGAAATGGTGCTCACCTGGGTACTGACTTTCCCCGGATGCGGACTTGTAGGCTTTTTGATGACAAAATTATTTATGTTCATATTTACCTGACGGAAAGGAGTTTTAAAAAATGGCTAAAGGCGATAAGTTTTATTTTGAAAATTTTGCAGCATGCACCGAGCTCTCTAAAAAGGCAGCGTTGTACCTTGTGAACTGCCTTGAAAATTATAATCCCGAAAACATTGAAACAATGCTCAAGGAAATGCACGAAATTGAGCACAGTGCCGATATGAAAAAGCACGAAATGAACAAAGTTCTTGCAAAGGCATTTGTAACACCCGTTGACCGTGAAGATTTAGATATGCTCAGCCATAACCTTGACCAGGTAACTGACAAAATCGAAGAGATTTTACAGAAATTCTATATCTACAACATTCAGTCTGTTGACCCTGCGGTTATCGACTTCGCAAAAAAAATCGTAAAATCCTGCAATCTTCTCTGCGAGCTTATGGAGGAGTTTGAAAACTTTAAGCGTTCAAAGAAAATCCACTCTCTCATTGTTGCTCTTAACGACGTTGAAGAAGAATGCGACAGTCTTTACCTTTCTTTAATCCGCGAGCTCACCAAGGACAAGGCGGACGTTTTTAAAGTAGTTTCATTCGTAAAAATATACGACTGCTTCGAATCCTGTGCTGACGCTTGCGAACACGTCAGCGAATGTGTCGGCGCAGTTATTATGAAGAACACATAAGTTTTTGCAGGCCTTAAAGAATCGGAAACTTCCGATACACTAAGGTTTTGTAACGCAAGGAGCACAGTATGGCTGATACAATATACAAAGAAACCCGTAAAAAGCACGGTTTAACAAGAGACGATGTTTGCGACAAGGCATCGCTTATGGATAATCCCATTCAGCCCGAGCGTCTTGAAAGAATTGAAAACGGCAAATTTCCGATAACTCCCGATGAGGTAATGCTTCTTGCCGAAATCTACGGTGAGCCGACTCTCTGCAACCATTACTGTTCAAAGGAATGCCCCATAGGTGAAAAATACGTGCCTGAAGTCAAGGTAAAAGACCTCGCACAGATTGTTCTCGAAATGCTTTCGTCTTTAAACTCGATGAAAAAGAGCCAGGAAAGACTCATCGAAATCACAGCCGACGGTATGATTGACGACGATGAAATCAAGGATTTCGTTTTCATTCAGAAAGAACTTGAGCGCATATCAATTACAGTTGAAACCCTGCAGTTATGGGTTGAGCAGATGCTCGCAGACAAAAAAATCAACATAGAAAAATACAACGAACTCATAAACAAATAAAATTACGGTGTCCGATATCAAATCGGGCACCGTTTTTGCATTTATTGTGAAAAAAAACGGTATGTTTTCCGCACAAAGTGTAATTCAGTTTTTCACTTTGCTGAGCTATCATATAGTCAAGGAAACACAAAGGAGTGTTGCATATGAGTCCAAGGCAAAGAATATTGGCAATCAGGCTTACAGAAAAACTTGCAAAAAATCCCGATTACGCACAAATCATCGGGGTAGAGATAACAGACACCAAAAAGGAGGCGGAAAATAATGAAAACCGCAATTAAGATGAGGAATCAGGCTCTTTGCGTAAGAAACGATAACGTTATTAACGTTGAATTTCAGAATGCAGATGCACCCGTAACTCTCAAAACCGAAAGCTTTTCAATTAAAATGATGTTCGCATTTTTGAAGAGAAAAGCCGAAAAGATACTTAAAAATAACGAATCCGTCCGCAATCTGGCAACAAGAGCATTGACATTCACCAAAAAATTAGGCAACGTATCGTTTCTGAAAAAGTGGTTTATGGATGTTCCTGCGGTATGTGATATGCTGATTGACACAATCAACGGAGTTTACAAAAACATTCCGTATTCATCCCTTGTGACGGTTACCGTAGCACTCATTTATATTCTGAGTCCCGTGGATTTTATTTTTGACACCTTCCCCGTGCTGGGCGTTGCCGATGATGCGATGGTTTTAAAAATCGTTCTCGATACAATAAAGAATGATCTGGAATCCTATAACCAATGGAAAGAGTCGCAGCCTGCCGCCTGAATCAGTATAATATTACAAGGAGTGAAAACTGATGATTGAAATAATATTTTCGATTCTTGCAATCTGGCTTTTCTTCAAAGCCATAGGATTGGCATTCAAGTTAACTTGGGGTGCTGCGAAAATCGGCGCAACGATCCTGCTTGCAATTGCAGTGCCCGCATTTATTCTTCTCGCAAT
>JAFQKF010000006.1 GCA_017397105.1 Clostridia bacterium | reverse complement strand
GGACACCTCCCAACCACTCCTTTCGGAGACGCAGGCTGCAGTTAGTTATGAGTATAATTGATATCCTAAAGTGAAAAATTATTATATTCATTTTTCCTGATTGTTAAGATACGAGACCGAAAAAAAGAGGTAATACAGATAAAACTGTGTTACCTCTCGTTTTTTACACTTACACCTCCGGTGGTGAATAAGTGCGCTATTAAAATTTATTTTTTATTAAGTGTTATTCTGCCTTGCGGCAGAGTGATATTATTGTCTTTAGACAATAGTATTATTGAATCCTGCGGATTCAGTGTTATTTTATTCGCAACGAACTCGCAAAGCGAATAACACTGTGCGAAGCACAATAAAACTGCGAAGCAATAAAACTCGCCGTATGGCGAATAAAACCGGCGTTGTATCCTTACGGGTACAACGCCTATGACTCGGATTTTTTGTGTGATTGTTAATAACGGATTTACTTTGATTTTTCTTTTGCTGTGTTTAAAGTTGACACAAGTATTCTTTTTATTTCCAGGCAATCGTCAAGCAGTGATTTGCCTTCTTGTTCTGTTTACAGACATCTTGTTTCATCCTTTATCTAATAAAAAAAGATAATATAGAATAGATAATAATACAAACAGCGCACGAAAATTCATCGTTCACTATTATCATTTATCTATTCAATATTATCTCTTATCCAAGCCTCGAAAGAGGCGCTGTTTGGCTGGGACGGCTGGATTTGAACCAGCGGATGCGGGAGTCAAAGTCCCGTGCCTTACCCCTTGGCTACGCCCCAAAATATTTGTATAAATAAAAAACGCAGGATTATTCCTGCGCTGTTTTTTTAATGGGGTGGATAATGGGATTCGAACCCATGACCTCCAGGGCCACAACCTGGCACTCTAACCAACTGAGCTATATCCACCATATGGCGCGCTTGAAGGGACTCGAACCCCTGACCCACTGCTTAGAAGGCAGTTGCTCTATCCAACTGAGCTACAAGCGCACAATGGAGCGGGTGATGGGAATCGAACCCACACAACCAGCTTGGAAGGCTGGGATTCTACCATTGAACTACACCCGCGCGTACAACGCAAGTTATTTTAGCACAAGAGGTTTCAGTTGTCAAGGCTATATTTGTAATTTTTTTAATTAGTTTTTTCTGAGTCAATCTTAAAATTCACATTTAGTTAAACTATTCCGCTCTCTTTTATAGTATATTATTTTTAAGAAAGTGGGGTAGTGTGTTTTGCTTGGGTACGTTAAGGCTTATAAACCGGATTTAAAAATGAGTGAATACGAAATGTACCGCGGTGTTTACTGCTCTTTGTGCAAAAATCTCGGCAGGCGTTACTCCCCTTTAGCTCAGCTTTTTCTGAGTTTTGATTTCACTCTGGCGGCGCTTATCACTCTCGCTCTCAGGGATGAAAAATGCCGCTTCCTTCACAGCAGATGCCCTTACAATCCCGCAAAAAAATGCCTTAAATGCGCTGAGTCTTCTTTGCTTGACTCTTGCGCTGATGCTGTTATAATTACAGTATATTATAAATTACTTGATAATCTTCACGATAAAGGTGTAAAGAATAAAATTCTTTCGGCACTTGTATTTCCGTTTGTTGCTCTGATGCACAAAAAAGCAAAGCGGCTCTCCCCCGAAACGGATGCTGTCACAAAAGCGGCAATTGAAAAACAAAGTATTGCCGAAAAGAAAAACGCCGGCATTGACGAGGCTGCCGAGCCGAGTGCAAGAGCACTTGCCGATATTTTCTCCTTCGGTCTTGATGGAGATGATAAGCTTATCGTTTCAACCCTCGGCTACATGGTGGGGCGGTTTGTGTATATCCTCGACGCTGTTGATGACCTTGAAAAAGACGTTAAATCAGGTGATTTCAATCCTTTCGCAGGTGAAATATCGAATTTCGATAACAAGTCAGAAAAGCAATCCTTTGCCGAAAAAGCAAGGCAAATGCTCAATCTCACCCAGAGTGAGGCTGTTGCGGCATTCGACCTGCTTGAAGCCAAAAGATTCGGTTCAATAATCAGCAATATTATATATAAAGGTCTTGAGCTTTCCGCCAATGAAGTGCTTTCAAAATACACTGCATCGGATTGCAAAAACAAAAAGGAAATAAGTGTATAAAAGAGGTGTTAAAATGAGAAATCCGTATGACGTTTTAGGTATCCCCCAGGGTGCTCCGATTGAGCAGGTAAAAGCCGCTTACAAGGAGCTTGCAAGAAAATATCAGAATGACCGTTACTCCAACGGTCCGCTTGCCTCCGTTGCCGAAAAGAAGATGCAGGAGCTTGATGAAGCATATGACCGCATAATCATGGAGGGCTCCTCCCGTTCATCCTCCCAATCTGCAGGCGGCGGATATTATCAGGCAAACACCTCTTACGCTTCATCCGATTTTGCGGATATCCGCGCAAAAATCAAAAGCGGCAGGATTGATGACGCTCAGCTTCTTCTTGACGGAATTCCTGTTTCCGAGCGCAATGCCGAATGGTATTATCTCAAAGGAAGCGTTCTTCAGAAAAGGGGCTGGCTTGAAGAAGCCGCGCACAATTTTGAAACCGCCTGTAATATGGACCCTTCAAACTCCACCTACTCAGCCGCACTCAATTCAATTAAAAGAGCAAGAAACGGCGGTTACAAAACAGGCTCCGGCTCACGCAAAGGCTGCAGCTCATGCGATATCTGCTCAGGTCTTTTGTGTGCTGACTGTTGCTGCGAATGCTTCGGCGGCGACATTATTCCCTGCTGTTAGGAGGAAACACTTTGAATCAGAGTTCAAAATGCGCAATAGGCGGCATCGTTGCCGCCTTGTCGCTTGTTATACTTATTTCGGTTGCAATTATACCGTTTTTAACATATGCCCTTCCTGCCGCAGCAGGCATTCTTATAATCCCGATTGTTATTGAGATTGATAAAAAGTGGGCTTTCGGCGTATACGCAACGGTTGCAATCCTCGGTGCTCTGCTTGTGCCGAATAAAGAGGTTGCCGCAATGTACATTGCATTCTTCGGCTATTACCCCATAATCAAAGCAATCCTTGAAGGTCATTTCAAAAACTGGATTGCATGGATTTTAAAAACCGTATCGTTCGTTGTATCAATCGGTGCTTCCTACTACGTACTCATAGCTCTTATGGGGCTTGAGATTGACGAAATTGAAACCTACGGTCTTATCGCAGTACCCATGCTTCTCGGCGCAGGCACGGTAGCTTTTATAATCTATGACATAGCTCTTACCAAGATCATTGAGCTCTACCTTGCAAAATGGAGAAAAATATTCAAAAGATATTTCAAATGATTCTTCAAACCTGTTGAATTTTTATACAATTAATTATATAATTATTTTTCGGAGTAATCAAACTCCTGAAGTACAATGTTTTGGATGTGATTGTTATGGCTAGAAAAGAAAACGTTAAAATCGGTGTTATAGGTATAAGCGGCAGAGGCAGCGGAATGCTTCGTGAGCTCCTTAAGGTTGACGGTGTTACCGTGCCTGCCGTTTGTGACAAATATGAAGACAGAGCTCAGAATGGCGTTGAAATAGTTAAAGAAGAAACCGGCATGGATGCCGAAATGTATCTTGATTACAAGCAGCTGCTTGCAAGAGATGACCTTGACGCAATCCTTTGCTGCACCACCTGGATTACCCACTCCAGAATTGCTATAGACGCAATGCGCGCAGGCAAGCACGTTGCTATTGAAGTTGGCGGAAGCGCAAGCGTTGAGGAATGCTGGCAGATGGTACGCACAAGCCAGGATACAGGCAAATTCTGCATGCTGCTTGAAAACTGCTGCTATGACAGAGCTGAAATGGCTCTTTTCAACATGGAAAGACAGGGCCTTTTCGGTGAGGTTGTTCACGTTCAGGGCGGCTATCAGCACGATCTGAGAGAAGAAATCAGCATGGGCAGAGAAAACCGCCACGGCAGACTCTTCAATTTCCAGCATAGAAACGGCGAGCTTTATCCCACCCACCAGCTCGGCCCCATTTCAAAGCTTCTCTCCATTAACAGAGGCAACAGATTTGTTTCCCTTACCTCAATGGCTTCAAAGTCAAGAGGTCTTAACGAATGGATAAAGAAAAACAAGGGCGAGGATTATGACATTGCCAACTACAACTTTAACGAAGGCGATATCGTTACCACTATGATCAAGTGCGCAAACGGCGAAACAATCCTCCTCACTCACGACTGCTCTCTCCCCCGCCCCTATTCAAGAGGTTACCGCATTCAGGGCACAAAGGGCATCTATATGGAGGATGGCGACCAGCTTTACCTTGACGGTATGCCCGCTGATGACGATACCCCCTCATGGGACCACAGCTGGAAGGATTTTGAGCCCTTCATGGAACAGTATGAGCATCCCCTTTGGCAGAAGTATTCAAGAGAAGGCATCCACGCAGGCCACGGCGGCATGGACTTCCTTGTACTGAGCGCATTTGCAGACGCAGTCAAAGAAAATGACGGCTCATCACCCATCGACGTTTACGATACAGCGGCCTGGATGGCAATCACCTGCCTTTCAGAGGAATCCATAGCTCTCGGCAGCCAGCCCGTTGCAGTGCCCGATTTCACAAACGGAATGTGGATTGACCGTGAGCCTTACCGCAGAGGCGTTTACTGCCTTGAAGAGGTCTGCAACGATTTCTTCAAGTGCGAAAATACCGAGGAAGGAAAGGAATAATAAATGGCTTATTACATAGGTGTTGACGGCGGCGGCACTAAAACCGCTTTTGCCCTCTTTAACGAAAACAAAGAAATGCTTGCAAGCGTTACAGGAGCAGGCAGCAACCACGAAAATATTGATACAGCCTTTGTAGGAGCTTCAGCAGTTATCTGGGAGGGTCTTTGCGAGCTTGTAAAGAGCGCAGGCATAACCATTGATGACGTTGATTTCACCCTCATGGGTCTTGCAGGAATTGATCACCCTTATCAGCACGATATTATGTGCGATATGCTCAGAGAAAAAGGTCTTAAGAATTTTGAGATTTTTAATGACGGCTTTATCGTTGTAAAAGCGGGCTCCATAAGCGGTGCGGCTATAGGCTATAACTGCGGCACGGGCGTTTGCTGCAACGCCGTTGACTCTAAGGGCAATATGCTCCAGCTTGCAGGCCTCGGCAACTTCACCGGCGACTTCGGCGGCGGACTCTGGGTAAGAGAGCAGGCTTACAAGCTTGTGTATGACGAGCTCTTCGTATGCGGAGAAAAGACCGCGCTTACTCAGAAATTCTTTGACGAATTCGGCTTCAATTCAAGAGATGATTTGCTTGATTTCGTTGCAAAGCTTGAGGATGAAGATGCTGATACCTACATCAGAAAAGTAGTCGGTATGCTCTTTGAAGCCGCTGAAAACGGTGACGAGCCCGCACTCGGAGTAGTAAAGGCTACCGCAAAAAGAGGCGCTCAGTTCATTTCTTCACTTGCAAAGCAGATGGATTTTGACGGCGACGAGGTTGAGGTTGTTCTTTCAGGCTCAATCAACGTTAAGCTCAACAATCCCACTTACGTTAAGCTTCTCAAAGAGCAGGCTGTTGAACTCAGCGGCAAAAAGCTTAACTTTATCACCCTTAATGCTCCGCCTGTTACAGGCTGCGTAAACTGGATACTTCAGGATTATGTTAAATAATAGAGGAGGAGAACTGAAATGAAAGAAATTACCGTTGCCGTAATCGGCTCAGGCAGCACCTATTGCCCCGAGCTTATTGACGGATTCCTCAAGGCTAAGGACAGCCTCAAGCTCAAGAAAATCTCCTTTATGGATATTGATGAGCGCAAAAGAACAATCGTAGGTAACCTTTGCATTCGTATGCTCAAGGCTGAGGGCGTTGACTGTGAAACAGTTCTCACCGATGACCTTGACACTGCTCTTCAGGGTGCTGACTTCGTTGTTACTCAGATAAGAGTAGGCAAGCTCCCTGCACGCCACATTGACGAAACAATTCCGCTTAAATATAACCTTATCGGTCAGGAAACCACGGGTATCGGCGGCTTCTTCAAGGCTCTTCGTACAATCCCCGTAATTAAGAATATCTGTGACCGTATTGAGGCAATCTGCCCCGATGCATGGCTTATAAACTTCACCAATCCCTCAGGCATTATCACAGATTTCGTGCTCAACAACACAAACGTTAAGTGCATCGGTCTTTGCAACGTTCCCATTGATATGCTTGACGATACCAAGGAAATCACAGGCGATGATTCCGATATTACATACGTTGGCCTCAACCACCTCAGCTGGATTACCTCCGTTAAGGTAGGCGGCGAGGAGCAGCTTGATAAGCTTATTGAGCAGGGCTTCTCCCCCAAGGTAATGAAGAACATTCAGGATGACGGCTTCTCACTTGAAACACTTGCCGCAATCCACGCTATCCCTTCATCATATCTTCAGTATTATTACTGCAGAAACGCAAAGCTTGCTCACCTTCACGAGGGTGAAAAGAGCAGAGCTCAGAAGTGCATGGAGATTGAGGAAGAGCTCCTTGAAATGTACTCAGACGAAGGACTTTACGTTAAGCCCGCGCTTCTTGATGAAAGAGGCGGCCACAAGTATTCACTCGTTGCTGTTTCACTTATCAACTCCATTGCAAACGATACTAACGAAGAACAGGTTGTCAATATCAAAAACGGCAACACTCTGCCCTTCCTGCATCCCGATGACGTTGTTGAAATTTCCGCCAAGGTAGGCAAAAACGGCGCTGTTCCCGTACCCGTAGAGGAAATCAAGAACAGGCATATAATCGGCCTTATGAGCATTGTAAAGGAATACGAGCGTTACACCGTTGAGGCTGCGAAAACAGGCTCAAACGAAGCTGCTCTTAACGCCCTTCTTGTTCATCCCCTTGTTGGCGACTGGGAAGCTGCCACAAAGTGCTTTGAAGAAATGAAGGAAGCTCACAAGGATTATCTGCCCCAGTTCTTTAACAACTGATTTAACAAAGCAATTCAAAACGGAGACGCTTTATGATTGAAGCTGTCTCCGTTTTTTTATTTGAAAAGAAAATATAAAATTTAACGCCCCCCGGATTTCTCCGGGGGGCGTAGGTTTTAGTTTGCCGAGATTTCAGGCAATCACTTCATGATAACTCTGGAGCCTTCAACAGTTTCAGCCTGATTGATGGTTGCTTCGTAGCTACCGTAAACGAGTTCAAGTGCTGCTGCGTCGGAATTGTCAACAACGCCGTTGTTGTCAACGTCAGCTGCAAGCATTTCAGCCTCAGTAACGTCGGAGCCTGCAACACCATTTGAAATAGCAGCTACAGTAATCTTGTCAACGCCGTCGATTCTTGCGTCACCGTTAACGTCGCCGAAGATAACAGCGGTGAAACGGAATACGGTTGAGTTAGCGGAGTCAACAGCAACGATGTAGGAGCCGGTGCCGGGACCGTAGGTAAGAGCGTGGCACTTAACACCCTCTTCGCTAACGCCTACAACTGATACGGGGTTGTTAGCTGAGCCAGGTTCCCACTGGAGGCCATCGCCTTCAGCAAGACCGTAGATGTAGCCGTTAAGAACACCGTTGTTAACCCAGGTTTCGCCGATTTCGATAAGGTTGCCAACGAGATCTTCGTTTACAACAAGATCGGGAGCAAGGCGGTAAATAAGTGAGTCAAGAGCGTTCTTAAGAGAACCTGCTGTGGGGTCAACGAGAGATTCCTGCTCATCGATACCGGGCTTGGAATCGTAAACACTTGTTGCAAGGTCGAGCATATTGGAAAGAGTCTCGATTGAATCAACTGTGAAGAGCTTTTCAGACTCAGGAAGGTTGTTTTCCTGGTTGATTATACGTCTTGCAGAGGTGATGTACTGAAGAAGTGCATAGAGGTCAGCCATCTCACCGAACTCGACAAGCTCATAGTATGCGTTCATAAGTTCTTCACGGATAACGGTTACCATGGACTGAGTTGTTCTTGCGCTTGCCTGGCTCTGAAGAACCTGAGCTACAAGGTCCTCAGCGCACTCGTAAGCAGCCTTGAATCTTGCCCAAGTCTTATCAGTGTAACGCTTAACGGTATCGCCGTTTTCATCAACGGTGGTGTTGTTACCGTTGTTGTAGAAGGTAGCATACTTGTGGATGAAGAACTCAAGAGGATCTGTGCAGGTATCTGTGTAGGGCTTTCTTGCGGATTCGAAGATAGCCATGTAGTAGTTCATGCCGTCCCAGTAATTGTTAAGGCCGTTGGAAAGCTCTTCAACTCTGGTAACGTATTCCTTCCAGCCTGATGCAATTTCTACGTCAAGTTCAGTGTTACCTGCGTCAGAGGCTGAGGGAAGAACGTCGTAAGGAACGGTTCTGTTGTGCTGACCGCTTTCCTTAGTGTTCTTAATGCCGTTAGTGATGAATGCAGTTTCAATGCCGAAGAGGTTCTTAGCATCGGTGATAGCCTGGAGATTATTGAAGCCTGCTGCACCGTCGGGGAGGTTGAGGTTTGCAACCTGAACGCCGTAAGCACCTGTTGCATCATAATAGGGATAAATGCCGCCGGGGATGCCAACATTACCTGTTTCGTCAGCGAAGTATTCTTTCCATGCTGCGGTTGCTTCGGGGATTTCTACCTGAACGAAGTTCTTGTATTCGTCAATGATATCCTGAGAATCTTCCATGAAGTTTCTCCAGTTGTTGTAAGTGAAGAGGGTTGAGGGGAAGTCTTCAGTATCAAGGTAGAGGTAACCCTGCTGGCCTTCAATGGAGGAAGCGTAGGAACCAATGCCTCTGGTAGCAGCAGTACCTGCAGAGTAAACGTTCATTGCAAGCTTGCCGGTTTCGGGGTTGTAGGAGTTAAGATAGTCATACTCAAGTTTTGTTGTAGCAACCTTGTAGTAAGTCTTATTCTTAATATAGTTGTTACCTGCTGTACCGATGAAGGTCTGAGGAGTATAGGTGCTGTTACGGATATAATAGGTACCGGTTGATGTAGCACCGAGGGATACTACGGGGTGATAGTAGTAAACAGTGCCTTCAACGTAGCCTTCGGGAAGGGTAACTGCTGAAGACTCGTTCTGAGCTGTGTAGTAAGTGCCGTTGGTGGTTTCATCTACAACTGCCTCTGCATAGTCAGCTGAGAAATAAGTCTGATTACCGTCGAAGTTTGTACCGTCGAGAGTAACTGATTCATAGGTATCAGTTCTGAGGTAGTAGGTACCCTGAGCAAAAGCATCAGCGGTATCATCAACTTCCCAACCTGTGGTGTAATAGGTTGTGCCCTGAACGAAATCATCGGGAAGAGTTACCTGAGTAGCTGTAGCTGTGGGCTGGATGCCGGTCATAGTAACTTCGATGGTGTAGTAAGTGCCCTCAGTAAGAGCGTTTACGTTTTCAGCTACGATATAAGGAGCTTCAACTGTGTTCTTGCCGCCTGCGCCGTTAATGTACTTCTGAAGCATTGCAACAGAAATCTGACCGGGAGCAAGAATACCGGAATCGGGGTTGGAAACTGTATCACGGTACTTGGGAACATAATTTGTACTAAGAAGAAGCGGGAAGAGAGTTTCACAAATGGATTCCTTGTTGTTGAAAAGGTTATTGAGGAGGTAGTAAACTACCTGGCCAAGAGTTGCAAGTTCTGTGACGTTGCCTTTGTAGCTGCCGCTGCCGAAGGAGAGAAGACCGCCGATAGAGGTAACTGTAGTGTTGGTGTTGAAGGGGTTTCTTGTGGCCTGATCTGAGGGGAGAAGACAACCCTTGTTACCGAATACGATGTAGAATACACGGTCAATGATTCTGAGGAGAACCTGAAGGAAGGGATCGTTAAGTTCGCCGGTGGGGTTAACTCTGAGAAGGCTGAGAAGCTTCTGAAGGTTAAGGTTAAGAACTGAATCAAGAAGCCAGTTGCAGATAAGGTCAAGTGCGCACTTAACAGGCTGTGAAACAGCACCGCCGAAGGTGGATTCTACAGTTTCGGGAAGCCATGATGTGGGAATGAGTGAGAAGAGAACTTCGTCAAGCATAAGCCATACATCGGAAGCGTTGGGATAGTTGGTGGTGATCTTGAAGGAGTCACCGATGATGGGAGCGTATCTTGTAAGAACCCAGTCAACAAGAGCCTTGAGGAACTGCTCGAAGCCCTGCATTCCGGTGCCTGTAACTGAAGTGAAGTCACAGTCAATCATACCGTCAAGGAAGAAGATACCGATTTCATAACCCATCTGGATTGCTGCAAGGGGAACGGTGTAGGTTCTTGTAACCTGTGCGCCGTCTACCTTACACTTGGTGGAGTACTGAGTTTCAAATGCAAGAGGCTCAACAACTTCGCCGTTGTAATCATAATAAGTGCCTTCTGCATAGTTTGCATCAAGCTGATCGAAGAAGTTTCTTTCGGGAAGAATTCTTGCGCAAAGTGAAGCAAGAGCGTAGGAACCTACTTCAACAATGGTATCAGCCTCAGGGGGGCAATAGTAACCGTCAGTAATTGAGGAAAGAACAATCTTGATAAGCTGACCCCAAACTGCATCCTGGCTGATGTAGCCGGGCTGACCTTCGGGGATGTTGAGCTGCTCCTGAGTGTAGATTTCACTCTGAGGAAGGTCATCCATACCAAGGTTATAAACAAGGGGGATAGCAAGTCTGGAAACGTCGGTAAGAAGTGACATAAAGTTATCGGTGATAGCGATACCGTTATCATCAATAACGATGAATGCGCTCATACCGCCTTCTGCAAGGAACCAAGTGAGAAGCTTGTTGATCTTTGCAATGGGGTATGTTGCTGCGTCGCCTTCATATACGGGAGGCTCAACGTATTCACCAACAAGGTCTTCAACGATACCGCAGATCATAACGAGTGTTTCGTTGTTGATATCATCGGGGTGACCCATGGGGTAATCTTCAGTAGCTTCGATATCGCAAGCATCAGCAATAACTTCGGTAAGCATGGGAGCGAGCATATCGCCGAGAAGAGCATCAATAAGGCTGTTAACTACGTCATAAAGGCTTGAGGTCTTAAGATCGATTGAAATTGCAACGCCGGGAAGAAGATCACCGATAAGGAAGTTGATCATATCCTGAAGAAGAGCATCTATATCCCAGGACTGTGCTTGAGCTGCTGCTGCAATTTCTTCATCAGTCTTACCGGCCAAGCCTGCAAGGAGTTCCCATACAGTCTGAGTAAGGAAGGGGCCGATGTTTTCAAGCTCAGTGGGGATAACTTTAAGAGCGATTGTACCGCTGGAGCCGAGAAGACCGAAGTCAAATGAGTCATTTACAAGGTTTGCAAGAACAATGTCATTCTCCTTAAGGAAGAGGAGAAGGTTGTAGATGCAGTTGATGTCAGGAATTGTGGCGTGACCTCTTCTTGTATAGCTATTACAAGTAGATTCATTAATCACAAGTCTTTCAAGGTCACCTGCAAGGTTAAGAGTCTTAGCGACACTGATGATGCCAGCGCCCCAAAGATCATAAACTGATGCAAGGAAGCCGTCATAACCCTGACCGAAAGCGATGGTCTTATCAATAAGAATCGAGTAGTTGATTCTCATATCCATACCATCATTAAGAGTGGGCAGGAGATCATCGATAAGGTCCATAACGTAAGTACCGCCCTGCTCTGCTGAGAAGTAGTACATATCCGTTGTATGACCGTTTTTAACAACAGCCTTCGGAGTTTTGTAGTCATACTTCAAAGCGAAGGTGGTTACGGATGAACCCGTTGCAATCAGTACTACTGCAAGAAGCAGAGCAAGAATGCGTTTTGCTTTTTTCATAAAAGACACCTCCATTAGATTTACGCGGCCTCTCGGCCGGGTGGAGCACGCAAACTGTTTACACCACAAACACTTTGCGCATATTTTACGCTATTAATATAATTATAAGTTGTTGTGCAAAAGATGTCATATTTTTAACAGTTTGTAAATTAAATATGAACAAATTATGAACATCAACAAAAGCGCCATAAATTACCGTTTTTAGCCCTGTTTCTGCTGTTTTTTGGTAATAAAACCAACCAATTCTGTTAAATTATTGACCGTGTCAACGCCTGATTTTTCCAGCCTGCCCCAGTCCTCATGCCCGGATTTTGTGATTACACAGTGGGCAGAAACAGCATTTGCAAGCTCAAAATCATGCAGTAAATCACCGATTACAAGGATTTTCGGACTGCTTTTCTGCGATTTTTCAGCCAGATATGTCTGCGCTCTTTCAACTTTTTCCGCCGCCAGAAAGTCACCCGCGCCGAGTACGGCATCAAAATAACCGCTCAAGCCGCAGCTTTCAACGCCTTTAAGCAGCTGATTCTGCTCGCAAGAAGATATAATGACCTGAGCACTGCCCTGAGAGGCGAAAAATTCGAGCGCCTCAATCGCACCCTTGCCTACAGAGCATCCGCTCAGATGGCGGTCATACCCTGCATGATATTCCGCAAGCAAAGCGGGGTAATCCTCTTTATCCATATCAAATACCTGCTCATAAAAGCAGCGTATGGGCGTGCCGATACACTCACGGTAACGCTCAACCCCTATCGGTTCCATACCGCGCAGGGCAAGCATATCGTTAACACTGTTGAGAGAAGCGGAAATATCATCAAGCAAAGTTCCGTTCCAGTCCCATATAATAAAATCATAAGTAAACATATTCCATCACCTCCGCCAACAGAATCCGAAAAGAAAATTTTGCACTTGCGTCGGATATATAATTATGTTACTATAATTATTATAAAAAGTCAAATAAAACTTAAAGGAGTTTTTTCTGTATGGAAAATAAAAACACTTTTCAATTAATATATGAAGTTGTAAGAAAAATTCCGAAAGGAAAGGTTGCCACCTACGGACAGATTGCTACCCTTGCCGGCAATCCGAGGCTTGCGAGAGTTGTAGGCTACGCTCTTCACGTTAACCCCGAACCGATGATAATTCCTTGCCACAGGGTCGTAAACAGAGAGGGTTACACCTCGGGCAGCTTTGCCTTCGGCGGAAAAAACGCACAAGGTGATCTGCTCAGAAGCGAGGGCGTGGAAACCGACAGCGAAGGTAAAGTTGATTTAAAAAAATACCAATGGGACGGCATTTAACACGTTTTATGATGTAAAATTACAGCAAAAAGAGCATGTCTGAGGTGTCGGACTCAGCCAACCCATCCGGAGCATTGTAAAGCACACAAGCTTTACAATGCTCTATTGTTTTTCTTCTGTTTTAAGCACCGAATATCCTGCCGGATTTGCGCTTGTTTTACAGCAAAATATATTCTCGTGTTTAAAAAGAATCTCAATTGTTTTTAAGGTTTTTCCCTTATTTATCAAGGATTTCAAATAAATAAACGCGTTTGAAAATCCGACTGAGATGCGTTGTTTTTTCGGCATAAAAGTACCTAAAAAACATGAAGACAAATTATGAAATCTTCGCTCAACTTGCGATATGTAAAGGTATTTATCTTTACATGATTATGCGTTTTCCGTAAACTCATTCTCGCCTGAAAACCGAGCAGAAACACGCTGAATCCCCCTGCGTTTTCACACATTGCAACCGTTACATAATTTGAGCAATATTAAATGTATCCTTTTTTAATAAAAATATAGACATTTCTTTGCAAATGTGGTAATATGGTTGTTAATCGGTGTTTTATATAACTTATCACTGATATATTAACAGATGTGAAGGTAATTTTTATGAATTTACAGAGCACGAACAAATTTGCATTTTTCACCGAAAAGCACAGAAAGCTTGTCACTTTCCTGTGCTATCTCGTTCCGTTTGCCGTACTGGGCGGATATCTGGTATCAATCATACTCAGAGGATTAACAATACCGGCTACCGGTTATTATCTCATCCAATATCTCTACACATATGACCACGGCTTTGTTGCACGCGGTTTCGTAGGAGAAGCAATCAGTTGGTTTTTTGATACCGTTTCCGATAAACTTACTGAACAGGTTTCAACGTTATTTGCTGTTCTTCTTACGGTTTCCCTTTCACTTTGCATAGGCAAAGCGCTTTCCAAAACCAAGGACAAGCCCGAGCACTTTTTTATAGTCGCTGTTCTGTCAATCCTGATTTGCATATGCCCCGTCGGCTTTCCTCACTACTGCATTGACGACAGAATGGATAAGCTCACCTGGGCTCTTGCACTTTTCGGGGTTTTCCTTGCCGGCAAAAAATATGCAATATGGCTCGTCCCCGCCCTTTGCGTGCTTGCAACACTTGTTAATCCGGTTTTCCTTTTCACAAGCATGATTCTTACTTCAATTATTCTTCTTTACAATTTTTACACAAGCAATTTTTCCTTGAAAAACGGAATAGTTTGCGCTGTATCATATATCTCAATGATTGCTTTGGGTCTGTACTCGTTAATTTCTGAGAAAAAGCTTGGTTTTGAGTCCCCCAATGAAATGGTTGATTTTTACTTTTCAAGATATGACGGAACCATTTCCGAAACTCTGTATAACACTTTCGTAAACGGCTGGCTTGTCGACTATTTTGAAGATGCAGCAGGAATTATTGAATTTTGTCACCAGTTGTATTTTAGCGACAACGGCTCCGCTTTTGTCATTGATTTAATCTTTTTGATGATTCCCACCTATACTCTGACGTCACTTTTTTGGAAAAGCTGTATAAAGGTTTCAGACAACAAATTCCACAGATTTATCTTTTTCCTTTGTGCGATATCACCTATTGTTTATTTTCCGATTGTTTTTCTTATTTTACAATCCAGTAAATATTTCTACAACAACCTCTTTGTTCAGATGGCGTTGATGATTTTCTTTGTTTCTCAAAACGACTGTGCTGTTACCGATACGTTCAAAAAAGCTTTTGAATGGATTAAAAACCACTTGATAATTTCGGTATGTGCCGCAATTTACTTTTTATCCGTCGTTATCCTTTGATGTAGAGGAGCTGAAATATGAAAAAGACTTTAACCAAAACCAAATCAAACTCCCTCATGTATTTTATAATAGTCCTTCTCAGGTGCATAGCTTACGTTCCCGAACCCGTTCTCGGGGTTAACATTGAAAATTTGAGCATAAGCTTTGAACCTGTGAACCTTCTCAACCTCGTTTCGCTTGTTTTATTCTCTGCGGTGTGCGCTTTTGTAATTTCAAAGCTCACGTCTGACAGCGGCGCCGCAATTTTCATTGCTTTGCTGTTTTTACTTGACCCGATTTTCAAGCATTCTTTATTCAGCATTTCGCACGCAGTGATTCTCTCTGCTATGGCACTTGTAATTCTTTATGCCCTCAGAGGTAAATCCGCTGTGATGAAATGGCTGCTTGCAATCGTTTTCTCGGGTGTTTCTGTTTTCGTATGCCCCGAAGCCGTTCTGAGCTATGCTCCTCTTGTTGCGTTTGTATGCACTCTCTCTGACTTCAACAAACCCGCAGCTGACAAGAAAAACTCCAAAAAAGCTTTACTCTCCGTAGTATTCTTTGCCGCTCTTGTTGCGGTTTGCATTGTTGCATGGATGCTCAACAAGAATCTTCACTCCGTTGTAAACTTCGTATACTCCTTTAATTTTACATCGCTGTCAATCTCCCTTCAGTATCATCTCCCCAGATTCCTTGTTGCAAACATCCCCTTCATTATAATTCTCGCTGTTTTCTTCAGGAACTATCTGCGTGTTAAAACTTCAGGTAAGCATTTCGGATTGATTATCTGCTTTGTTGCCGTTTACGCCGCAACGGTTACAGGCGCTTTCGTCTTCAACTACGCAGAAAGCTTCACTTTAACAAATCAGCTTATCGTTGTAACCCTTGCCGCCGTATACTGCCTTGACAAAGATAATGCAACGCAAGCACTCAGCAGGATTACGGATTGGTTCAAGGATCATCCCTATCTGACAATCGCCGTTATTGCCGCATGGATACTGATTACTCAGTCATTATTCCAGGAAATGCAGCAGACCATATGGAGCAAAATAATAACTACAACAGGTGAATTGGTATAATATGAACTTCACAGCGTTAACCGTTTTCGTTATGGCAAAAAATGAAACCGATTTACTCAGGCAAACGGTTTCAAGCATAAGAAGCAACTGCAACGATGAGGATCTTGCAAAAATCACTATTGTTCCCAAGGATGAACACTGCGCAAGTTACGCAGTAGCTCAGGAGCTGAAAAATGCTGACAGTAAGGTTGATATTCATATACAGCAGGCTCCGAATCCTCAGATTTGCGTTTCTGAGCTGCCTCCGTTAGTTGAATCTTCGCATTTCGTAATTATGGTGGCAGACAATGAAATGGATGCACGCGATCTCTCAACTTTCATCGAGAAGGCAAAGCAGCATCCCCAGCGCATCATCTGCGCCGCTAAATGGCTGCCCGAATCCACCGTTATCGGATACGGAGCATTTCACGCTTTCTGCAGCAAAACAATGAACAGAATAATCACTCTCCTTTTTAACAAGAAGGTTTGTGACCCGTTTTCCATTTACCAGATTTATCCCATCGAGATGTACAGAAGGCTAAACTTCGATAATCCCGAAACCGTTCTGTATGAATACACCCTCAAGCCCCTGCACGCAGGTGAGGAATATGAGGAAATCCCCACAGTATACGAAAGCCGCCAAAACGGCAAAACCAATTTCAATTTCCACATCCTTTGCTCGGTGGCTATCAGGTTTATTCTTACCGGCATCAAAATAAGGTTTCACTTATAGGAGCAAAAATGAACGTACCCAATGACGCAACAATAGTTCTTACCGTAGGCACAGCTGCTCAGAAGAAGCTGTGCTTAAAGCTTGTTGCCGAGTTGGCTCTGCCCTGCAAGAAAATTCACGTAATTTCCGACGATGACGCAGGCGGCAGAATAGGCTCCGGAGGTGCAGCTATCAACGCAATCAGCCGATATTATAAAAACTCTGGAAAGCTTATAGTAATAAATTCCGGCGGATTTTCAAAAAGAACCTTTTGCTGCGCCGTGAAAGGCAAAGCTTTTGCCCACACATTATGCGAAGGAAGACCCGTAACCCTTCTGGAGCATATAGTTTCAAACACAGTGCGTCTTGCCGAATCGTTCAACAGCGGTGTGCTTCTTTGTTGCAGTGACATTCTTGTAAACACGTCGGAAATAAAGGCGGACTTTGATTCTAACGTCGGCTTCGGAATGAAAGCCGATATCTCTACCGCCGTAAATCACGGAGTAATGTTTGCCGACAGCAACGCAGATATGCTCCGTTTTCTGCATAAATACGATGCCGAAACTCTTCGGAAATACTCTTGCGGCAGTAATGATTTCACGGTTGATACGGGCATGGTTTTTTTATGCGATGCTTTTGTCAACGCTCTTCTCTCTCTTTCAGAGAAGTCGGATATCCTTGGCTTTATCAAAAAAAGCGGAACCGAGCTCAACTTCTATTCGGATATTCTGCCTTTACTGAGCAAAAAGCTCAACGCTGAGGAATATTTTGAGCACGAAACCGCAAGCGCCGAGCATCTGAAGTTAAAAGAAATGCTTTACGGCGCTCTCAGAGGTTTTACCCTTAAAGTCTGCGTACCCGAAAGTCAGAGCTTTATGCATTTCGGCACAAGCAGGCAATTGCTTGATAACGTATTTTCCCTTTCAGATAAGCTGCCCAGCCTTTTGATCAACAGCTATGCAGGCGACAGCGTATCGATAGGGGACAAAACTCTGCTTGACTCAGCGCTGATTCACGATAATTCCGAAATCGGCTCTAACTGCCTGATAAGCGATATAACGTTCAACCGTGCCATATCCGTTCCTGATTCTAAAGCCGTAAGCGGTATAAAAATCAATGACGGAAGCTTTGTTACGGTAATCACCGACATTGACGAAAACCCCAAAACCAAAGTCGGTGAAGCTCAGCTGTGGGACGTTCCGAGATTTTATAAAGGCAAAAGCTTTTATGACTCGTTCGAAAAATTTCTCGCAGATGCAGATGAAGAAAAATACAGCCTGAGCTACTGCACGGAAAATGCGGATTTTGATTTTTTCTACAATCACAGGCAGTACGTTGCGGATTTCATCAGGAATAAGCCGCACTTTGAATATCTAAGAATACGCAAGGCTCTCATCTCCGATTTTCTTGCCCGCCGCTCCCCCCTTACTCAGTTAAATGCAGTTACTGACCGTGTTGAGATTTCAATGCCCGTTCGCATAAATCTCTGCGGCACGTGGACGGATGCCATGCCATATTGCACCGACAACGGAGGCGAGGTTATTAATGCGGCAGTAACCGTTGATAACGCTTTGCCGATAAAAGTGACCCTCGAACGCACAAACGATAAAACCGTAACCTTTATCAGTGACTCTCACGAAACGGTTTTTGACTTTGAGCGTCAGAATATATACGACGATTTTTCCGACTTCAATCTCCACAAAGCGGTGCTTGAAACCATCGGCATTACAGATTCAAGCCAGCTTCCCTTCGGACTGCGTCTGAGCACGCAGGTTTCAATAATCGACAAAGGCTCGGGGCTCGGAACAAGCAGCATTCTGCTTGCCGCTTGCTTCAAAGCTTTTTCGGATATGTTCCGCCTCGGCTACTCATACGGCCGCATTGCTCAGATGGTTTTTATTGCAGAACAGCTTATGAAAACGGGTGGCGGCTGGCAGGACCAGGCAGGCGGGCTTTATCCCGGATTGAAGCTTGTTGCTTCGGATTCGGGTTTGCATCAGGAATTAAGTGTTCGCAATATTGAACTGCGCGATAATATGCAGTATATTTTCTCAGAAAAAGCAGTTCTTCTTCCAACGGGTCAGCGCCATTTCGGCCGATTTGTCGTTAACGACGTTGTAAACCGTTACCTCAGCAGGGATCCCGACGCACTTTGTGCTTACGAGGAAATGAAGTCGCTCAACCGCTCGCTTGTTTGCTCGCTTGAAAATGATGACACAGTTGAATTCTTCCGTTGCATAAACCGCCATATGCAGCTGTTGAAAAAAATTTCCCCCTCTGTTACAAACGAAAGAATCAACTCAATGATAAGCGATTGCAGCAAGGTTGCTAAGGCGGTGTCCATATGCGGCGCAGGTGCCGGCGGATACCTTCTTGTTTTCCTGAAGTCCGAGATTTCGTTTTCGGATTTTCTGGAGTTTACCGCAAAAAAATTCCCTGAACTTAACAGCAAGATTCTTAAGCTTGATATTTATAAATGAACTGATTACGGTGATTTACTATGAATAAAAAGAACGTCTATCTTGTTCAGGCAGGCTGCCTGTACGGCAACACGTATTATCTGCCGTATGCCGTCGGTATGCTTGCAGCTTTCGCGTTTAACGATGAGCGCATAAAAGAAGCCTATGAACTCAAAAGGATTATTTACAGCCTCGAGGATGTTGATGAAAGCATCCGCAGCCTTGAAAATCCCGCATTCGTAGGTTTTTCAAACTCAATATGGAATTACAATTACAACCTTGTATACGCCCGGAAGCTCAAGGAAGCTTATCCTGACTGCATAATCCAGTTCGGCGGTCATCACGTTCCGCCCACAACACGTTACCTTGATGATTATCCCTTTATCGACCTTCTCAGCCACCGCAAGGGAGAAGAATCCTTCAGGGACGTTTTGCTGGCGCTTCTTGACGGTTCGGATTTTTCATCAATCCCCAATATTTCATACAGACTGCCCGACGGAAAGGCTGTTCAGACCGAAGAAACAAAAATTACCATTTCCGATTATCCCTCACCCTATCTTACGGGTGTTTTTGACGATATCATCAAAGACAGTGAACACCGGTTCTCCTGCGTGCTCGAAACAAACAGAGGCTGCCCCTACAACTGCTGCTACTGCGATTGGGGCGAGCTCAACTCAAAAGTAAGGCTTTTCCCTCTTGAAAAAGTTATGGCAGAGCTTGAATGGATGTCCGAGCACAAAATGGAATTCGTTTACTGCGTGGACGCTAACTTCGGAATGTTTGAGCGTGATGAAATAATCGCTCAGAAGCTTGTTGAATTAAAAGAAACAAACGGCTATCCGAACAGGCTTCAGGTTTCCTACGCCAAATGCGAGCAGGACCGCGTTTTCCGCATAAACAAAATGCTTGCCGACCACGGAATCGGCAAGGGCGCAACCCTCGCTCTTCAGAGCCTTTCCCCTGCCGTCCTTGAAAACGTAGGCAGAGCCAACATCAGCAAAGAGGAATACTCAAAGCAGATTGCCCGTTACAGGGATGCGGGTATCTCCACCTACACCGAGCTTATTCTCGGCTTGCCCGGCGAAACCTACGAAACCTTTACCCACGGCCTTTGTGAAATACTTGAGCTCGGTCAGCACAGCTCCGTAAGCGCTTACTACTGCGAGCTTCTTCCCAATTCAACTTTAAGCTCGCCCGAATATATTAAAAAATTCAAAATCAAAACCGTTTCCACCTCTCTCAACCAGTACCACTGTGAGAGTATGGATGACGTACTGTCAGGCTTCTCAACAATCATAGTAGGCACGGAAACTCTCAGCGTGGAAGACTGGATAAGAGCAAATGAATTCTCCACCTGCGTTCAGAGTATGCACCATTTTGGCATAATGCAGTGCGCAGCAATGTACGTGCGCCATGAATACGGCGTTTCCTATTACGATTTTTATTCCCGTCTTTTTGATTTCATTGAAAACGAAAGCGTTTTCTGCAAAAACGTATTCAGGCGGGTTTCTTCCGTTTTGCGCAATTTTGTTGACGGAAAAGGCGGGCTCACTTACCAGAATGATATCTTCGGCAAAATAACTTATCCGTTGGAAGAAGCCGTATTTTTGCTCTGCCTTTATCATTCCGACGAATTCTACGGGGAAATGACAGCTTTCCTCAAGCGTTACGTTACGGATAAAAAAATGCTCAGCCAGCTTATGGCATACCAGAAAGCGGTGGTTTTAAGACCTTGCGTTAACAATTATGAGGCTGAGTATGAGTATGACTTCGCTGAATATTTCGGCTCTATTCTCAGAAACGCCTGCACTCCCCTTAAAAAAGGCAGTGTAAAATACAGATTTTCAACTGTCTTTGAAACAAACGACTGGGTTGAATATGCCCGTGAAATAATCTGGTACGGCAGAAGAAACAGCAGAATGATGTATTCCAGCGCTCCCAACCGTATCGATAAAATCTGAATTATAATTACTCTGCAGTAAAGTGTGGTGATAAACCTGAAAAACATATATATGTCACAGCCCAACTCGCAATACGGCAATTCTATCTATTTCCCCTATGCTGCCGGCTCGCTTATTGCTTATTCATTCAGTGACGAGCGAATAAAAAACGCCTACGATTTCAAAGGCTTTATTTATAAAAAAGAAGACCCGGAAAGTGTTGTTTCAGGTATGGAATCACCTTTTGTTGTAGGGTTCTCCTGCTACATCTGGAACTACGAATATAACAAAGCTCTGGCAAAAGCCGTCAAAAAAGCCTTTCCCGAGTGTATCACCGTTTTCGGCGGCCATCAGATTTCTGAAGATTCCGATATATCAGAAAGCGGATTTGCCGATTATATTCTCACGGGTGAGGGTGAAGAAAGCTTCAGAAAGCTTCTTCTTCATCTGTGCGGCGCAGAAGAAATCGACAATGTGCCGAATCTTATTTACAGCACCGCTGACGGATTGAGAAAAACTCCCGTAACCGATTCACAGATTGCTGACAGAGTTTCGCCATACGTTGCAGGATACTTTGATTCTCTTGTAGAGAACGAAAATCTCGCATTTTCCGCAATTCTTGAAACAAACCGCGGCTGTCCCAACAAATGCGCTTTTTGCGACTGGGGTAATATAAAATCAAGAATCAAAATGTACGATATACAGACCGTGCGTGATGAAATCGACTGGATGGCGAAAAACAAAATAGAATACTGCTATTGTGCCGATTCAAACTTCGGTCTGTTTGAAAGAGACCTCGAAATTGTGGATTATCTTATCAAAAAGCATAACGAAACGGGATATCCGCAAAAATTCCAGGCAACCTACTCAAAAAACAACCCCGAAACAGTTTTTAATATAACCCGGAAGCTTAACAAATCAGGCATGAGCAAGGGCGCTACTCTCTCATTCCAATCCATGCACCAGAACGTGCTTGATAATATTTATCGCAAGAATATGCCCTTATCTTCCTTTAAAAAGCTTATGTCGCTTTATAATCAGAACGGCATATCGGCGTATTCCGAAATAATCATAGGTCTTCCCGGCGAAACCTACGAAAGCTTCAGGGACGGAATTGAGCAATTGCTGCAGGCGGGTCAGCATATGTCCATCAATTTCTTCAACTGCGAATTGCTTGTAAATTCCATTATGAACGACCCGGAGTATATCAAAAAGCATTCCATAAAGTATGCACTCACCGAGCTGCATCAGTATCATATAGTACCCAAGCCCGATGAAATAGCCGAGATTTCCAGAATTGTTGTTTCCACGTCCGCAATGCCTGAGGATATGTGGATAAAATGCAATATTCTTTCAGTTTTCGTGCGTGCCTTTCACAATCTCGGTCTGCTTCAGGCAATCGCAATTTATCTCTTCTGCGAAAAAGGAATTCTTTATACCGATTTTTACTCTTCGCTTATCGAGTGGTCTAAGGCAAATCCCGATACCGTCTGTGGCAGAATTTATCATTGGCTTAAAGGCAAGTATGAAGAAGTTTTGCTCAACAAAGGCTCCCTTACCAGCGTTGAGCCCGATTTCGGTTCACTGACGTGGCCACTTGATGAAGCAGCATTTTTAAGAGCAGTAAAGCAGTTCAACAGCTTCTATGATGAAATAATGCCGTTTATCGCTTCGTTTTTTGACGATAGCGAGCTGTTTGCGGATTTGCTGAAATACCAGAGAGCGGTTGTTAAAAATCCTTTGCACAAGCCTGAAGTGCTGGATTTCGGCTACGACTGGTTCGTCTATTTTGAATCGGTATATTCCAATAAATACTCCCCTCTTAACAGGAAAAACATCAGGATTCGCATTGATTCATCCGATATTCCGACCGACCTTGAGGAATATGCAAAAAAGGTCATCTGGTTTGGCAGAAAAGGCGGTCAGAACATTATTACAAAAATCAACTATCTCAATTAACAGATTCGTGGTGAAACCTTTGGAAAAGAAAAAAATCTATTTTATCCAGCCCAACACCCTGCTTGGAAATTCTATTTATTTCCCCTATGCTGTAGGCGTATTATCCTCCTACGTAATGCAGTTTGAGGATATAGACGCAAGCCATGAAATTGCAGGCATTTTCTTCAAAGAAGACCCTGAGGAAGATGTGCTTGGCTGCATCAGCAATCCGTTTCTGGTAGGATTTTCGAACTATTTCTGGAATTATAATTACAACTTAAAAATCGCCGAAGCCATAAAGAAACTCTACCCTGAGTGTATTATTCTTTTCGGCGGTCATCAGATAGCGAGAAATACCGAATTCCTTGAGAAATACAGCTTTATCGACCTTCTGATATACGGCGAGGGCGAAATCCCTCTGCTTAATATTCTGCGTGCTTACAACAACGGCGGAGATTTATCGCAGGTGTGCAACATCGCTTACAGGGGCGAAAACGGCAGCATCATCAAAAACGAAGATAAGTACGAGGGTGTTGAGGATTACCCCTCCCCTTACCTTACGGGAATTTTTGATAAGCTGTGCCTTGTGCCCGAGAATATTGAGTTCAACGCCCAGCTTGAAACCAACAGAGGATGCCCCTATCACTGCTCTTTTTGCGATTGGTGCGAATACGATATCCCCATGCGCAAATTCCCCATGGAGCGTGTAAAGAAAGACCTTGAATGGATTTCAGAGCATAAAATCTCCTACTGTATGTGCGTTGATTCAAACTTCGGCCTGTTTGAACGCGATGAAGAAATAGCACAGTTTGCAGTCAATCTGAAAAATAAAAACGGCTTCCCCGATAAATTCGGAGCATGCTTTGCCAAGGATAAAACTGACAGAATTTTCAGAATCAACAAACTGTTTAACGACGTGGGAATGAGCAAGGGGGTTTCCCTCGCTTTCCAGAGTATGTCCGAAGAGGTGCTCAGAAACATTTCACGCAAAAACATGAACAAGGATAAGCTCTCAGAGCAGCTTGAAATGTACCATAAAGCTGATATTCCCACATATACGGAGCTTATTCTCGGCCTGCCGGGAGAAACGCTTGAAAGCTTTTCAAAAGGGATATGCGAGCTTCTTGAAAGAGGTCAGCACGATTCCATCAACGTTTTCCGTTGTGAGGTGTATCCCAACTCCACTCTTTCAGACAAAGCTTATATGGAAAAATTCGGAATCAAGACCGCTATAAACAAGCTTAACATCAACCACTGTAAAATATCAAATGCCGTTTTTGCAGGCGGACTTGAGTATATTGTTGAAACATCCACAATGACCGCCGAGGAGCTTGTAAAAGCAAGCGTATTCTCTTTCTGCATTCAGAGTATGCACTGCCACGGTCTGCTCCAGTATTTCGCAATATACCTTCACAATTCCCTCGGAGTTTCCTACTATGATTTTTACGAATCGCTGACCGAGCATTTCTCGAAAAGCAACGGTGTTATCGGCACAACTCTTCAGAGAATAAGCCGTTGCATTGAATCCACGTCGGAGGGCGTGGCTGACGTTTCATATATCAACCCCATATTCGGTGACATCACCTGGCCTTACGAAGAAGCGATGCTGCTTGATTACATTTACAAGCTTGATGACTTCTATAAGGAAGCTGTGGAATTCATTGCCGGATATCCTATTGAGCAGCAGATTCTTGACGACCTCCTGCTTTATCAGAAAAACATGATTGTGGTGCCCGGAATCAACGATTCTTCGTTAAGCTTCCGCTATGACTGGCGCTCATATTTTAACAGTGTATTCTCCAATCAGGAGCCTGAGCTTATTGAAAAGCCTTCAACCTTCAGATTCTTTGCCGAAAACGTCCCCGACAATTGGGAAGGATACGCCCGTCAGATAATCTGGTACGGCAGAAGGAACAAAAAGACTATAAGAAAAAACGAAGAAATCCGATAAACAAAGCAAGCTTTAAGCGAAAATTACGCCAAGCCGAAAACGCCCATGTAAAGTTATAACACTTTACATGGGCGTTGCTGTTTTATCCTCAGTCCTCCGCAGACAGAAGCTTTTTAAGCTCTGCTATTTCAAGCAGTTCAGCGGAAACTTTCTTCATATATTCCTTTATTTCCTCATCCTGTGCCAGAAAAGCTCCTGCAAGCTTCACGTTTCTCACAAAAGCCTGGTCAAGCCTTGATTTATCAAGGATTAACGGGCACATCGAGGCTCTCGGGTCACGGATAATCCGTATCTTTTCCTCGCCGTTTTCTTCGATAATAGCAGGGAAAAGCGGGAAAATTCGGCAGGAAAGCGGCCTTTCGTAACGCTCGCAGTCACCGTTGCAAACAATCATCGGATATCCGAAATTACCTTCAGTTTGTTTGATTGTAAAGTTATCAGACTTTACAAATATTTCTTCTTCGTGCGGAAACATCCACATACCGCAATCCGCATTTCCTTTGCAGCACGCCGCTTCACAAAGCTTGCCGCAGTTGTATGCTCCGAGCGGAGTACGGTTATGTAATAATCCGTAAGCCTCGCGCAGGGCTTTGTTTTCAATTTTCATTAAAATTCAGCAACCTTTCTATAAGCGCTACAAATGAGAAATCGTAAAGCACCTCGGGAGTCCGTCTGTACTGCGCAAATTCTTTTTCAACCTGTTCCGCAGTTACCTCCGAAGTCCCCGTAACAAGCGCCAGAGCATTGCTCAGCAGACTGCTTGCCGCAAGCTGCTTGTCTGCCCAGCGTGAAAGCTCACGGTAAATCTTTCTTTCACCCTTCTTGAGCAATTCACAGCAAGCGCCGAGATTCACCGCATATTCACTGATAACCTGAATTGCCTGCTGAGTTTCCCCTGCTCCGAGTTTCTGCATGGCGAGATTTGTTTTTTGATTGAAGAGCGGAGAATTCTCCACCTTAAGGCAGGAAAACAGAAGATTGTCAGCAAAATATTCAAACAGCTCCGCCTCTTCACCAAGCATTTCTGCAAGCGCATTCTCCCACGATTCCCTTGCGTTGTAAGCTTCGGGATTCCAGAGATAATCGGCAACAGTCATAAGCGGGATTTTTGAGCATTCGCAATACTCCATGCAGTTAGATATAAGGCCCTGTGAATAACGGTAAAGGCCGCTTTCTCTTCCGCTGAGATATCCCAGATGCATTTCGTGATACATCTCGGCATCGTTTACGGGGAAGTTATCCCAGTAAAGCGGTTTATGATTAGTAGACGAAATAAAAGTAAACGCCTCGGGCACGGTAAGCTCCTGCGAGCAGATGTTTGACCCCGTCCAGAAAAGCATTATTCTCGGGTCAATCTCCCTGCCAAGCTTTGAAATGAAATATTCGTTTCCTTTACCGTGATACTGCAAAGGACAAACGGTAAGGGTAACAGAGGAGTCAAGACTCTGCAAATCGTTGTAGAGCCTGTTTGCAAGGTAAATATGGGCGTTTACGGTTTCGTAATCAAAACGCTGTTTATCCTCCTCGTAATAAAGGGTTTCGGGGATATCGTCAAGCAACAGACCAAATCCCCTTACACCGGCCTTATAAAGACTCATAAGCTTCTCATACAGCGCAGAATAATCCTCCTCGCTCGTGTAGCGCATACTGAGTCCGGGGGCAATGCAATAATGGAAATCAATAAAAAGCTCCTTACACAGCCCCACAAGGCGGCTCAGGGCATCAAACTGCTCCTTCGGATAAAGCTCGCGCCATTTATCCCTGTGCCAAGGGTCATCCTTTGGTGCATAATAATAGGTATTCATACGCTTGTGCGACATTGCAACAAGCATATCCTCCCGCTCTTCGGCACTCCACGGCTTGCCGTAAAAGCCCTCAATGAATCCTCTGCAGGCAAAAAGAGGATAATCCTCGATAACGCCGAGAATTATTTCCTTAGCCTTAATCTGCTGAGAAAGGCAGAGCAAAGCGTAATAAAGACCGTTGAGATAAGCATATTCTATTGTAATAATTATTTTATCTCCCTCACGGCAGGAATTGATGATATACTTTTCCTTTGTGACAGTATTGGACTCAGTTATGTACGTAAGAGCGGCGTTGTTTCTTTTAACGGTGCGCAGCACAAGCTGAGCATTATCATTGCAGGCGATTCCAAAACCGCCGAAAACCTGCTCAACAAAAGCCTTTTCATCACATTCTGCCACAACAGACGCACCGCAAGCAACAGTCTGCACAACCTCAAGGTGACGGGGATAAGGAAAAATCATAAGCTTCTTATCTCCTTTTTATACTTTTCAAGGTAACGGTCATTGATTTCATCGCCACCGTCAACGTTACTGCTTGCAAACACCTCGGGTTCAAACCCGTCAGCAATCATATAATCAACTGCCTGAGCGGTAAGGGAATTGAGGATTGCCGCTCCCACTGCGGTGGACGTAGGAGAAACCTTTCTGCCCAAAGCGGGGATTTCAATGCAGGCATCACCAAGGCAGCCGCAGTTATCAATAACAACTTCACCAAGCTCATAGAGCTTCTTGCCGCTCGGATGACGGGATGCGCCGCTGAGAGTGTGCTCCATATTGGTAATCACTACAGTATGAACTCCTCTTTCTTTTGCAAGAAGAGCAAAATCAATGCTTACACCGTTTCTGCCTGAATTGGAAAAAAGGAAAAGCACGTCCCCTGCGGAAATTCCGTATTCATCAAAAAGAATCTCACCGTAATCTGAGAGTCTTTCAAGCTTTGTGCTTTTTGATGCAGACTCATGAAGCATAAGTGAGGTTTCAAAAATCGGACGGATATTGACAAGACCGCCGGCTCTGTAAAAAAGCTCCTCTGCAAGCATATGGGAATGACCGGTGCCGAAAGCGTATACGTTTTTAGAATTTTCGAGCGCATCCGCTACAAGACGGGCTGCTTTCTCTATATTGCCTGCCTGTTCTTCGGCAATACGGCTGATTAAACGCTGAACGTTATCAAGGTAATCGAGTACTTTTGACATTCTTATTCCTCCCGGTTTCAACTTATCAAAACTATTTTAAACAAATATGACGGTAAAGGCAAGTTTTTTTGCTAATATCTTTACTTTTCCTGAAAAAAATGATAGATTTATACATAAAGAATGCAAATAAAAAAAGGTGATTCTTTTGAATTTAGCAGATGTTTTACTTCTTTCTCTCGGACTCGCAATGGATGCCTTTGCCGTTTCCATATGCAAAGGACTTGCAACGCAAAAACTGAATTTCAAATATGCACTTACCGTTGGTCTTTATTTCGGCGTTTTTCAGGGAATTATGCCGCTTATCGGATACCTGCTCGCCAACAGTTTTATAAGATACATTGAACGTTTCGACCACTGGATAGCCTTCATTCTTCTTGCCGCAATAGGCATAAGCATGATTGTTGAAGCCATAAAAGGCGATGAGGACAAAGCTGACGACTCGCTTAAAGTTTCAACCATGCTTGTGCTGGCTGTTGCAACGAGCATAGATGCTCTCGCCGTAGGCATTTCCATGGCGTGCGCAAAAATGGAAATCCACATTCTTGCCGCTGTTGCAATTATCGGAGTTGTCACACTTGTCCTCTGTATGGCAGGCGTAAAAATCGGCAACGTTTTCGGAGCTAAATTCAAACGTAAATCCGAAATCGCCGGCGGTGCAATTTTAATTCTTATAGGCGCAAAAACCCTTATTGAACATCTCGGAATATTATAAAGGAGGTTAACTCATGCCGGTTCTTCTTTATTTTCTCGCCTTCGCAACCTTGGTTTTCGCCGTTTTAACGGTTGTAATGCGCAGAAAAGGCCGCTCCTTTGACGGAATGATTTTCAAATTCCTGTCAAGCTTCGCCTTTATGTCTATATCAATAGTAGGCTACGGCTATAACACAGGGATTGACCATTACTATTTCTGCCTTGTTGTTTTCGGTCTGATGTTCGGCCTTGAGGGCGACGTGTTGCTGGGTATCAAAGAGATTGCGCCCAAATTCAAAATGAAACTCATTGCAATGGGTACACTTTCTTTCCTTATAGGGCATATCTTTTTCCTTTCGGCATTCCTGCGCATCGGCTCATTCAGCTTTATTCCCGTTGTTTTTTCGATTGCGGTAGCTGTAGTTGCCGCCGTTCTCATGAGGGTTTTAAAATTCAAAATCAACACCCCCATGGCGGCATTGGCAGGAGTTTACTACGCCTTCTTATGGTACAAAGCAGCCGTTGCACTTCAGCTTTATATTCAGACCGGCACCCTCGCCTCTCTTCTCGGATTAATCGCAAGTGCACTGTTCATTATAAGCGACACCTGCCTCGCCTTCCTCTATTTTACCCCCACCAAAAGCAAAAACAGACTTGTTGCCGTAGAGCTTTCAACTTATTATATAGCACAGACTCTGTTTGCTCTTACAATCGCTGTTTATTAACGGTTTTTGCTTTTTATCTGCTCGATTGCCCCCTTCTCGAGGCGGGAAACCTGAGCTTGCGAAATACCGATTTCTTTTGCAACCTCCATCTGTGTTTTCCCTTTAAGGAAACGCAGGTGGAGTATTCTTTTTTCCCTGTCGCTCAATTCTTTAAGCGACTGCCTGAACAGGATTTCATCAAGCCAGCTTTCATCACTCTCATTACTGCCAAGCTGGTCCATTATATAAATTGTATCACCGCCGTCGGAATACACGGGCTCGTGCAAAGAAACGGGCTCAACTATTGCCTCAAGCGCAAGAACAACCTCCTCCCTCGAACAGTCAAGTTCATCTGCTAACTCCTGCGCTGTGGGCTCTCTCTCAAGCTCATTCATGAGCTTTTCACGCGCCTGCATGGCGTGGTAAGCGGTATCACGCACCGAGCGGCTGACTCTTATCGGATTGTTATCCCTGAGATATCGGCGGATTTCACCGATTATCATCGGCACGGCATAGGTGCTGAATCTGACCTGAAGAGTTATATCAAAGTTATCAATCGCTTTTATAAGCCCTATACAGCCCACCTGAAACAGGTCGTCAGGATTTTCGCTTCTGTTTGCAAAGCGCTGAATAACGCTGAGCACAAGGCGCAGATTGCCTTTTATGAGCTCTTCACGCGCCAGCATATCCCCCGCTCTCGTCCTTTCAAGCAGCTGCATTTTTTCGCTTTCCTTGAGCACTCTTATTTTCGACGTGTTTACGCCGCATATTTCTACTTTATTAAACTGCAAAAAATCACCCCGTCATTTATTGGTTGCAAATTAAGTATTGCCCCATAAACGACGGGTTATTTTTTATTCACGGTATAAAAATTTATTTTATCATCTGAAGAATCAGCGGCTTTGGCTTTACTCCTGCACTCTGATTTACAAGTTCTCCGTTTTTAAAAACGAGAAGCGAAGGAATTGTCATAATATTGAATTCCTGCGCCAATTCAGGCTGCTCGTCCACATTGATTTTTACAACCTTTATATCAGAATTCTCAGCGGCTATTTCATCAATCACGGGTGAGAGCATTCTGCACGGACCGCACCACGCTGCCCAAAAATCAACCAACACGGTTTTTTCGCTTTCGAGCACTTCTTTACGGAAACTTTCTTTATTTACTGCCAATGCTGACGACATATATATCATCCTTTCTTTGTAAAAGTTTTTTCTTTTGTGGTTTTAGTATAACACAGCAAAACCGTATAATCTGTTGCAAATGCTACATATTTGTGAAAAATTTGACTTTTTCAAAAAATTTATTGACAAATCCTTTTTTCGGTGTTATCATTTATTGCAATAAAAGGCGATGACGAAGAAGGCAGGTCTTCCGATTTTTCAGAGAGCCGGCGGTTGCTGTGAGCCGGTATTGAGGTTTTCCCAAGCTATCCCTTCCGAGCCGAAGCACCCAACATCTTTATGATAAGTAGACTGCTTCCGTGTGGCCGCGTTAAGGCTTAGGGCTTGTTAGAGCCTGCAGAGGTGGCGTTATTAACGCAATTTGAGTGGTACCGCGGATTTTTAATTCGTCTCAAAGCCAAAAGTGCTTTGAGGCGTTTTTTGTTTTTAATCGCCAAGAGGCATAACGTGCAATTAGTATTATGAAAGGAGAATGCACAATGATAACTTTCAGTCAGGGTTCTGTAGAAAACAAAATCATGGAGGTTGCTCAGCGAATTATTGCGCTTCGTCTGGATATGGGCTATACCCAGGCGGAAATGGCTGCAAAAATCGGCATGAGCGAGGAAGAATACTGCTATTACGAATCAGGCAGCAGAGATTTCAGCTTCACCTTTATTTATAAGCTTGCGCAGGTATGCTCGGTTGAAATTACCGATATCATGGAGGGCAGCAGCCCCAGCCTTACCGAATATACGCTCACCAGAAAGGGTGAGGGAATGCCCATAACAAGAAGAGAGGGCTTTGTTTACAACCGCCTCGCTCCCTTCTTCAAGGGTAAAATGGCTGAGCCTTTCAGAGTTGTTATCCCCTACTCTGAGGAAGCTCTCAATCCCCCCTACCATTGTGTCTGCCATGCGGGTCAGGAAATCAACATCGTTATCCGCGGCGCTCTTAAAATGATTATAGGCGACAGAACGGAAACTCTCAACGAGGGCGACTGCATCTATTTTGATTCCTCCGTTCCTCACAACGAAATCGCAGTAGGCGGCGAGGAATGCGAGTTTTACGCTATCGTAATCTCCCCCGACGGTTCATCCGAAATGAGCGAATATGTTGAGGAAATCAAAACTCCCAGCACCACAAACGTAGACCTTGCAAACCTCACAAATCCCGTTTATTCAAAATTCATTGAAACCACAGTTGACGAAAACGGTGTTCTTAACGGAATTTCCTTTAAGAACGACGATCAGTTCAACTTCGCTTTTGACGTTGTTGACGAGCTTGCAAAAAAATGCCCCGATAAAACCGCAATGCTCCACATCTCAAACGACGGCACAGAAAGACGCTTCACCTTCGGTGATATGAGCCGCCACTCCGCAATGACTGCCAATTACTTCAAATCCCTCGGCATCAAGAAGGGCGACAGAGTAATGCTCGTTCTCAAGCGTCATTATCAGTTCTGGTTCTCAATCCTCGCTCTTCACAAAATCGGCGCGATAGTTGTTCCTGCAACAAATCAGCTCGTTGAGCACGACTTTGAATACAGATTCAACGCAGGTCAGATAAGCGCTATCGTTTGCACCGCTGACGGTGATGTTGCTCATCAGGTTGAGCTTGCCGCAGCTAAGTGTGATATTCTTAAAACAAAGGTTATCGTAAACGGCACACGTGAAGGCTGGCACAACTTCAATGAAGAATACTGCAACTTCGGAGAGGTGTTTGAAAGACCCTCCCGCGAGGAAGGCGCTTTCGGTTATGACCCCATGCTTATGTTCTTCACCTCGGGAACAACCGGCTATCCCAAAATCGCAATGCACAGCCACAGATACCCCCTCGGTCACTTCATCACCGCGAAATACTGGCACAACGTTGACCCCAACGGTCTTCATTTCACCATTTCCGATACAGGCTGGGGCAAGGCTCTCTGGGGTAAGCTTTACGGTCAGTGGCTCTGCGAGGCAGGCGTTTTCACTTATGACTTTGACAGATTCGTTGCCGACGACATCCTCAAGCTTATCGGCAAGCACAAGATAACCACATTCTGCGCCCCTCCCACCATGTACCGTTTCTTCATCAAAGAAGATTTGTCAAATTATGACCTTAAGTCCATAAAATATGCCACTACCGCCGGTGAAGCTCTCAACCCTGAGGTTTTCCAGCAGTTCCTCAAGGCAACAGGCATAAGACTTATGGAAGGCTTCGGTCAGACCGAAACAACCCTTGCAATCGGCAACTTCGTCGGTTCTTCAATAAAGGTAGGCTCAATGGGCAAGCCCAGCCCTCTGTTCAACGTTGACCTTATCACCTCTGACGGCACTCCCGCAAAGGTTGGCGAGGTAGGCGAAATCGTAGTAAGAACAGACAAGGGCTCACCCTGCGGTCTGTTTATGGAATACTACCGTGACGAAGAAAAGACCGCTGAAGCATGGCATGATGATATCTACCACACCGGCGATACCGCATGGCGTGATGAGGACGGTTTCTTCTGGTACGTAGGCAGAGTTGACGATCTTATCAAATCCTCCGGCTACCGTATCGGACCGTTTGAGATTGAAAGCGTTATCATGGAGCTTCCCTACGTTCTCGAATGCGGCGTTACTGCGGCACCCGATGAAATCAGAGGTCAGGTTGTAAAGGCATCCATAGTCCTCACCAAGGGCACCGTTGGCACAGACGAGCTCAAAAAGGAAATCCAGAAATACGTTAAAGAAAAGACCGCTCCCTACAAATACCCCAGAATCGTTGAATTCCTTGATGAACTGCCCAAAACAATCAGCGGCAAAATCAAGAGAGTTGACCTGAGAGCAGGTAAATAAAAAATTAACGGCACACTGTTGAAAATTCAGCAGTGTGCCGTTTTTGATGAATTTTTATTTCTTCATTGCAGCAAGGTCTCTGTAAGTAATAAGCTTTATGCCGTTTGCCTCAATGTGCTGCCTTGTTGCAGGATCATTGAGAAGCTCGTATTCCCAAACTCTGCGCTGCCAGCTGCCCGTAATAGCCTTAAGCTCGGGGCATTCAACACTGGGATGCATATAAGTTTCGGTTACTCCCGCAGGGAAGGACTTATAAAGCTCGTAAATATACTCTTTGAAATTCTCGTAGCTGTCGCACTGAGGGCCGGTCCATTCATTGGGAATAAGATTGTCAGGCATTGCAACGCCCTTTTCATTTGCATATGAAACAACCTTGCCGATGAGCATCTTGATGAGATTATGGTCAATCTTTATATCAAGCATAGTGTTGTCAAAATGAGCCTCACCGAAGCCTGCAGGGAATCTGAAGGGAAGACCGTATTCGCCTGCTATATCAATAGTGAGATTAAGAAGCTCGAAACGTCCTGTTTCAATGCCGTAGAGAGAGCCCATGTGATTATCAAGGTGAGAAGGATTAACGCCGAAAGCCTTGCACTTTTCAATCTGAGCGCGGATTTCCGCCTCAACTTCATCAATATCTACGTTATTCTCAACCTGATCGCTTTCGTGCCACATATAGCCCTCCTCGTCAACAAGAGAGGTTGTTTCCGTTACGCTGACGGGTGCCCAGCGGTAATCGCCCCATTCGCTTGTAAGGGTAAGGTGAGTGCCGATTGCAAACTGAGGATTTTCCCTTGCAAACCTGCAGGCAGCAGGAGCCCAGGAGCAGGGCATCATAATGGTGGAAGAGGTAAGGGCGCTTTTTTCGTTTTTGAAAAGATTTGAAACTGCTTCAACTGAAGCTCTGCACATACCGAAATCGTCAGCATTGATGATTAAATATCTGTCCATTTTTTATTCTCCTTTATATGAAATTAATCAACCTGTTCTGCACTTTCAATTACTATGGGCTGAGTGGGTACGGAAAGCTCGCCCGTCATAGAATACGCTCTGGGGATTTCAAGGAAAGCATCAACGGTTTCCATTCCTTCTATTACCTTGCCGAATGCGGCATAGTCACCGTCAAGCCACTCGGCATCACCGTAGCAGATAAAGAACTGGGAAGATGCGGAGTTGGGTTCATTGGTGCGTGCCATTGATACAACGCCTCTGGTGTGCTTGAGAGTATTCTGAGCAAAACCGTTTGAGGCAAACTCGCCGTAAATTGAAGGTGTCTTCTTATCGGAAGCACCGCCCTGAGCCATGAAGCCGTCCATTACTCTGTGGAATTCGAGCCCCTCATAAAAGCCTGAATTTACGAGAGAAAGGAAATTTTCAACCGATTCGGGCGCATATTCGGGATAAAGCTCCATTAAGAAACTGCCACCGTTTTCCATGGTAAACAAAACCTGAGGATGATCGCCGATTACTTCGGGAGCATCAACTGCAGTGGGGTCTGCCGAAATGAGCTCCGAGGAGGTTGTAGTCTGCGCTGCGGAGGTTGCCGGCTCAACTTCGCCCTGCTTGCCGCATGAGGCAAATACAAATCCCACAAGGCTTATGCAAAGCACTGCGCAGATAATTTTAAAAAAGATACTTTTTTTCATTGTTCATCATTCCTTAACTTTTTTAATATTGTTTATCTTTATAATATATGATACCATATATCCGTAAAATTTCAACGGGGAATTTAATGATATGAAAAGAAAAAGTTTTAAAGCAATTATAATCACGGCAGTTTCTGTTGCCGTTATTGCCGCAGCAGCAACACTTTGCGCAGTAAGCATCAGCTTTACGAACAGGTATTCACGCCTTGAAAGCCTTGTTCACAGCGGCGATTACTCCTCTGCCGAAGTGTTATATGGGGAATCGGGCTCGCTTTTTAAAAAGAAGTATTCTTCAAAGCTCAGTTCAATGCTTACGGCAAGGCTCAGCGAAGCGTCGGCGGCACTCGACTCAGCTCATTACAAACAGGCCTGCGAGATTTACTCAGAGCTTGTCAGCGTTTTCCCTGAGTATAAATCGGAGAATTTCTGCGAGCGTGTAACAGAAGAATTATACAAAAGCATTGAGCTGGAGGATTTTGAGAATGCCCGTGTCACAGGCTCTTTCCTTACAGAGCAATCCCTGCTCAATTCCTCTGCCGTTCTTTCAACGCTCGAAGAGCTTTCCCTCTTAAAAATAAATACTGTTTTCTCTGAGCAGGATTCAATCCCCCTACTCTCAGCAAGCCTCAAATCAGAGCTTGAAGGGATTCTTGATTTCTCAAAGGATTTTTTGCCTGAGGAAAACTCAGCCCTTTGCGAATTTCTTACCTATTACATTGACTGCTGCGAAAAATACGGCAAAAGCTGCATAGTTTATTGCGCACTCAGGAAATGCGAAAGTTACCTTGATGAAGCGCAGGAGCAGTTCAATCTTGCTCTTTCATACGCAGGCAACCGTGATAAAAGCCACGCTTTCGCCCTCAAGGCTTATGAACAGGCTGAAAAAGCGTATTATGAAGCGCTCACATTCAGCACCTATGATTCTCAGGCTGCTCTCGAGGTTATAAATCTGTGTCAGGGATATATGGCAAACGCCAAGGATATGAGCGAGTGGGAGCGCAACCCTGCTTACCTTGCCTGCCGCCGCCGTCAGAGCAGCCTTATCTCCGAGCGCAGAGAACTTAATTCCGAGCATAAAAAAACGGCAGAGAACTGCAGGGAATGCTTTAACCCCGAGCTCAGTGCCGCTTTAAGTATTAACCAAGGCCTGCAATAATTGAATTAATGGAATCTATAATCCCCTGCAGGAAAGAAACTATAGCGTTTATTATTCTTTGGAATATGTTGGGCTCAGAGGTTGGCTGTGCAAAAGAATTTGAAGGCACAGTAAGCTCAACCTCAATGGCGTAATGGTCTGAGGCAAGGTAACCGTCCTCACCCGAAGCTGTGTTGACACTGTAGCGGTAAACGTCCGCTCCGTTTGAAACAAAGCAATAATCAATGATTGTGCCGTTATAATCGGTCCAATTGCCCCAATAGTTGAACGTGGCGCAGTTTTCAGTCTTTCTTGCCATATATTTTGAATCTGCAAATCCGATATCATCCGTAATTTTGTTATAAAGCGGCGAGCCTTCATCAATATTGAAATCGCCGCACAGGATTACGGGGATATCGTTTTTATTTACGCCGTATTCGTTCGCAATACCTGAGAGCACGCTTTTGATGCAGGACTGTAAATTATTGAGCTCCTTTGCTCTGTTTGCAAATCCGCCGCTGCTGTCATCCGTTGACAGGTGTGTGTTGAACACCGCAAAGGATGTTGAAGTGGATTTATCCTTAAGGAATGCCCACGTACAGACCTTGTTACCCTTTGAAGGCGTGCTGTCAAGCAACCAGGTGTTGCCGCTGTCAGCAAGCTCATATTTATCTTTATCATAAAACACAAGGTTATAGGAATCGGTTTTTGACGATGCTTCACCGTTTACCGTACCGTAACAGCTTTCACCAACCCAGCCGTAATCGGGAAGCCCTGCCATTATTCCGCTCCACCATGCCGCAGTTATCTCCTGAAGGCAGATGACGTCAGGTGATGAAGAATCAATTATATCAAGCACTCTGCCGATTCGCTTGTCAACCGAATAATCAGCCGTTGCGCCCGTTGCGGGAGTTTTGCCGATTTCATAGCAGACGTTCATCGAAACAAGGTCCACATCCTCACCTTCGGGCTCATTACGGCTGTCACTGTTTGGGAACTGATAATCATAAAGAGTCAGCGGTGAGCAACCTGCCGTGCCGAAAATTCTGGCGGTTGAATCCTTAAGAATAAAGTTGAGAGAGTAGCCGTCGTGCCCGTATTTATCGGGAGAATACTCAACCTGAGCGAGTGTTTCTTTGCCGCTTACAAGCTTGACTGCACCAACAGAGCCGGTATTTGAAAGGCTCGAGCAACCGCTGAGCCACTTTTCCTCTCTGTTCTTTGCCGTGGCGCACAAAACTCGCCTTGCAGCCTTTGTTGAGCAGGAATAGAAGCTGTTGAAAACATTCCAGAATTGCCTGAGCTCTTCATCGCCAGAATAGCCTACGTTAAGGCGCGGCGTGAGGATATTATAAATACCGATAATCCAAGTTTCTCCCGGGTCCATAATCTTATCGTTGGAGCTCTCGAACACAAGAGAATTCACAAACCATGAATCGGATTCCAAACCCTTGGTTGAATAATTGACCGTCATTTTTGATAAATCAACGGCAGTTGAGCCAACGTTTTTGATTTCGATAAACTCAAGATAATCGTTGTAGCTTGTTACCCTTGCATCCTCTGTTTCGTAAGCAGGGTCAAAACACACCTCTGAAATAAAAACGGATGACACAGACTGTGCCGCAAAGGATTCCGGACCCGAAATCACAACTGCAGACAGCACCGTGCACAGCGCTATCACGAGCGCCAGCACTTTCTTTAAATTCTTCATAATTCTTTCGGACAGCTTATCTGCCCTTCCCCCATTTTAAAGTTGAATTAATTGTAATATTATTGCTTTAAAAAAACAATAGTCTTAATAGTTTATTTACACATTCATAATAATTGCTTTCGTATTTTATGTTTGACACTATTTTAATCTTATGATATTGTTTTATACGTAAAGGATGTGATTTTTATGAAAACTGAATTTTCATTTATCAGCATTTTTTCCCGTAATGAAGAGTGTGAAAAAGCAGCAAAGCTGTTTTCGCATGAAATTTTACTGCGTACAGGCAAGCCCGCTGAGTTTGCCGTGAATGCAGAAAAGGCAAATTTTATTTTTGAAACCGACGACTCTCTCGACAAGGACTCCTTCATCCTTTCGCTCGATAACGGAGTTTTCACCGTAAGTGCAAAGGGTATCAGAGGGCTTATTTTCGGCTACGGCCGATTCCTTCGAAAGACCCTTTATGAAAACGGCAGAATCACTCTTATTGAGGATATCAGCGGTGTTTATTCACCCGACAAAAGCATCAGAGGCCATCAGATTGGCTACCGCACCACCCCCAACACCTACGATGCGTGGGATTATGAGGATTACAGAAGGTATTACCTTGATTTAATGTACATGGGTTGTAACATCGTGGAGCATATTCCGTATGAAGGCATAAAATCCAGACGCAACCGCCTTATGAAATACGATGAGCAGGAATTCCTCATTAAAGCTGCCAAAATGGCTCAGGATTACGACCTGGACGTTTCACTCTGGTATCCCAACCAGAAAGAGGATAACGATTCTCAAGCCGCTCAAAGACGCAAGAAACTGCTTGAAACGCTTGACAGAGTAAACGTCATCTTCCCTCCCGGAGGAGACCCCGGTGATATGTATGCCGATGATTTTATAAGACGCTGCAGAGCGATAAAGCTTGCAACAAAGGAAGTTTTCCCTGATATCGAAATGTGGCCCTCCGCCCAGGCACCCCATTCTATAGCAAGCTGGGGTGAAGATTTCATTGAGGAAATGGAAAAGCTCCCCGAGGAGATTGACGGAATCATCACGGGACCCAACAGAGCATTCCCTCTTGATGAGCTGCGCCGCAGACTTCCTTCAAAATACCCTATAAGACTTTATCCCGATATAACTCACAACGTACGCTGCGAATACCCCGTTCACTTTGACCGTGATGATTGGCATTTTGCTCTCACAACGGGTCTCAGCCGTGAATGTACCAACCCCCGCCCCACCGAATACAGAAGAATCCACCGTCTGACCCGTCGCTATATCTGCGGCAGTGTCAGCTACTCCGAGGGAATAACGGATGACGTAAATAAATTCGTATGGAGCGATATGGATTTCGACCCCGACGTTGACCTTTACGATTCATTGCTTGACTACGCAAGGCTCTTCTTCTACGGAGCGGACTGCAAAAAAATTGCAGACGCTATCCTCCGCCTTGAATTGAACTGGGTTTGCGACCCCGCCGAAAATCCCACAATCGATTCAACCCTCAGCGTTTTCAATGAGCTTCTTGCCGATTATCCCTTCCTTTCAAATCTCTGGAGATTCAATCAGCTTCTTTTCAGAGCAGAATGTGACTGGGTAATCCGCCACCGCCGTATTTTTGAAAACAAGCTTGTTGAAAAAGCGAAAAAGCTTATACTTGATGGCAATTGCAAAGAGGCTCAGGCTGTACTTAACGAAGATTTCAGCGATGAATACAAGGCGATACGCGAAGATATCACCCGCCTTGCAGAGGTTCTTTTCCAGCAAATCGGATTACAGTCAAGCGTTGAAAAATACTGTGCCGACAATTGGGAAAGAGGCGCTGTGCTTGACACCATCGACCTGCCCGTAACTGACAGAGCCTGGCTTCTCAACCGCTTTGAATATGCCGCTGCACTGCCCGAGGATGAACGGTGCGCATTCATGCAGAGAGTTGCAAACCGCAACAAGGTAGATACCGACGAATACTACTTCTCCTTTGCGCATCACGGGCTTGAACTCACAGGCGTGCCCATGCAGGACGGCGAATTCTATATGAATTTCCAGGGCGACAGACCCAACGTAAACAACGGCTCAATACCCACCTGTATGTTTAAAGTTTACGATAATTACACCTTCCGCTGCAAAACGGGCGGCTTTAAAGAAAACACGGATTACAAGCTCACGGTAACCTATCTCGGCAAGCCTGACCCGTTAATCAAGCACCACACCGTAAAGGTAAACGGCACGGTTATTTACGACGGCGCACAATTTGCGGACGAAACCGACGAGCAATTCAACCGTGAAATGCTGGCAGACGGCTTCACAAGCGGATGCTACTTCATCCCGAAGGAGCTGCTTGTAAACGGCTGCATCGAGCTTGAAATAGGCGAAAAGCTTGCAGGCGTAACTCTTTGTGAATTGAGAATAACAAAAGCATAAAACAGAAAAGCTATAAAAATACCGCCGACCGAAAAGGCCGACGGTGTTTTTTTATCTGTCGTACGTTGCGTCACATACAGGTTCAAGATATGCGTTTTCTCCCATACCGCGCTGTCTGAGCACCTGATCCCTTGTGGGGCAGTACATATCCATAACGCCTTTTTTGCCCCCGCCTATAATAACCTCAAACTGAGAAATGGCGGGAATAAGCAGCGAGATAAACACATCTCCGGAAACGCTGTTCCACATGGAAAAAGCAAAGGTTGAGCAGTTAATTACCGGATTCCACGTATTGGGGAAGTTGAGAAGATTCCGGCTGAGTTCTTCAAGCTCAGCTCTGTTAACTGTTCTGGTTTTGGTCCAATGAGTGTCAAATCGGTCGTGCTTATTCTCTCTGTGAGCTTCAACGTTGTAGTAAAGACCCCAACCGTCTTTGACAGTAAAAGAAAAACAGCCTATTGAAACACCCTGACCTGCAGGCAGCTCGTATGCGCCCACCTGAAGAGTTTCTTGCGTAAGATTCTCAACGTAAATCCAGGTATGACCCGAAACAGGCCATACATAGATGCATGAACCAAGCGAAACCGTTGCAACCGCTTCGTCCGAACCGTCCTCAGCATAAGCAAAAACTGTCGGCACAAAAAGTATTGACAAAACAAGCAGCACTGCCGTGACTCTTTTAAAAAGGTTTTTCATATTTTTTCTCTCCTTCGTTTGCTGCAAAAAAAGTACTTGTTAAATTATATCAAACAAAGGCAGTATAGTCAATCGGCATCAAAAAAATTTCGCATTTTTATCAATGCTGCTTTGCGCAACGCATCTGAAGCTTCAATTTGTCGCTTATCATTGCAATAAACTCGCTGTTTGTTGGCTTTCCACGGTCATTTTGAATCGTGTATCCGAAATAGGAGCTGAGCACGTCAACGTCTCCCCTGTCCCACGCAACTTCAATTGCATGGCGTATTGCACGCTCTACCCTTGATGCGGTTGTCTTAAAGGTTTTGGCAACAGTAGGATACAGCACCTTTGTAACAGAGCTCATCATTTCGTTGCTGTTAACGGAAAGAATAATAGCTTCCCTCAGATATTGATACCCTTTTATATGGGCAGGTACACCAATCTGATGCATAATCTCAGAAATAACAAATTCAAGGTCGTTCCCCTGTTCAACCTGCGGCGATGACTTTTCTGAAGAAAAATCAATAATCCTTTCCGCAAGCATGGCAGGCTCAAACGGCTTGAGGAAATAATAATCCGCCCCATTCTGAATCAGTTCGCTTTCAAGGCGGGTATTATCAGCGCCCGAAAGAATCATAACCTTCGGCCTTTTTGACAGCCTGAGCGAATTAATCTGCCTGAGAACACCCAATGCATCAAGGCGCGGCATAAACGCCTCAATTACTATCACGTCAGGCACCTCACCGCAGGAAAGCCGCCTTATTATCTGAGTGCCGTCCTTTACAACCGTGGTAACCTCACAGCCCGATTGACGAAGCACGCCTGCAAGCTCGTGAGAAAACTCACTTGCATCCTCCGTAAGCATAACCTTCAACAAATTTCCCATGATTTAACCTCCTGTTGATTAACTTCAGGCTGATTTTACCATTAATTGGTAATTATGTCAACATTTTTTTACACCCTTTTTCAAACAAAAATCACTTTTATAGTCGTACATTCCCTGAATTAATGACACACGGCGACAAAAATGCGCAAAAAAATAAAGCCCTGAGTTGCAATTTCTTGCAATACAGAGCTTTGTTTTGTTTTAAATTATCAGAAAAGATCTTCCTGATTTGCAGTTTTGATACCTGCACCCGCAAGTGCTGCTGCGGCGGCCTGATTATCGTCAACTCTGAAAATCATATATGCGCCTGCCTTGGAGGAATTGAATGCGTAGGTATATTCAACCACAACGTTTGCCTCTGACAGCACTTCAAGGATTGAAGCAAGGCTGCCGGGAGTATCCGAAATCGCGGCGGCAAGAACGTCAGTGACGGTGGTGATATATCCGCCGTTCATAAGCGCTTCTTTTGCTGCTGCGGGTTCATCGCAGATAATGCGGAGAATGCCGAAATCCTGTGTATCGGCAATGGAAAGAGCCTTGAGGTTTATGTTGTGGTCAGCAATGTATCTTGTTGCTTCTGCAAGCTTACCCTTTTTATTCTCAATAAAAACTGAAATCTGCTTTACGCTCATTGTGTTACTCTCCTTTCAATCTCTTAATCGTGAAGCTTTCTCTTATCAACAACTCTTACTGCCTTGCCTTCACTTCTTGTGATGGTCTTAGGTGCTACAAGGTGAACCTTGGGATTGATACCGAGCATAGTCTTGATAGCATTTGCAAGTGACTTTTCCTTAGCAGAAAGATCCTTGACCGTATCTGAGAACTGCTCGGGAGTAAGCTCAACGGAAACGTCGAGGGTATCGGTATTATTTGCTCTGTCAACCTCAATAAGGTAGTTTGCGGAGTAACCTTCGTTGAGGAGAACGGTTTCAATCTGTGAGGGGAATACGTTTACGCCGCGGATAATAAGCATATCGTCGCTTCTGCCCATGGGCTTGCTCATCTTGATAAGAGTTCTGCCGCAGGAGCACTTTTTCCTTGAAAGCACGCAGATATCTCTGGTGCGGTATCTGAGAAGCGGGAAGCCTTCCTTATCAAGGCTTGTGAATACAAGCTCGCCCTTGCTGCCTTCGGGAAGAACTTCGCCTGTTTCGGGGTCGATGATTTCGGGGAGGAAATGGTCCTCATTGATATGCATACCGGTCTGCTCTTCACATTCGAAGGAAACGCCGGGGCCGCTGGTTTCGGTAAGACCGTAAATATCATAAGCCTTGATGCCGAGGGATTTCTCAATATCTCTGCGCATTGCTTCAGTCCAGGGCTCTGCACCGAAGATACCTGCCTTAAGGTCGATATCATCGGGAGTAAGACCCATATCTTTAAGTGTTTCGCCGATGTATGCAGCATATGAAGGAGTGCAGCAAAGAATGGTTGCATGAAGGTCCCGCATAAACTGAATCTGGCGCTCAGTGTTACCGGAGGACATGGGGAGTGTAAGGCAGCCTACCTTATGAGAGCCGCCGTTGAGGCCGGGACCGCCTGTAAAAAGGCCGTAGCCGTATGCAACCTGGCAAACGTCCTCGTTAGTACCGCCGACTGCCATAACCGCTCTTGCGCAGCATTCTTCCCACATATCAACGTCCTTCTGAGTGTAGAAAGCAACAACACGGCGGCCGGTGGTACCGCTGGTGGACTGGATACGTACGCAATTCTTGAGGTCAGTACCGAGAAGACCGTAAGGATAAGCATCACGCAAATCCGCCTTGGTGAGGAAAGGAAGCTTATGTAAATCGTCGATAGATTTGATATCATCGGGAGTTACACCCTTTTCATCCATAAGGTCACGGTAATATTTAACGTTTTCATATACTCTTTTTACCTGAGCTACAAGCTTTTCGCTCTGAATTTTTTTAAGTTCTTCAACACTTGCGCACTCTATTTCAGGCTGATAATAATTGGACATATAAATCTCTCCTCCTGAAGCTGTTCACTTTGACACTGTAAACAGCTAAATTTCTTTTACATTATACTCCCGTCATTTTTATTTGTCAACACCGCAAATAAAACTTATAACGTTTTTTCTGAGTTTAAAGCTGCCCGTAATGAGTTTAAAGCATTACGGAACAGCTTTTTGTTACTGTGCGGCTTCGAGCATATTGGTTGCAAAAACTCCGTAACCCTGGGTGGGGTCGCTGATAAAGACGTGGGTAACCGCTCCCGCCAGCATGGAATTCTGAATAATCGGCGAGCCCGACATCCCCTGCACTATTCCGCCCGTCTTTTCAATCAGCCTTTCATCGGTAACTTTTATTATCATATTTCGGTTTGCGGTATCTGACGGTGAATAAAGCCTTGTAATTTCAATATCATAATACTGAGGGCCGCTGTCATCAACCGTACACAGTATCTGCGCTTTGCCCTCTTTGATTTCCTGCGGACGGGCAACGGCAACGGTTTTGCCCGTGACATATTCTTCGCCGTCAAATACGCCGTAGATGCCCGTTGAAAAATTACCCGTAAGTCTGCCTACCGAAACACCCGTAAACATTCCGCAAAGCTCACCGGGCAAATCACTCGAGCCTTTATAAATTCCTTTTATTCCTGCCTCAACCGCTTCGCCCTGCGACAGTGGCATCAGTTCGCCCGTGTCAACGTCACACACCGCATGACCCAAAGCGACGAAGCTGCCGTCCGGCAAGGTATAAGTGACCGTGCCGACCCCTGCAGAACTGTCACGCACCCAGATGCCTGCTTTATATTTTCCGCCCGTACTTAATGCAGGAATAAGCTGCATGCCGTACTCCTTTGTTCCTCGCAAAACAGACAGTTGAAGGGCTTTGCCCTGCGATTTTTCAATCATTGACGAAAATTCCTTGGAGCTGTTGACAGGAGTGTTTTCCACGGCTGTTATTATATCGCCCTCGCGCAGACCTGCGTCTGAGCCGGGAGAAACACTTCCTTTTTTAACGGACACTTTATCCACGTTAACAACAATTACTCCGTCAGTATACATCTTTATACCTATTATATTGCCGCCGAGATTCACATACTGCCGCCGTGTAAAGCTGACTTTAATATCTTTTACGGGTATTGTGCCCAGTGCTTTTATTTCGGCAGTATATTCCGACTGACCCGTTGATGCTGCGGCGCTTTCACCGATTGCCGTATCAACCGAATAGACGTTGCCAAGCTCGATTCTTCCATTATCGGCAACCGTATATTCATCCGGCAGAGAGCTTGCGCCGTAGCTCACAACGCTGAAAATCAGCACACAGTAAACGGCAAAGCCTGCGGTAAGATTTTTAAAAAACCGTTTCATTCTTCACCTGCCTTTCTAAAGAGCAGAAAAAGAATTCCAAAGCTGCTCTTTTGCCGCTTTTTCTGCGGCAATATTACTTTTTCCGTTTTCGTTGCCGATATTGCAGGAAAAAGTAAAGCAAACAAGCAAAAAAATATCACCGCCGTGCACTAATTTGCCGCAGGCGGTGATTTTTTCATTTTTTATTTTTGAGACACTCTCTTTACGTATCTCTTAAAGAAAGCTACTGCGGGCTCGATAGTGCTCAAGGGAATACGCTCGTTTGTAGCGTGAGTGCAGCGCAGCATTTCAATAGTTACGTTAAAAGGAGCATAGCGGTAAATATTATCGCAAATAGGCTCATAATAGCAGGCATCCGTGCCGCCCATTACAAGGTAAGGAGCAACTATGCTCTGAGGATTCTCGCTCATGCATATCTCTTCAAGAATTTTGAAGGATCTGGAATCGGTGGGTGAAAAGCTGGATGCTTCCTTGGCTTTAAGCACCTTCACATCAATATCCTTGTTTCTTACAACCTTACGGATATGTTTTTCAACATCCTTTACTGTAACGCCGGGCATCTGACGGAAGTTGACCGTTACGGAAGCCTTCTGCGCAAGAACGTTTGCCGCAGGGCTGCCGCTGCACATGGTGACGGCGGTTGTTGTTCTTATAAGGCAGGCTGCAGGTGGAATTTTCTTCATAACAGCCTTAACAAGGGGCTTGAGAATGGGGAGATTGCACATAATAAGCCTTGCAGGGTATGAACAGTTTCTGCCTATGCCCGAGAAAAGATCGATAATGAAAGGCATAAGCTTTGCCTTGAACTGATGCTTTTCAAGATCCCTTACCACCTCGGCAAGCTCGCCGATCGCGCTGTGGTTGGGGGGCTGAGAGGAGTGACCGCCCTTTGAACGAACGGAGATTTCATAATCGCAATAGCCCTTTTCGGCAATACCGACACCGATAAGGCTCTTACCCTCGATTATTCCCTTGATATCAAGGGAAAGAATTGCGCCGCCCTCGTCAAGCACACTGTCAAGGTGAACGCCTCTGTCTTTAAGGGTCTGCATTATCATTGTGGCTCCTGAATCCTCAGAGGCAACAACCTCTTCATTCTGACCAAAGCAAAGATAAACGTCTCTCTCAGGCACAAAACCCTCTTCTATAAGAGTTTCACACGCTTCCATTACGCAGATAAGGTGATTCTTCATATCCAGAGCGCCTCTGCCCCAGATGAATTCGCCGTCATTTTTGCCGCTGAATGCAGGGTGAGTCCAATCATTCTCAGTACCTTCCTCTACAGGTACAACGTCCTGATGAGCAAGCATTGCCATAGGCTCAAGCTCGGGATTTTTGCCCTTCCAATGATAGATAAGACTTGCCTCTTCCACTACTTCACGGGTCATTGTTTTGTGAATAAGGGGATAGGATTCCTCAAGGAATCTGTGAAATTTTTCAAATTCATTCCAATCAACAAGTGCTTTATCGGGATTGCTTACGGTTTTGATTTGTATTGCACCGCTGAGATGCTCGGCAGCTCTCTTCGCATCAACCTTTTCGGGCTCAAGAGCAGGATATTCCTTCTTCTTCGGCTTAAAGAATATCGCTCTGATTGCCGTGATAACAAGAAAAGCCACTACCAGCGCAAGCACCGCATAGCCCACCTGACCTACCGTTATACCAAACATACCTTTTCCTCCTTCAATTTACAGTTTAAAAGAAGCTCAATTGAGTTGTTTTGGGTAAAGAATCGAGTGCGCCCAATTCCTCAAGATTTGAAATAAGCGTTTTTGAAACACCTGAGCGCATATGTAAATCCTCAACGGACAAGAATTCGCCGTTGCCGTCATCCCTTGCCGCCTCAAGCGCAGCCGCAGCCGCACCGCCCGCTCCCGAAATCGCCGAGAAGGGCAGACGGATTTTACCGTCCTCTATAACATAGGTATGAGCCGTGGATTTATAGATATCTACGGGGAGGAATTCAATTCCTCTTGCCATCATTTCGTTAACAACCTGCAGGGACGTATAAGTACCTTCCTCTTTGGCTGTTGACTCTTTCGCCTTGATTTTTGCATCAAGCTCTTTCATCTTGGCCTTGACCGCTTCTCTGCCGCCGAGGATGGAAACCATATCAAGGTCCTCACCTCGCACGGTCATATACGTTGCATAATACTCTCTGGGGTAATAAAGCTTATACCACGCAAGCCTTATTGCCGCAATAACGTAAGCCGCCGCATGAGCCTTGGGGAACATATACTTGATTTTAAGGCACGAATCAAGATACCATTGCGGCACGTCATGGTCAAGCATCGCCTTTTTATGTTCATCTGTGAGAAGCTTGGTTGCCTTACCCTTACGGGTGATTTCCATAATCTTGAACGCCATACTCGGGTCAAGACCCTTTTGAATAAGATAAACCATGATACTGTCACGAGTACCGATAACGTCGGAAATCGTACACACACCCTCGGCAATAAGATCCTTTGCGTTGCCTATCCAAACGTCCGTGCCGTGGGAAAGGCCCGAAATCTGAAGCATATCCGAGAAATTCTTCGGCTTTGCATCAACAAGCATCTGAAGAACAAAGGGAGTACCGAGCTCGGGCAGGGATAACGTGCCCGTGGGGCAGCCTATATCCTCGCTCGTTACGCCGAGAGGCTCGGGACTCTGAAGCAATTCATAAAGCTTGGGGTCGCAGACGTCGGCATCCGTTACGAGCACTCCCGTCATATCCTCAAGGTGCTTATACAGCGTCGGCACATCGTGACCGAGGTTATCAAGCTTAAGAATAGTATCGTGCAGGGAGTTGAAATCGAAGTGTGTTGTTCTCAGTCCCTTATCAACGTCATCCGCAGGATGCTGAATGGGAGTGAAATCCTCCGCCTGCCTGTTGTTGGGCACAACAACCATTCCGCCGGGATGCTGACCGGTTGTACGCTTTATGCCTACGCAGCCTCTGGTAAGCCTGTCCTCCTCCGCACGTGAAAGGAACAGACCCTTTTCCTCCGCCCATTTCTTAACAAAGCCGTAAGCGGTTTTTTCGGCAACGGTGCCGATTGTACCTGCTTTGAAAACGAAATCCGAGCCGAAAAGCTCTTCCGTATAACGGTGTGCTCTTGCCTGATACTCACCTGAGAAGTTAAGGTCGATATCAGGGGATTTATCACCCTTAAAGCCAAGGAAAGTTTCAAAAGGAATATTGTGACCGTCCCGGTGCATAAGCTTGCCGCACTGCGGACAATTCCTTGGCGGCATATCGAAGCCCGAGCCGTATTCACCTTTGCTGAAGAATTCGCTTATCTTACAATCCTCACAAAGGTAATGGGGATAAAGCGGATTAACCTCCGAAATGCCTGCCGCAAAAGCTACAAAGGATGAGCCTACCGAGCCTCGTGAGCCTACGTAATAGCCGTTATCCATGGAGTTTTTAACAAGCTTCTGCGCAATGATATACAAAACGGCAAAGCCGTGCTTGATGATAGAATCAAGCTCCTTATCAAGCCTTGAGGCAACAACCTCAGGCAACGGGTCGCCGTAAAGATCGGTCATGCGCTCGTGACATATTCTTCTCAGCTCCATATCGGAGCCCGGAATATCAGGCGGGAAGGTACCGTTGGGGAAGGGAATGAGGTTATCACACAAATCCGCAATTTTATTGGGATTTTCAATTACAACTTCCCTTGCTGTTTCTTCGCCGAGATATGCAAATTCAGCAAGCATATCCGCCGTTTTTCTGAAATAAAGAGGCGCCTGCTCCGAGGCATCGGAGAAGCCCTGACCCGACATTATAATCTCTCTGAATACACTGTCATCCTTATTGATAAAGTGTACGTCACCCGTAGCAACAACAGGCATTGAAAGCTTATCTGCGAGGTGAACGATGTTTTTGTTAATCTGTTCAACTTCTTCAACACCGCTCAGACTGCCGTTTCTTACCATAAACATATTGTTGCCCGAAGGCTGAATTTCAAGGTAATCGTAAAATTCGGCTATCTTTACAAGCTCTTCGGCAGGTCTGCCTTCAAATACGGCTCTGTAAAGCTCTCCGGCTTCACAGGCTGAACCGATTATAAGCCCTTCCCTGTGCTTGAGAATTTCACTTCTGGGTACTCTGGGTCTGCGGTAAAAATACTCAAGATTTGATTTTGTTATGAGCTTATAAAGATTCTTGAGCCCTACGGTATTCTTTGCAAGGATTATAATATGATACGAAGGTAATTTTTTCGGGCTTATTTTATCAAGCTTTTCATCAAGCTCGCTTACACGCTCAGCACCCTTTGCCTTCGCAAGATTGAGAAGCTGACCGAATATATCGGCAAGCACCGCCGCATCATCCATTGCTCTGTGATGGTTGAATTTTGGCATTTTGAAATAAGAAGCAAGAGTGTCAAGCTTGTAGTTCTTAACGCCGTCTATAAGGCTCTGAGCCATAAGAAGGGTGTCTATGTAAGTGTTGTTGAATTCAATGGAGTTCCTCGCACACGCCGCGGAGATAACCGCAGTATCAAAGCCTGCATTATGAGCAACAAGCACTGCGTCGCCACAGAATTCGAGGAAATTACGCACCGCCTCGCCCTCCTTGGGTGCTCCCGCGGTCATGGAATTGCTGATGCCCGTAAGCTCGGTTATATTCTCGGGAATATGCCTTTCAGGGTCAACAAAGGTTGAAAAACTCTGGGTTACCAGGCCGTTTTTCATCTTTACCGCGCCTATTTCGGTAAGGCGGTCAACGCCCGTACGCAAGCCCGTTGTTTCAACGTCAAAAACAACGAATTCGCCCTCAAAATCAACATCGGAATTGCCGTTGACTATAGTAACACTGTCATCAACATAGTAGCCTTCCATCCCGTAAAGGATTTTGATTTTTCCGCCCGCCGCTCCTGCCGCTTCAGGGAATGCCTGAACTACACCGTGGTCGGTAATGGCAATAGCCTTATGCCCCCACGAAATCGCCCTTTTTACAAGATCCTTAGCACTGGTCATACCGTCCATTGCGGACATATTGGTATGCATATGAAGCTCGACTCGTTTTTCGGGCTCGTCATCAGTTTCGGGCATTTTATCAATCTTCGTAACGGCTCTTGCCATTATCAGATTGCATTTGAGGAAAGTATCCTGCGTTACGTAACCGCGAACAAGCACGGTCATATTCTCCGCAAGCGAATCAACAAGAGATTCGCATTCTTCCTTTTCACCGAATATTTTAACCGTATACGAATCGGTATAATCGGTAACGTTAAAGGTAATTATATTCTTCTTGCCGTCCTTCGTTTCTTTGACGGCAATGCCGAAAACATCGCCCCACACAACCACGTTACCCTGATCCTCACCCGTTATGGTATTAATCGGGATAGGCTTCTGCCTTACTTTGTTGCCGTAAAGCGGTCTGGCATTATGCAAAGTGATGGGTAAATCCTCATACTCCTGCTTGGGTTCTTTCTTTTTGGCATCCTCAAGAGCCATAAAGTTTATAGGGTCCACAGCATCGTGCTGCATTTTAAGATATTCGGGATTGTCGATGCTCACCTTTGTGTCACCCGTAAAACTTACCTTGCGCCTTACGGAAAAAGCATCGGATATATAACGCTCAAGAGCGGGCGCGGTATCGTTTGAATTGATTATATCCGCTCCGTTCTTAAGACGGTAAACAAGCTCAGTTGAAGTAAGCTCAACCTCAGCTTCATCAAGGAAACCGTTTGCAACCGCCTTCAGATCCTTGGCAGCGGCAGTCAGGTCCGCTATACAGGAGCTTACCAGCATCTGCGGCTCGTATCTTTCAGTGATAACAACGTCGGAAATTCCGAGACCAACCCTGACATTCCTTGCCGCATGGCGCACCTTACGGTAGCCTGTATATTCAGGGAAGTAAGCCTCAATAATGAGCCTTGAATCATTCTCAACAAGCGATATGCTCCTGACCTCGGCCTTGGCAAAATCCGCTCTTTGCTTATCATCAAGGAATTCCCCTATGTAATAGAGTAAACTCTTTTCCATATTTCTCCTTACATATTTTCAATCTCTCTCAAAAGTTCTTCCACGGCGCATTCTTCGCTGACTTTACGGAGAATTTCACCTTTTTTGAACAGCAGAGCGCAAGAGTCGCCGCCTGCTATTCCTATATCCGCCTCTCGCGCCTCACCCGGTCCGTTTACGGCACAGCCCATAACGGCAACCTTTATCGGCTTTTTACAGGAAGCGAGTCTGCTTTCAATTTCATTGGCAAGGGCAATAAGATTGATTCTTGTTCTGCCACAGGTGGGGCAGGATACAATCTGAACACAATCCTTTTTAATGCCTGCCGCCTTAAGAATATCAAAGCCTGCCCTGACCTCCTCGACGGGGTCGGCAGTCATAGAAACTCTTATTGTGTCACCTATTCCCTTGAGTAAAAGCGAACCGATTCCTATGCTTGATTTTATAAGAGCCATACGCTGAGTTCCTGCTTCCGTTACACCGAGATGCAAGGGATAATCGCACTTTTCAGCCGCTAACTCATAGGCTTCAATCATAGTTTCAACGTCGGACGACTTAATTGAAATAACCGTATCGTAAAAATCGAATTTTTCAAGAAGTGACGCGTGCTTAAGCGCACTTGCAACAAGCGCATCTGCGGTAGGTCCGCCGTAGAATGCAAGCATCTCCTTTTCAACAGAGCCGGAATTCACTCCGATTCTGATGGGAATCCCCTTGTTTGCGCAGGTTACTGCAACGGCTTTCACGCGCTCATCAGAGCCGATATTGCCGGGGTTAATCCTGATTTTGTCAACCCCTGCCGCCGCACTTTCAAGAGCAAGACGGTAATCAAAATGAATATCGGCAACAATCGGAACGCTGACGTTCTCCTTGAGTGCGCTTATCAGCTTCACCGCCTGCATATCAGGCACAGCCGCTCTTATAATCTGGCAGCCTGCCTCTTCAAGTGCCTTTGCCTGCCTTACACTTGCCTCAATATCGTGAGCGGGAGTGCTGAGCATTGACTGAACGGTTACGGGCGCACCGTTTCCCATAGGAATGCCGCCGATATTAACACCTCTGCACCTGCGTCTTTGCATTTTAAATTCCTGCCTTTCAGAATTCTCCTCTAACGAGTTTTAGCACGTCGCTCATGGAAACAACAGCCATAAATCCAAGCAGAAGCACAAGCCCTGCTGCATGGATGAATCTTTCATATTTCTGGGGTACGGGTCTGCGGATTATCATTTCAATAACCATAAAGAACAGCCTGCCGCCGTCAAGAGCGGGAACGGGCAAAAGGTTGAACACGCCGATATTCACCGCTATGAGCGCCATTATGAGAAGAAGGTATTCCCAGTCAATCCCTGCCGCTACGGAGCCTGCCGCCTGAGCAACAATCGCAACGGTGCCTATAGGGCCGGACAAATCACTCAGTCCGTATCTGCCCGTAACCAGGTCAAACAGACTAAGCCACACCATTCTTGCGAGCGTTGCAGTCTGCAAAGCTGAATATTTGATAACGTTTACGAAATTGGCGTCAACGCCTCTTAAAACAAAATCGAAAATAATCGTGTTACCCGTTTCGCCTGCCATGCTCTGGAATTTAACGTTTTTAAGCTCTTGCTTTTCGCCGTCTCTTTTAACTGTGATATCCATAACACCGTCATCGTCGCGCGACATAAGAAAGCTTACGTCAAAAACGGAAAACACTCGCTTACCGCCGATTTCTTTAATAACGTCGCCCTCCTGCAAGCCGTAGGATGAGCTGACGGCGTTTTCATCAAAATATAAAATTTCGGGAGTTCCTATTCCGCTTTCGGGTGTAGTTGTTACCGCAAGCATTATTACCACAATAAGAAATCCCATTATTATATTAACCGTTGCACCCGCGGCAACGATTATGAATCTCTGCCACACGGGCTTGGAGCAGAAAGCGCCCTCGCTCTCGCTCTCTTCATCCTCCCCTTCCATGCTTACAAAGCCGCCAATGGGAAGCAGACGCCACGCATATTTTGTTTCGCCTTTTCTGCGCGAAAGGATTGTAGGGCCCATACCGAAAGCAAATTCATTTACCTTTACCTTGAAAAGCTTGGCAAAGATAAAATGACCGAATTCGTGGGACATAATAATCACGCCGAAAAACAGCACGGCAAGCGCCACAGTGCCTGCCTTGCTCCAAAATGCGGGGTCAGTTAAAAAATCAAAAAAAGCCATTCAGTTGCCTTTCTGCTGACGCAGCACCATCTCTCTTGCGGCACGGTCAGCTTCAAAAATATCATCAGCCGTCTTAAGCTCAGGCAGGCTGATATTGTCAAGTACGCATTCAACGCTCTCAGCAATCTGAGCAAAGCGTATAAGTCCTTTTCTGAACATCTCGTTTGCCTGCTCGTTTGCAGCATTGAGAGCAGCAGGATAAAGACCGCCGAGTGAAATCGCCCTTTTGCATAAGTTTATGCAGGAAAAAGTATTATAATCCGGCTCAGAGAAGGTAAGAGTTCCGATTTCGGCAAGACTCAGCTGCCGCACGGGGCTTTCAACTCTGTTGGGGTAGGTAAGAGCATACTGAATAGGTATGCGCATATCAGGTACACCAAGCTGAGCGATAACGGAATTATCGCAAAACTCAACAAGAGAATGAATAATACTCTGACGGTGAACAACTATGTCAATATCCTCAGGCTTCATATCAAAAAGCCACACAGCCTCGATAAGCTCAAGGCCCTTATTCATCATGGTAGCTGAATCTACGGTGATTTTTGCGCCCATGCTCCAATTAGGATGATTGAGCGCCTGCTCGAGAGTAACATTCTCAAGCTCCTGCTTTGTTTTACCGAAAAACGGACCGCCGGATGCGGTAAGAATAAGACGCTTTATCTCTTTTTTATCTGCACAGCCCTGCATTGACTGAAAAATTGCCGAGTGTTCACTGTCTACGGGCAAAATGTCAACACCGCTGTTTTTTGCCATAGAAATAACAAGCTCGCCCCCTGTAACAAGGGATTCCTTGTTTGCAAGAGCAAGCGTGTTTTTAGCCGAAATCGCCGCCAAAGTCGGCGCAAGGCCAGCAATTCCCACAACACTGTTGAGAACCGTATCCGCCTCACAAGCCGCACATTCGCAAACACCCTCAGTACCTGCAAGCACCTTTGTTGAGGTATCGGCTATCCTTATTTTTAAATCTGCGGCCGCCTTTTCATCGGCAGCCGCTGCAAATTCGGGTTTGAATTTTCTTACCTGTTCTTCAAGCACAGATACTGCACTGTTGGCAGTAACCGCACGCACCTTGTAGCCGCCGAATTCGGCAACCTCAAGAGCCTGCGTACCTATTGAACCTGTTGAACCGAGAATAACAATGGATTTACCCATAAGAATTTCTCCTTATGAAACAAAGCTCATAACTAAAGTGATAATGATATAGACGGTAGGAAGTGCGAAAAGGAAACTGTCAAATCTGTCCATTACACCGCCGTGACCGGGGAAAATGGTGCCGAAATCCTTTTCACCGTAGTTTCTTTTGATAACAGAAGCTGAAAGGTCGCCGCACATTCCCATTATTACACCCGCTGCAGTTACGAGAGCAACCATCCACCATTTGATTGTGTCAGGATATCTGTCAAACCAGTGGCTTGCAACAAAGAAGGTGATAAGAGCAACAACAACAGTGCCTAAAACACCTGCAACTGCACCCTCAACGGATTTCTTGGGGCTGATTCTGGGAGCAAGCTTATGCTTGCCGAGCTTTCTTCCGAAGAAATACGCAAAAGTATCAGAAATCCAGGCACAGTAAAGAGAGCCGAGAACAATAAAGAAGCTCTGAGCCTGCTGCAAATGCTCGGGATACACATGGTCAAGATCTCTGAGAAAAACAAGGGTTGAGTAGGAAAAACCTATCGCAACCGAGGAAAAAATTGCCATTGCCGCGTGCTCAAACTTTGTTTTTTCATACATTCTGAGCATAACAAGAAGAATAACAAAAGTATAAACGGCAAGTACAATCCATACAGGCATCTTGAATCCGTCAAAGAAATCGCTTTCAGTGTGATAGGTAACATACGCCTTTATGTCGTTATATAAAGGTACAATTGCACCGAAAGCAACGCTTATGCCCATTATAACCTTGTTTTCACACTTGATAACATGGAGTATTTCATATACGGAAACTCCTGCAAAAAACGCACCGAGAATGCCCATTACCAGCGGATACTGCATAAAGATAATGGCCGCTATCGCAACAAGTGCCGCACTGACTCCCGTTATTATTCTTGTTTTCATATGGGGTACACTCTTTTCTCTTAAATTCCGCCAAAGCGACGGTTTCGCTTACAAAATTCGATTATTGCTTCATCCAGATCCTTTTCATAGAAATCAGGCCAGAGAGTCTGAGTAAACAAAAACTCAGAATAAGCCGACTGCCAGATAAGGAAGTTTGAAATCCTGTTTTCTCCGCCCGGTCTGATAATCAAATCAGGGTCAGGCTGCCCTGCGGTATAAAGCTCTTCGGAAATGCTCTGCTCGGTTATACCGTCGGGTTCAATTTCGCCTGCGGCAACCTTTTCGGCAAGTCGCTTTGCCGCACGCACTATCTCTGCCCTGCCGCCGTAGTTGACAGCAAGGTTTACAATTGTTCTGTTTTTTGATGAAGTCTGCTTTTCGCATCTTTCAAACAAAGCCTGAAGGTCAGGTGCAAGCACGCTTTTATCACCGATAAAGCGTATGCTCACCCCGCGTTCTTCATTCTCATCGCTCCGTTGCTGCGCTTCTTCAAGAAACTCACGGAAAAGATTCATGATAGCGTCAACCTCTTTCTGCGGTCTTTTCCAATTCTCGGTTGAAAAAGCATAGAAGGTTACCGCCTCTATTCCAAGCTCGGAAGCGTAATCGCATATCCTGCGAAAAGCCTGCGCCCCTGCCTTATGACCCTCGGAGCGCTCAAGATTCCGTTTCTGAGCCCATCTGCCGTTACCGTCCATAATAAAGCCTATGTGACGGGGCAGCACAAGCTCTTTAAGAATTTCTTTATCCATTTGTTCACCCGAAATTAAACGGACATAACTTCCTTTTCCTTTTCGGAAGCAGCTGCATCAATTTCTTTGATATATTTATCGGTAAACTCCTGAAGCTTCTTTTCGCCGATCTTAAGATCATCCTCTGTGATTTCGGAAGCCTTTTCCATCTTCTTGAGCTTATCAATACCGTCTCTTCTGATTGAGCGGATAGCTACTCTTGAATCCTCTGCCATCTTGTTGATATCCTTAACAAGCTCGCGTCTTCTTTCCTCTGTGGGCTGGGGGAACATGAGGCGGATAATTCTGCCGTCGTTCTGAGGATTGATGCCAAGATCGGAAGCAAGGATTGCCTTCTCAATAGTGTGAAGAGTGGAAGTATCCCAGGGCTGAATTGTAAGAATTCTTGCCTCTGCAACGGATACTGCAGCCATCTGATTGATGGGTGTGGGAGTGCCGTAATAATCTACTCTGATTTTATCAAGAACAGCAGGGTTTGCTCTGCCTGCTCTGATTGCTGAATATTCTGAATTAAGAACACTTACGGTTTTGCCCATTTTTTCTTTAACTGTTGTGTATACGGTTTCCATTAATTAGTCCTCCTTAACTATTGTGCCTACATTTTCGCCTGCAACCGCTCTGACTATATTTTGAGGGTCAGAAAGATTGAAGACAAGAATGGGAAGTTTATTGTCACGGCAGAGAGACGCTGCCGTTGCGTCCATTACTTTAAGATTCTTCTCAAGAACCTCACTCTGGGTAAGAACGTCGTACTTTACGGCATCCGCAAACTTGTTGGGGTCCTTATCGTAAACACCGTCAACGTTGGTTGCCTTAAAGAAAATATCCGCTCCGATTTCAGCCGCTCTGAGAGCTGCACAGGTATCTGTTGTAAAGAAAGGACTGCCTGTGCCTGCGCCGAAGATTACTATTTCACCGTTATCAAGGCGTCTGCAAGCCTCACGCTGTGAATAAGGCTCCGCAAGGGACATCATGGGTACAGCAGTCTGCGCGGTTGCCTTTACGCCCATCTGGCGAAGAGTTTCCTCAAGCATGATTGAATTCATAACAGTTGCAAGCATGCCGATATGGTCAGCCCTTGCTCTGTTCATTGAGCCGCTTGAGCGTCCTCTCCAGAAATTGCCGCCGCCTACTACAAGGCCAACTTCAACACCCATTTCGCTTACACTTTTGATTGCTGAGCAGATGGATTCAACAACTTCAAAATCAAATCCGCTACCCTTTTCACCTGCAAGCACTTCGCCGCTTATTTTAAGAAGAATTCTTTTATAAACAGGTTGCATAACAAACACCTCTCAAAATGAATTAAAGCTCCTATTTGCCCTATGTTACATAATACTTTATTTTCGGCTTTATGTAAAGATAAAAAGTAAATTTTTATACAACTTTTTATTAAGAAAAAGGCGTAAATGGGTTGATTTGCCGCTCATTTCTTGCGTTATTATAACAAATAACAGACTTTTCGGATAAAGTTTCTGTTAAAGGCTTGCTTCTTTTCTCATTGTTTAGTATTATTAATTTATTATACTTTAAAAAGTACAGGAAGGTCGATTAAATGCTCAACCTCATCAAACGAAACACCCCCGACATTGCCTCTTGCTTTATTCTTGAAGAGATAGAAAAAGAGAACGGCAAATCCGTTTATACTGTAAGAGAAGAAAGCGGAAAAATCGTGCTCGGCGGCGACTGTAAAATAAGTCAGGCCATGGCGTACTACCGTTATCTTAAAGATTACTGCAATATCAATCTTTCACACTGCGGCAACGAAAAAATGCCCGCCGTTGACAATGCCCCTCTGCCCGTAAAAGAGGTACGCTTCATAATAGAGCAGGATAAGCGTGTTTACATGAATTACTGCACGTTCGGATATTCCTGCGCCTGGTGGGACTGGGAGCGCTGGGAGCGTGAAATTGACTACATGGCAATGAACGGTATCAATATGCCTCTGAGCGTTGTAGGCACCGAAGCTGTATGGTATTATACCCTGCGTGATTTCAAGTACAGCGATACGGGTGCGCTCGAATTCCTTTCAGGTCCTGCTTTCTGGGCATGGCAGCTCATGGGCAATATTTACGGATATTTTCCGCTTACCGATAAATCATATATCGATTCCCGACTTGAACTGGGTAAAAAAATAATAGACCGTGAGGTTGAGCTCGGAATGACTCCCATTCAGCAGGGCTACTCAGGTCTTATTCCCAAATCAATAACAAGGCTCAAGGCTTACCACAAATCAAGGCTCAACATGGTAAAGCCCTGGTGCAATTTCCCTGTTACTTATATTGTTGACCCTCTTGATCCTCTGTTCAAAAAATTCGGCAGAGCTTTTCTTGAAAAACAGCGTCAGCTTTTCGGTGCTTTCCATTATTACGCCTGCGACCCGTTCCATGAGAACAAGCCTGCTTCAAAGCTCAAGAATTATCTCTGGAACGTAGGCAGAACGATTGATACTCTGTACCAGGAGTTTGATGCCGAGTCCGTATGGGTAATGCAGGCATGGTCGCTCTATGAGCCGATTGTTAAATCCGTACCTCACGGCAGACTCCTTATGCTCGACATAAACAGCGAAAAATATAAGGAAACCGAAGGCTTCTGGGGCCACGATTTCGTAGCAGGCCACATCCACAATTTCGGCGACCGTAACACCCTGCACGGAAGCATTGATGCAATCGCCGCAAATCCTTATATATCAATAAAAAGCGAGTATCCCAATGTCTGCGGAACAGGCCTTTTCATGGAGGGAATAAGGCAGAATCCTCTCTATTATGACCTTGCTTTTGAAATGCTCACACAAAGCGAAAAAGTACAGCTTGATGAGTGGCTCAAGGACTATGCAAAAAGAAGATACTCAAGCGACGAAAAGTGCCTTGTTGATGCAATGCAGGCTCTGCGTGAAAGCTGTTACAGTAAAAACTGCACCGGCAGAGAAACGGGCTCCATAATCTGCGCAAGACCCTCAACCAATCTTCAGCACACCGCTCCAAACGACACACTCACCGTAAGATATTCAAACGCAAAGCTGCTTGAAGCCGCAGAGCTTCTCCTCAGCGCTGAAAAAGCAAGCGGCGACGGATATGAGTTTGACGTATGCGACGTGGTACGCCAGGTGCTCAGCAATCACGAAAATGCACTCTACCGCAAGGTAATGGATGCCTTTTACGCCAAAGACAAGGTTGAGTTCGAACAGTCGGCAAACCTTTTCCTTAAAATCCTTGAGGATATGGATTCTCTCCTCCAGACCAGACCCGAGCTGACTCTTTACAAAAATCTTGCCGACGCTTCCGCGCTTGCTACGGTTGAAAAAGATCAGAACAATTTTGAGCTTAATCTGCTCAGCCAGCTCACGGTGTGGGGTCCCATGGGTCGCACCGTAAATTACGACTATGCGTGGAAAGAATGGGGCGGACTGATAAAAACTTATTATTTACAGCGCTGGCACTCCTTCTTTGAGCAGCTCGCCGAGTTCTTCCACAAAAAGCACTTCAAAACCGAAACCAAAAAACAGCATTGCGAAAGAAACGAATACCTCGGAAGCAAGTTTTACAGAAACTTCGAAAAGTTTGACAAAAGCTGGCTTCAGAACGTTTCTCCCGAAGAGCCGTCCAACGCTGACACTGTTGAAACAGCAAGAAAGCTCCTTGAAAAATATAAAAGATTCATTGTTGATTAAACGAACGGAATCCCGCCCTCACGGACGGGATTCTTTTTTTATATTGACTTTGATCGGCTTGCGTATAAGCAGGTTTGAAAGCGCTTTCGCATTAAAAGGAATGAGCGGATAAAGATAAGACGTGCCTGCAAGAGTTTTTGTTGATGCCACCGTAACTGCCGCCACAGCAAGCCCTGCAAGCAATCCCCAAAAAGAGAGCAATCGGGTCAGCACAAGCATCAGAAGCCTTATCAGCTTTAAGGAATATCCGAATTCAACGCTCGGCTGAGCAAAGTCCGTAATCGCAACGAACGCCATATACAGCACGACCTCCGAAACGAACCAGCCTGACTGCACCGCAAACTCTCCGAGCACAAGCGCACCCACAATACTGAATGAACCGCTCAACGCAGACGGCGTATTTATTGATGCAAGCTTCAGCGCATCAATCACGAGTTCGACTATGATTAGCTGAGCAAAAACAGGCACGGTATTCGGCTTTTCAATCTTTATAAAGCTCAGCCAATCGGGGATTATTTCCGGATTGCTCACAAGCCAGAACCACACGGGAGTAAGAAGAACGGTAAGAAGAATAACGATAAGCCTGACCGTTCTCAGGTATGAACCCACAAAAGGTGAAAGATAGTAATCGTTCGTATCCTGCAAAAAGTCAAAGACTCCCGTTGGCACCACAATGGAAACCGGCGAATTCTCACACAGAATTATTATTGAGCCCTCCTGTATTGCGGCGGCTGCGCAGTCAGGTCTTTCAGAATATCTCGCTTTTGGAAAAGGATTGAATGCCTGCTTTGGCTGCAAGCATTCCATAAGGCTCTGCTGACTCATCGTGAGTGCTTCAACATCAATGCTTTCAAGCTTTTTGCGCAGATTCTTCAACGCCTTTGCGTTCACCTTGCCCTGCATATAGCAAAGCACAACGTCGCTTTTGGATTCTCGCCCCACTATATACTGCTCCATAGTCAGTCTGGTATCCCGTATCCGTCTGCGTATAAGGGCACAGTTTACCATAAGCGATTCCACAAATCCGTCATGCGGTCCTCTTAAAACCCTGTCACTCTGCGGCTCGTCAACAGAGCGTGCAGGTGCAAGGCGCACGTCGATAACAATCACTTGCTCAAGCCCCTGCACCACCAGCACAACCGAGCCCGAAAGCACCGCCCTTGCCGCCTGAGCAACCTGCGTAACTGTAAAATTCTCCGCAAACGTAACAAGAGTGCGCATAAAATCGCCCACATTGTTTGTCCCGAGCGTTTCGGGCTTTGCGTTTAGCAAAACCCATGAGATTTTTTCAACCACCTCATCCTTGCAGAGTCCGTCAACGTAAAAAACGCTCGCATTTCTGCCCGCAAAAGTTATGCGCCGTGTTATTAAATCAAAGCTGCTGTCCACACGCAGAAACTCTGACAACAGCTTCACGTTGCCGTTGTAATCACCGTTAAAGCTTTTGTTTTCCATAGCATCCCCCGAATAAATATTATTCGGTGTTAGTTTTATCCTGTTTTTTCAGCGATATTCATTGTATCTTTCCATAATGGCGTTCCATGTGATAGGTCCCACTGCCCCGTTCACAGGCAGACCTGCCGTTCTCTGGAATGCACTTACCGCATCACGGGTTCTGTTGCCGTATATGCCGTCTGCTTCGATAAGAGGTATCGACCCGTCATTCCTGGCGATGGTGCGCAGCATATTCTGAAGCTCCCTTACAGCATTTCCTCTTGTTCCCGTAGTAAGGAAATATCCCGGATAAACGTTATAAACGTCAGGCAAATCACGAATGATGCTGTTATACACATCCTGTAGCTTATTCCACGTTGCTCTGCCTACAATTCCATCCTGACTCAAGCCGTATTCCTGCTGAAAAGCAGTTACCGCACTGCGTGTTGCAGGGCCGAAAATGCCGTCAATTGATATCTGCGGTATCGAATCATCAAACGCTGAAATAAAGGCCAGATAATACTGAATTGTGCTTACTTCTATACCTCTGTCGCCTTGTTTTATCACTTTGCTGAACTGTCTTTGGACTTCAGAAAGCGTTATACCCTCTGAGTAAAGCTCGGAAATCCGCTTAACCGCATTGAAAATCTGCTTGATTTTGTACCACGTTGCCTTGCCCACAATTCCGTCAACTGCGAGCCCGAAAACCTGCTGAAACGTTCTCACCGACGCCTGTGTAGTGGCATCAAAAATTCCGTTTACATTGGGGATTTTGGGAATAAGCGGATAATTGGTCGATATTCTGTTAAGCTGACGCTGAATTGTGCGTACATCCTCCCCCACGCTTCCGAGCCTCAGTAGCACTCCGGGGTAAGATTCCACTACGTTTTTAACCGGTGCATTGCGAACTATGTTTATATCGTTACCGTAGTAATTCTGTAATATCTGATAAGGTGTACGCCCTTGATTTGCCAGAGTTACGGTACCCCATTGCGACAAACCGTTACAGGTAACCGTGGTGCCGCTGCAATACTGCGCAAAGAGCGGCTGAATCTGATTACCCTTGGTAATGTAATCGTTAAAGAGCTCATCCACAAGCTCGCTGATATTCTGAAAAATCGTTCTGCCATCATAATAAGCCTGATCATATGAAGTAGAGCTTGTGATGTCAAAATCATATCCGCGGCTGCGGTAAAACTCACTGTAAACCCTGTTGAGAGCCAAAGAAATCTGAGCGTAAATATTTGCCCTCAGAGCATTTTCAGGCCAGGTTGGATACACCTCGCTTGAGGCGACGTTTTTAATATAGTCCGCAAATGGAACAGTTACGTTTCTTGCGTTGGAATCCGGCGGACCGAGGTGAACGGTTATATAATCGGGAACTACAGGATTCGGCATAGTATTTCCTCCTTTTCGGTTATTTCAAATTGGGCTCTATCACGTTTATCTGAGAATCTCTCTGATTGGGCGGATTTTTGGGAAAAAGACTTACGGGCTGAACAGATTGAGTGCCTTCAAAAACAGGCACGTTGGTAAAAACCGCACGCGCGTAATCAGGGTGTTCCACGAGCACCGTGTACCCTGCGTAAGGCAATGCAGTATCGGGGTCGCTCGTAAGTGAACTCTGCCTTGGCGGCGCAGGCAAATCAAAAACAGGCGTTCTGCCAACCGTGTCCGTAAGTCCCTTGAATATAACGACATTTCCGCTTTCAAGCGGAGCAAGCACAATCACCCTGGCATTGCTTACGCCGAAATTGCTGTTCCACACCGATACGTTGACCCCCATAGAACCGTTCGCAGAATTGAGCTGCAAAAACTCCTCAAGATCGTTACAGAGCGTTCCGAGTGACGATTGCTGCTGCTCAGGAGTAAGTCTTGTACATCCCTCTCTAAGCTCATCGAATTCACGCGTCCCCTCCGCCTCTTCCATTGTGGGTACAGGTGACGTTGCAGTTTGTTCAACAGCTTCAGGCTGCACAGGTGTTGCAACAGCAGGTACGGCTGCAGGATATTCAGCCTCTTTCACCGCAGGTTCAGTAGCCGCAGGTTCAGTAGCCACAGGTTCAGTAGCCACAGTTTTAACCCTTTCTGCGGTCTGTTCTTCTTTTTCACCCCAGCGTAATTCCTCCGTACTTCCTCTTTCTTCACGGAAAGTGCTGCTTTTGTTGTAGGTGAGCATTTCACGCTTATATTGTTCAATCATTTCCTGAAGGTTTTTAGCGTTCATTTTGCATGCCTCCTTCTTTGTTTGCCGAGAAAAGACGCTCGGCTTTCGCTTCATTATATGCATAAGCGAGGCACTGTGTTACAAAAAAAGCGGCACGCTTTCGCGTGCCGCTAAAGGGTTGGTTTATTAGTCGTTATCCTTTTTTCTCTTGATAACGTATGCTGTTGCTGCTGCGCCGGATATGATTGCAAATACTGCAATGCCTGCTGCTGAGCCGGTGTCGGGAATATCTACTGAAGGAACGTTAGTTGAGCCTTCGTTGCCCTTACCGTCATCCTTGCCGTCATCCTTACCGTCGCCGTCGGGCTTATCGGTTGTTTCGCCTTCGCCTTCACCGTCACCGCCGAAATCAATTTCGGGAAGCTTGTCGGGAAGAACACCGATGATAGCATCTACGAGGTCAACGTAGAGCTGAGGATCAATAACGAGGGTATTGATATCGATATTGGGAAGGTCGATTTCGGGAACTTCGTCAAATCCGAACTCCCACTGTGCCTCTGCTCTGAGGTCTTCACCGGGCATTTCGCTGGGTTCAGCGATGTGATCACCGTCTGAATTGTACCACTTCCAGCCCTTGAAGGTGAAGCCGAATCTTGTGGGATCTTCCTTTTCGAAGATTGTTTCGCCTTTATAATAACCTGATGTTTCAATGATATCGCCGTAGATTACGTAAGTGATGGTGTATTCCTTGGGATCGCCCCACTGAGCTTCAAAGGTTACGTCGCTCGCAGGCATCTTGCCGCCTACTTCAGCGTCCTTACCCTTGGTCTGCTTCCAATGGCTGAAGAGTTCTTCCTCAGACTTCTCAGGAGTTTCGGGACGGGCAATTTCATCGCCGAACTTAACTTCGATTACCTTGTCTGCAGTTGAACCGTCAGACCACTTACCGCCGTTAAGAGTAAAGGTTACTTTGTAAGTCTTTGCTTCCCATGTTGCAAGAACAATGAGGTTCTGCTCGGGCATTGTTTCGGGCTTGGAAATCTTGGATTCCTCATTGTTGGAAGTATACCATTCCCAACCTACGAATTCGAAACCGTCGATATCGGGGTTTGCAGGAAGGGTGATTGTATCGCCGTAATTATATTCCTGAGTCTTGTACTCGTCAGGCTCGCCATCATTATCTCTGTCATAATAATAGGTTACGGTGTACTTAACGTCGCCCCATTTTGCAAAGAGCTTGAGTCCGTCAACATCGTCAATCTTATCAACAGTGTTGCCGTTTTCATCAACCCAACCAATGAAGGACTTACCGGGCTTGGTGGGATTTTCGGTGGGATATACTTCGGAAGGATCGCTGCCGTAAGGAGCTGTTGCATCCTTCTTGTCAGAACCGTCAGCGAATTCACCGCCGTTTGCATCAAACGTTACGTCAACGTCTACTGCCTTCCAGACTGCATAAGCCGTTTTGGCTTCCTTATCGGTTACCTTGCCGAGAGAGCCGCTGCCCTTATCGGTATCAGCTGTTTCTGCATCCTTATCAAATGACCAGCCGAGGAATTCGTAGCCTTCCTTCTCGGGAACGGATACGCCTGCAACATCCATTTCTTTGTCGTAAGCATAAGTCTTTTCTGTTGTAGCGCCGTCAGCGAATTCACCGCCGTTTGCATCGAAGGTTACGGTTTTCTCGATTCCCTTCCATACAGCGTAAACAGTTGCGCCGTTTTCGGTCATGTTGCCGAGAGAAGTATCGGGAGTTGTTGCATCTTTATTGGTTGACCAGCCGAGAAGTTCAAATCCTTCGTTTGCAGGAGTTGAAATTGAATCGGAGTTGATTTCAGTGCCGTATTCAACGTACTTTATCTCGGTTGTTGCATCACCGTCAAACTTACCGCCGTTTGCATCAAAGGTTGCGGGATAGCTCTTGGTCTTCCATACTGCGTAAACGGTTACGCCTTCTTCAGTCATGTTGCCGAGAGAAGCATCAGCCTGGGTTGCGTTCTTGCTGAGAGCCCAGCCTGCAAACTCCTTACCTGCAGGAGCAGTGGGAGTTGCGATACCGTCAGTTGTGATTTCCTTACCGTACTTAACGTTCTTTGTTGTCTGAGCGCCTTCTTCAAATGTTCCGCCGTTGGGATCGAAGTTTGCTACGTACTCCTGAAGCTCCCAAACTGCGTAAACAGTCTTAGCGCCGCTGCCCATTGTTCCGAGGTCACCGGGTATCTTTGCGTTTGCATCGGTTGACCAACCAAGGAACTTATAGCCTGTTCTGCCGGGCTCGGTGATTGAATCAGCATCAATCCTTTCACCGTAAGGAACGTCCTTGGAAGATGTTGCGCCTTCGGGGAATGAGCCGTTATTTGCATCGAAGATTACCTTATACTTGTTGGCTTCCCAAACCGCATATACGGTTATAGGCTGATCCTTAACTGTACCAAGGTCTTCGGGAGTCTTTGCATCAGCAGTCTTTGCCCAGCCGATGTGCTTATAACCTTCAAGCACGGGAGTTGTAATGCCGTCTGCATTGATTGCATCGTTGTATTCAAGAGTCTTAGAGGTTGTTGCGCCTTCAGGGAAGTTACCGCCGTTGGGATCGAAGGTTACGGTGGTCTTTATTGCTTCGTAGTTTGCTGTGAATGTGATGTTATACGCAGGAACCTTGGTGGGGATTTCTGTAATTGTTGCGCCTGTATTGGTATTGGTTACAGTCCATGTGCCTTCCTCACAGCCTTCCTTGTTGGCAGTATGGGAAGTTATTGTTGCACCAAAGTAAAGGTTCTCTACTACTTCTGCTTCTTTGCTTGTATCACCGTCGAGGTAACCGCCATTGGGATCAAATGTTACGTTATACTTGTTGCGGTCATAGTAAACCTTAAGAGTAAGAGTTCCTGTTGCGGGAACAGTGTCCGAAAGTTTACTCATGGTTGTATCAAGAACAAAGCCTTCGGGAGTTTCATCTGTTGCCTGCTTTGTGATGTTAACGGTTGTTCCGGTTTCTCCGCTTGTGGTTCCCGTTCCGGTGCTGACGTATTCTCCGTCTGTTCCCTTGGAGTAATACTCAATTCTTACCGCGTTATTGTTGGGAGACCAAACAGCATAATAGGTAAGAGGCTCGGTTGTTTTAAGCTCGCCGAGATTCTTGGAGCCTACCTTTGAATTGGACTCAAGTGCCCAGCCGAGGAAAGTATGTCCTTCATTCGCGGGCTCTTCGGGAAGATTGATCTTCTGACCGAAGGTTGATTCTACTCCCTTTGAAGTAGTGTTATCTGAAAAAGCACCGTCGTTTGCATCAAAGGTAATGTTGTAAACTTTAGGAGTGGAAACTGATTTGAATTCGAGATCTTCAACATCGGGCATTGTTCCGGGAACACCGGGAGTCCAAGCGCCGGAATCATAGCCGGGCTTATTGGGGATTACGGGAGGATGAAGAGCTTCGCCGTAAGTTTCTGTTGTAGTGGTGATTTCACCGTCGATGGTCCATATTACGGTATAGGTCTTTGCTTCCCAGATTGCGTAGTAGGTAAGAGGCTCGGTTGTTTTGAGCTCGCCGAGATTCTCGGAGCCTGTCTTCGCATTAGACTGAAGTGACCAGCCGAGGAAGGTGTGACCTTCATTTGCGGGCTTTTCGGGAAGATTGATCTTCTGATCGAACGTTGATGCTACTTTCTTTGAAGTGGTATCATCTGAAAAAACACCGTCGTTTGCATCGAAGGTTACATAATAATCCTTGGGATTCTGAGTTGCTGTAAACTTGAGGTCTTCCTTATCAGGCATTGCCTTGGGAACTTCGGGTGACCAATCGCTGAGTTCATAGCCGAGTTCGTCGGAAACGGGAGGCTCAGGGATTTCCTGACCGTAAGTAGCTTCGGTTGTGTAAGTTTTGTCACCAACCTGCCATGTTACTGTGTAGGTCTTTATCTGCCATACAGCATAAACGGTTTTGCCCTGAACATTGTCCATAGTACCAAGAGAAGTTACGCTGTTGTTCTCGCCTGCGTTAACTGACCAACCGATATGCTTATAACCGGTTCTGGTGGGAACGTCAATACCGTCAGATGTGATGGGAGCGCCATACTTAACAGTCTTTTCAGACTTAGCGCCTGCGGTACCGCCGTTTGCATCAAAGGTTACATAGCAGTCAATAGGTGTCTTGGTGGTGGTAGCAATGATGTTATATGCGGGCATTTCATCGGGAAGAGTATCAATTACAGTTCCGTCTTCCTTAGTATAGGTCCAATCGCTGTACTCATAGCCTTCACCTGCAGGAAGATCAGTTGCTGCGATTTCATCGCCTTCTGCATAGCTTGCTGATGATTCTTCTTCATCAATCGCGTTACCGTTTTCGTCTACAACTTTATATGTGATTTTGTATGTGTCGCCTTCTGTGTAGTTTGCTACGAAATAAGCAGGATCACCTGCAGGAACAGTTACTGAGGTAGCAGGCTCAGAACTTGTAGCCTTTCCGCTTGAGTCAGCAGGAAGCCAGTTGCTGAAGACATAATCCTTGAGGGTATCATTGTCATCAGGATCAGGAACGTCCTGCTTGCCTACGGGTGTGGGAACGTTGAGAGCGGAGAACGCAACCTCTTCGCCAACGTAGCTTACTGCCTTGTAAGCGCCGGTTGCATCGTCAAGCTCTACCTTGGAATCAAACTCACCCTTATCGCCCTCGAAGAAATAAACGTCGTTGATTACCTGGATGCCGGCTGCTGTGGGGGAAACAACGTGGTTGGGCAAATTCTGCATACCGTTAACAGCGTTGGAACTGGGCATGTACTTTGGAATGTTTACTATACCCTGCTGATTGGTGGGAGACTGAATAGTTGAAGGAAGAACCTGAACCTTGAGCATCTCGCCAATCATGTTGGGGTCCGCATCCTTACTGATTTCAAACTCAGCAGCAAAAAGCCAGGTGCTGCCATCATACTGACGCTTGCCGGCGCCAAGCACATCATTAAGCTGAACAATAAAGAATCCGTACTGTTCCAGATCGCTGTCTGTAAGTAGCCCCTGCTTGTTCAGTCTGGTAGCAACAAAGCCGTGATTCCACTCGTCGGTCTTGTTGCCTTCACTATCCCTTTTATAGTGACCAACTGAGAGCTCACTATCTGTACCAATATAGTCAACATATCCATTTTTAACCGCCGGGTTATTATTGTTGAGAGTATGTCTCGCCTGATGCTGATAAATAGCAAAATCTCTGTTATAAGCAAAGATAAGCTCGCCGCCGTCGCGGGTATCGTAATTGGTACCGATTGAAATATACACATTAACAGTGCTGCCTCTTTTAGCCTTTGCCACGTCTGTATCCTCAGTGGGGTTGGCAAGGCCGGAAGTCTTGATGGTAAGAGTATCCGGTTCATCAGCAGATGCCATTACCGATACGCAACTGAATGCCATAATAAAGGCAACCAGAAGCGCAAGCGCTTTCTTTAAAGTAGTCATAAGAAACCTCCTTGAACTTTACGCTTTACGACACATACATAGTTAGCGTATTTTACAAGTCATTTTACCACAAGCTGTTTGATTTTGCAAGTGCTTAATTGCCAAAACAAGCACATTTTTTGGGATATTTTATAATTATTTTTTTACTAATTATAATATATAAGGAAAAGTTGCCGTATTCTGTAAACAAAACATTCATGTAAAGCCATAGTGCTTTACATGAATTTCTTCTGTAAAAAGGGATATCGGCGGACGCCGAAACGTCCGCCGATATATGGGGAAAGAGAAAATAAAAAAGAAGTGTTCACATTTATAATTACCATTATCTGATATCAAAATTATATTTACTCATTTTGTTACTGCTTGTGTGAATATATTAATAAATCTTGTATAATTTGTGAACTTTTTGTTAATTATTCTTATCAAGAATTATACTTGAACGTTTGCTTCTTTTCGAGAATTTTAAGGTAACGGGCGCATTCTTCCTTTGCACAGCCGAGCTCCAGATCAAGCCAGTTGCCGCATTCCTTCTGCGATGCCCCGAATACCTCCCCTTCATACTCCACGATGCTTTTAAGGATTGAACGGGTTATTTCGAGCACCTTTTCATTATCGGCATTTCTGACTAGCAGATAAAAACCCGTACGGCATCCCATGGGTCCGAAATAAATAACGCTATCTTTTATTTCAGAATTACGCACAAAAGTTGCAAACATATGCTCAACGGTATGTGCGGTTGTGGTATCCATAAAGCTGCCTGCATTGGGCTTGCGAGTTCTTAAATCGTAGGTTGTGATATCACCGTCAATTCTTGAAACGTAAATGCCGGGCTCTAATAAATCATGATCCACGTTAAAGCTTGTTATTCTTTCCATAATACTCTCCTATTCTGCATTTTCAAGAAGCCACCGCACCACGGCATCCCCGGTATTTGCACCGATGACCGCGGTTGAACGCTTTTTAAGCTCCTCCACCGCATTTGAAACAGCATAAAATTCATCGCACGCCTCAAGCAGCGGAATATCGTTATAATTATCGCCGAAGCCCACGGCTTTTTCAAAGCCGTACGTTTTCCTGATATTGCTGACGGCGTTTTTCTTTGAAGCATTTGATGAGCACAGCTCGAGATAGCTGTGACGGGGATTATAAACGTCACGGTAATATTCCACCCTGAGCCCCTGCACTTCTTTAAGCTGACTTGCCGCAGGCTCAAGCTTTGCCGTTACGTCTGAAATCGAATAATATACCAGACCTCTTTCTGAAAGACTTGAAAATGAATCAACCTTGAAAAAGGGCTTATTGTATTTTCTCTGCCGCTCCTCAATAAACAGCTTCGCATCGGGCGAATCGGTATTTTCATAGTAAGTGGAAAGCTTTCCGTCTTCTATGCAGTACCAGAAACCCGACAGACCGTGGTCGGCAATAATCTGCATAGCCTGAGATTTGGCAAAAGAGCTTATATATTCTACGCTTACGTATTCTTCCTTTGACAAATCATAGGTGCACACCCCGTTCATAAGCACAACGGGAGTGTTGACTCCTACGGGCGCAAGCATTGCCGCTACGGTTGCGGCGGTTCTTGCGGTTGCAACGCTCAAATAAATCCCCTTGCTGCACAGCGCTCTTAAACCTTCAACCGCAAAGGGCGAAAGCTCGGCATTGCGGTTGAGCAGGGTGCCGTCAAGGTCACTGATATACAGAGTTTTTGCCACTGTTATTTACCTGCCTTTTCCGCTTCCCTCTTCTCGGCAAGCTCTGCAAGATATTCATCAAAGGTTATTTTCTTATCGTAATGATTACCCGTTGTAACGTCAATGACTCTGTCTGCAATGGTCTGCACAAACTGATGGTCGTGCGAGGTAAACAGAACGGTTTCGGGATATTTTATAATTCCATCATTAAGGGAAGCTATTGATTCAAGGTCAAGATGATTGGTGGGTTCGTCAAAAATAAGAACGTTGGCACCCGAAAGCATCATCTTGCACAGCATGCAGCGCACTCTTTCGCCGCCAGAAAGCACCTTTGCTTTTTTCAGCGCTTCATCGCCCGAGAACATCATTCTGCCAAGCCAGCTTCGCACGTCGCTTTCAAACACAAGGTCAGAATAACTGCGAAGCCAGTCAATGAGAGAATCCTCACAGCCGTCAAAATACGCTGAATTGTCTGACGGAAAATACGAGGTGCTTGTTGTTACTCCCCATTTTACGGTACCTTCATCAGGCTCTGTTTCGCCTGCCAGAATTTTAAACAGAGTGGTTTTTGCCACGGCATCCGTGCCCACAAAAGCAACCTTTTCGCGGGGAAGAACGGTAAAGCTGACGTTATCCAGAACCTTTCTTCCACCTACTGTTTTTGAGATGCCGCTGACGGTGAGCACGTCGTTGCCCACCTCTCTGTCAGGCTTGAAGCCCACGTAAGGAAAGCGCCTTGAGGAAACGGGAAGTTCACTTAAATCAAGGCTTTCAAGCAGCTTCTTACGGCTTGTAGCCTGCTTTGATTTGGAGGCGTTGGCGCTGAATCTGGCAATGAACTCCTTGAGTTCTTTAGCCTTTGCCTCATCCTTCTTATTCTGCTCCCTGAGCTGACGCTGACGCATCTGAGTATATTCGTACCAGAAATCGTAGTTGCCTGCATAAACGGTGATTTTGCCGAAATCAATATCAACCGTGTGAGTGCAGACTTTATTGAGGAAGTGACGGTCATGCGACACTACAATGACTGTACTCTCTAAATCGAGTAAAAAATCCTCAAGCCATATAATTGCATCAATATCAAGGTGGTTGGTAGGCTCGTCCATAAGAAGAATATCAGGCGAGCCGAAAAGTGCCTGCGCAAGCAACACCTTGACCTTGAGATCGTTGGGAAGCTCGCTCATAAGTCTCTCATGCCACTCGTTTGTAACACCAAGGCCGTTCAACAGTATCTGAGCATCACTCTCTGCGCTCCATCCGTCCATCTCGGCAAACTCTTCCTCAAGCTCGCTGATTCTCATTCCGTCCTCTTCGGTAAACTCCTCTTTAGAATAGAGCTCCTCCTTGGCATCCATGATTTCGCAGAGCTTTTTGTTGCCCAAAAGCACGGTTTTTACAACCGTATATTCATCAAATGCGAAATGGTCCTGCCTGAGCACGGAAATACGCTCGCCCGGGGTAACGCTTACTCTGCCGCCCGTAGGCTCAAGCTCACCTGCAAGGATTTTAAGAAAAGTTGATTTACCCGCTCCGTTGGCACCAATAAGCCCGTAGCAGTTTCCTCTGGTGAAGGTAACGTCGGCGTGCCTGAACAAGGCTCTGCCGCTGTACTGAAGGTCAACGTCAATTGCTGCTATCATTTTATCGCTCCGTTTTTTTTTATAACTTTAACATATTATGCAATTTAAATCAACTTGAAAAAAGAAAAAGCCTGCGGAGGTTTCCCTCCGCAGGCCGCGGGTTAAATTAAATCAGATGTAAGAAATCCATCCACTTGTTACCTGATCGATATCAAGAAGATAACCTATATATTCTTTTGTGCGTGTAACGTCAGACATTAAAATCCTGTTATCTCTTACGATATCGCCTGCCATGAAGCGTGCACTGTCGAAATCATCGAATCCGTCAACACTCCATGAGGTAATGTAGCCGATTTCGTTTTTCATCTCTGTAGTATCAGAGGTCTTAACAGCAGCGTCGCCGTTTACGTCACCAAAGACTACTACGTAGAATTCTTCAACGATTTCGTTGGTAACCTTATCGTAAACAGTAATCTTGGAGCCTGTACCTACAACTACTCTGCCGATTTCTGAGCCGAAGTCTGCATTGTAGGGAGTTACGGTGTAGTAACCGTCACCGTGAACGTCACAGTACTTATCGCGAAGAATATCCTCAAAGAGGTAGAATTCTAAGCCATATACGTACCATACGTTACCTGAAGCAGCATCATACTGATCATAGGTCTGGGTTACGTTACGTGTTAATTCACCTGTAAGCTCTGTAGTGTAAGCGCCTGCCTTGCCATAGTAGCCTTCACCACGGTCAATAACTGTGGTTGAACCGTCCATGGGGATAAGGTAAACGGGAAGTCTCTCAAAGTGAGCATAGTACTTGAGATTCTTTGTGGGCATTGTTTCGGGCCACTCAGTTACTTCGTTGCCTTCCTCATCCTGCCAGCAGCAGAACTCGTAGTAAAGAACTTCAGGTGTTCCGGAAACAATAGCATCGGTGAAGGGAGCACCAGCTTCAAGGGTCTTTACTTCGCCGTATACTTCCCATGTATCAGCCTTAAGCTTACCGTAGGTGGAGCTGCTTTCATCAGCATCACGAACGGGTACATAGTAAGTTACAGTGAATGACTTGGGAGCCCATACTGCAGTATAGGTTACATCCTCTGGACCCATTTCCTGAGGCCATTCGGACTCGGGAACGATGCCGGCTTCTGTGCCGTCTGTTGACCAGCCCTTGAACTCATAACCGGGAAGAGTGGGCTCAACGGGAAGCTGGATTTCGCCTTCGAATTCTACGTCCTGAGTTTCTTCCTTATCGTCAGGATTGTTGTTGAAGTAACCGTCACCGGAATCAAATGTTACGGTGAAGGTGTCCTTCTCAAAGATTGCGTATACAACGTAATCGTTTGCAGGCATTGTTGCGGGAAGAGCAGCTATTGCGCTTGCATCGCCCTTAACGGTTGACCAGCCCTTGAATACATAGCCTTCAGGAGCGGTGGGATCACTGAGAGCTTCAACGGTTTCGCCATAGAGATATTCCTCGTTAGCGTACTCTGTTTCAGTGCCGTCTTCTTCTACAATGCATGCGATGAGATTATAAGCGTTACGCTCAAGATAAATCTTAAGAACGAGCTTATCGGGAGCTACGGGGATGATACCGCTGTCAGCATAGCCTTCATGGTCCTCGTCAAGAACGAAGCCGTCAGGAGCAGTATAATCTACACTGCGTGCTTCACCGGTAACACCGTCATTATGCTCGATAGTCTCTGTGGGAGTGTCGGAATATTCACCGTCAGTACCCATCTTATAAATCTCAACTGTGTAACCAAGGCCTGTTGAAGGAGCCCAAACAGCATAGAAGGTCTTGCCGTTTACGTCATCCATAGTGCCAAGGTCTGTAAGAGGAGTCTTTGCGTCTGCCTCAAGTGCCCAACCTGCGAAGGTGTAACCGCCGCGGGTAGGAGCAGGAGTTCTTGCGCTGATAACATCATCAAAAGCTACTGTTGTTGTATCGGTAGTCTTGGTGTTGTCATCGTCAAAGATACCGTTGTTTGCATCCCATGTTACGGTGCAATCAACTGCATCCCAGGAAGCAAAGTAGTTCTGACCCTTATCGGAATCCATAGTTTCGGTTGAGAAATCAACTTCGTTACCGTCAGCATCTACCCAGCCGCCAAAGGTGTAGCCTTCCTTGCTGGGAGTACCTGCAGGAGCAGTAACGCTTGAGCCGAAATCAACTTCATTTTCTTCATAGAGGTTTTCTTCTACTGTGGTATCCTTATCAGTGTAGAAGGAAGCCTTGTACTTGTTGGGGGAGAAAGCTGCGGTAGCTGTAAGATCGTAAGCGGGCATTGTTGCGGGCTCGGTTGTTACAACGGTATCGCCGTTTTCATCAACGTAAGTCCATACCCAACCGTCAAACTTGTGACCGGTCTTGGAAGGATCTGCTGCTACGGTAACATCCTCTCCGAAATCATAGCTGTCTACACGGGTGGTAACATCTTCAACAACATAGCTGATATCATACTCGTTGATTTCCCATGTTGCTGTGTAGGTGATCTTCTCTTCATTGGGAGCTGTTGCGTTTACAACGGGATCCCAACCTGTGAAGGTGTAGCCGTCTCTGTCAACCTGAGGAGGAACTACTGTTGCGCCGAAATATGTGTCTTCAACAATGTCGTCAACCTTGGTTTCGTCGCCGTCGAAGTAACCTTCAGCTGCATCCCAAGTGATTTCAACGGGATTTCTGCCGTAGAAAATCTTGAGAACAAGAGAGCCATCGGGAGCGATAACGCCACTCATTTTGCTTTCATCTTCATCGAAGAAATATCCGTCAAGAGGAGTTGCAACAAGGTTTATCTCAGCACCGGTGGTGCCTGCGTATTCCTTGGTGTTGTTAGGTGTGGTCTTGTCATACTCACCGTCAGTGCCCATGATGTAGGTTTCAACAGTGTACTTGGTATCGTTTCTGGGATTCCAGATAGCTGTTGCGGTAATACCGTATGCGGGCATCTTTGAGGGAAGAGCTGCAAGAGTCTTTGTTTCACCGTTTTCGTCTTCATAGGTGTATTCCCAGCCGCCGAAGTCGTAGCCTGTAAGTGTGGGCTCAGCTGCAAGAGCAGTTACATCAGCATCAGTCTTATAGGTTTCAACATAAGGTGTTGCTGTTGTGTACTTGAGACCGTCAATATCAAGCTCGCCGCCGTTGGGATCGTAAGTTACAGTCTGATCATCCGCAGTCCATACTGCCTCATAGGTAGCGCCTGCAGTGATGAGAGTTGTAGTACCGTCAACGAATTCGGGAGTCCAGCCGTCAAATGTGTAGCCGGGCTTTACGGGATCGGAATCAGGACCGTCAATAGCTTCACCGTAAACAGTTTCGGTAACATAGGTTTCTTCACCGTTGATTGTGCCGGTGTTGGCATCAAATACTACCTCGTAGCTGTTAGGCTCAAATACTGCGGTTGCCTGAAGGTTGTTTGAAGGCATGGTTGCGGGCTCTTCAACTTCGATATCAAAGAGACCTGTTTCATCGTTGTATGCCTTCCACTCCCACTCTACAAATGAATAGAACTCATTTGAATATGCGGGGTCAGCAATAACGGTAACTTCTTCACCGAAGAGGTATTCGTCAGTGTCGATAGTAGCGCCTTCTGAGATATAGTCGATTGTGTAAACTATATCTTCGAAGATTGCATAGAACTCATAATCCTTGCCGTCGATTGTGCCGGTAAGGGGATTTACGGGAGTGCCGTTTTCAGTTTCTGCCCAGCCGAGGAACTTCTTGCCCTCAACGTCGGGATCTGCAGGAACTTCAAGATCGTCACCGGTAACGAGACCTTCATATACCTGATACTCTTCACCCTCAACATAATAGGAGATGGTGTGTTCAACGGGAGTCCATGTTGCGGTAAAGGTCTTGCCGTTTGCGTTATCCATAACGCCTACTGCGGGGTTCCAGCCTGTGAATATGAAATCTTCACGAGAGGGGTCAGCGGGAGCCTGGATTGTATCAAACAGTTCGGTAGGAACGTTCTTGGTGGTTGTGCCATCTTCCCAAGCACCTTCATTTGCATTGAAGATAGCATCAATCTTAAGAGCGTTAAGCTTGCCGTAAAGAACGATGTTCTTTGCAGGCATTGTTTCGTCAGCATCTACCTTATCGGTAAGTGCTGCATCCCAGTACCAGCCGTTAAGCTCAAAGCCTGCAGGAACCTGATAGGTGGGAACTGTTGTGGGGATAGTCTTTTCAAATTCAATAACGGGAGAAGCAACCTTAGTGGTGTTACCCTTTGTATCGGTTACATAGTAATCGATAGTATAGGTCTTTGCTTCCCAGATTGCATAGTAAACAGCGTCTGTCTCGGGATACTTGTCAGGAAGTGTAATAACGGGAGAAACGCCGTTATCTGTACCGCCTGTAAGTGACCAGCCAACAAATCTGTGACCGGTCTTTTCAGGATCAGCTACTTCTTCGAAATCTGTGCCTGCTGCTACTACACGGTCAGCAATTTCAGTGCCGCCATAGGTTTCAAAGCTGACGGTAACGGTTGTTGCCCAGAGAGCCTTGAATGCCTTGTCTTCATAATCGATCTCTGAGGGGATTTCAACTATGTCTGCCTGGGTGGGATCGGTGAGTGAAGCATCAACCCAACCAAGGAAGGTTGAACCTGACTTTTCAGGAGTGGGAATGTTTCTTGCGTCGATAGCGGAACCGATGTCGTCCTCAATAACGTACATTACGGTTTCATCGATTTCAGTTGTTGATTCATCATCAACATAGCCGGGGAATACGCCGCCGTTTGCATCAAAGGAAACGGTGCTTGTAATTCTTACGGGCTGTGAGCTTGTGATGGGTGTTGCTTCCCAAAGCCACATACCCTGAATGTTCTTGGCAATGCCGTTTTCAGTTCCCTTGGGGATGTTTACGATTGCAGTATTCTGATTACCGGGAGCAAGCACTGTTGAGGGAAGCATAACTATGTCGCCCTCGCCTGCTGCCGAATCAGCTACCGTAAAGGTAAACTCAGCAAACCAAAGGTCATTATCTACTTCGGTGTCAACAAGATACTGCTCGTCATCAAATGCAATCGCATTGACAGCGCTCTCAGTGTCTCCGTTGAAAGTATACTGAATATGGATGAAGTTATGGTCTTCAGCATAATCAGCTGTGATATGGCCACCGGAAATAAGGCTGCTCTCTGCCTTGGATGCGGAAGCATCAGTATAGAACAAACCTTCTACGCCGTTGATTGCTGCAAAGCTTTCGGGGTTGGAGTTTACTGTAAGAACATTGGAGCCTACTGAATACTCATCGTTAAAGAAAGCCTTGTCATAGAAAAGGATCATTTCACCGCCGTTGGTGTAATAATCGGTTGCAAGATAAACTCTTGCCTTTACGGTTTCGCCGCGCTTAACCTTTTCGGTTTCAACCCATTCGCCGTCAACTTCTCTGAAGAATTTGGTGTTGATTGCAAAGTTGGTGCCTGCTGCGCCTGCGTTGCTTACCCAGTAAGCATAGTAGGTTGCGCCGCCTTCAGGATATGAAGCGGGGTTAGCAACTACGTCAGCCTCAGTGGGATCTGCTACTGTTGCCCAGCCACCGAAGGTATAACCGCCTCTGGTGGGGTTTGCGGGGAGATCTTCAAATACAGTGTTTGCTTCGCCTGTGAAAGAAAGGGTCTTCTTTGAAGCGGCAAATGTGCCCTCGCCTGCCTCAAAGGTAACGGTTGAAGGATTGTTGTAAACAGCAACCTGATCGTTGTTGATTGTTTTGTTTACTTCTTTCCATAAAGCCATGTGATACTGGGTCTTTTCACCCTCAGCACCCTTGCTTATATTGAAAATACCATCCTGATTTTCTTTTGAGAGAACTGTGCTTTCAAAAACTTTGAAATCGCCTGAACCTGTTGCATCGTCCTTAACTTTGAGATCAAACTCAAACATTGTTCCTGAATACTGCTTGTTCAAAGTTTCGGTGCCGTCAACTGCAACGAAAATATAGTTATAAGCATCTGCCTCTGCCTGAGTAAGAAGCTGTGAAGAAACGAGTGCGTTTTCCAAGCGATTGTTTCCGGCTGATTCTGTGGTAATCATGCTGGAAAAGCTGTGGGGAGGTAATGTGTATTTGTTGGTAAGAACAGATGAGCCTGCTTCAAGGGAGTCAGTGAAGAAATCCGAATCGTAGAAGAAAAGGAATTCACCGCTGCCTGCATGGAAATCCGTGCTTATATCAACCTGTACCTTTACCTCTTCTCCAGGTACAACGTAGTCGCTTTCTTTCCATTCTCCGTTGATTTGCTTAAGAATATTGATATCAAGCACAAAGGAATTGTTTGTGTCTTCTGACACACTGTAAGCATATCCCATAACAGAGAACGTGCCCAAAATCATAACCAATGACAGCAATAAAGCAACTAACCTTTTAACTTTAGTCATGAATTAATTCCTCCTTATATAATAATGTATTCGTTACCGAACACATCGCCGATGAAAAAACATTAATATCAACTGCTTTGATATTGGAATTCTTTGACTTTTTCTCAGCGGAGGAGGATTACTCCCCCGCTGAGTGAATTATAGGTTTAGTTAGTTGCAGGAGCTGCGATCTGATCAATATCAGCGATATAACCGATCTGCTCTCTGATTACTGTGGTATCGCTGCCTGTGATTCTGTTGTCACGGGTTACGTCAGCTGCATATACCTTGTAGATATCCTTGTCTTCGCCGCGTGACCAATCAGTGAGGTAAGAAATTTCCTCACGGATCTGAGTAGTATCCGCTGAAGTAATCCAACCGTCACCGTTGATGTCGCCGAATACAACGATTACATATTCCTGACCTTCAACAAGTTCACCTGTTTCATTGTCACGTACACGGACGATTGCGCCTGTGCCGTACCAATTGTCAATGATGGTTTCGTATACAATAGTACCGTCGCCTTCAACATCAAGGTATACGGTGTTGAGGAGATCAAGTGTAAGCCTGTTCTGGAGACCGTAGATAATCTTGCGGTCTTCATCAATTACGGTAGTGGAGCCTTCTCTTGCGATAAGCTTAACGGGAACCTTATTGAAGATGGGTTCAATGTCAAGGTCTCTGTCAGGCATTTCGGTAAGATCGTTGTTCCAGCTATCGAATACGCTGTAATCCTTGGTGGGCTTGCCGTCGGGAACGGGGATAGCGTCACCGTAGGTTACTTCGTAGGTTTCAAATACGTTGCCTTCTGCATCGAGGTAGTTAACTGTGTAAGTATTGATGGTAAGAGTACCGTTTACAACGATGTTTTCAGCAGGCATTGTTGCGGGAAGAGCTGCGGGAGTCCAGCCGGAGAAGCTGTATCCTGTCTGCTTTACATCTTCTCTGATGGAGATTTCTTCGTCGAATGCATACTCTTCAACCTCACCGTACTGTACGCCGTTAAGCATATAAGTGATGGTGTAGTTGTTGGTTGAGTATACGGGATAGTAGGTAGCGGGAGCTGTTACGTTCTTGGGAAGTTCAACTGTAGCAGTTGAGCCTTCTGTATCAGTCCAGCCAAGGAAGGTCTTACCGGGAACCTCAGTTTCCTCGGGAGCTGCAAGAGACTCACCGTGGAAGAAGGTGTAGGTAGTGCCGTCAAATACTACTTCGTATTCATTGCGTGAGTAGTAAAGCTTAAGAACGAGAGCATTGTCAGCTGTTACTGTGCCTTCGGTCTTGCTGAGAGACTCAACAAATGTGAAGCCGGGTCTTTCTTCAGCAGTAAGAGTTACAACTGCATCTGTTGCTGCAACGATGCCGGCAGTCTTGAAGGGAACGCCGTATTCGCCGTCAAGATCCATGATGTAGATTTCTACAGCATAGGTTGACTGGCCGCTGCTCCACTTAGCAGTGTAAGTTGTGTCCTTAGTAGGCATGGTTACGGGAGCTGCAATGGTCTGAGTGTTGCCGTCAGCATCAACGTAAGTCCAACCAACAAGTGTGTAACCGTCCCTTGCAACAGGAGGAACTACAACGCCTGTGCCGCAAGCTGCTGTGTAAGTAGCATCAGCAGTATTATCCTTATCGCCGTTGAAGTAACCGCTGTTAGCATTGAAGGTTACTGTAATCTGCTTGCCGGTAAGAGTACCGGTTGCAGTGAGGTCATATGCGGGCATGGTTTCGGGCTCGGTTGTGGTCTGGGTGTTACCCTCGCCGTCAACGTAAGTCCAGGTCCAGCCTGAGAAGTCGTAACCTTCCTCGTTTACTTCGAGAACGGTAACGTCAGCGCCGAATGCATATTCTGCTGAATCGTAGGGCTTACCGTCAACTTCGTAGTTGATGGTGTACTTTTCAGCAGCCCAAACAGCGAAGATTTCGATATCGCCTGTTACGGTGATTTCTTCAGCTTCGGTAGCATCAGCTGTGGTTGCCCAACCAAGGAACTCATAACCCTTTCTTACGGGAGTTTCGGTGTTAGTCTTGGTAAGAGTAGTGTTGTAGGGGAATGAACCTGTTGCGTTTGCAATAGTAGCACCTTCAGCGTTTACATTGTAGGTAACGGTGCAAGCGTTGGTGTTCCATACTGCGTAAACGAAGATGTCCTCCTCTGTTTTTACGAGGTAATTGGACTTGCCGTTTTCATCAAGAGTAAGCTTAACAGTGGTATCACCGTCGGAAACTACCCAGTGAGCAACGGTCTTGCCGGGAACTTCGTCAAACTGAGTTTCAGTGGTAAGAACAAGGTACTCATCGTATGTTGCCTCGGAATAGCCGAGATCAGTTTCACATGCCTCTTCAGCAAAGAGGTAAACGCCGACGGTCTTGGGTTCATACTGGAGATAAATATCAGCATCAGCTGTTACGGTGTATGCTCCTTCAGGAACTTCTACGCCGCCTACTTCTTCAGTGAACCAGCCTGTTGCATCGTAGCCGCAGCGCGCGCTTGCATCATCAATAGAGGGAATCTCTACGGTCTTATTGTAGGTTGCTACAAGTTCACCGTTTTTGGGGATGTATTCAACGAGATCGCCGTCATCGTTTACAACCCAAAGGGTTACGAAGTAACGGATATCGTCAAGCTGAGCAGTAACGGTTGTCTTCTCAGCGGGCATTGAGGTGATTGCCTGGGGAATCCATGCAACAAACTTCTTGCCTACGGGAAGATCGTCTTCGGTGGGATCGTCGGGATACTCAACAGCTGTGCCGTATGCAACCTTATCGGTATGATAGGGAGCTTCAACGCCGGGGATTACGAACTCAACGTCAAAGTACTGAACCTGCCATACAGCGTAAACTTCGATATCGCCTGTTACGGTGATATCTTCAGCTGCTGTTGCCTTAGCATCTGTTGACCAGCCGAGGAAGGTGTAGCCTTTTCTGTCAGCGGGTGTTGCACTGGTCTTAACGATAGTATAGCCGTGCTTAACGTATGCAGTTGCAGGTGTAACAGCAACGTTTTCAGCGTTTGCATTGTAGGTTACTGTGTAGGTTGCGAGAACTACGGGGATATTAACCTCTGTCTCAGAACCGGGAGTTACGGAAACTCTGATGGGAAGCTCAGCATCGGGATCAAGGATATAGCCGTCTTTGGTGGGGAAGATATCGTCTGTATCAATGAAGATGTCGTTTTCTTCGTCGAAATCAGCGGGCTTCTCGGGGCCGATAACGATTTCGCCATCACTTGTGCCGTCATCATCGCCGATGATGTTTTCAATTTCTTCCTTGGTAAGGATTTCAACCTTCTGCTCATCGCCGTTTTCATCGGTGTAAGTACCGTTGATGTCGCCGATTTCAGCCTTGTCAGCCTGCCATACAGCGTAAACTTCGATATTGCCTTTTACGGTGATGTCTGCAGCTGCGGCAGCATCAGCTGTGGTTGCCCAGCCGAGGAAGGTGTAGCCTGCTCTGTCAGCGGGTGTTGCACTGGTCTTAACGATAGTATAGCCGTGCTTAACGTATGCAGTTGCAGGTGTAACAGCAACGTTTTCAGCGTTTGCATTGTAGGTTACTGTGTAGGTTGCAAGAACTACGGGGATTGTAACGTCGGTGTCTTTACCGGGAGTTACGGGAATTTCAATGGGAAGAGTTGCTTCAGGATCAAGGATATAGCCGTCTTCGGTGGGGAAGATATCGTCTGTATCAATGAAGATGTCGTTTTCTTCGTCGAAATCATCAGGCTTCTCGGGAGCGATAACGATGTTACCATCGCTTGTGCCGCCGTCTTCGCCGATGATGTCTTCAAGTTCTTCCTTGGTAAGGATTTCAACCTTCTGCTCGTTGCCGTCTTCATCGGTGTAAGTACCGTCGATGCCGCCAACGTTTGCCTTGTCAGCCTGCCATACAGCGTAAACTTCGATATCGCCTGTTACGGTGATGTCTGCAGCTGCGGTAGCATCAGCAGTCTCTGCCCAGCCGAGGAAGGTGTAGCCTGCTCTGTCAGCGGGTGTTGCACTTGTCTTAACGATAGTATCGCCGTGCTTAACGTCTGCAGTTGCAGGAGTAACAGTAACATTTTCAGCGTTTGCGTTGTAGGTTACTGTGTAGGTTGCGAGAACTACGGGGATATTAATCTCAGTGTCTTTACCGGGAGTTACGGGGATTACGATGGGAAGTTCAGCATCGGGATCAATGATATAGCCGTCTTTGGTGGGGAAGATATCGTCTGTATCAATGAAGATGTCGTTTTCTTCGTCGAAATCATCAGGCTTCTCGGGGCCGATAACGATGTCGCCATCGCTTGTGCCGCCGTCTTCGCCGATGATATCTTCAATTTCTTCCTTAGTGAGGATTTCAATTTCCTTTTCGTTGCCGTCTTCGTCGGTATAAGTACCGGTTACGTCACCAACGTTTGCCTTATCGGCCTTCCATACAGCGTAAAGGCTCATATTGCCTCTTACTTCTGCTGTATCAGCAAGTGTGCCTGCCTCTGCATTTTCAGCGGAGGTTGCCCAGCCGAGGAAGGTGTAACCCGTTCTTTCGGGCTTAGCAAGGTCATCAGTGTTGATTTCGGTGCCGTATGCGAAATCTTCTGTCTTAGCAGCGATTGTTGCATCGTCAGCGCCGAGCTCGTAGGTTACGGTGTAATCTACGGGAGCATAAGCAAGAGTTGCGGAAGTTGAACCGTCAGCAGCGATTTCAACAGCAATGTTGTTTGCTGTGTTATCTGCATCTACTTTATAGTGGATAGCTGCTGCGGGAAGCTTTTCGAAGGGGATAAATACATCGCCTTCAGCCATGGTTGCAGGCTCAGTTGCTGCGATGTAGAGGGTGCTGCCGGTCTTGGGAGTGTAGCCAAGGTCAGCTACGAGAGCTGCAAGCTCTTCCTTATCAAGAACGGTTACGGTCTGCTCAACGCCGTCTGTATCTGTGTAGATAGCGCTGATTGTGCCGAGAGTGGTGGTAGATTCGGTCCATACAGCAGTGATGGTCTTGTTGCCGTCAACTGTTACTGTAGTACCTGTTCCCTCAGGCCAGCCGCCTGTGTAGCCGTCTCTTGCTACTGTGGGAACGTCGATTACGTTGCCAAAGAACTTCTTAACCGGCTTGTCAGTGGTTGCGGCCTTATCGCCGTCAAGATAACCGCCTGCAGGAGCGAAGGTTACTGTGTATTCTTCACGGGCAACGTAGATAACGAATTCATTATCTGTGCCGATAACGCCTGTTGCTTTGTAACCTTCGTGAGCTGTATCAGCATAGAAGCCTGTTCCAAGCTCGGGAGTTACGTCAACGTCATCACCGAAAGTGCCTGAACCGGAAGTGGTTAAGGGAGTTTCGGGATAAGTACCGTCGAGACCCATTGTGTAGGTTTTAACAGTATAGGGAGTACCTTCTTGTGACTTATAGACTGCATAGAAGGTTGTGTTTTCTGCGGGAGTTACGGTTGCGTTAGCGGAGGTAGCGTCAGATGTGGTTGCCCAGCCTACGAAATCACAGCCGTTCTTAACGGGCTTAACTTCTGTGCCGTCAACAGTATAAGCTACAGTCTTGCCTGCGGAACCGTCGATAACTCTGTCAGCGGTATCGGTGCCTGCTGCATCCCATGAACCGCCGTTAACATTGAATGTGTAGTTATAGTATTCCCAGATTGCATAGTAGGTTGTATCCTCGAAATCGAAAGAAACAGAGGAAACCTTATCTGCTGCGGTTGCGGTTTTGGTTGTACCCCAACCGAGGAATCTGTAACCTTTTTCGTGTACGGGTGTAGGAGCGATGAGAGTTGTTTCATCATCCTTCGTGCCGATAGTCTTGGTAGCGCCGTAGTAGCCTTCCTTGACTGCCTGAGTTTTTTCGTTGATATCCTCAGTATCTTCGTCATCTTCTGCGCCTTCGTAATAACCGCCGTTAGCATCAAAGATTGCTCTGCCGTTGGTTGTTACGTATGCATCGTAACCGGTAACCTGAGGCAACCAAGTACCAACAAAGAACTGATGTAAATCACCATCAACATCTTTGGATACACCAGCATAACCCATCATTTCATAGTCATAATAAGACTCTCCGTACTCCGGATCATCATATGTATATGCTGCTGCTGAATAAGCATCAACAACAGTAATAAATGCGGGGTCTACATTGATATCCTCTTCGGAATAATTTGCAGCGATGTTTGCCTCTGTTTCACCCTCAGCAATGAGAGGAGTAACAACAGGCTTATCAAGAACGGTAAGGGGGAATTCAAACATCCACTCTTTGCCGGTCCACTCATACGCTTCACTGCTGTTAAATGTCAGCTTAACTGTAAGCCAATCATAGTTCTCATAAGTATAGTTGTCGATGTAAGGTACTCCTACAACATCTCCATTTTCGTCCAACATTGTCCAGTTATAATAATAAGCTAAGTCATCCCAAACGGGCATTGCTGTAACTCGATAGCTTGCATACTGTGACTTGTTATCGGACAAATAATTTGCTGCAAAACTGCCAACGGCAGTATTTACAGACAACGTTTCGGTGTTTGTTGTACCTAATGTTAAATCGCCGGTAAAAATCCTATTGTCAAACGCAAAAATAAGGTCTGAATCGCCCGCAAGGAAGTCAGTTTTCATTGTAATTCTTACACGTACTTCTTCGCCGGGTTTTACCTTGGTTGTGGGCTGCCAATCTTCTTCGGCTCCATCAACACCGGCATTAACGTTCCTGTAAATTACAGGAGTCATTACCAATGATGATTCGTTTCCGTCACCAAGTGAAGCTTCCGGGAAAATATCACTTGATAACGCAAAGGAGTTGATAGGAGCAATGGTAAGCACCATTATCAAGGCAAGCAAGACCGCAAGGGATCTTTTTACTTTTGTCATGCACATGACTCCTTCCTAAAAGTTTTGCTTTTAAATGTATAGCAATCAATTGCAGCAGTTTATACTGCAAATATTACCCTTAATTCAGAAGGTTTCCCTCGGCGGAGGAGGAGCACTCCCCCGCCGTGAGAATTAATTTTGATTATGCCCAACCGCCAGTGGTCTGATCAATTGTAACAACTCTGTCTGCTGCATTTCTGATTACAGTAGTATCAAGTGTAGTGATACGACCGTCCGAGTTTCCAAGGTCGTTATTGACATCTGCTGCAACATACTTGTAGTAAACTCTTGTTCTTGTTATTGACCACTTTGTAATTCTGTCAACTTCGTTAACGCAAGCCGAAGTATCAAGATTTGTAATTCTGCCGTCACCATTGATATCACCAAAAACTACTACCCAGAATTCTTCAACCACTTCGCCTGTTACTTTGTCAGTAACGACTATTCGTGCACCTGTGCTGAACAATCCGCCTTCGTTTGCGATAACTTCAAACTTACCGTCGCCCTGAACCGCAAGATATGATGAATAGTCTGTTGCTCTTCTCAAGCCTAACTTCAGACCGTAAACAACCCATGCAGTCTTCTCGGAGAAGTTTTCAGCATCGAATGTTCCGATTCCGCTGCCGTCGCCGCCGTCAGCTCTGTCGATAACTGCGGTGGAGTTCTTGTCAGCGTTGGGGATAAGGAGAACTGCTACTCTGTCGAATACAGCGTAGTAAGTTGCGCCGCCTTCGGGAACGGTGGTTGCTGCGAGATCGATAACTTCGCCGTCAGGTGCTGTTGACCAGCCCTTGAAGGTGTAGTACTCGATTTCGGGGTCAGTTGCGGGAGCGATTGTGGAAACTACAGTGCCGTAATCAGCGTTTTTCGATTCGGTGGTGCCGTTTGCGTAATCAAGCTTACCGTAGTTTTCTTCTGCTGTAATTCTTACGGGAGTAACGAAGTTTACAGCGTTGTTGGTGATTGTGAACTTAGCGTAAAGAGTAATATCGCTGTCACCCATGGTGGTGAATTCAAATGCGTTGGTGAGAGTTTCCTCTGTGTACCAGCCGCTGAATGCATAGCCGTCCTTTGTGGGCTGTGTAGGTGCGGTGAGAGCATCGCCATAGTTCTTGGTTTCTACTTCGCCGTACTGTACAAAGCCTGCACCGTCAGCATAGTCTACCATGTAGGTGATTGTAAAGCTGCTGCGTGAGAAGGAGCCTGTTACATTTACGTCGTATGCGGGCATTGTGGTGGGAGCAGCAATCTCTTCACCTGTGTCTGCATTTGTAAATGTCCAGCCGCTGAATGCGTAACCGTCCTGAACGGGAACGTCCTTAACGGTAACGTCTGCGCCGTAGGCATAGCTGTCTGCGGTGCCGTAATCAACGAAGCCCTTACCGTCTGCATAGTCTACCTTGTAGCTGATATCATAGGTGTTTACGGTAAGAGTACCGCGAACGATGATATCGTATGCAGGCATGAGTGAGGGAGCGGTGATAGCGCTGGAATCTTCAGCCTTCTCCCAAGTCCAGCCACTGAAGGTGTAGCCGGTCTTGCTGATGTCTTCACGGACTGCGTCAACCGCTGCCTCGAAGAGGTAGCTGTCAACTTCGCCGTACTGAACGTAGCCGTTACCGTCTGCGTAATCTACCATGTAGGTTACGGTGTAGGTATTCTTTGCGAAGGTACCTGTTGCGGTAAGGTCATATGCGGGCATTGTTGCGGGCTCGGTTGTGGTCTGGGTTGCGCCCTCGCCGTCAACGTAAGTCCAGGTCCAGCCGCTGAAGGTGTAACCGACCTTTTCAGGAGCGGGTACTGTTACAGCTGCGCCGAAGGGATATTCCTCGGTCTCGCTGGTTGTGCCGTCAATTACATAGGTAATTGTATGAACGTCAGTTGTGAAGATTGCGTAGTAAACAACGTCCTTATTGGGCATTGTTGCGCCGGTGAGGTTCTCGGCCTCTGTGCCGCCCTTAACCTGAGTCCAGCCAACGAATGTTACGCCGTCACGGTAAGGATCGGCAGGAACGAAGAGCTCTGTGCCGTATTCAACATCTTCATAAATCTGGTAAACTTCTTCGCCGTCATAATATGTGATGTCGTAAGTGAGAGCGGTCCATGTTGCTGTGTAGGTCTTGTTTGCGGGAACGTCGAGAACTGCGCCTACTGCGGGGCTCCAACCGGTGAAGGTGTAGCCTTCTCTGGTGGGATCTGCAGGAGCGGTGATTTCACCGAGATACTCAACTGTATCAATGTAAGTAATGGAACCATCTGCAAATGCACCGTTGTTAGCATCAAATATTACTGAGTAACTGATTGCTGTGGTGTATGCATAAAGAGTGGTGGGCTCTGCGGGTACGGTTGCGCCGTATGCAAACTCTGTTGTATAACCGGCATCTGAGTACCAACCGCTGAGTACATAGCCTGCAGGAGCTGTGTAAACGTTGCTGATGTCGGTTGCGATTTCTGTGCCGTACTCGTTGGAAAGTCTGCTTACTTCCTTACCGTCTACAACGTAGATTACATCGTATACGTTGGTCTCGAAGAGAGCAACGATGGTGATGTTTTCAGCAGGCATTGTTGCAGGAACTGCAGGTGTCCACTTAACGAAGCGGTGACCTTCCTTAATGGGATTTTCGGGAACGTTGATTGTTGCACCGAAATCGTAAGGCTCTTCAGTGGTCTTGCCGTCAACTACCCATGTTACTGTGTAGCTGTTAGCATCCCAAACTGCGTAGAAGGTCTTGTCGCTTGCAGGCATCTTGCCGAGAACGCCGAGTGCTGCTTCAGCATCAGCAGTCTCTGCCCAGCCCTTGAATGTATAACCTGTTCTTACGGGAACTTCGCCGTGAACATCGTTATACTTGAGAACTGTATCGCCGAATACGTAGGAGTCGGTCTTAACTGTTGTGCCGTCTTCCCATGTACCGCCGTTTGAATCGAAGGAAGCTGTGTAGCTGTTGATTGTCCATACTGCGTAGAAGGTCTTTGCAGCAGTGAAATCTACTGTGCCGAGGTCTTCCTTCTCAGTTGCTAAGGGATCTGTTGACCAACCGAGGAGAGTGTGGCCTTCCTTAACAGGAATCTCAGCGGGAGCTGTGATATCGCTGTCATATGCGAAGCCCTCAGTCTTTGTGGTTGAGTCGTCGCTCCACTTACCGCCATGAGCATTGAAGATTACGTCAACGCTGATGGGAGTCCATGTTGCGTAGAAGGTCTTGCCGTTTACGTCATCCATCTTGCCGAGAACAGCTTCCTTGCTGCCTGAGGTTGCGGTGGAATCGGTTGCCCAACCTGCGAAGGTGTAACCTGTCTTGGTGGGCTCTGCGGGAGCTACGATGTTTGCATCGTATGCTACCTTTTCTTCGGTAGTCTCTGTACCGTTAACGTAAGTTACTGTGTATTCGTTTGCAGTCCAAAGAGCGTAAACGCTGATGGGATCGGTGGTGGTAACTACGGGGCCGTTGCCGTTTTCGTCAAATGCGATTTCGCCAACACCGTCCATGTACCAACCTGCGAACTTATAACCGGTCTTTGAGGGCTCGTTAACTGTAAGCTGAAGAGCCTGCTCATAGGTTGCGGTTGTAGTTCCGATGGAGTCGGTCATTTCCTTATCCATGTAGAAGGTTACTTCTACGCCGTTTGCGGTGTAATGCATGTAAAGATCTGCATCGCCCTGAACGGTGTATTCGCCTTCGGGAACTACGATGTCGTTTGCGGTGTACCAGCCGGTAGCTGTGTAGCCCTTACGGATTACAGAGCTTACTGCGGGAATAGTAATCTTTTCGTTGAGGATACCTGTTAAGGTTTCGCTCTTAACGGTTTCGCCTGCATCATTTACAACCCAAAGATTTACGTTGTAAACGATATCATCGAGAACTGCTGTTACAGTTACGTTTTCAGCAGGCATTGAAGCGATTGCTGCGGGATTCCATGCATTGAAGGACTTACCTGCGGGAAGGTCAGCTTCGCCGGGAACTTCGGGGTAAGTTACTTCTTTACCGTAATCAGCGGTGGTTGTGTGGTAAGCAACATCCTTACCGGGGATTACGAATGTTACTGTGTAATTGTTGATCTTCCATGTTGCGAAGTATTCAACGGGAGCTGCGCCCATGGTGCCGAGAACAGCTTCAGTGCTGCCGGTTTCGGCGTCAGCATCGGTGCTCCAGCCCATGAAGGTGTAACCTTCCTTCTCGGGAAGTGCGGGAGCCTCGATTTCCTCACCGTAAACTACGGTTTCGGTTGCATGCTCTTTGCCTTCTGATGTGAAGGTTACCTTGTAGGAGTTGATTGCCCATGTTGCGTAAACGGTTACGCCGTCTTCGCTGTTCATGGTTCCTACTTCGCCGGTCTTAACGCCGCTTTCAGCTGCGCTGTCAAGTGCCCAACCGTTGAAGGTGTAGCCTTCCTTGGTGGGTTCGGTGATGCCTTCAACAGTGATTGCTGTGTTGAATACAACTTCCTTGGAGGTTGTTGCATCGTCAGCAAATACGCCTGTGTTTGCATCGAATGTTGCTGTGAAGGAACGTGCGCTCCATACAGCGTATACGGTCTTGCCGTTTACATCGTCCATAATGCCGAGGTCAGCATCTACGGAGTTGTTTTCGCCGGCTGTGAGTGACCAGCCCTTGAATTCATAACCGTATCTGGTGGGCTCGGTGATGCCGTCAGCGTTGATTCCTGCATCGAATGCAACTTCCTTGGAGGTTGTTGCGCCGTCTGCATATTCACCTGCGTTTGCATCGAAGGTTACGGTGTAGGAATTTGCGGTGTAGGTTACTGTGAAGATGAGAGGAGCGTCGGAAGCATCGGGCATTGCTGCGGGAACTTCGGGAGCCCAGTCACTTGCTGTGTAACCAACCTTCTCGGGAACGGGGGGAACCTGGAGAGCCTTGCCGTAAGTTTCGGTAGTGGTGGAAGTTGTATCACCGATTACCCATGTTACGGTGTAGGTCTCAATTTCCCAAACAGCGTATACGGTCTTGCCGGATGTGCTGTTCATTGTGCCAAGGTCAGCGTCTACGGTGTTGCCCTCACCTGCTGTGAGTGACCAACCCTTGAACATATAACCTTCTCTTGTGGGAGTGCTGATGCCGTCTGCGGTAATGGGAGCATCGAATGCAACGTTCTTGGAGGAGATTGCACCTTCTGCATATTCACCGCCGTTAGCATCGAAGATTACTCCGTAAGCTTCGGAGGACCATACTGCATATACGGTCTTGCCGTTGATGTTATCCATGATGCCAAGGTCTTCAGCTGCAGTTGCGGTTGCGGTTGTTGCCCAACCGATGTGAGTATAACCTTCTCTGGTGGGAAGAGTGACACCCTCTGCGTTGATTGCTGAATCGTAAGCTACCTGCTTGGAGGTTACTGCGCCTTCAGCATAGACACCGTTGTTAGCATCGAATGTTACAGTGTATAGATTTGCTTCCCACTGTGCGTAGTAGGTCTTGTTTTCCTTATCCATGATTTCGGTTGCTTCGTCAACAGGAGTTGATTCCTTCTCAAGACCCCAGCCGATGAACTCGTAACCGGTCTTTGTAGGATCGCCTACCTTGGTGAAGTCGATAGCTGTACCGAATTCAATGTCGGAAATGTAAGCGTGAAGTGCATCGCCAACATAGAAGTTTGCGATATACTTGTTAACCTTATACTGTGCTACAACCTTTACGTTGTAAGCGGGCATTGCTGTTACCTTAACGATTTCTTCGTTTGTATCAGCGTTGTACCACTTCCAGCCGATGAAGTCGTGACCGAGCTTGCCGAGCTCTGTGGGCTCTGTAACAGCACCGCCGTAGGTGATGCTTTCTGAAGTTTCGGTTTCGTCATCAACAACTGTGAAGGTATAAGTGTTGATGGTAAGTCTTGCTGTGTAAGTAAGATCTTCCTGTGCGGGCATGGAGTCTGCTACTGCGGGTCTCCAGTCGCCAAGGGTGTATCCTTCGGGAACATCGATTGCAGGAGGAGTAATCTCTGCCTGGTAAGCTACGTCAGTAGTCTTGGTGATTGTTCCGTCAGGTCCGCCTGTTACGTTCCATGTTACGGTGTAAACGTGAGGAGTCCATACTGCGTAGAACTTCTTGCCATTTACATCATCCATGTTGCCGAGGCTGTCAAGTGCTTCAGTTGCAGCTTCGTCATCATCCCAACCCTTGAAGTCATAACCGGTGTTGAGAGGATTGCCGGGAACGGAGATTTCCTGGCCGTACTCTACTGATTCCTCAGTGAAGTATGCACCGTTGCTGTAGAAGGTTGCGGTATAGGAATTTACTGCCCATACAGCGTAAACAGTCTTGCCGTTTACGTCGTCCATCTTGCCTACGGAGCCGGTCTTAACGCCGGTAGTAGCTGCACTGTCAAGTGACCAACCAAGGAAGGTGTAACCGGTCTTGGTGGGTTCGGTGATGCCGTCAACTGTGATATCAGCATCGAAGTCAACCTGCTTGGATGTTGTTGCACCGTCAGCAAATACGCCGGTGTTTGCATCGAAGGTTGCGGTGTAGGGATTTGCGGTCCATGTTGCGTAGAAGGTCTTGCCGTTGATGTCATCCATCTTGCCGAGATCAGCTTCCATGCTGCCGCTCTCTGCATCTGCTGCGGTTGCCCAACCTGCGAAGGTGTAACCTGTCTTAGCGGGCTGTGCATAAGCGTTGATGTGTGCATCAAAGGGTACTTCTTCGGTCTTAACGTTTTCGCCGTCAAGCCATGCGCCTGTGTTTGCGTTGTAGGTTACGGTGTATTCGTTAGCGGTCCATACTGCGTATACGGTCTTGCCGTTTACGTTATCCATGATACCAAGGTCAGTATCTACGGTGTTGTTATCACCTGCAGTGAGTGACCAGCCTTCGAACTTATAACCTGTTCTGGTGGGATTGGAAATGTTGATTGAAGTAATAGCCTTATCGAAAGCTACCTTCTTGGTGCTTACGTCACCTGCAACACCGCCGTTAGCGTCGAATGTTACGGTATATTCGTTAGCAGTCCAGGTTGCGGTATAAGTGGTGTCTGCATCGGGCATTGTTGCTTCAACGCCTGTGAAGCCGCCGCTGTAACCGGTCTTTGCTACTTCGGGAGCAGAGATTGCTGCGCCGTAGTATACAGTTTCAACGATAGGAGCAGTTGCGTCTACATCGCCGTTGAAGTAACCGCTGTTAGCATCAAAGGTGAGTGTATGAGTGTTTCTGCCGTAGTAGATGCTCAGATCAAGCTTGGTTCCGTC
>JAFQKF010000005.1 GCA_017397105.1 Clostridia bacterium | reverse complement strand
TGATAACTCAAATGGTGTTCTCGCAGATCCATTATAACACTTGTTTTGAATTCTGCACTATATTTTTGTTGTGTTGTTCCTTTCTTTGCCATAAAAATATGCACCTCCAAAAGTGTCTAACTTTTGGGGTGCATATCATTTCTGTACCGTGCTTTTTTATATCTGTTACAGGAAGAAATGAAATGTGTTTATTCTGAAGATTCACTGGGGCAACCACTGCAATTACTGCAGCAGCCCGAGCAACCGGAGCAGGAACTTTTACCCTTTTTATGATTCCTTACCGATGTGAAGATTATTGCAAAAAGAATCACGGCCAATACAGCGCAAACAATAAAAGTGGGTAAATTCATATGATTGCTCCTTTCTTATTTTGATTTTTTGATGTGCTTGTTCTTTCTGAAAATGAGATAGAGAAGGAATGCAAGAACAACGATTGCGGCAGCTGTGCCGAATGTGAAGTGGAGAGTGGTGAAGAAAGTACCGAGCTGGTAAACAATAAGTGAGATTGCGTAAGCAAAAGCGGTCATATATGCTATTGCACCTGCGGTCCACTTTGCGTTGTTCATCTCTCTCTTGATAGCGCCCATTGCGGCAAAGCAGGGTGCGCAAAGAAGGTTGAAAATCATAAAGGAGAAAGCCTTGAGGCCGCTGCCGTCAAAGAATTCCTGACCGATGATGGAAAGTGAAGTGTCGCCTGCGTCAACCAGTTCGAATGCAAGGTCAGCATCTGCCATTGAGGAGAGAGAGCCGAATACGCCTACAACCTCTTCTTTTGCAAGAAGACCGAGAATGGTTGCAACGGCAGCCTGCCAGGAGTTGAAGCCGAGGGGAGCGAAAAGAATTGCGATGAATTCGCCGACAACGTTAAGAATGGATTTGGAATCACTTTCGCCTATGTAGTGGAAACCGCCCTCAAATGAAAGGCTGTTGAGAACCCAGATGATAACGCTTGCGGCAAGGATAACCGTTCCTGCGCGCTTTATGAAGCTCCAACCACGCTCCCAGGTGGCACGGAAAATATTCCTTGCAAGGGGCATATGATAAGCGGGGAGTTCCATAACGAAGGGTGAAGGCTCGCTTGCAAGGGATTTGAATTTCTTAAGAATTATACCGGAAATGATAACTGCCGCAATTCCTATAAAGTAAGCGGCGGTTGCAACCCATGCGCCGCCTCCGAAAAGAGCGGAAGCAATAAGACCGACTATGGGCATCTTTGCGCCGCAGGGAACAAAGCCTGTGGTCATAATGGTGATTTTGCGGTCACGGTCGTTTTCAATTGTGCGTGAAGCCATAATTCCGGGAACGCCGCAGCCCGATGCTATAAGCATAGGGATAAAGCTCTTGCCCGAAAGGCCGAATCTTCTGAAAATGCGGTCCATAATGAAAGCAACGCGGCTCATATATCCTACGTCTTCAAGAATTGAAAGAAGGAAGAACAGAATGAGCATCTGAGGAACGAATCCGAGCACTGCGCCGACACCGCCTACAACACCGTCAGCTACAAGGCTTACAAGCCAGTCGGCGCAACCGAGACCCTCAAGGAATGATGTTGCGGCAGGAACGATGATTCCTCCGAAAAGGGTGTCGTTCATAAAATTGACTGTCCAGTCACCGATTGTTCCGATTGAAAGAGTATAAACAAGGAACATAATAACGATGAAAATGGGGAATGCGAGAATGCGGTTGGTAACGATTTTGTCAATCTTGTCAGAGGTTGAGTGTCTGCCCCTGTTACGCTTTTTATAAGCTTTTTCAACTATTCCTACAATGTAGTTGTAACGCTCGTTTGTGATAATGCTTTCCGCATCGTCATCAAGCAGAGTTTCAACGTCTGTAATATCGGTTTCAATGTGGGAAAGTGTTTCTTTTGAAATTCCGAGCGCCTCAATAACCTTGGGGTCGCGTTCAAAGATTTTTACCGCATACCAACGCTGCTGCTCTGCGGGCAGGTGATGTACGGTAGCCTCTTCGATATGAGCGAGAGCGTGCTCAACCTCGCCGCTGAAAATGTGGCCGGGAACGTTCTTGCCTCTGCGTGCCGCCTCGATTGCCGCCTGAGCCGCTTCCTCAATGCCTGTGCCCTTGAGGGCGGAGATTTCAACAACCTTGCAGCCGAGCTGCCTTGAAAGCTCATCAATAAGTATCTTATCACCGTTTTTTCTTACAAGGTCCATCATGTTAATGGCGATAACAACGGGGATACCAAGCTCCATAAGCTGCGTGGAGAGGTAAAGGTTTCTTTCAATATTGGTGCCGTCAACAATGTTGAGTATTGCATCGGGGCGTTCGTTTATAAGGTAATCCCTTGCCACGATTTCTTCAAGTGTATAGGGTGAAAGGGAATAAATACCGGGAAGGTCGGTAAGGATGACGTTTGTATCTTTCTTGAGTTTGCCTTCCTTTTTTTCTACGGTAACACCGGGCCAGTTGCCTACGTACTGGTTTGAACCTGTAAGCGCATTGAAAAGCGTGGTCTTACCGCTGTTGGGGTTGCCGGCAAGGGCAATTTTGATGCTCATAAAATCCTCTCCTTAGTCTTTTGGTGGTTAGTCTGAGCTAACCGAGGGCTGTAAAAAATAGCGGCGAACCGCTTTTTTTATTCAACTTCAATCATTTCAGCGTCTGATTTTCTGATTGAAAGCTCGTAATTTCTTACGGTAACTTCAATGGGGTCTCCGAGGGGAGCAACCTTGCGCACGTAGACTTCCACACCTTTAGTGATACCCATATCCATAATGCGGCGCTTTACTGCGCCCTCTCCGTGAAGCTTTACAACCTTTGCGGTTTTGCCGATTTTGATTTCTCTCAAAGTTTTCATGCAAATTCCTCCGGAAAACAATTGGTTAGCATATGCTAACTGTGATATATGATACACTAAGTTGCAAAGTTTGTCAATATATTTTTGCAAAAAACGGCAGATTTTTTTGCGGATTATGAAACAACTGTGGTGCTTGATTTTTTTACTGTGCTGTGGTATCTTATTAGTAATCAATAAATAATACGGAGGCAGTCATGCATTTACAGGAATCAGGCGAGATGTATCTCGAAACAATATATATCCTCTCTCAGCAAAGTGCTGCGGTGCGTTCAATTGATGTTTGCGAATACATGGGTTTTTCAAAGCCGAGTGTCAGCCGTGCAATAGGTCTGCTTAAAAGCGGCGGTTACGTGGTTGTTGATGCGGCGGGTCATCTTTCGCTTACAGAGCAGGGGAATGCCGTTGCCGCCAAGATTTACGAGCGCCACAAGGTTATTACTGATTTTTTGGTAAAACTCGGTGTTGATGAGGCTATTGCATCCGAGGATGCCTGCAAAATCGAGCACGATATAAGCAACGAATCGTTTGAGGCAATAAGAAAATTCAATTCAGAATCCTGATGTAGGAAGCGGTTTAGCAAAACCGCTTCTTTTTTTGCGGATTTTTAAGGAGCTTATATTGCATAAGCAGCCGAAAAAGTATATTATTAAATTATAAAGAATTTACAGGAGGTAAATTTATGTATCCCGTATTTACAGCAATAAGGCAGTGGTCCAACAAAGCTCTGCTTGCAGTTGGCAGAGTGCTCTATAAATTAAGTCTGGGTCTTTTCCCCACTTCTATGTTTTCTATGACGGTTGATTCCGGTCATCTTAAAACAGACGTGCGCATTGTCAGCGAGGATGAGGACAGTGTCACGATTGCAAAATTTGATGAAGGCGGAAGAATCAAGGACGGTAATTTCAAAATTCTTTCCACCACGGATCTGCACCTCGGCGATGATCCCAAGCTTCGCAAAAAAGCGTTCCAGCTGCTTGCCAACCACATCTGTCAGAGTAAGCCCGACCTTATTGTTTTTACGGGCGATATTATCCTTTCAAAATTCCAGCAGATTGATGCCATTGAGTTTGCGCAGTTTATGGAGAAAATCGGCGTTTACTGGACTATTGTTTTCGGCAATCACGAAGCGAGGGAAGAAAAAGGATTTTTCAAATATCTTCTGCTTAAAAGTGTGAGCGATTATAAACATTGCCTTGCAAAATTCGGACCGGAGGAGCTTTTCGGCTACGGCAACTACTGCATTAACATATTGAATTCCGAAACGTCGCTTCAGCAGTCGCTTTTCATGTTTGATTCCGGAAGAGATATTCTGGATGAATACCGCGGTCAGTATGATATCCCTGCCGATATGGGCGGCTACGATTTTCTTAAAAAAGAGCAGATTGACTGGTACAGGGGCAAAATTGCATCCCTGCGTGAAAAGTACGGCGATTTCAAATCCCTTATGTATATGCACATCCCTCTCAAGGAGTATGAGCACGCAATAAGACAGAAAGAGGACGGAACGTTTGAGTTTACCGATGAGTGTAAAATCCTTTACGGCTCTGCGCATGAATCCGTGGGCTGCTCGGCATATAACAGCGGAATGTTTGATGCAATACTTGAGGAGAAATCAACTCAGGCAGTTTTCAGCGGCCATGACCACGTGAACGATTTCTGCGCAGTGTATAAAGGAATTTATCTTGTTTACAATCAGCCTTGCGGCTATGAAACTTACCATATGGGCACTAATTTCGGCTGGGAGGAAAACCGCTGGAAGCAGGGTGTTACAATAACGCTTATTGATGCAAAGGGTGAGATTAAGCTTGCTCAGCGCTTCAACAGTATGTACCTTAAAAAACAACCTCAGAAGCAGCAGTAAAAATTTTTTATATCAGTTGCAATAATTTACCTTACTTGTGTGTTTTATAAGTGAAAGGGGGCAGACGTTATGAAAAAAATCATTTCAGTTTGTTTGATAGTTATGATGCTGGCCGCTGTGCTTTGTGCGTGCGGCGCAAGCAAGGAGGCTGACGGATACGCCCAGGATATCCACATGCAGACCGTTGTGGAAACCACTCAGGCATCTTCTGCCGGTGGTTTTATGTCAATGGACAGCGCTGTGGGAGATACGGAAAACGGATACTTTGAAATGAAAGCGGAAGAGGAATTTGCAGATTCTGCCGAATCGGGTGCCGTTGATTCGGCGGCGCTTGCTGCATCGCGTAAACTCATAAGGAATGCGAGTCTTGAGGTGCAGACCAAGGGCTTTGACGCTTTCCTTGCTCAGCTTGAAGCGAATGCGGAAAAAATCGGCGGCTACGTAGAGCAGTCTGAGGTCAGGGGCGATAACTATAATTACGTGTCTGACAGATATGCATACCTTGTGCTCAGAATTCCGAGCACGGATTTCGATGCTTTTATCAGCGGAGTTTCAGAGATTGCAACCGTTACTTCAAAAGAAATCGGCTTGCAGGACGTTACCTCTTCTTACGTTGATACCGAGAGCAGAATAAAGGCTCTTGAAACAGAGCAGGAATCCCTGCTTGCGTTGCTGAAGAAAGCAATCAACGTAAGCGAGATTATCGAGATTCAGGACAGACTCACTCAGGTAAGAGGCGAGCTTGAGTCCTACAAGGCTCAGCTTAAGCTTTATGATGAGCAGATTGCCTATTCCACCGTTACCGTAAACGTTTACGAGGTGGAAAGAGTAACTCTTCCCGAGCAGGAAGGATTCCTTGATGAGGTCAAGGAAAGACTTTCGGATAATCTTTATGACATCGGCGAAGGCTTCAGGGAGTTTGCGGTATGGTTTATCAGCTCCTTGCCGTATCTTCTTATGTTTGCGGTTGCCGCAGTTGCCGTTATTCTGATTATCAGAGCATCAGTCAGAAAGCGCAGGAAGAAGAGAAATATCTACACAGGCGCAGATACACAGAAATAAACAGTAAAATTGCGCTTCGTGGTATAAACACGAAGGGGGAAGCCTGATGGCCGTTAAGCTCAGGGGGAGGGACGCCTTCTCTTATGCATTTAACGAATATATGGATACCGTGTACAGGGTAGCTTATCATAATACACAGTCCGAGGCTGACGCGCAGGATATAACGCAGGAAACCTTTATGAAGCTTCTTGACGATTCAAGGAGCTTCAAGGATGCCGAGCATCTCAAGGCGTGGCTCATAAGAGTTACGATTAACCTGTGCCATAATCTTTACCGCTCAGCCAAGAAGACCGTGCGGCTTGATGAGAGCTTTGCCATGCCCGAAAGTGTTCAGGCGGAATCGGTGCTGGACTATGTCAGGGCGCTTCCCGAAAACTATAAAAATGCCATATATCTGCATTACTACGAGGGCTACACCGCCGAAGAAATCGGGGGAATTCTCGGCGCTAAAACAAATACTGTGCTTTCGTGGCTCAGCAGGGGAAGAGAGATTCTTCGCAGGCAGATGACAGGAGGCTTTGACGGTGAATAAAAACGATTATATAAATCGGGTTGATTCGCTCAAAGCGAGCGAGGAATTGAAAACAAGAATTGCTCTTGAAGCGGTGCAAAGGAGCAAAAGAAAAACGGGGATTGTAAAATATGCCGTTGCGGCGGCTTGTATTGTGCTTGTGATTATTGCAGGTGTGCCGCTGTTTATTGCAACCAGGGGGGCAAAAAGCGCAGACCAGGCTATGCCGTTTGAGATGTTTGCCGGTTCGGCGGAGAATGATGCGGCAGACGTTATAAGCGAAGTTTATGATTACGAGGCTGAAAACGGTAAGGTGTGTCAGGAGGAAACCGAGGCTGTTGCCGAGGGCTCAGGCGCAATTGAAGACGGGGCTGAATATTCCTTCGGCTTTGATGGAGCGTATGACGGCTTGCTTGACGGTGCCGTTGAAGCTACAACCTTTGCAGTTACGGCGCACAGTACAAATTCCGCTGCATGGAGTGAGCTTTCACAGCCTGTTGATACGGTTACTGCAATAACGGATTCACAGCCGTACTCTTATTCTCAGATGATGGAATATTACGGCATTGTTCAATTGCCTGTAGGTGTTAACGGCATGACCCGTGAGGAAGGGGAGTATGCGGTTGATGCTGTTTTGGGCGACGTGAACAGCTTTGTTTTCGGCGCTAATGAAAAACAGATAATCATAACCGTTTCAAAGAAAACAAAAACCAATTATATTCCCGATTCCTGCACGGTTACCGAAGTTCCTTGTGCGGATTCTTCGGTCGGGGTACAGTTTGCCCGTTACGGCGAAAAATGCTATGCGGAGTTTGCTGTCGGTGGCAATTGTTATCTTGTTGAATTCAAAGGATTTTCGCCTGCTCAGGCAGAAGAAAATATACGCAATGCCTTGCTTGCAGTTTGTGATAATCAATAAAGGAAAGAGAAAATAAAAAAGAATCAGGATGGTTCTCAGGAAACTGTCGGTGCCGTGTGCATCGGCAGTTTTTGCGTTTATTGATACTTGTATAATTGAATAAAAGAATGTATAATTAAAATACAAAAACCAAAAATGATTATACAGGAGAATATATGGTAACTTTTGAAGAGATAAAACACAACGAAGCGGTGCGTACTTATATTGCAGAAGCTGACAAAACCTTACAAAGCCTCGGCTTTACGGAGCACAGCTTTGCCCACGTTGTAAAGGTAGCGGAAACGGCAGGGTATATTCTTGAAACTCTCGGCCACGATGAGCGTACCGTGGAGCTTGCTAAGATTGCAGGGTATCTTCACGATATCGGCAATCTTGTGAACAGAATCGAGCATTCTCAGAGCGGAGCGGTAATGGCTTTCAGAATTCTTGATAATCTCGGTATGCCTGCGCGCGATATCGCAAGAATAGTCAGCGCAATAGGTAATCACGATGAGGGCACGGGTCAGCCCGTGAACGATATAAGTGCCGCCCTTATTCTTGCTGATAAATCCGACGTGCGCAGAAGCAGAGTGAGAAATGCCGATAAAACCACCTTTGATATTCACGACAGAGTGAATTACTCCGTAAAGAAATCTTCACTTAAAATCAAGGAAGATGACAAGGTGATAAAGCTTAAGCTTTCTGTTGATACGGAATACGGAAGCATAATGGATTACTTTGAGATTTTTATGGGCAGAATGCTTCTTTGCAGAAAGGCGGCGGAGAAGCTTGGCCTTTCCTTCAAACTCGAAATAAACGATCAACAACTGATATAATATCAGGTATACAAGATGCCCTCTGTTTGTGCTGACGTTGCAAACAGAGGGCTTTTGCTATACGGATTCGGTTTTGTAAATGAATGCAACCGAGGTTTCGGCATTTTTTGGAGCGGCGGTGAAAATGCGGTAGCTTTCGCCGAATTCAAACCACTTTTCTGCAATTTCCATAACTGTTTTTGCATCCTTTGAAAGAGGCGAGTATTCTTGCGAAAGAGCCTCAAGGTCGCTTTCTTTCAGCGTTTTAAGCAGTTCGTTTATGGATTTCGTGTTTTGCGGTGTTAAAAAATCGGCAAGAGCATCTACCGTGGCTGAATTCTTTTCAAGCGTTTTCTTGATTTCATCAAGCTTTTTAACCGTTTGAGGAAGAGCGGATAATGCTTTTTGGATTTCGGGTGAATTCAGATCCTTTACAAGCTTAGTCAGCAGTTCGAGGGATGATTTTAGCTCGGGAATCTGCGAAAGTATTTCCTGCGCCTCGGGAGATGCGATGATTTCCAGTGCGGACAGGGTTTCTTCTCTGCTCATGAAGTTTAAAAAATCCGCCAATTCTTCGCTGTTTTCTCCCGTCATGTATTGCATAAGCAGTTCAACAAGCGCTTTGTTCTGAGCATAAAGATTGCCTGCTTCTTCTATTGTGTCAATCAGCTCATCTATACCGTCGGGGTCTGCGGCGAGGGCGGAGATGAGTCTGTCAGGGTCGAGAGATTGGAAGGATGCGCCAAGCTTTTCAAACGTGCCGAGCAGAGTCTGCAGGTCGCCGGAGTCAAAAGCAAACTCAAGGTCGAGGTTGAGTGCCGAGAGCGGAATGGCGGCAAAGTACATATTGCCGAGAGAAAAATCCTCAACGTCTGCCGATATTTTAACGGTATCCGCATCAAGCAGATTTCCGAGCGATCCGAAAACGGATTTTACATTGCCGAGGCTTTTGCCTGCTGCAGGGGTTGAAACGAAAACAGCGGTCTGTTTTGAGGCATCACCGATAAGGCGAGCGTTATCCGCATTGATGGCAGAAAATTTGTTTTCGGGCAGAATCAGTGCGCCTGTAACAAGAATCGGCAGATATATTCTGTGGCTTTTTCCGTTGATTTCCACTGACTTGCTCATGTTGTTCTTAAGATTGATTTCTATTTCTATTTTACCGTTTTTGCCTTTAGCTTCTGCGGCGCTTACTTCTTTTGAATCAAGTCGGTAGGATATATCGATTGATATGGGCAAATCGGAGTTTTTATCTGCACCTGCGCTGTAATAGATGTCCTCGTCTGCGCTGTGCCATATAATGTTTTCACCGTCGGTTATGGGAGTAAGATTTCCTTTTGTGTCCGTTATTCCGATAAGCGGGCTTACGTCTTCTACACGCACGTTGCCTCTGTCGGTGCTGATGTGGTCACTTACGGTTATTGCCTGCACTGCGCCTGCGCTGTCAAGGCTTACGTAAACCGTTTCGTTTTTGGTTACGGAGTGCGGAGAATCTGTAAAAATACTGTTTTGTGTGTCGGGCAAAGGCGTTGTTTCAGGTGAAGCGTTGTTTTCGCTGTCCTTCATTGAACACGCAGAGAGGAAAACACATAAGCACAGTGAAGCTGAAATGAATTTTTTAACCATGTCTGATTTTATCCTTTCTTTTGAGTATGAATTCGTGATATACGGCAAACAGTGAGGGCAGCAAGCATATTACTGCCGCCGCACTTATGGCGCATCCGCTTGCAAGCAGCAGGCATACGTCTTTGATTATTGAAATGTTTCCCGTAAAGTAAACTGCCAGTGAAGCTGAGATAAAAACGGCAGCGCTTTGCAGAATCGGACCTGCGGCAAGCCGTGCTGCGTTTACCGCGCTTTCTGCAGGAGTCAAGCCTTTTGCCGATTCTTCACGGAATCTTGAAGACAGAAGAATGGCGTAATCCACCGTGGCACCAAGCTGAATGCTGCTTACTACTGTAGGCACAATGAAAGAAATGCCGTCGGGAAAGAGGAGTGAAACCGAGTCGTTGAGCATAGATGCAAGCTTTACGCAAAGCACAAGCATTCCTGCAAGCGGCAGAGATTTAAAAAATATTGCAAGCACTATGAATACTGCCGTTGTGCCGATTATGCCGGTAACCGCAAAATCTTTATGCGTTACGGCGGCAAGGTCTTTTGAAAGAGCGGAATCACCTGTTATGAAAGCGTTCGGGTCATAGGCAGATACTGTTTCATAAAGAGAATCGAGCAGAGCGTTTTGCTCAGCACTTGAAGCTGAAAAAACGGAGTTTACCGCCATGAGCTCATAGCCGCCGCGTATACAAATCTCTTTGATTGCGGCAGGCAGCATATCCTCTGAGAAGGCAGGACCCACGAATGAATTCACCGCAATCACCGAAGAAACTCCGTCAATCGATTGCGCTTCTTCAATCATGCGTGCTGTTTTGCCATCGGGCATGGAGGCATCGGTTATAACAAAGGTTGTGCTTGACATACCGAAATCGTTTTTCAGTTTTTCGGCAGCGGCAAGGCTCGGTATGTCCGAGGGCATAGCGGCGGTTATATCGTAATTCGGCTTTACAAAACTCTGCAGGGCAAGGGCGGGTATAATCAGCGAAACGAAAATTGTGACCGTGCGTTTTCTGTGCCTTACGCAGCAATTAATAAATTTTTTGAAAAGAACTTGCGTAAATTCAACGGGCTCGGCTTTTGGCTTTTTACAGAATACAACAAGCAGAGAGGGGAGCACGGTAAGTGAGTACAAAAGTCCGAGTAAAACACCTTTTGACATTACCGCGCCGAGGTCAAATCCGAGTGAAAAGCTCATGAAGCAAAGGGCGGCAAATCCGCAAACAGTAGTCAGGGCGCTTGTGGATAGAGAGCTGAGCGCGGCGCAAACGGCAACCTTGCACGCCTGCGTGGCGGGCGCACCTTTCTGAAGCTCTTCTCTGTATCTGTCGGCAAGAAAAACTGAGTAATCCATGGTGACCGCCAGCTGTAAAACAACCGCTATGCTCTGGGTGATGTACGAAATGCCGCTCGGGAAAATGAAGTTTGTTCCCATGTTGCAAACTGCGGCAAGCCCTGCGCAAACGAGAATAATCAAAGAAACCGAAAAGTTTCTCAGTGAAAAACTCAGCACGGCAAAAGCGAGTGCGCCGCTGAGTGCGATATAGAGCGGCATTTCTTTGAGCAATTCGTCTTTTGTCTGTGACATCATTGCAGACATTCCGCTGAGGAATCCGTTTTTGCCGACGGCTTTTTCAATTTCCTTTATTGCCTGTGCCGTTTGCACGGATGCGGCACTGCCGGAAAACTGAATAAACAGAAGCGTTGAGGATTTATCGGAGGAATAAAAAATATCGCAAACCTCATCGGGCAGCATGGATACGGGTATTGAGATATCTGAAATATCGTCAACCCATATAACTCTGCTTACGCCGTGAATCTGCGATATACGTTCCTTGATTTTAATAACGTCCTTCGGTTGTGCGTTTTCCGAAATCAGAAAAGCACTGCCCGCAACCGAAAAAACCTCGTCAAGTATTGCTTCACCCTCAACCGAGTTCAGATTCTCGGGAAGGTATGAGAGCAGGTCGTAATTGACAAAGGTGTGATTGATAAGACTTAAGCTTAATGCAAAAATCAAAACGGCGCAAACAAGAATTGCCGCATATCTTTTTGCAACAAAAGATGCCAATTTTTCTCCTTTCAAAGTGTCACCTCCGCAGAGAATTATACTTTATCCGCAGCAGTGTGTTCAAGCGCTTTTCAGGAATGTTTACCGTTGTGTAACAGTGCCGTAACAGTAAAATATTATTATTTATTCAAGATAATTGATTTTTTACCTTGCCTGTGCTAAACTAAATAGAAAGCTGTTCCAAATACTTATTTTGAAAGGCGGCACGCACGTGCCGGAGTGAGATTATGAAAAAGCTTATTGCATTGATTCTTTGCGCAGCAATGGCTCTTGCTTTATGCGCTTGCAACAAAAACACGCAAGAAGAGCCTGTGACAGAGAATTACGACACCGTCAGCACCGATTCCGTGGTTATCGGCCCCTCTGAGGAGGCGAAGGTTTTCGAGGCTGAGGACGGCTCAAGCAGCGCTTATTATTATGATGAAAACGGTCAGCTGGTGCTTGTTTGCAATTATACTGCGGACGAGGTGCTCAAGGATGCCCGTGAATACAGCTATGACGAAAACGGCAATTGCGTTTCCGAGCGTGTTTACGGCGCACAGAAGGAATTCAAATCCTCCAAGATTTATTTCTACAATCAGAATGGCGATATTCTTAAGATAAATTTCTATGATGCCGAGGGTAAGCTTGATTATTTCAGCGAGTACCGTTACGGCGATAACGGTGTTTTGCTTGCAACCCCTTATTATGAAGAAGACGGCAGGCTTATCAATGAGGCTGTTATTCAGAGCGCAACGTCTTCGTCATCAACTGCAGCCACTTCCGTTGCGGAGGCTGAGTGATGTATTACTTTAATGTTTATTATTACCTTTTGCCCGGCAAAAGGGATGAGTTTATGCAGAAACTTGCCGAGCTTAAAGTAGCAGAGCTTTCAAGGGAAGAGGACGGTTGTCTGCAGTACGATTATTTTATTTCCGCGGATTCTCCCGATATTCTTCTGCTTGCGGAGTGCTGGCGGGATGAAGAGGCTCAGAAGGCTCATTGCAGCTCTTCGCATTGCCTTGCTCTTCAGCAGATAAAAGCCCGTTACGTTGAAAAAACCGAATTTAAAAAATGATAAATTAACGCCCCGAAAGCTGTCGAAAAAACAGCCTTCAGGGCGTATTTTCTTTTTGGTAATAAAGCGCTTTACTTCTTTGGTTTTTTATAGTATAATACTACGGTAAAATGGAGGTGTATGTCTTGCTCACGTTTATAAGCAAAGCATTAACTGTTATATTGGCTTTCATCCAGTCTCTGTCGGGAACGTTTTCCTTTATTCAGACTCCGCAGAGGCTCTGGGTGGATGACTCCGTAACCTACCAGACCTTTGAAAATTTCGGCACAAGCAGTGCGTGGTGGGCGCAGACTGTTGATGATGAAGCCACTGCGAGGGAGATTGCGAGAGCACTTTTTGATGACGAAACAGGCCTCGGGCTTGACGTTTTCCGTTACAACGTAGGCGGCGGAGAGGCTGATAATCCGTCTACCAGAATTGGCGACGTCAGAAGAAGAACGGAAAGCTTTTACGTTTTTAACAGTGAAACGGGTGAATATGAATACGATTTTACCCGTGATGCAAATGCGCGCAGAATGCTTGATTTTGCTTTGGAATACGGAGCGCAGGAGGTTATCCTCTTTGCAAACTCACCTCATTATTCAATGACGGTCAGCGGTCAGGCTTCAGGTAATCTTGAATCGGGAGTTGACAATCTTCCGAAGGAGAATTATCAGACTTTCGTTGATTATATGCTGACAATTGCTGATTGGTTTGTTGAGCAGGGCTACCCCGTTGTTGCCATATCGCCCGTAAACGAGCCCATGTGGGGCTGGGGCGGCGGCTGGGTCGGTCAGGAAGGCTGCCACTATTCTCCCGAAAGTATGGTGGAGGTGCTTGAACTTTTTGCACTTACTATGCAGGAGAGGGGAACACCTTACAGACTTGCCGCTTATGAATGCGGGCAGATGGATGCCAATTATTATTACTACACCGAAGCTTTTTTTAACAGCAGGATTCTTAATGAATACTGTGAGTATCTGGACGGTCATTCCTATTGGATGGACCATAATATAAACGGCAAGGCTGAAAGCCGTGCATGGCTTGATGAAAAATACCCCGGCAAAAAAATTGCTATGACGGAATGGTGCGAATTGCCGCTGGTTATTGACAGCAACACCGTTGACAGCGGCATAAACATGGCAAGAGTTATAATTGAGGACTTAACGTTATTCAATGCGGTTTCGTGGCAGAGCTGGACTGCGGTGAACGGTGACGGTCTTATGGATTTCAATGCGGATTCCACTCTCAGATATTATAACAGATACTACGCTTTCAAGCATTTTACGTCTTTTATAAAGCCGGGAAGCGTCAGAGTTCAGCTTGAGGATACCTATGCTGAGAAAAGCGACATAATGAGTGTTGCTTTCAAAAACGGGGATGAAACCGTTATAGTGGTTGTAAATCCCAATGACGGTGAAAGAAAGATTCACTTCGGCGGTGTGTATTCGGAGCTTGAAAGATACACAACGGATGAATCAAAAAACTGTGAACTGACTTACAGCGGAAAATTTAAAAGACAGGCTGTTCTTTCCGCCAAGAGCATCAATACTTTTGTTTTAACGGAGAATGAAGGATGAAAAAACTGTTAAAATACTTAAAGCCGTATAAAGCGGCGGTGATATGGGCGATAGTTCTTACTTTACTCAGCAACGCAATGACTCTTGTGTTGCCCATGCTCATGTCGCTTATCGTTAATAACGGAATTACCAAGGGTGACCTTGAAACGGTGAAGAGCATCGGCGCGGTCATGCTTGCGGTATCGGCGGCGGCTGTTCTTATTTCGGTTGCCTGCAGCTACTTTTCTTCAAAAGCCTCCATGGGTTTCGGTGCTCAGGTGAGGTATGCCGTTTTCACCAAGGTGGAAACTCTTTCTCAGTGCGATATTGATTTGATAGGTACGCCTTCTCTGATAACGAGATGTACCAACGATATTACACGAATTCAGGAGTTGCTTATAACAGGCATACGCATTATTATCAGTGCACCAATAATGCTTTTGGGCGGAATAGCAATGTCGGTTATACTCAATCCCAAGCTTTCATTATGTATATTGGCAATCTTTCCTGTCGTAGGGATAATCGCTCTTGTTATTTCCAAAAAGGTAATGCCCCTGTTTTCTGTTGAACAGAAAAAAACGGATAACCTTAACCGTGTGCTTCGTGAAAAGCTTACCGGTATCAGGGTTATCAGAGCTTTTAATAAAACCGCCTATGAGGATGAACGCTTCAGGCAGGCAAATCTTGACCTGACAAGCATTGCTTTAAAAATCAACCGTATTTTTGCGGGACTGATTCCTCTTGCGGTGTTCCTTGTATTTTCGTTTATAATTCTTGTAATCTGGTACGGCGGCAATCAGATAGCCGTGCTTGATGCTGCAACCCATGCCAAAGAGATTTCCGACCTTGTCGGCGATTTGCAGGCTTTTGTGATTTACCTTATTATGATTGTTTTCTCTGTTTCAATGGCGGCGGCTATGTTTATACTTTTGCCCAGAGCGGGAATTTCTGCCAAGAGAATAAATGAAGTTCTTGAAATGGAAACGGCGATAAAAGAGCCCGAAGAATCCAAGGGTTTCGACGCTGAAAGGAGCGGAGAACTCAGGTTTGAGAACGTGTCTTTCGGCTATCCGGGTGCAGAGGAAAACGTTATCAGCAACGGCAGCTTTGTTTCCCGTCCCGGCGAGGTTACTGCCGTAATCGGTTCAACCGGAGGAGGAAAATCAACCCTCGTCAATCTTATACCGAGGTTTTACGACGTTACGCAGGGCGCCGTGTTTGTCAGCGGTACCGACGTGCGTGACGTTACCGCAAAAGAACTGCATTCAAAAATCGGATTCGTACCGCAAAAGGCATCTCTTTTCAGCGGAAGCATTGCGGATAATATACGGTTCGGTAAGCCCGATGCAACGGATGAGGAAATCTGGAAGGCTCTTGAAATTGCCTGTGCGGCGGATTTTGTAAGAGAAACAGAGGGCGGTCTTGATGCCGCCGTTTCGCAAAACGGAATGAATTTTTCAGGCGGTCAGAAGCAGAGGCTTTCCATTGCCAGAGCAATTGTAAGCGAAAGCGAAATATTTGTTTTTGATGACAGTTTTTCAGCTCTTGATTTTGCAACCGATGCAAAGGTGCGCAGGAATATTAGGGAGCATCTTGCGGATGCAAACGTGATAATTGTTGCCCAGCGTGTCGGCACGATTATGGATGCGGACCGTATTATTGTTCTTGATGAAGGCTCGGTTGCAGGTATGGGAACTCATTCTCAGCTTATGGCTGAGTGTGAGGTTTACTGCGAAATTGTTGAATCCCAGCTTACAAAGGAGGATTTGGCAAAATGAGCAGAAGAAAAAAAGATTCCAAAACTCTGACAAAAGTGCGCAACAGATATGCAAAGCGCAACGAAACCCGTAAAAGACCCGATGAAAAGCCGTCGGATTTCAAATCTGCCGCAAAAAGATTGCTGTCCGAACTCGGCGCATTCAAATGGCTTATGCTGCTTGTCCTTATTGCGGGTGTCTTTTCGACGGTTGCATCAACCTTCGGTCCCTTACTTCTCGGAGACGTGGTTGATGCCATAAGCGATCAGGTTCAGCTCAAGCTTTCCGGCAGTCAGATAGACCTTGCGTCAATCGGCAAAGCTCTGCTTGCTGTTTTTGCCGTTTATCTTGTCAGCTCAATTATGTCCTATATCCAGCAGTACACAATGGCAGGCATAACCCAGAAAGTCGTTTGCAGTCTGCGTGAAAAAATCAATGCAAAAATCTCTGTGATGCCTTTCAGCTATCTGGATTCGCAGAGCAAGGGTGAGCTTCTCAGCAGAATGATGAATGATGTCGATAATATCAGCAACACTCTGCAAAACAATATAATTCAGGTTATCACGTCAGTTATCAGCTTTTTCGGGATTTTTGCCGTAATGCTGTGGGTCAGCTGGAAGCTTACCCTGCTTTCGCTTGCGGTTATTCCTCCTGCAGGAATTATAGCGTTGATTCTTCTTAAGCATTCAAAGCGCTATTTCCGCAAACAGTGGAGTACCACGGGTGATATCAATGCCCATATTGAGGAAATGTTCACGGGTCACAGAATTGTCCGTGCGTTTAATCATGAGCAGATAGCCGTGGATGAATTCACAAAGATTAACGACCGCCTTAATGAAGAGAGCAGAAAAGCCCAGTTTATTTCGGGAATTCTTATGCCGTTTATCAACTTTATCAGCAATATCGGTTACATCGTAATTTGCGTTGCAGGCGGTATGTTCGTGATGGGCGGCTCCATGTCTATCGGCGGAATAACCTCGTTCATTACCTATTCCAAGCTTTTCGTTCAGCCTCTTATCGACCTTGCCAATATCGCCAACAGGCTTCAGTCGTCCCTCGCCAGTGCGGAGCGTGTGTTTGCTCTGCTTGATGCTGATGAAGAAACTCCTGATGTGGATTCCGGCGAAATCTCCGCTGAGCCTGCAGCGGTGGAATTCAGCAACGTTTCCTTCAGATACGTAGAGGAAGCGCCGCTTATTGAGGATTTCAATCTCAGGGTTGAAAAGGGTCAGCTTGTGGCAATTGTAGGCCCTACGGGCGCAGGCAAAACAACTATCGTAAATCTCCTTATGCGTTTTTATGACGTTGATTCGGGATGCATCAGTATTGACGGTACGGATATCAGGAAGGTTACAAGAGAAAAACTCAGAAGTGTGTTCGGCATGGTTTTGCAGGATACGTGGCTGTTTGAAGGTACTATCCGTGACAATATAGCGTACGGACGTGCTGACGCAACCGAAGAGGAGATAGTGAAAGCGGCAAAGGCAGCAAAAGTTCACCGCTTTATAAAGACTTTGGCAGAAGGTTACGATACTGTTCTTGAGGAAAACGGAACCAACATTTCTCAGGGTCAGCGTCAGCTTATCACCATTGCGCGTTCGCTTCTTGCAGACCCTGCAATTCTTATTCTTGATGAAGCAACAAGCTCTGTTGATACAAGAACGGAAATTCAGATTCAGCAGGCGATGCAGACTCTTATGGAAGGCAGAACGAATTTCGTTATAGCCCACAGGCTTTCAACAATCAGTAAAGCGGATATGATTCTTGTGATGAATCACGGCAGCATAGTCGAAACGGGAACTCACGATGAACTCATGAGCAAAGGCGGCTTTTATGCCGAGCTTTACAACAGTCAGTTTGCGGGTAATGAAATCTGATTTAACACAAAAAGCACGGTCGGTCGACCGTGCTTTGATTTTTTTATATCAGTTTATTTTACTTTTAATAATACCTACGGCAATTCCTGCCACAGCCAGTGCGCCTATTGCAATTCCCGCCTTTTTGATAAGGGGCTTTGCAGCATCAACTGAACTCGGAGCATGTTCATAAATGAAAAACTTCAACTTGTTCTTAACCTTTTCGCCAAGTACGTCTCTGTAAGTAACAATTCTCGTGCGATAGCCCGTACTGCTTTCGTCCAGTTCGAAAATTCTTACAGCTCTGTCATAACCCGGTCCGTATACGTTGAAGCCTGCGCCCGGAGTGTATCCAAGGTCTATTCCTCTGAGGTTGCCGATGAAACAGTTGATGTGATCGTGTCCGAAAAACGCACCGAGAACGTTCTTGAGCGACACCCAGCTTTCAAACTGCCTTGTTGTTTTATCGGGGCAGGCGATGTTTTCTTTCATGTATTCGCCGCGCTTAGCCATTTCGTCGGTTATGGTGTAATATTTTTCTCTGTGGGAGCTGTTGCCTTCAATTGCGCCGGGGGTGTCTTTGTCAACGCGCTTTAATATTTCATACATTTCATATACGGGTATATGCTGAAAAACAAGCGTTGGCACAAGTCTGCCGCCGTTAGCTTCGGTGAGTGCTCTGAGGGTACGCTCTGTCCATTGAATCTGCTCTTCGCTTACACCGTCGTATTTTCCGTTTGTTTTTGCCTGCGAATCAATAAGCGTTATTGCAAATTTGATGCTGTCATCGTTTTCGCAATGTATTGTCAGGCATATTCCGTCCGTTGAGTTAAGAGATGAAAAGCTTTCGGAATTCACGCACTGCGGATAGCTCTCATAAACTTTTGTCTGATCGGATTTTGCTGCGCCGTAGGGTACGTCGTGGTTGCCGTATGTAAAAGTAAAGGGTACGTTGCGGCTTGTTACAGGCTCAAGAATATTGCGTATTGTCTTTTCGATATTCGTGCTCTTGTTTCCTATGAGCATGGTGATACCGTAGCTTTTTACCTGGTCACCTGTGAAAATTACAAGGTCAGGTTTTTCTTTATCAATTGCAGTTCCGATAAAATTGATTGTATCCTGCGAGGTTATCCACGTATCCTGAACGTCGGCAATCTGCATTATCTTGAATTTACCGTTTTTGAATCTGAGCATCAAATCACAGCCAATCATTTAAAGTATTATTATAAATACATTCTAAAGTAAACCGCCGGAAAATTCAACTGTCAAAATACGCTTGTACCGAATAATAATATAATAAACAATAACAGAGACCACGAAACACACGGCAGCGTTGACGAAAGATGAAAAAATATTAAAAAAAGGTGTTGACAAACGGGAAAAGATTTGATAATATAGTCGAGCGCTCAAGAGAGAGCGCACTCGCACCTTGAAAATTAAACAACGAAATAATCAAGAAACCCTTGAGATTAATTTGAGTAGAAAACTCAACAAACAGTAATTTTGGGAAACCAAGA
>JAFQKF010000049.1 GCA_017397105.1 Clostridia bacterium | reverse complement strand
GGTTTACCCTCGGTGTAAATGGTCATTCTACCCGTGGCTAAATCGTACTCGGTACCGCTGAAGGGCGCTTCGGCACGGTAACCTTTTTCAACCAGTAAGGCTTTGAAATCCTCACAGGACTCTTCATCGCCGTGATTAACAAATATAAGCTCGGGTTTTGTTTCATACCCCTCAATCCAAGAAATAAGTCCTGCCTGGTCTGCGTGACCGCTTGTTCCGTGAAGCGAGCCTATTTCTGCGTTAACCGTAATCTCTTCACCGAAAAGGGTTACGGTTTTTTCGCCCTCTAACAGTCTTCTTCCAAGAGAGCCCTCTGCCTGATAACCGACAAAAAGAATAATGTTGTTATCTTTCCATAGGTTGTGCTTCAGATGATGGCGTATACGACCCGCTTCACACATTCCGCTTGCAGAAATAATAATCTTTGGCTCGTTGTTAAAGTTTATTTGCTTTGACTCATCTGATGTCATAGACATACGGATATCATCAAACCATATAGGGTTAATGCCCTGATTAACAAGGGCAAGGGTTTCTTCATCAAAGCAAACGGGATTGCATTGCATAAAGATTGCAGTTGCCTCTGCGGCAAGAGGACTGTCTACGTAAACGGGAAAGTGTTCATGACCCTTTACAAGTCCGTTTTGCTTAATTTCACGAATAGCATAGAGCATTTCCTGTGTACGGCCGACGGCGAAGGAAGGGATAACAACATTGCCGCCACGGTCTAACGCCTTTTGAATATATCCTGCAAGTTCGTGTATTACGTTGCTACGGTCGGCGCTGTGCAGACGGTTGCCGTAGGTTGATTCAATAACAAGATAATCGGTTTCAGCCACCTGTTGCGGATCTCTTATAATTCGCTGATTTGTATTACCAACGTCACCGCTGAAAACAATCTTTTTGTGCACGCTGCCTTCGGTCAGCCAAAGCTCAATACAGGCCGAGCCAAGCAGATGACCTATATCGGTAAAGCGTAGCTCTATTCCCTCCGCAGGATATATTATTTCGCCGTAATTACATCTGCGAAATGAAGAAATAGCACCAATGGCATCCCGCATATCATACACAGGCTCATAGGGCTCCAGTCCTGCGCGTTCTGCCTTTCGGGAACGCCATTTTGCCTCCGATTCTTGAATGTGTGCGGAATCGCGTAGCATAATATCACACAAATCACAGGTTACATCAGTTGCGTAGATTTTCCCCTTAAACCCGTCCTTATATAACTTCGGCAGCATACCGGAATGGTCAATATGCGCGTGTGTTAAAAAGACTGCATCAATTTGATTTGCGGCAATAGGCAGACTGATATTTTGAAAAATATCCTTACCCTGCTCCATTCCGCAATCAACTAAAAAGAATCTGTTATTTACTTCTAAAAGAGTGCAGCTTCCTGTTACTTCGTGGGTTGCTCCTATAAACTGTATTTTCATTAAAATTCCCCCCTATATACTTATTATACAATAAATAATCTAATACTGCAACTCAACTTTATTTTATTATATAATTTTCATTTTATTAATATTGATTTTATGGTATAATTGACTTATGAGAAAAATTATATCGCCCTAAACTCAACACATTTCTTGAATCGTGTTGTTCAGTTTCCTCTTTTTGCGATGTACAATTATGTTGTAAAATCAAAAAGGAGGTTCATAAAATGAACACAGACAAAATTTACGCAGAATCCATTGCAAAGGAATACGCACCTAAAGACAACTCCAAAATCGTTGCGCTTCGTAAACTCGATGCTAAAGCAAAAAATCCGGCAAATATATTTACCTATACCTTCGGTGTCCTTTCCGCACTTGTCCTTGGCACGGGAATGAGTCTTGCAATGCAGGTTATCGGCAGCGGTGTTACCGGTATGATTTTAGGTATCATTATTGGTATTATCGGTATAATCGGATGCTGTGTTAATTATCCGATTTATAAGAAATTGCTGGAAAAAGGCAAAGAGAAATACGCTTATGAAATCGTTGAGCTTGCAAGAGAGATCAGCGAAGGAAAATAATCCAATAAGGAGGGCTTTTTGATGAACAAAAATGAAAGCAAGTATTTTAATACGGCCGTCAGAATGGATGAAGCCCTTATATCCCTTCTTGAAAAGAAGGACTTTGAATATATCACCATCAAGGAGATTTGCGAAGCAGCAGGAGTCAATCGCTCAACCTTTTATCTGCACTATGAAAATACATCCGATCTGTTAAAGGAAACAACGGCGCATATTACGGATAGTTTCTTTTCTTATTTTTCAAAGGATACACAGAATATCTCGCAACATTTTCAAAATTGCGAACTGAAAGAGTTGATGTTCATAACCCCC